>NZ_CAMQAZ010000023.1 GCF_946998835.1 uncultured Corynebacterium sp. | reverse complement strand
GTGGGCCCTGCGGGGCTCGAACCCGCGACCTGCGGATTAAAAGTCCGTAGCTCTACCAACTGAGCTAAAGGCCCGCGCAACAAAATAGCCTAGCAATTGTGCGCATGTTTTTAATAATTGCCCTCTGCGAGATCTGTCCTCTGCGAGTTTTTCCCTCCGCTAGTCGATTAGTTCACACCCAGGAACTTTTGGGTCTCCCCATCCGACTGAACTAGTAAGCAGGATTACTGCGGACACTCGATGCAAACTTCGGCAAACCCAGGCGGAGTACACGCATCTTTTATGTCTACTTATTCAGTCGAGGAAACATGGATGTCGTCGATATATCTCGTTGGCAATTTGGCATAACCACCGTCTACCACTTCATTTTTGTCCCGCTGACCATTGGCCTGGCCCCGCTTGTCGCACTTATGCAGACTCTGTGGGCCACGACGAAGAATGATCTCTGGTACCGAGCGACACGGTTCTTCGGCACCATCTTCATCATTAACTTCGCCATGGGCGTGGCCACGGGTATCGTCCAGGAATTCCAGTTCGGTATGAACTGGTCGGAATACTCCCGCATGATTGGTGATGTCTTCGGCGGCCCACTGGCCCTTGAAGGGCTCATCGCGTTCTTCCTGGAATCGACCTTCCTGGGCCTGTGGTTTTTCGGCTGGGGTCGTATCCCAACCTGGATGCACACACTCTCGATTTGGATTGTCGCCATTGCGGTGAATATCTCGGCGTACTTCATCATCGTCGCCAATTCGTTCATGCAGCACCCTGTGGGCGCGGTCTACAACCCGGAAACCGGCCGCGCTGAGCTGACGGACTTAGGTGCGCTGTTGACCAACTCCACTGCTCTGGCAGCGTTCCCGCATGCCGTGGCCAGCTCTTTCCTCACGGCTGGCACGCTAGTCGTCGGTGTCAGTGGCTGGTGGCTGGTTCAGAGCCGCCGCGGTGGTCAGAGAGATACTGTCCACGAGCAGACGTTCCGTAAGACCATGAAAGTCGGGCTCTGGACCACTGTGCTCAGCTCGCTGGCGGTGTTTATCACCGGCGATATCCAAGCCAAGCTGATGTTCGAGCAGCAGCCGATGAAGATGGCTTCGGCCGAGTCCCTGTGCCACACGCAGACGGATCCGATGTTCTCGGTTTTGACCGTCGGCACGCACAACAATTGTGATTCAGTGCTGCACCTTATCGAGGTGCCGTGGGTGCTGCCGTTCCTGGCGCAGGGCAAGTTCAGTGGCGTCACACTCCAGGGCGTGCAAGATCTGCAGGAAAAGGCCGAGGCCCTATTCGGTCCGGGCAATTACTCCCCGAACTTGTTCGTCACCTATTGGTCTTTCCGCGCCATGATTGGGCTCATGGTCGGTTCGCTGGCCATTGCGTTTTTCGCTTGGCTGTTCACTCGCAAGGGGCGCGTGCCGACGGGCAAGCGAGCCCGCATTTTCGCTGCTTGCAGCATCCTCGCAATTCCATTCCCGTTCTTGGCCAGCAGCGCTGGCTGGATCTTTACGGAAATGGGACGCCAGCCCTGGATTGTGCACCCCAACCCTGATCACGCGGGCGACCCCCGCACGGAACTGCTGCGCATGACCGTCGACATGGGTGTGTCCGACCATGCGCCGGCCACGGTGATTATTACGCTGGTGGGCTTTACCCTGCTCTACCTGGTTTTGGCAGTGGTGTGGTTCTGGTTGATTCGCCGCGCAGTCATTGCCGGCCCTCCGACCGAATCCACTGAGGCCATCAGTGCCATTGGCAATGCCCCTGACCATGCGGGTCCGTCGTCGCCAATCGCTACCGATCTGGGCGCGATTGTTTCGTCCCCAGTGCGTTTCAACAAGGTCCATGCCCAGTCCGCTACTAGCCCCGACTCCGAAGTCTCCGCGACTGAGGACACAAAGTAGATAAGGATGTACCTCTGACATGTTCGGATTAGATCTTCCCGTTTTGTGGTTTATCCTGGTCGCGTTCCTCTTCGCCGGCTACTTCCTTCTTGAGGGCTTTGACTTCGGCGTCGGAATGCTGCTGCCGTTTGTTGGCCGCGATGAGCCGCGTCGTAAAGCGATGCTCGGCACGATTGGGCCGGTGTGGGACGGCAACGAAGTGTGGCTGATTACCGCAGGTGGCGCGCTCTTCGCAGCGTTCCCAGAGTGGTATGCGTCCATGTTTTCCGGCTTCTACCTGCCGCTCTTCCTGATTTTGGTGGCGCTGATTGTCCGTATTGTCGGGCTGGAGTGGCGCTCGAAGGTCAACGATGAAGGCTGGCGCGCCTGGTGTGACCGCGCGATTATCTTCGGCTCCTGGCTGCCGCCGATTCTGTGGGGCGTAGCCGTCGCGAACCTGGTGCGTGGTGTCCCGCTGAACGCCGACAAGAACCTGGACTCCGGCTTCAGCACCCTGTTGGGACTGCTGACCCCATACGCACTGGTCGGTGGCATTGCGTTTGCGGCTGTGTTCGCTCTTCACGCGGTGACTTTCCTGCGCCTGAAGACTGCCGGCAAGCTGCGTGACGAGGTCGGCAATGCGGCTCGCATCCCAGCTCTGTCAGCGCTGATTTTCGGTGGAGTGTTCCTCATCTGGACGCAGCTTGGCTACGGAAAGACCTGGCTATGGGCTGTTGTCGTCATCGCGGTAGCAGGGCTGTTCATTGCGATCGCCGCCACCGTGGGCAATCGCGACGGCATCGCTTTTACCGCCACCGCCATCGCCGTAATTGCCGTCACGACCGTCGTCTTCGGCGCCATGTACCCGTACCTGATGCCGACAACGCTTGCCGACGGCGTTTCCCTCGATATCTGGAATTCCGCCTCTAACCCCTACACGCTGAAAATCATGACCTGGACCGCGCTTGCGATTACCCCACTAGTGATTGCCTACCAGGCGTGGACATACTGGGTGTTCCGCAAGCGACTGATGGCGGAGCGCAAGGTCTCGTAGCCGTCTGTCCGTTGGAGGTTAGTTTCTAAAAAGTGGCACCTGTCGATCCGAAACTGTTCAAGCTGTCGGCCCCAGCCTGGCGTTGGGTCATTTTCGCGGGCGCACTGACCGCCGCGAGCACAGGTGCCACAATCGCGTTAGGTCTGGCCATTGGCACTATTACGGCGCAGGTTCTGGGCGAGGTGACTCCCAACTGGACACTGTTTGCGGTGGTAGCCACCGCCTCCGTAATCGTTCGGGTGGCCTGTTCCTACGCCCTGGTGCGCTTCGGCCAATCAGCTGGTGCACGCGTGGCGACAGACCTTCGCAGCCGTGCTCTGCGAGCCCTTGCTCTGCGCGATCCCCGCACAGTCGACACCGCGCATTGGCGCGCGCTGCTGTCGGTCGGGCTCGATGGTGTGGCCGTCTACGTGGCGGAATTCCTTCCCGCACTGGTGGCGGCAGCTCTGGCTACCCCAATGGCACTGGTCGCGGTGGCGTGGTTGGACCTCCCGTCGTTTGCCATCGCAGTTGTCACGCTGCCTCTCATCCCGCTGTTTATGTGGTTGGTGGGCCGCCTCACTGAGGGCCGCACGGAACGCCGCCTGGCCGACATCGGTACGGTGCGCGGCCAGATTCTCGACCTGGTCATCGGCCTGCCAACACTTAAGGCACACAACATGGCCGACGCTCCCAGCGAGGAGATCAAGCGCCTGTCGACCCGCCACCGGAAGTCCACCATGGAGGTCCTGCGCATCGCCTTCCTGTCCTCCTCAGTTCTGGAATTCCTAACCACCCTGTCAATTGCGCTCATCGCTGTCGGTATCGGATTCCGGCTCCTGGGCGGCCACATGACACTGGCCACTGGTCTGGCAGTGCTCATTATCGCCCCGGAAATCTATGGCCCCGTGCGCCAGGTTGGTCAGAAGTTCCACGCAGCTCAGGACGGTGTGGTCGCAGCCACCGAGGTCACGGAACTGCTGGACAGAAAGAATCTGGACGGGGAGGATCTGGACAAGGAAGATTGCCAGGCTCCGAACTCCACGAACCCCACCGCTGAAACTGTGGAGGGGCCGACCGAAGGAACGTCGTCAAGCAGTACCCCCAGCGCCCACAGTGCGCCCACAGTCGTGTTCGAGAGACTCTCCGCGCCGGGGCGAGACGGCGTACGACCAAGTGAGCTAAGCGCCGTCGCGCGGCCTGGCGCGATAACCGTGCTGGCGGGACCGAACGGCGTGGGCAAAACGACGGCGCTGCTCGCTGTCGCCGGAATTGTGCACGAGGGCTTGGAGGGCTCCGTAACCATCCGCGACGGCAAGCGCATTCTCCGTGGCCAGGACCTGCTGCAACGCATCGCGTGGCTACCCCAGCGTCCTGTGTTGGACGCGGCTGCGGTGGGCGATAATTCGCGGCGCTCGCTCGGGCAACGTCAGCGGGAGGCACTTCGGCGCGAGCTTGCCGACGACACCCGCGACCTCGTCCTCCTCGATGAACCGACGGCCCACTTGGATGCCGACAGTGCACAGTCCGTGATTAGGATCTTGCGCACACGTGCCCGGCGCGGAGCCACGGTGATTGCCACCAGCCATGATCCGCTACTGATTGCGGCGGCCGACGACGTGGTGGAGGTGCAGTCGCGATGACTATCCTGCAAGCGCTTCGTCGACTGGTGAGCCCCCGCGACCTGGTGTGGCCAGTGTTGGCGGGCACCATCACGCTGCTGTCCGCACTGAGCCTGACCGTGGTGTCGGCGTGGCTGATTACGCGTTCCTGGCAGAAGCCGCCGCTGATGGACATCACTCTGGCGGTTACATCTGTGCGCGCGCTGGGTATTTCGCGAGCTGTGTTCCGATACCTCGACCGGCTGGTCTCCCATGACGTGGCGTTACGTACCGCAGAGCGCTCCCGGGTGAAACTGTGGGAGCATTTCGTGGGCGCTCGCACGCTGGCGCTGCGTGAGCGTTCCGATATTGTCACAGCGCTGGGCACGAATATTGACGCGCTGGCCGATGTCATCGTGCGCTCAATCGTGCCCGCGCTGGTGGCGCTTATGACCTCGCTCATCGCGGTTGTCTTCGTCACAATCCTCTCCCCCACCGCTGCGGTTCTGCTGGCAGTGGGGCTGCTTCTCGCAGGCGGCGTTGCGCCATACTTGACGTACCGCGCCACTGCACGCTCGAGTCAGAGTCGCGCGGCCGCGCTGCAGTCGCATGCCGGCGCCGTCGAAACGCTGCTTTCCGACGCCGCGGGCCTGCGCATCCACGGCCAATTGGATGAGGCAGTCTCTGCCGCCTCGGCCTCCAGTAAGAAGGTTGCGGCCATCGATGACGCCACTGGCCGGGCAAATGCGCGAGCCTCTGCATTGAGCACCGCGGCCAGCGTGCTGACGGCTGTCCTCACCGTAGTCGTCGCCTCGTGGTTGGTGACGGACTCTGCCGCGGGCACCGGAAGCACCGGAGGCGGTTTGGCCCATTCCCCGGAGTGGCTGACGGTTCTGGTTCTGGTTCCACTGGCTGCTTTTGAGTCGGTTGGCCCGCTACCTGCGGCAGCGCAGACGCTGGCGCGATCGCGCGAAGCATTGCTGGCGCTGGCGGCGAATACGGGCGGCTCCGACGAGGCCGACGCAGCTGACCCGGCGGATGCACCAGTACCCTCGTCTGCACTCCCCCAGGACCACCTGGCAGTTCAGCCAACGCTGCAGGTACGAGATTTAGTAGTGGGCTACCCCGACGGCCACGCTTCGAGCAACACGGAAGGGACCGCTGTCCAGTCAGCGCAGGCCACAGCATCTCAGCCGACCCAACTGCCGATGCAAAACTTCGAAGTCACCTTCGGCGGATACCGGGAGATTACGGCGCCGTCGGGAAGCGGCAAGACTACGTTGCTGAAAACCCTCGCCGGACTCATCCCGCCGATTGCGGGCACGGTGACCGTCACCGACGAAAATGGCCACGAACTGTGGCGCAGTGAAGCAAGTACCGGGGAGGCTCACGGAAACACCCAACCGTGCAATCTAGTGCGCTTCGTCGCCGAAGACGAGCACATTTTCGCCACCACGGTGCGGGATAACATCTCCATTGGCAATCCGCAGGTCAGCGATGATGTCATCTACTCCGTACTGGATACCGTGGGTTTGCGCGAATGGGTCGACGCCGCACCCGACGGACTGGACACGATTCTGGACAGCGGCGCGGACAGTCTCTCAGGTGGTCAGCGACGCAGGCTCATTCTCACCCGCGCGCTGGTCAGCACAGCGCCAATCCTGCTTCTCGACGAACCCACCGAGCACCTCGACGAGGAGTCGAACCACATTCTGGAAATTCTCCGCAACACCACCGAGCTCCCCGGTGGGAGGGACCGCCGAACGGTGGTCGTCGTCAGGCATCCGCGCACGCAGCGCTAACCGCCCGATCCAATCCGCCAGCCAAAACAGATTCGAAAACGGCAGTTCAGCGTGACACAATACTGTACGTGTTAGATACCTCCACGAGTCCACTCAGCGCCGCCAAACCCGCCGATGCCACGTCCTCGCACATGCACATCGGCCCCTTTGAGCTCGCCTCCCCCGTGGTACTCGCGCCGATGGCCGGTATCACCAACGTGGCCTTCCGTACGTTGTGCCGCGAGCAGGAGCTGCAGCGCACGGGCACGGTCTCAGGCCTCTATGTCTGCGAAATGGTCACCGCACGAGCGCTAGTCGAGCGCAATGAGAAGACCATGCACATGACCACATTCGCGCCCAACGAGAATCCCCGCAGCCTGCAGCTCTACACCACCGATCCAAAATGGACCTACGAGGCCGCGAAGATGATCGTCGACGAAGACCTCGCCGACCACATCGATATGAACTTCGGCTGCCCGGTACCAAAGGTCACTCGCAAGGGCGGCGGCTCGGCGCTGCCGTACAAGCGTCGCCTCTTTGGCAACATCGTCGCCGCGGCCGTCAAAGCCACGGAGGGCGCCGACACCCCCGTGACGGTGAAGTTCCGCGTCGGTATCGACGACGAGCATCACACGCACCTCGATGCCGGCCGAATCGCCGCCGAGATGGGTGCCAAAGCTGTTGCTCTACACGCCCGCACCGCGGCGCAACGCTACTCCGGTCACGCCGACTGGTCACAGATTGCGCGGCTGAAGGAGCACATGGTCGACTCCGGCTTCAGCAACATCCCGGTGCTTGGCAATGGCGACATCTTCGCCTCCACCGATGCCCGCAAAATGCTCGATGAGACCGGCTGCGACGGTGTCGTCGTCGGTCGTGGCTGCCTTGGTCGCCCGTGGCTGTTCGCGCAGCTTTCTGCCGAGCTGCGTGGCGAAGAAGTGCCGCCGGCACCAACTTTTGGTGCGGTCGCGGGGATTATCCGTCGTCACGCGGAACTGCTCGTGGAGCATGAGGGAGAACGTAAGGGCTGCCGCGACCTGCGCAAGCACATCGCCTGGTACCTGCGCGGATACCCCGCCGGCGGTGAGGTCCGTAAGGCTCTCGCGCGCGTCGATTCGCTGGCAACGCTCGATGAAATTCTCACACCGCTTTACGACGGCCCCAGCGCCCACATCCTCCCAGAGGACGCTGACGGTGCCCGCGGGCGACAAGGTTCCCCTGCAAAGGTGGTGCTGCCGGAGGGCTGGCTGGACGACCCGGAGGACGACACCGTGCCCGAGGGCGCGGAGATTATGCACTCTGGCGGCTAGTTCTCGGTTCTGTACGACTGCTTGGGGTAAATCTGCGAGGGTAATTGGGGGCTCCCCACTATTGCGTGACTATCGCGCGGGCTTGCTTCAGATTGCCTAGTATGAAACGCATGCGCACTGTCTATCGAGAACAAATGGACAACCTGGCCCACAGTCTCATTGTGATGTGTGACCGAGTTGGATCCATGCACAAGCTTGCGAACAAGGCCCTCTTTGAAGCTGATTTAGTCTCGGCTGAAACCGTTCTTTCCCAGATTGATTCTCTCGAGGACCTGCGCCAGGATGCGGAGCAGCGAGCCTTTGAGCTGTTGGCACGCGAAGCTCCTGTAGCTGGTGACCTCCGGCAGATTGTCAGCGGCCTCTACATTGTCGAGGACATCTCCCGCATGGGCGCGTTGAGTGTGCATATTGCCAACGTTGCCCGGCGTCGCCACCCGAACAAGGCACTGCCGGAGCCCGTAGAGGGATACTTCCGCGAGATGGCTTCTGTGTCTGAGCAGATGACGCATGAAACTCGTCAGGTACTCATCGACTATGACGTTGACCAGGCATTGGCCTTGGACAAGACCGATGACAGCATCGACGACATCCACCAGCACCTGTTCACGCTGACCAACTCCGATGATTGGCCGCACTCCCCTGCGCAGACTGTGGATGTCACCCTGCTTAGCCGTTTCTACGAGCGCTACGCGGACCACGCGGTCGAGGTTGCGGCCCGGATCGTTTACTTGGCCACCGGTTACAAGCGGGATGTGTACCTGGACAAGCTTGAGGACGAACGGGACCAGCGCAGCTTCAACCGTCGCCTGCAGGCCTTGGAGCGCCACCTGCGGATGTAGGTTGCTGGGGCTGTCAGGATGGGGTCGGGTTGAGACCACGTTGGGGCCAGGTTGAGGCGGGCTGGGGACGCGTTGGAGCCGAGCTGGAGCCGGTTTTTAGGCCAACCCGGACCAAACACCGTCCGCTCCCGAGAAAGTGATTAAGTTTATAGCACTTGAACGCTATTTACTCGCTATGTAGTGCTATAAACCGGGTCAGTAACTGCTTGCCCCGCCACAAACCACTCGCGCGGCTAAGCAACCGTCTGGCAAAACACGTACGCGCTCTAGCAGCCGCGCAACAAAAGCCCAGCACCTCGCCTGGACATTGGCGAGGTGCTGGGCTTTTGCCTCTTTGTTTATTTGGCTTGACCAGTGCGAGATTCGCACCTTTCTTTAGCCGAAGCCACGATTTAGCCGAAGCGACCCGAGATGTAGTCCTCGGTCTCCTTCTTATCCGGGTTCTCGAAGATCTTCTTGGTCGGGCCGACCTCGACCAGGCGACCCGGCTTGCCGGTTGCCTCGAGGGAGAAGAATGCGGTCTGATCGGACACACGAGCAGCCTGCTGCATGTTGTGGGTCACAATCACGATGGTGAACTCTTCCTTCAGCTCGTGGATTAGATCCTCGATAGCCAGAGTAGAAATCGGGTCCAGAGCGGAGCACGGCTCGTCCATCAGCAGAACCTCTGGTTCAACTGCAATCGCACGAGCGATGCACAGACGCTGCTGCTGACCACCGGAGAGGCCTCCGCCCGGCTTGTCCAGGCGGTCCTTGACCTCATCCCAGAGGTTGGCACCGCGCAGGGACTTCTCGGCAACCTCCTTGAGGTGAGCCTTGTTCTTAACACCAGCCAGCTTCAGACCAGCCACGACGTTGTCCTCGATGGACATGGTCGGGAATGGGTTCGGACGCTGGAACACCATACCGATGGTGTTACGAACGGAGACCGGGTCGATCTTCGGGCCATAGATGTTTTCACCGTCGAGAAGCACCTCGCCAGTGACGTAGGCACCTGGGATGACCTCGTGCATACGATTCAGTGAACGGAGAACGGTGGACTTACCACAGCCGGACGGGCCGATGAATGCGGTGACGGAACGCGGCGGGACGTGCAGATTAACGCTCTGCACGGCGTGGAAGTCGCCGTAGTAGATGTTGACATCGTTAAGGTCTAGGCGCTTAGCCATGGTCTTTCAAAAACCTTCCTTGAAATAGCGGACGTTAGGCGCCCAGAATTAACTGCTCTTGACGGAGAACTTGGCGGATACGAAGCGAGCCAGGATGTTGATGAGGGCAATGATGAGAACCAGCGTGAGCGCTGCGCCCCACATCTTGTCGAATGCCGCACCGGTATTACCGGCCTTGTACATGTCCAGCATGAACAGCGGCAGCGAGGACTGCGACTGGCCGAACGGGTTGTAGGTAATGATTCGCGAGGTGGCAACCAGGATCAGCATCGGTGCGGACTCACCCATGACGCGGGCGACAGCCAGCATGACACCGGTGACGATGCCCGACAGCGCGGTCGGGAGCACAATCTTCAAAATGGTCTTCCACTTCGGAACACCCAGTGCGTAGGAGGCCTCACGAAGCTCGTGAGGAACGATGCGCAGCATTTCCTCGGTGTTGCGAACAACGATTGGCAGCATCAGCAGAACCAGTGCCAGCGAGACAGCGAAGCCGGAGCGGCTCATGCCGAACATGACGACCCACATCGAGTAGATGAACAGCGACGCGACAATCGACGGCACACCGGAGAGGATGTCGACCATGAAGGTGGTGATCTTACCCAAGCGAGAGTTACCTGCGTACTCAACCAAGTAGATGGCGACGAAGATACCGAACGGCACGGTGATGATGGTCGTGACCAGGGCCTGAATCAAGGTACCGACGATTGCGTGGGCAACACCACCAGCATCCGCACCAACGGTGACACCACGCTGGGAGGCGGTCCACCACTCACCGCTCAGCAGCGACGGGGTTCCTCGGACGACGAGCTCGAACAATACCCACACCAACGGAATCAGCGCGAGAGCCATGCAGATATAAATCAGGACCGTGGAGACGTTGTCCGCCACCTTGCGGGAGCCCTTAATCTGGGTGAATGCCGACTCGGAGGTGGGGACCATGTCGGTGGGGCCGTTAGGCGAAGAATCAGTAGTTGAACTAGTCATTGTTACTTCTCTTTTCTTTTCCTACGACCTTGCTACTTCTTCGCAATCAGTCGGGCTGCGGAGTTGACCACGAAGGTCAGCAAGAACAGCACCAAACCTGCGGACATGTAAGCGCCGGCCTTGAGGTTGTCATTGAACTCCGGTGCCGCGTTCGCAATTGCGGTTGCGAAGGTGGTACCACCATCGAACAGCGAACCGCGGAATGCCGAGGACGGGGAAATCACGAGGTAGAGAGCCATGGTCTCACCGAGGGCGCGACCCAGGCCCAGCATCGAGCCGGAGATGAAGCCGGAGCGACCGAACGGGAGGATAGCCAGCTTGACCATTTCCCAGCGGGTAGCGCCAAGAGCCAGCGATGCCTCAATGTGTCCACGCGGGGTCTGGACAAATACCTCACGGGTGGTAGCTGCGATAACCGGCAGAATCATAATTGCCAGCACGATGCCACCGGTAAAGAGGTTTCGACCGGTCTCGAATGCCGGCGAGTTTGGGTACACCGCAAACATCGGGATGAAGCCCAATGTCTTAGCCAGCCAACCGTACAGACCAGCCAGAGCCGGGCCGAGAGCCATGAAGCCCCACAGACCGTAAACAATCGACGGCACTGCAGCCAACAGGTCCACAAGGTAACCCAGCGGCTTGACCAGCTTCTTTGGCGCATAGGCAGTCAGGAAGATAGCGATACCCAGCGCAACCGGCATCGCCAGCACCAGTGCCAGGATGGAAACCGCGACAGTCACCAGGAACATGTTCGGAATACCGAAGTACATGGCGGAGGTGTCTGCCAGGTTCCATCGCTCGGTGTAGGTGAAGAAGTTTGCTTCGTTACGGGAAAGCGCCGGAACTGCCCGCAGAAGCAGGAACACTGCAATTGCGATAATAGATGCAGTCACCAATGCGGAGGATCCGACAGCCAGAATCTTGAAGATTCGGTCACCAGGACGAACAACGCCGGTCTGAATGGCTTGCTCTTCCGAGCTCTCATCGCCGGAGGAATCAACCTGCGGTGCTGAGGACTGCAACAGACTGCTGTCTACAGCCTCCTGCTTCCCGTCAATGGGAGTCGAGGAACTCATGATCTCATTTCCTAAATAGAAGTCATTTGTGCTTCAACGCACACGAAGACCGATTGGCCCCAAATACCGCCTAGGTAGCGGTACACAATCAACTGAGGTGTCGATTTATTAAAGCCAACCGGTCTACATCAGGTTTTTGCGGCCCACAGCTCTAACCTGCATGGCCGGCTGAAGTTATCCCCGCGTCGACGTCGGTGACAACAGAACTCAGTCTGTTGTCACTGGCGTCGCGCGCAGCAGTCTTTTTACTTAATAGCGTCGACTGCTGCGGACAGCTTGTCCTTGAACTCGCCCTGAACTGGGATGTAGCCCAGCTCTTCGAGCTCCGGACCCTGGCCCTCTTCCAGAACGACCTTCAGGAAGTTCTTAACCAGGTCACGAGTCTGCTCGTCGTAACCAGCAGAGCAGACAATCTCGTAGGTGGTCAGGACCAGCGGGTAAGCACCTTCCTCATCCATTGCGAACAGAGCATCGGCGTCAACAACCATGTCGTGACCCTCAGTCTTGAACGTAACGGAGTCCAGAGCCTTACCGACGGTGTCGTTGTTCAGCTCAACTGGGCCGTGACCGAAGTCCATCTTGGCGATGCCCAGGTCCTTGTCCTCAGCGAAGCCGGCCTCGACGTAGGTGATTGCACCGTCGATGTTGGAGACCTCGTTGACAACGCCGGCCGAACCGTTAGCGCCCTGGCCAGTAGCGGTCGGGAACGACTTGGAAGCCTCGTGCTTCCACTGGTCCGGAGCAGCAGCGCTCAGGAACTTCATGAAGTTATCAGTGGTACCGGACTCCTCAGAGCGGTAGACAACCTTGATGTCCTTCTCCGGCAGGTCGGCGCCCTCGTTAGCCTCAGCAATCTTCGGGTCATTCCACTTGGTGATCTTGCCGTCGAAGATCTCAGCAACCAGTGCCGGGGTCAGGGTGACGTCAACACCCTCGAGGTTGTACGCAACTGCCACCGGGCCGATGACCATCGGCAGGTGCCATGCGTCGTTGCCGTCGCAGCGCTTCTTAGCCTCTGCGACCTGGTCCTTGCCGTCCTTCTCCTTCAGCGGGGAGTCGGAGCCAGCGAAAGCAACGGTGCCGGCAATGAACTGAGTCTGACCGGAGCCAGAGCCGGATGCGTTGTAGGACAGGGTCGAGCCTGTCTCTTCGAACTTGGTGGCAAAAAGGTCCATTGCGCGCTGCTGCGAGGTAGCGCCCTCACCCTGCAGCTCACCGGTCACGTCAGACAGGCCCTCAACCTGAGATGCGGCTTCTCCGCCTTCTTCAGAGCAAGCAGCCAGGGTGAGGCTTGCGACAGCGGCCAGGCCAATTACGGATGCCACACGGTTCTTCTTCAGCACAGTAAATCCTCCAGGTTTTACACGATGAGTGAAACAGTTCTCGTGGAACCGCCACACTCCGGTCCACTGAGCTGAAGTTAACTAGCGATAGTAACCGGAACCTGTTCGAAACATTAACAATTGGTGAACGTTAAAAGTAATTCTTTAATTGTTCTCATTTTCCCTGTAAGAAATCGTGAAATGAGGCTCTAAAACTCTCAAAATTACATAGCCCCACGCCAGCCCGAAGGGGAAAATTCCCCAAAACCTAAGAGCAAAGTAAGCCTCTTCGCCCCCGGCTGGTTCCTACATCCCAGCCGGCCCCTACGCCCCGTACATCACATCGCGTCGAGCGACCTCAAAACCAACCGCACGATAGGTGCGCACTGCTGGCGCGTTATCACCTTCGACGTAGAGAATGACCTTCTCCGCGCCCCTGCTCCGCAGGTGAGCAAGGCCAACATTGGTCAACCACCGCCCGAGCCCCCGCCCGCGCGCCTTCGAGCTCAGCCCAATAACATACACCTCGCCGGTCGGCACGGATTCCTCGGCATGCCACTTTGTCCAGTGGAAACCGCAAATCTCCTCGGCGCTGTCGCTCGCCCCTGCCACATCTGCAGCAAAGAACACGCCCTCCGGATCAAACCACTGCGTAGCCCTGGCACGATCGAGCTGCGGCTGCGACCACCCGCCCTGCTCCGGATGCCAGTCAAAGGCCTCATTATTCACGGCCAACCATGCCTTATCCACCGCCGCCGCGCCCCACTTCTCGCGCGCTGCAGTCAGAGTTAGGGCTTCGACATCGTCCCGCTTATCGACGTCCCCCGCGGCCTTCTCCAACGCGGAACCCGAAATGGCCATCTGCAGCAACTCTCGGACAACCTTGCGTCCCGTCAGCTCTGCCAATCGACTGGCGCCGGCAACATCGCCGTGAGACCACATTGGCAGACGCTCACCGACCTCGGCATCGATGTGCGCCAGTAGCTTCGACCCCACACCTTGCCTGCGACATTCCGGGGCAACAACCATTTCCATGGCATCCGGAGCCACTGCGGCCAGGCCCAGGTAACGGCCATTGTCGACAATCGCAAAGTGTCGGTGGCCGAAGGAGTCGTCGTCAAGCCCCCGGACAAAGGCCTCTCCGAACGCCTCCACGCCGTCGGCGGCGGCTGCGCGCTGTAACAGTGCGCTGGCGGCGGTGGTGTCTACGTCAAGCAGTTCGGTTACGTTCATACGCCCCACCCTATATACGTTGCAGCAGGTTCAGCACGTGCCGACGTCGTCTGAACCTAAAGCAATGGGGCACTAATGATGAGGTACTAATAGAGTGTGTCCATTTCCCGACGACAGAAGAAAATTGGCGGTTCAATCCTCGCTGTTGCCGCGTTGGTGATTACCACCGACATGGGGTTCGCCAGCCATGCGGAGTACAAGCTCTCCAAGCACATTCAAGAGACTGCGCAGCTGGAGATGACTCCATATGTCGGCATTGGCGGCAAGGCGTATTTGTCATCTTTTCTGACGGGTAAGTGGAGCTCCGTGACTTCGCGTATCCGCGACGTGGAGGTACCCGACTTCGGACTGGTGTCCCTCGAATACGGCGCTGCCAACGTTAAGGTTCCAGCATCGTCGGTGCTCAGTGGCGATTTCCCTGAGTCATATACAAAGCAGTACTTCACCAAGCTCTCACTCGACGGCGTCTCTCTGGGAAATAAACTTGGCCTAACAGACTTGAGCATTCAGCGCCTGAAGGATTCCTCCCCCACCGGCGGCTGGGAGACCGAGGCGATTTTCGAGGCCACCCCGCCTGGCTGGCAGGGGAAAACCCAGGTTGCGGCGAAGTTACGCATCGTGAGCAGCGACGTGATTATCACGCCGCTGGAGATTATTTCCGCACCAATGTCCCCGACAGACACCAAAAGCCACAGCAAGCCCGAGCTGTCTGAGGCCGATGCTCAGCACATCATGGACACCTTCCGCCTGACGCTGCGGGATTCAGAGATCCCTCTGGGCATGCCAGCAACTCGGGTGTACGTGTCTGGCGGGTCCATCACCATTGAGGGCGAACAGGTTTTCTGCACCGTCTCGCCTAAAAACTTCATGCCGCCGACCTCTAAACAGGACGCGGAGGCAGCAGCGAAATCCGCGGAAGAGTTGCCGGAGAAGAACTGTCGGGTGCGTCGCTAGGGCCGTCGTCAAGCGGTGTTGGCGCTGTACGCGAGCAGCCCCTACGTGGCTGGCCTAGCGTCAGCGGTAGAGTGTGAGGCATGACCGAGAACAATGGCAGCAACCAGTCAGACGCCGCTGCACAGGAGCCTGTAGCTGCGGCCGCACCTCGCCTCGACGGCAACGAGGCGATTAACCGCGCAGCTGAGCAGGCCAAGAGCACCGCTACGCGCAATATCTCCGAGCTTGAGGGGCTCCCGATCCCCGACGAGACTGCAAACCTGCGCTTTGGCCCGAATATTCATGACGGTCTGCTGGCGCTCCTGCCGCTCGTCGGCGTTTGGCGCGGCGAGGGGCAGGCGAACACCGTCGTCGACGGCGAGTACAACTTCGGCCAGCAGCTCATTTTCAGCCACGATGGCGAGAATTACCTGAAGTATGAATCGCGCATCTGGAAACTGGATGAAGACGGCAAGCCAACCGGCCCGGACCAGCGCGAAACCGGATTCTGGCGCATCAACGACGATGACGAGATTGAGTTCATCTGCGCCCACTCCACCGGTGTCACCGAGATTTACTACGGCAAGCCGGTCTCCGAGCGCGCGTGGGAGCTGCAAGCGGCCTCCACGATGGTCACCGCCACCGGTCCGGCCTCGCTCGGCCCGGGCAAGCGCCTCTACGGCCTGATGCCGAACAACGATCTTGGTTGGGTGGACGAGCGCCTACGGGAAGACGAGTTCGTCCCGCGAATGTCTGCGCAGCTCAAGCGCTACGCGGGCTAGGTTTTCCCGCTTTACACCGCTTTACGACGGGCATTGCGCGGCCTTGTCGCGTCGCCGCTCGGCCTTGTTGCGTCGCGGCCTACCGCGTCACTGCACAGCTGTTGTCGCGTCGTGCCCTACTGCGTCGCCAGCGCCTCGTCGCACAGGTCGCGGAATTCCTTCTCCGCGGCCGCATCCGGCTGGCGGATGGGCTCGCCATCGATGGATTTGACCACGACTGCGATGCGCACCGAGGACACCAGCCACACTGCGTCGGCAGTGTACAGGTCGCCTGGCACCAGGACAGTCGGTGTGACAGTCCATCCGCAGTTGGCGGCGGTTTCAAACAGTGCTGCCTGGGTCGTGCCAGGAAGAACTCCCTCACCGGGGTTGGGAGTCAGCAACTCATTGCCGCGCTGCACAATGATGGTCGATGTTGGCCCCTCCAGCAGGTTTCCCTCCGCAGAGGTGAAGATGACATCGTCGAAGCCCTTGGACTTGGCATAGCGCAAGGCGGCCATATTAGCCGCGTACGACAGCGTCTTGGCACCGATGAGAGCCCACGGTGCGCGGGAGCCAAGGTCGAGGGAAAACCCGCGCTCTGCGAGCATGACCGACACCGGGTTCAGGCGGTTCTCCGCTACCTTCGCGGCGGAGCTTGCCAAGACGTAGCCGGTCGGCTTTCCGGTGGACTCACGACCACGCGAGTAGACCCACCGCAACGTTGCATCCCCCTCAATTGACCTAGCGCGCAGCTCCTGCAACGCAACCTCGGTGGCAGCTCGCCACTGCTCCAAGTCTGGGGCGGGCAAATCCAGCATCAATGCCGAGGACGCAAACCGCTTCTCGTGTCGGTCTGTGTTGCAGGTATGACCACCCCTGACCAGGAGGGTTTCAAAAACTCCGTCACCGCGAATAGCCCCGAGATCGTCCGCATAGAGGAAGGGCTGGGCCGCCTCGACAGCAACCGGGCCGCCGTCTGCGAAGACGTCGATAAGCACTAGAGAAGAAAGCGAATCCGTCATGCATCCCAGCTTAATCCATGCTTATTTCGGGACTTTCTGGTTAACATGAGGGAGTGAGTGTTGAGTATGTAAGTCCTTTGATGGCTCACGTGGCTGGCGCCGCTGCCCTCGAATCAGGTGGGCAGATAGAAGGCTCGGCGAGTGCTCCCGCGGAAACCTCGGAGCGAACTCCAGAGCAAGCCAGCGTGGCATGGCACTATGGCCGACCGCTGGTTGAGCAACGGCATCTGCAGGAGGACTGTGGAGTTGTCGATCGCTCGTACTACCGCGTTATTGAGATTACTGGTGAGGACCGTCTGACGTATCTCAACACGCTTTTTTCGCAGAAAGTCGACGACGCCACCCCCGGCACGGTCACTGAAGCGCTGAATCTGGATGCCAACGGTCACGTCCTCCATCACATGACGCTGACCATTTTGGACGAGTCCGTGCTTATCGACGTGCCCCCTGTCGGCTTCGACTCCCTGCTGAAGTACCTGAACATGATGGTGTTCTGGTCCAAGGTGGAGATTGCAGAGGTCGAGCGGGCAATTATCTCCGTCATGGGGCCGAAGTCCCCCGAGGTTTTGGTAGCCGCTGGTCTTGCATTCCCGCAGGTGGGCAAGGCTACAACGGTGGGGCATTCCTACGTCCGGCACCTGCCGTGGCCACGTGGTGGGCGTGTGGATGTTCTTGTGCGCCGACAGGATTTGGTCGGCGCCTGGGACGCGCTGGTCGCGGCTGGCGCCTCCCCTGTTGGGCTGATGGGATGGGAGGCTGAGCGCGTCGTTTCCCTGCGTCCGGAGTTGGCGCTCGATGTCGATGAGAAGATGATTCCCCACGAGGCACCGCGTTGGATTGCCTCTGAATTCGACACGGCTGCCGTGCACTTGGAGAAGGGTTGCTACCGCGGCCAAGAGACGGTGTCGCGGGTCCATAATGTTGGTCGTTCCCCACGAGTTTTGGTGATGTTACAGCTCGACGGCTCGGCTACGCTACCGGAGACCGGCGATGCTGTCATGATGGGCAAGCGCACCGTAGGGCGTGTGGGCACTGTCGTGCAACATGCCGACTACGGCCCGATTGCCCTGGCGCTGCTTAAACGCTCAGCTCAGGAGCGTGAGGGACTTGTGGTCGGCGACTGCGCCGTGGCTGTCGACCCCTCCTCCATCGACCGTGCCGAGCAGCTGCCGCCGGGCCGCGTGGCTATCAACCGCCTGCGTGGGCGGTAGCCGGACAATAGATAACGGAAATAGGTAAAGCCACCAGACAGAGTGGTGAAAAAATAACTTTTTCCATTCTTTTTCAGAAAGGCCATTTCCACAGGTCACAGCATGTATTGAGCCGTCGTTGCGCGAGGACATGACCCACCATGGGCCTCCCCGCGTAACCCCTTCGTGTAAAAATCGGCTATGGTGTTTTACAGGAATTAACGCAATAAGACATAAGTGGGTCGGCCGTATCCCCGTGCCGCCCCACGGATTACACAAGGGGGTCAGGCCATGGGTCGCGGCCGTGCGAAAGCAAAGCAGGCGAAGGTTGCCCGTCAGCTCAAGTACGATTCACCAGAAATGGACTTGGAGCGTCTGCAGCGGGAACTCGTCGGCAAGTCGAACGAGTCCGATCGAGACGACTATTACTCTGACTGGGAGGAATGGGCCTCAGGCGCTGGTCGCGACAGCTAGCGCAAGCTAACTGCTGTCGTATTTTCCGCAAAGCGTTTTGATTTCAATAGAACAAGCACCCACCGACGTGTTCGTTGGTGGGTGCTTGTTTTTGCCTAGCTGGCCAGAGGTGGAGGCTTAGCGACCGCATTTATGTGTGGTTTATGTGCGGCGACGGTGGGGCCAGGCGGCCAATGCGAGTTACTGACCCCGCTTATAGCAAAAATGGCCCGAAAAATGGCCGGAAAGTGTCATAAACTTACACAGTTTCACATTTGCAGCCCACGTTATTTCTGGGTTGTCAGTTTTGCAGCCCAACCCCAGTCCCGACCAACCCCAGTCCCGACCAACTCCAGTCCCGACCGACTACAGGCAAACACCTAGAAGCGCGGGTGGTTGCCGCGCAGGACGGCGCGGTCCTCACCTTCTTCGCTCTTGCGCACCGTACCGAGCTCCCAAGCCTTGATGTGGCGGGCAGTCAGCAGAGCCAGCGCACGGTCGCAGTCTTCTGCGGAGACAATCGCAACCATGCCAACGCCCATGTTGAAGGTCTTTTCCATCTCTTCACGGGAGACGTTGCCCAGATCGGCGATAGTCTTAAACACCGGTCCCGGAGTCCAGGTTGCGCGGCTCATGTCGGCGGTCAGACCCTCCGGCATGATGCGGGCCATGTTGCCAGCCAAGCCACCACCGGTGACGTGGCAGAAGGTGCGGACCTCGGCCTCGTTCATGAGGGCCAGGCAGTCCTTGGCGTAAATCTTGGTCGGCTCCAGCAGCTCTTCACCCAGGGTGCGGCCAAAGTCCTCAACATAGCCGTCGAGCTCCAGGCCAGCCTTTTCCAGAAGCACGTAGCGAGCCAGCGAGTAGCCGTTGGAGTGAAGTCCGGAGGACTCCATGGCGATAATGACATCGCCCTCACGCACGCGGTCCGGGCCAAGGACCTTGTCCTCTTCCACGACACCGACGCCGGTGGCGGAGACATCGTACTCGTCCGGCTCCATCACACCTGGGTGCTCGGCGGTCTCGCCACCGAGCAGCGCACAACCAGCCTGGACGCAGCCCTCGGCGATACCGGAGACAATCTCGGCGACATGCTCCGGCACAACCTTGCCGATCGCAATGTAGTCCTGCAGGAACAGCGGCTCTGCACCGCACACAACCAGGTCATCGACGACCATGGCAACCAGGTCCAGGCCGATGGTGTCGTGCTTGCCGACGGCCTGCGCCACAGCCAACTTGGTACCCACACCATCGGAGGATGCGGCCAGCAGTGGCTTTTCATAGTTGCCCAGCGCAAACAGGCCGGCAAAGCCGCCCAGTCCACCACGGACCTCTGGGCGAGTGGCCTTCTTTGCAATCGGGGCGAATAGTTCAACGGCGCGGTCGCCGGCTTCGATATCGACACCGGCGGCAGCGTAGGAAGCACCAGAAACGTTCTCGGTCATTAGAGGCTCTCGCTTTAAACTTTCTCCCCCGGGCGACATCACTGCCGAATCCGGGAGTATTGGCGGACCAGGAACAAAGCAACGGTTGCGGTATGCAACCTGTGACCACAGGCTGTGATTCACAAACCGTGATCGCCAGGCCGCGATTCACAGACTGCAAGCCGCAGGACCGCTGCGCTTTGTTCTCGGTTCAGTTCTCGTAGTTCATTCTAGGGAGGTTTCGCGGCTAATTGCTCGTCGCGGCCTTAGCAGCCTGCGCTGCCTGCATTCTCTCCACGGCCGCCGCATTCGGGTTGCCCTCCGGCAGACCCAGCGGGTACTTGCCATCGAAGCACGCACAACACACGTCGCTCTGCGCCTGCTCGGACGCAGCCACCATGCCATCGATGGAGACAAAGCCCAGGCTGTCGGCACCAATCGCAGTTGCGATACCGGCGACGATGTCGTTTTCATCCACGCCGTTGGCCAGCAGCTCACCCGGGGAGGCAAAGTCGATGCCGTAGAAGCACGGCCACTTCACCGGCGGAGCGGCAATGCGCACGTGCACTTCCTTCGCCCCGGCCTCACGCAGCATGCGGATCAGGGCGCGCTGGGTATTGCCGCGAACGATGGAGTCATCGACCACAACCAGGCGCTTACCGGCGATAACTTCCTTCAGCGGGTTCAGCTT
The DNA here is from genome assembly GCF_946998835.1 of uncultured Corynebacterium sp. Lineage (GTDB taxonomy): Bacteria > Actinomycetota > Actinomycetes > Mycobacteriales > Mycobacteriaceae > Corynebacterium. Next base: position 19,805 of record NZ_CAMQAZ010000023.1, on the reverse strand, counting down.
CAGACGGATTCCCAGCTGACGAATTGTCTGCGAAGGCTGAATGAAGGTGCGACCCACGTAACCGTTCTTGGTCAGCCCCTGCCCAAACGGAATACCGGATTCCTGGGCGTAGCCGACAGCCGCCGGGGTACCGGATTCCGGCACAGGCATGACCAGGTCACCATCGGCCGGGAACTCGCGAGCCAGCTGGCGGCCCAGCTCAAGGCGCACGGCGTTGACCGAGCGACCGCGAATGTTGGAGTCCGGACGCGCCAGGTAGACGTACTCGAAAATGCACCCTGCGTGGGTGGTCTCGGCAAAGCGCTGCGAACGCACACCAGAGGCATCAATGGCCACCATCTCGCCCGGCTCAATCTCGCGGACGAACGAGGCACCGACGATATCCAGCGCACAGGTCTCGGATGCAACTACCCAGCCACCGGACAGGCGGCCCAGGCACAGCGGGCGCACACCGTGCGGGTCCCGCGCCGCGTACAGGGTCTCACCATCGGTGAAAGTCAGGCAGAAAGCACCCTTCAGGCGCGGCAGCAGCGTCAGTGCGGCCGCTTCCACGTTGGTGCTACAGCCATGGTCTTCTGGATGGTCGACCTTGCCGGTTTCGTCGGCAAGCAGTGCGGTCATGATTGCGGAGTCGCTGGGCAGCTCGCCCTCGTCGCGCATCAGGCCTTTTTCCACCGCCTCGTGAAACAGCGTGAGGTGGTTGGTCAGGTTGCCGTTGTGCCCCAGCGCGATGTCCGTGCCGTCGGAGGCCATCTGGAACATCGGCTGTGCATTCTCCCACGCAGGAGCTCCAGCGGTGGTGTAGCGCGTGTGCCCTACGGCTACGTGCCCCTTCAGAGCGTCGAGCGTCTGCTCATCAAAAACCTGGGAAACAAGCCCGAGATCCTTGAATACGAGAATTTGGTCGCCGTCGCCGACTGCGATACCGGCGGCTTCCTGGCCGCGATGTTGCAGGGCAAACAAGCCATAGTAGGTGAGTTTGGACACGTCTTCGCCAGGTGCCCAAACGCCAAAGACCCCACATTCTTCACGCGGGGATGTCTCCCCCAAATCGTCGTAAGGCGAAATTGGCAAAAGTTTGGTCTTTGGTGCACCTGAAATGTTGGTATCGGCCACGACATTCACACTAATAGCCCCACCCGCCCGGGCACCAATTCAGTATCCCCCCACGGGTTTTATGAAACACGGGTTCTAAGGAATACGTGCCACCGGCAGGTGCGCCCCAATTTCTGCCGCGCGGGTGCCCGACATGTCGATATGCGTCTGCACCTGCTCCAGGGTAATCATTCCGCACGCGAGTCCCAGCCAGATCTCCGGCATCATCTCCACGACGTTGGGAGGCGTACCGCGCGTATGCCGAGGCCCCTCGATGCACTGAACCGCGACGAAGGGTGGCACGCGCACCTCAACGCTGTGCCCCGGCGCCTCTTGGGCGAGCATCCGCACGGACAGGCGCACCGCTTTGGCAAGGCTCGCACGGCTTAACGACGATCCCTGCGCCCCATCCTCCTCGATGAAGGCGGTTGCCACCTGGTCGGAGAGCAGTCCGCGGTCGAGAAGCCGCTGCGCCGCCCAGGGTGCGGCGGTGGAAAGGGCGCTGCGAACGTCGAAAGGCGAGATTTTGGCTACCATAACCTCATCCTAGAGTTATGCTTCCATATATGAATACGCAGTCGACTGATAAAGCTGAACAGGTGCATGCCCCGGCATCGCCTTCTCTAGTGCTCCGTTTTATGGCCTCGCCGACCGACGTCATCATGGCCGGCACCAATTCTGTCCACGGTGGCCGCGTGCTGCAGTGGATTGACAAGGCCGCTTACGCCTGCGCGACCGGCTGGTCGGGACGTTACTGTGTGACTGCGTACTTCGGCCACATTCACTTCACTCGTCCGATTCCCAGCGGCCACATCGTGGAGGTGCGCTCCAAGATTGCGCACACCGGTCGCAGCTCTATGCACATTGTCAACGAGGTGCTCTCGGCGGATCCACGCGAGGGCAAGTTCACCCGCGCAGCTGACTGCCTGGTGATTTTTGTGGCCATGGATGAAAACGGTAAGTCGACTCCGGTTCCTAAGTGGGTTCCGCAGACAGAGGAAGAAGAGCGCGTTGAAAAAGCCGCTCTTTCTCGTTTCGAGCTCCGCCGCGACATCGAGGCCAGTATGCGCGCACAGACGTACTCCGCGGACTCCTCCGCACCCGAACTGACCACTCGTTTCCTGGCGAAGCCGACCGATGTTAACTGGGGCGGCAATGTCCACGGCGGCACCGCCATGGAGTGGATTGATGAGGCCGCGACGGCGGTTACCACCAACTGGGCGGGCCGCCAGACCATTTCTGTGTACGCAGGCGGTATTCGCTTCTACAACCCGATTCACATTGGTGATCTGGTTGAGGTGCGCGCACGCATTCTGCGCACCGGCACGACCTCTATGCACCTGTCGGTGCAGGTCTACTGCTGTGAGCCGCGCAAGGGTGTTGGCGGACTGCGCAAGGCGCTGCATTCGACCATGACGTATGTCGCAATTGACGACGACTTCAACCCGCAGCCGGTACCGCACTTCCAGCCGACGACGGATGAGGACAAGCGCCTGCACGCTCACGATCTGTCGCTGAAGGCACTGCGCGACAAGTACAGTCCGCTGCCGCTGATTGAGCGCGAAGAGGACTAAGCCGCCGGGCTGCTCGGTTTCCTGTTTTTCCACCAGATGGACAGGAACATCCAGCCAATCAGCGCGAAGGTGATGTAGGTGACGTACCTGTCAATCGTCTGCAGGGAGCCCTGGATGCTTGGGCCAAACTTCAGGCCCAAGTACAGGTAGAAACACTTAAGCATTGCGGCGCAGAGGAAGAGGTACACGCCTACTACCCAGCCGCGCACCTTCGCAATACCACCGATGGCCACGACGATCGTGGCCGGAATCGGCGAGAACGGCACAAAGGATGCCAACACGCTCAGTCCGATGCGTTCATAGATGAAGTTCTCCATCTTCTTAAACCATCGCGGTGGGTGGCCTGCGAAACTCATCGTGATGAATTCCGTGCCCCACTTCTTGCCCATCCAGTAGAAGAACGGCATGAACTTGATTGTCGACAGCGCCGCAATCACCACGACGGCGAAAAGGAACAGCGGCCGGTCCTCGTTTTCCGACGCGAGAATCAGCACCGAGAGATTCGAGCCGGTCAGCCACGTGTGCAAGAACGTGTACTTGAGCAGTAAAACCGCGCGGAACGGGATAATTGCAAAGCCATACACCGCGATGAGCATCAGCGATGCATAGAGAATTTTGTCTATTTTGTCCGGCTCGTGCAGGAAGCTCGGCAAATCCTCACGAGGGTCGCGCTCGGCCTCGTTACGCTGGTCGGGTGAAGTCATGTCCCACAGTTTAACTGCCGCCACAGTCAGTAGCGGTACCCCAGAGCGGCACTCGCCAAGGAGCACCACAGTCCCCTGCACAACGCCCCTACTATCCTATGAAGTTATGACCACCGATTCACCCGCGCCAGTGCCCGCGCAGCAGCCCCACGAAGCACGGTCTGAGTCTTCCTCACCATCGCTTGACGACAGCCCGGAGACTGCACCCTCCCCGAGCCTCCTGCAGCGTGTTCGTGCCGCTATTCCGCCTGCCTCTATTCTGGCGCTGACGGCGGTATTTCTCTTTGCCGGGTGGTTCACGCTCTTTGGTCCTATCAATATCCTGGCGTGGCGTGGTGGCACGTTCCCCCGCACTGAGCCTGACCGTCCTTACTATCAGCAGGCTCTGAAGGACGTTGCCCGCTATCAGTATGAGGAGCAGCCTTCCCCGGAGGTCTACTTCGGGCTGGCGTGTGGCGCTACTGACGACGACATCCGCGGCGTTATCCCTGAGGTTGGCAAGCACCCGGATTCCTATGCTGACCCGACCGCTGATGAAGGTGCCGCGGCCACCGCTGCCACGACCAGGCCAGGCTCTGCGCGTATGGCTGCGAACCAGGCCTCGGCTGCAGATCGGGCCTCGGAGTCAACCCCGAACCTCGATCCGAACCTCGATGCATTTGGAAATACGGTCGACTGTTCCGGGTCCTGGACTGCCCCATTCTTGTCATTCCTGCTCGCTTCAGCGGGTGTGCCGGTCTATGACGCGGCAGAGGGGCCAAAAGATGCCGAAGAGGCGGCGGCCACCAGCGACAAGCGCAACGCTGACAAGAACAGCGAGAAAAACACGGCCTCCGCCACCGCGAACCCATGGTTGGTCACAGATGTCGAACAGCTCATGGATGCTTACAAGGCGCATGATGCTTTCGTCACCGACAAGGACTTCTCTCCGCAGGTCGGTGACATCATCTTCTACCGCTACCCGGCCGGCCTCGGGATGCACGCCAATATGGTTGTCGCGGTTCGAGGTGATTGGGTCACTGTCGGTGGCGATGAGCTTGGCAACGTAGGCCTGGCCAGCATGACGCTGCGCAACCGAGGCGGCATCGTGGGCTACGGCGCCACTGGCTACTTCGAGCAGGCACCGCTGGAGGCCGCCAGATAGCCAAGTTAAAAGACCTGATTAAATAGGCAGGTTTTCCTCGATGAGGTTGCGCAGGGCGTCGTCGTCAGGCGAGACCTTAGAGCGGAAGCGGCCGATGACCTCGCCCTCTGGCGAAACGACAAATTTCTCGAAGTTCCACTTCACATCTCCGGCCTCGCCGTCGCCGTCCAGGGTTTCCTTCAGCAGCTGGTACAGCGGGTGAGCGTTGTCGCCGTTGACCTCCGTCTTTTGGAATAGCGGGAAGGTGACACCGAATTCGCGCTGGCAGAACTGCTTGATTTCCTCGGCGCTGCCGGGCTCTTGGCCGCCGAACTGGTTGCAGGGGAACCCGAGGACGAAGAAGCCGCGGGGTGCGAGTTCGTCGAAAAGGCCCTGCAGCTCGTCGTACTGATCAGTGAAACCGCACTCAGAGGCGGTGTTGACGATAAGCAGGACGTGGCCCGCCCAGTCATTCATCGTTGCTTCGTTGCCGTCGATGGTAGTTACTGGGATGTCAAAGAGATTGCTCATAATTCCCACACTAGGGCAGCCGCGCGTTGACCGTCAGGCGCAGCGGTTAGCCGACCTGCTCCATGCCTTCAAAGAGCTCACGGCCCAGCGGCACTGCGGAGTGGTTGACCGGCTGCGCACCCCCATCGACCGCCTGGTCAATGATGTCGACAACATCCTGGCGCAGCTTGTGCTCACGCAACTTCGACGCGTTGACCGAGAGGCGCACCGCGCGTCCCTTCTCCAGCGAGCGCTGCACCGAGGAGCGCACCGCACGGCGCCACCAACCGGCACCGCCGAAGCCCTCACCGATGGCCAGCACACGAGTCGGATCGACCGCACCGGTAGTCAGGTCACGGACACCGTTTCGATCCGCTGCCACACGGAAGCCCAGCTCCGGCAGCACGTTCATGGTCTCTGGCGACATGGCCCACTTCGGTGGTGCAAATACATCCGTCTCAAAACCCATCGCACGCATCTGGCGCGTCGCCGCAGTCAGACGCAAACGCGCTTCATGCTCGCTTAACGACGCAAATTCCGCGACCCGGCCCCGAACCGACTGGTCGAATCCCGCGAGGACAATCTCGATCCCGTCATCACTACGACGGCGAAGCCAATCCAGCACCGCCGGAGCTTCCCGCAGCGACCAGTTCTTGCCAGCATGAGGAGCTACCAACAGCGACGGTGTGATACTGCGCTGCTCCATCGCCGCGACGAAACGAGCGACATCGAGCAACGTGCCATCACGCAAACCCGACACCGACACCAAAAGCGGCGACCCAACCACCCCACCGTCAACGGTTATAAGTTCTTTGCCTGCCGGTCGGACAACCTGGTCGGTCGTCCGAATCTGTTCCTGCACCCCACTGCCTGCCATGGATTCAACAAAAACAGGCGTATGTAAATTTTTGGTAACAGAGAGGACAAAGCTAGGAGAATACTCAAAAGCCTTTCAGGTAAAGGATCCGATAAGCGCCGCAGGGCATCAACCTGCGTCTGCCTCGCGACTTAGCCCCCAGTGCACAACCTCATCGAGCGCCAGCCCCTTGCGCCAGCCGAACTTCTCCAAATCCCGCTCTGCAGCCAGGTGTGTCACCGGCCCAATGCACAACCAGGCTACCGGCCGCACGGGAGCCTCGACACCGACAAAATCGGCCAGGAAATCCTCATGGTAGAAACTGACCCAACCGACACCGAGCCCCTCTGCCGTGGCAGCCAGCCACAGATTCTGAATAGCCAGAGCGACTGACATAAGACCTGTGTCATCGACGGTGTCGCGGCCGAGGATGTTCTTGCCACCACGGGTCGGGTCATAGGTGACGACGATGCCCGTTCCCGAGTCCACAATTCCTTCAATCTGAATTGGATTGAAGGTCTCGCGCCGCTCCCCTTCCAGCTTGGCTGCAAATTCAGCGCGGCGTCCGGCAACGTGGTCGGCGAACTGCTGCAGGCGATCCGAATCCTGGATGATGTGAAAGTCCCATGGTTGGGACAGTCCCACCGAAGGCGCGGCATGAGCGGCCGCCAGCACGCGCATCAACCGCGCCTTGTCCAACACTTCGCCGGCGAATTCGCGGCGGACATCCCGCCGCCGAAAAAGCGTGTGGTAGACGGCCAACTGATCGTCGGAAAGCGAATCGGTGTCGATGCCCTGTGCGGACAGCAGCGTGCGAATATCCATGTGTTACTTCACCGCACCAGCGGTGTGGACAATCCAGGCGTACTCGAAGGCCGTCTGGCGCCACCGCTCATAACGTCCGGACACACCACCGTGCCCCGCAGACATCTCCGTCTTGAGCAGGAACTGACCCGGCTCGCCGCCGACAACCTCACGCAGCTTGGCGATCCACTTTGCCGGCTCCACGTAGAGCACGCGAGTGTCGTTCAAACTAGTAATCGCGAGAATCTTCGGGTACTTCACATCGGCCGAGATATTTTCGTACGGCGCGTAGGAGGCCATGTAGTCGTAGACCTCCGGGTCATGGTAAGGATCGCCCCACTCATCCCACTCCACCACCGTCAGAGGTAGCTCCGGCATGAGCATGGATGTCAGACAGTCGACAAACGGCACCACTGCTTGGATGCCCGCGAACCTGTCACCGGCGATGTTGGCGACCACGCCCATCAGCATGCCTCCTGCCGAACCGCCGAGCGCTACCAGCTGCTCGCGCGTGGTCCAGCCGGAATCCAGCAGGTAGTCGGCGACTGCCACGAAGTCAGTAAACGTGTTCTTCTTCGTGGTTGCGCGGCCACTCTCCCACCAGCCACGCCCCATCTCACCGCCGCCGCGGACGTGCGCAATGACGAAAATCATGCCGCGATCCAGCAACGATAGGCGCGCGATGGAAAAGCCCGGATCCATGGACGATTCATAGGAACCGTAGCCGTAGAGCAGCGTCGGGTTCGGCGCGTCCAGGTCGAGGTCCGCGCGATGGATAATCGACACAGGAATCTGGGCACCGTCGCTCGCACTCACCCATTCACGCTTAGCGACGTAATCACCGCGATTGAACTCCCCGCGAATCTTCTGCTCCTTGAGCAAAACCCGCTTGCCCGAGGCAATATCGATCTGCCAGAGCTGTGACGGCGTGGTGAAAGAGCCGTAAGCGTAGCGCAGCACCGGAGTGTCCCACTCGGCGTTTCCGGTGGTGCCTGCGGAGTAGAGCTCTTCGTCGAAATCAAGCTCGACGAAGTTCACAGCGGACGCTGGCACTGGCGCAGCAGCATCAGCCTCATCCTGATTCAACACCGCCAACGCCACGCGACCAATACCGCCGCGACGGTAGCCAAAGGCGATGTGACCAGCGAAGCAGTCAACGCCCTCAACGCGGACATCATCGTGGTGGGCAACCAGCTCGGTGAGGTCCGAAAGGTGAGCGAAAGCCCCTACCGGCACCATGGCCAGTGCAAAGTTCGAGCCGGTCATATTGTGCGTAATCAGCCACATGTCCTGGCCGCCAACGACCGCGTGGTCGATGTCGTATTCAACACCAGTCTCACGCGGGCGCACACAGGTGAACTCTCCGGTCGGGTCACTGGCGTCCAGGTACCACACCTCAGAGGTGATCTTCGAGGAGGTCTCAATAATCAGGTATTTTTCGCTGCGCACCGTGCCGACCCCGACCCAATAGGCCTCATCGGGCTCATGGAAGACACGGACATCGTCGTCAGTGGAGGTGCCCACGCGGTGACGCCAGACGGAGTCCGGACGCCAGGCTTCATCGACCTTCTGATAGAAGATCCACTCCGAGCCAACCCAGGTAGCACCTGCGGCGATGCCCGCAATTTCGTCGTCAAGCAGTTCGCCGGTGCGCAAATCCTTTACGCGCAGCGTGTAGCGTTCGTCGCCTGTGACGTCGGTGGAGTAGGCCAGCAGATTGCCGTCCGCGGAGACGCTCGCTGCGCCGAGGGCGAAGAAGTCGTGCCCTTCGGCCAGTTCGTTGGCATCCAGGAGGACCTGCTCTCCTGGTGCCGGGGCGTCGTCGGCGATGGTCGGCGGGGTCCACGCGTCAAGACCGTCACCGGCTTCCGCACGCACGCGGCAGCTCATCCCGTAAGACTTGCCCTCCTGGGTACGCGAGTAGTACCACCAGCCATTCAGACGGGTTGGGACCGACATGTCGGTCTCCTGCACGCGCGACTTGATTTCCTTAAAAATCGTGTCTGCGGTGCCATCAAGGCCGGAGGTAAAAGCCTCCGTGTAGGCGTTTTCCGCCTCTAGATATTCGATAACCTCGGGGTTTTCCTTATCGCGGAGCCACTCGAAGTTATCAGTGAAGTACCTTCCGTGGAAGGACCGAGTCACCGGCTTCCGCTGTGCACGGGGTGCAGGCAAATCCTTTGCTGCAGGCTTGCCGACGGATGCCGAGTCCAAGGTCACTTCGCTCACGCAGGTTCTCCAATCCAGTCCGAGAAGCGGCGGCCCGACAGTCGTTCGTAGGCCTCGACGTACCGCTCGCGAGTTGCTTCCACAACACTACCCGGCAGCGCCGGCGGCGGAGTGCCCTCGTCCTTCTTCCAGCCGGACTTGGAGGAAGTCAGCCAGTTGCGGACATACTGCTTGTCGAAGCTCGGGTTGACCGAACCCTCCTGGTAGGAGTCGGCCGGCCAGTAGCGGGAGGAATCCGGGGTGAGAACCTCGTCGGCCAGCACCAGGTTGCCGTCGGCGTCGAGGCCGAACTCGAACTTGGTGTCAGCCAGGATGATGCCGCGCGAAGCAGCCAGTTCAGCGGCCTGGGTGTAGATGCGCAGGGTGGCATCGCGCAGCTCTTCGGCGCGCTTCTGACCGAGAGCATCAACGACGGCATCGAAGGAGACGTTCTCGTCGTGCTCGCCCAGTTCGGCCTTGGTGGCCGGGGTGAAGATTGGCTCTGGCAGCTTGGAGCCTTCAACGAGGCCCTCCGGCAACTCAATACCGCAGACGGTGCCGTTGGCCTTGTACTCCACCAGGCCGGAGCCAGTCAGGTAGCCGCGTGCGACACACTCGAACGGCAGCATGTCCAGCTTCTTGCAGACCAGTGCGCGGCCGAGGCACTCTTCCGGAATACGCTCATCGTCGGCCGGACCCGCCATGTGATTCGGAAAATCAATCTCGTCGAAGAAGAACACGCTCATCGCGGTGAGGACTCGACCCTTATCAGGAATCGGGGTCTCAAGAATATGGTCGAACGCCGAGATACGGTCACTGACCACAAGCAGAAGAGTCTCAGGGTCAATCTCGTAGATTTCCCGGACCTTGCCCGCGGAAAGATGGTTATACGAGGAAAGTTCAGGTCGCATGGCGATAAAGTCTAAACCCCTATACGCCTTTGCACTCTATTGATACCTCCGGCCACCACCCTAACTAGTGGGGGTTGACGCGGTGGCCGTCGTCAAGCGGAAACTTTCTTGAGATTTATCGGCGCCGTTACCACGCTTGCCCGACAGCCAAATGACAGCGCGTACCCCTAACCTCCCCCGCGCGGTGGCAGGTGGGGCATTTTTATTTCTAAAAACGTGACAGAAAACACCGATACCAGTATTGTCTAAATTTAGTAATTCACGTCACACTTCAAGAATTTTGAAGGGAACAATCACATGGCAGCTCAGGCCAACAAGAACTCTCTGCGCCGCGCAGTCGTCGTCGGCGGTAACCGCATTCCGTTCGCTCGTTCTAATAAGGAATACGCTAACGAGTCGAACCAGGACATGCTGACCGCCGCTATCGACGGCCTTGTCGCCCGCTACGGTATCGCCGGCGAGCGCCTCGGCGCAGTCTCCGCTGGTGCTGTGCTGAAGCACTCCCGTGACTTTAACCTCACCCGCGAGTCCGTCCTCGGCTCCGCACTGGCTCCGGACACCCCAGCCTTCGACATCCAGATGGCATGTGCCACCGGTATGGAGGCTCTGAACTCCGTCGCCAACATGATCAAGCTGGGCCAGATCGACTCCGCTATCGCCGGCGGCGTGGACACCACCTCGGATGCTCCGATTGCTGTCAACGACCGCCTACGCAAGATCCTGCTGGAGGCCAGCCGCCAGAAGTCCACCCTGGACATGGCAAAGGTCTTCCTGAAGGCCCGTCCGTCCGACCTGGCTCCGGACACTCCGTCGACCGGCGAGCCGCGCACCGGCCTGTCCATGGGCGAGCACCAGGCCATCACCACCGCCAAGTGGGGCGTCACCCGCGCTGAGCAGGATGAGCTCGCCGCCGCTTCCCACCAGAACATGACACGCGCATACGACGAGGGCTTCTTCTCCGACCTGGTCACCCCGTACAAGGGCGTTTCCCGTGATACCAACATGCGCCCTGACTCCACTCCGGAGAAGCTGGCTAAGCTCAAGCCAGTCTTCGGCCGTGGTCTAGAAGCAGAGCCGACCATGACCGCTGGCAACTCCACCCCGCTTACCGACGGCGCCTCCGCCGTCCTTATCTCCACCCCGGAGTGGGCCGCTGAGCGCGGTCTGCCAGTGCTTGCCGACGTCGTCGATTCCGAGGCAGCCGCTGTTGACTTCGTCCACGGTGACGAGGGCCTGCTGATGGCTCCGGCATACGCCACCCCGCGTCTGCTGGCCCGCAACGGCTGGACTCTCGATGACTTCGACTTCTTCGAAATCCACGAAGCCTTCGCCGGCACTGTCCTGTCCACCATGAAGGCATGGGAGGACGAGGAGTTCTGCCGCACCAAGCTGGGCCTGGACGGCGCACTGGGCTCCATCCCGCGCGAGAAGCTCAACGTGAAGGGCTCTTCCCTGGCGGCTGGCCACCCGTTCGCCGCTACCGGCGGTCGCATCGTGGCTACCCTGTCCAAAATGCTGCGCGAGAAGGCTAACGAGACGGGCAAGACCACTCGCGGCCTGATTTCCGTCTGCGCTGCAGGCGGCCAGGGCGTTGTCGCAGTCCTCGAGGCTCGCGTCTAATAGCGCACCACCGATAAAGACACTTTTACTTACAAGGTTTTACTTACTTACAAGGTTTTACTGATAAGGAGAATTTTCCATGGCTGATAAGTACCAGGAACTCGTCAACGGTGGTCCGCTCACTGGACTAGCTAAGGCCGCTGGCCTGCCGCAGCCGCCATTCCTGCGCCGCCACAAGCCGGGCGGCCCGCTGCTAAACAACGACAAGGTGCTCGTCACCGGTGAGGGTGCAGATGCAGACGCAGTTGCAGCCCAGCTAACCGAGTGGGGCCTGCAGGTTCGCCGCGACAACGCCGCTGACGACAAGGTCGGAGCCATCGTCATCGTCGTCACCGAGGCTAAGCGCCCAGCAGAGCTGCAGGGCCCGGTGCTGGCTGCTGCCAAGCACATGCGCAAGCTGGACAAGGGTGGCCGCATTGTCACCATCTCCCGCGCTAAGGACGCTCACCACAACGCAACCCCGGCTGAGATTGCGGAAAACGCTGTCGCCGGTGGCATCGAGGGCCTGATTCGTTCCCTCGGCCACGAGGTCCGCGGTGGTTCCACCGCCAACGGCATCCTCGTCGCCCCGGGTGTCTCGGTCACTGCGCCGTCTGTGATTTCCTCCCTGCACTTCTTCCTCTCCGGCCGCTCGGCCTTCGTCGACGGCCAGTTCCTCCGCGTCACCTCCGACGCTGGCGAGATTCCGGCTGACTGGGACAAGCCGCTGGCTGGCAAGGTTGCCGCTGTCACCGGTTCCGCTCGTGGTATCGGTGCCGCTATTGCTCGCCAGCTCAAGGCTGACGGCGCAGAGGTCATCGTTATCGACGTCCCGCAGGCTGGTGAGGCTCTGTCCAAGGTTGCCAACGAGCTCGGCGGCCTGGCCCTGCAGCAGGACATCACCGCTGATGACGCTGGCAATGCTATCGCCGATGCCGCTGTGGCCCGCTACGGTCGCCTGGATATCGTCATCCACAACGCAGGTATCACCCGTGACAAGATGTTCGCCAACATGGACGATGCCAAGTGGGGCTCCGTCATCGCCGTCAACATCGAGTCCCAGCTGAAGATGAACGAGCAGCTGCTGAACCACAAGGCCTTCGAGAAGGCCCCTCGTATCGCCACTATGGCTTCCACCTCCGGTATCGCTGGTAACCGCGGCCAGACCAACTACGCCACCTCCAAGGCTGGCGTTATCGCAATGGTTGAGGCTTACGCTGAGGAGTTCGCTAAGCGCGGCGGCAACATCAACGCTGTTGCTCCGGGCTTCATCGAGACCGACATGACCGCTGCTATTCCGTTCGTCAACCGTCAGGTTGCTCGCCGCGTGAACTCGCTGCAGCAGGGTGGACAGCCGGGCGACGTCGCCCAGGCGATTGCCTTCCTGGTCTCCGACCGCGCTCTCGGCGTCAACGGCCACGTCCTGCGCGTCTGCGGTCAGAACATCGTCGGTGCCTAAGCGATAGCTGCGGCTTCCGCATAGGCTCCCGATAAGGAGGAAAGAGGAAAACTTATGGCTAAGACCCTGGATGCCATTCCCAATCTGGTTCCGCTCTACGCCAAGGCAGCTGCCGGTTCGGCGAAGAAGCGCCCGAACTCCACCGAGATCAAGGTCAATGAACTGGTGGTCAAGAACGTCACTGTCGACGCTGACCGTGACCAGGGCTTCCGCGACGTCGTAGGCGCCCCGAAGTCTGAGCAGGCTTTCTTCGGCCACATCCACGCCCTGATCATGCCCATTCAGATGGAGCTGATGGCTGCGGATGACTTCCCGCTGCCGATGATGGGCCTGGTCCACACCGAGAACACCTACCGCGAGATTTCTCCGGTCACGCTCGGTGGCAAGGTTGATATCTCGGTGAAGGTTGCAGCGTTCCGCGCTCACCGCTCGGGCACCGAGGTTGTACTGGAGTCGACCGTTACGTCGTCCACATCCGGTGCCACCCTGGTCGAGGAGCAGTCGGTGTACCTGGCCAAGGGCGCTCGCCTGAAGGATGCCGAGGGCTTCGAAGAAGTCCAGGCACAGCGCGAGGCCATCAAGTCCGGTGCAGAAACCATCAAGCGCGAGCAGTTCAAGGTCCCCTTCCCCACTGCTCAGTGGAAGCTAGCTGGCAACACCGGCCGCCAGTGGGCCAAGGTTTCTGGCGACTGGAACCCGATTCACATCACCTCTGTCTCCGCCAAGGCCCTGGGTATGCCGGCAGCAATTGCACACGGCATGTACACTGCCTCCCGCGCGCTGGCTGAAGCTCAGATTCTGCCGGGTCAGCCATACGAGTTCCAGATTTCCTTCGGTACGCCGGTCGTTCTGCCGACCACAATCAATGTCGCCCTCACCCACACCGGTGACGGTGCAGGTGCCGCACACGATTTGGCTGATGGCAACTCCAACACCGGCCGCGCCGTCAACATCGTGGCATGGGATCGCAAGAAGAAGCGCCCGCACTTCACCGGCAGTGTTCGCCCGCTGAAGTAGTGGATTTCGCTATGCATCTGTAGTTATTCCATAACGCATTGATGCTATGCGCTGTAGAAAAGGCCGCACTTTGGAAACCCAGTCATCTCGTTGACTGGTTCATTCCAAAGCGCGGCCTTTTTGTTTGCCCTGTTTGGCTCCGCTGAGAGGCCTCTGGAATCTCCCTCCCCTCGCTGGGGAGACACCCCCGCTGCCAGCCCCGCTATCTTTCTCGCCTTGAAAATCAACTGCTGGATTTTTCCGCCGTTAGTACAGTGCCGCGACTTTACTTCTCAATTGCATTACTAAGCACGTTCAGTCTTACGTAAGCAGCACCTTGTTGACACCACGTTCACTCCTCTACTTTATTGTTCAACCCATTGAACACAGGAGGTAATTGAGTGTCTTCATCCTCGAAGACGCCGCTGACTTTCACGGAACTCCCACTGGAGGAGTCACCCAGAATTGTGTACTTCTCCAGTGCCTCTGAAAACACTCACCGGTTCGTCCAAAAGCTTGCTCAACCCGCAGCACGAATCCCGTTACATCCGCGAAAAGACGGAATGATTCGCGTCTGCAGCCCATTTGTCCTGATTACACCGACTTATGGTGGCGGATGTCGTCGCCGCGCAGTACCCAGGCAAGTCATCGCTTTTCTCAACGACGAAACCAATAGGAGTTTCATCCGCGGTGTCATCACCTCGGGAAACACGAATTTCGGCACCGACTATTGCATAGCCGGAGCCATCATTTCTGCAAAATGCCAGGTCCCGGAGCTGTATCACTACGAGCTACTGGGGACAGACCACGATGTGGAGAACGTCCGAGAGGGCCTGGAAAAATTCTGGAGGAGTGCTACTTCTTGAACATCTACAGCTATTCAACTACGCCACCGTCTTTTCGGAAAGACCCATCTGCACGCCTTCGGCCAATCAACTGGAACCGAGTGCAAGATGACAAAGATCTCGAAGTGTGGAATCGCCTAACAGCAAATTTTTGGCTGCCTGAGAAAGTCCCGCTGTCCAATGACCTTGCAGACTGGCGGCGTCTCACCGATCTAGAACGCGAGCTGACTATGAAGGTCTTCACAGGACTGACCATGCTCGACACAGTGCAGGCGTCTGTCGGAGAGATTTCCCAAATTCAAGATGCCCGCACTGAACATGAAGAGGCGGTCTATACCAACATCGCTTTCATGCAAGCAGTGCATGCAAAGTCCTATTCTTCAGTTTTTTCAACGCTGTCCAATACCCCTGACATCGACGCTGCCTACCAGTGGGCAGTCGGCAATGACATCCTGCAGGCACGTTCAAAAGCTGTGCTCAAACACTATTACGGTGCCGTTCCACTCAAGCGAAAGGCGGCAGCAACGCTTCTTTCGTCTTTCTCGCTTTACGCCGGTTTCTACCTCCCGCTGCACTTCGCATCACGAGGCATCCTGACCAACACCGCCGACATGGTGCGCCTAATCCTGCGTGACAAAGCTGTGCACGGCTATTACTCCGGCTACAAATTCCAGCGCGGCGTAGAAACCTACGACGCCACCACGCAAACGCAGATGAAGGCTTTCGTCTTCGAGCTTCTCGACGAGCTATACCAGCTCGAACTGAGGTACTCCGAAGCTCTATACGAGCCACTCGGGCTTTACGACGACGTTGCCAACTTCATTCGATACAACGCCAACAAAGCGCTTATGAACTTGGGATATCCGCAGCGGTTTAACCATGATGAGACCGCTTTCAAACCCGAGATTCTCGCCGCCCTCACCCCGGGATCAGATGAAAACCACGACTTTTTCTCCGGTTCCGGCTCCGCATATGTCATCGGAAAAGCCGAAGACACCGCAGACGAAGACTGGGATTTCTAAACCCGCGTCTTTCCCCATACATCCTAAGAAAGGAACATTCGCATGACTGCACAGATTTCTATCCTGGTAGGAAGCTTGCGTCGAGCCTCCTATGCACGAAAGATTGCACTCAAGGCAGCCACGTACTTCCCCGATGACTTCAAAGTCGACATCGTCGAGATTCGTGACCTCCCTCTCTACAACTTCGACTACGACGACCCCGCAGTGTCCGATATTGCGACTCCCGCGGAATACACCAGTTTCCGGGAAACCATTAAAGCCAGCGATGGCATCCTATTTGTCACCCCAGAAAACAACCGCACAATTCCTGCAGCTCTGAAGAATGCCGTTGACATCGGATCTAAGCCCAACGGTGATGTGGCATGGAAGAACCTGCCCGCGGGAATTATCAGCCACTCCGTCGGCCGTATGGGAGGTTATAGCTCTCAGAAGAACTTGCGACTCGCGCTGTCGTACTTCGACATGCCGATGCTCGGTCAGCCAGAGGTCTTCCTGGGACAATCGCCAACACTCATTGACGAACAAGGAGAATTCACGTCGTCAAGCACTGAGGACTTTGTTCGCGACTACATCAACAGATTTGCAGACCTAGTTCGCGAGCAGAGCCCACGCCACTAACTGAAATCCCCTAATCAGCGCAGCGTTACTGGGGATATCACCGTATGAAGATTCTTCACTGACTAGGATCAAACGCTGCGTTCTCTGCGCGGTTAAGCGCTCGTCGTTAGGCTCATTTTCATGACTGTTTCTATTTCGGCCGTGATCGCGCTTAACGACGACCCTCGCGCCGCTGCGCGGTTTTACGCCGAAGGTTTTCACTCCAACATCAAGCCCAACTCCACCACGCTCACCATCGGTGGGATGGACTTCGAGCTCATTGAGGACGGGAACCGCCGATTAACCCCCGCTGTGTCTTTTTTGGTGCGTTTTGCCCCTGGTCAGGAAAACCAGCTGCGCAGACTGTGGGAGCATCTGATGGCGGGTGATGAAACCATCAGCGGTGGTGCTGCACTCATGCCCCTGACCAGCTACGATTTCTCGCCGCTCTTTGGCTGGTTGGTAGACGGCAATGGGGTCAACTGGCAACTGATGATTAATTCCTTAACCAGCGGGGCTGCAAGCACGGACGCTGCCGCAAAGACAGCGAATCCCGCCGTTATTCCCTACTTCATGTGGACAGGCGACGAACCACAGGCTGCCGCCGCCACCGAGGTATACAACCAACTTTTCGGGTCAGAGAATTTCATGACGCTCGACTCGCCGGGCATGCACAATTTCACCTTCGGCGACGGTGTGGCGATGCGTCTCTCCAGCGATTCTGCCGAAGAGGTCGAAAGCGCCTGCCAAGCGCTTGGCCTTACAGGCGCTGAGGTTGCCGAGGGCACGGAAACCGTCGTCAAGCCTGACCGATTCGGCGTGTACTGGACGCTCTAGAGTTACTTACGGGTCAACGCGATTGTCGCGCCGACGACCAAGACCAGAAGCACCGCCCCCATAGAGAACCACATCATCTTCGAGGAGCCGTCATCCTCGTTTTCTTCGGTGGTCTTCGGATTCTGCTGGCTACTAGTCGGGGTTTCGCTACTTGGCGACTTGTGCGCGACCTGTTCAAAAGCTGGGCCCGGAATCTTCTCGCCGACCAACTCCGTGGTTAGCTGATAAGTCACCGGGACATTTTGAACATCCGCGACATCGTGGGATTTACCGGCGCCCCAACTGTTGTTGAAGAAGACAACGATGTACTGGTCACCATCCAGCCACGCTCTTTCAGCCTCGTAATCGCCCGACTTTTCACTATCTTCGCCGATCCGATTGCGGTAGTTAATCCGGGCCGAGTTACCAAATGTTGTCTCTTCGCCGATCTGGTGTTCATTTACAGGACGGGTTTCCTCGCTACCGGCGAGTTGGCGTGCCGAATTCAGCGTCTTGATATCCAGGCCGGAGATCTGTGCAAGCTTGTCCGCTTCTGGGGCGTCAATAAGTTTGACGGCGCCGCGGAGCTGCTGCCCATACTCGGACTTGATCTTGTACACGTGCGTCTCACCAGGAACAATGTCGGCCGTGACGCTGCTGATGTTGTCGACAGTAAGTTCCGTGGCGTCATCGAACCACGAACCTGGGGTGACCTTCTTAGCCTGATCTGCTTCCGGTGTCGCGGGCGGAGGGTTCAAGCTCTACACACTCGACGAGCTGAACTTCTGGCTAACCGAAACCGGCTTCATGCCGCCACCATCGTGGAAGCGCACCCGCCGCAAAAACCCCGTCGGACTAGGGCGCAACTGCGCCCTATTCGAATCAGCACGCACCTGGGCATACCGCGAAATCCGCCACCACTTCGGCAACCCCGACGGACTCGGCCGCGCAATCCAAACCACCGCACAAGCCATGAACCAACAACTCTTCAGCGAACCACTGTCTACACGCGAAGTCGACCAAATCGCCCGCTCCATCCACCGATGGATCACCACCAAATCCCGCATGTGGGCAGACGGCCCCGCCGTCTACGAAGCAACCTTCAGCACCATCCAAAGCGCACGAGGCCGCAAAAGCGGAGCGGTTAGGCGTAAAGCTGCTCAAGAGAACTGGAGAAGTGCCCTATGAGTGAGGTTTATGCTCGCTATCCGCGTAACGGAAAAACAGCTCGCGCTCTTGCCGAGAAAATGGGCGCGTCTGTTAGAACCGCTCAACGATGGACTAGTGAATCGCGCGAAGACTACCTCGCACGCGCTAACGAGAAGCGTCGCCGCGTCCGAGAGTTACGTGCTCGTGGGCTAAGCATCAGGGCGATAGCAAAACAAACTGGGTACTCCGTGGGAACAGTCCACCGCTACGTATCAGAGTAAAGCCAGATGCTACGTTCTTCTACTCATCATCAGAGTGATTCTCCTTGAGAAAACCCATGAAACTGAAGTATGGGACATCTTCTGTAGCTCGTTGAACGGCTTCGAAAACAGCATCACTAATAGGGTCAATTATCTTGTCACTTAGGTTTAAGACTTCCAGGAAGAAATGCTGAGTAATCATGTACGGACGAAAATTTTCCTGATTACTACCAGGGTCTAATTCTTCAGCAAGCTGATACTCGTCTTCATCGCACTCATCAACTGTGAAATCAGGAAGATCGTCAATTTCGGGAAAAGAAACTTTGAGTTCCTTCTTGAAACGCTCGGCAACCTGGTAAGAGTCTTTTTCAGAGCAATAAACGTAAAGGTCTTCGTAAAAGCCTTGCAGCTCACCATTTGACAAGGAAGAAGGATTGGTCATGCGAAAGTCACTCCGTTCATTAGTAGTCGGGATAGTAAGCCTAGCTTTAACGGGGGCAGCGTTCTCTGTTGCGCCGAGTGCTAGTGCGTATGCACGGTAGGGTCAGGCGGTCATTGCATCATGGATAACACCAGAGATTACCTCCCGGGGAGTTAACCCGCCGAGCACTACCCTCGGCCGGTTATTCAGCAATGCCTCCGCCTGGGCGACCTCCTGGTCGGTGACATCGGTAAAGTTGGTTCCTTTGGGGAAATAAAACCGGATATCCCGGTTCATCCGCTCATTGCTGCCTCGCTGCCACGGTGAATGCGGATCGGCGAAAAACACCTGGATATTCTCCGCGACGGAAAACTCCGTGTGTTTGGCAAACTCCACCCCCTGGTCCCAGGTCAACGTCGACATCGTGGTGTCCATCGACTCTTTAAGCCGACGAATCATCCGCACCATGACCTCATTGACGCTTGCGGCAGTATGGTCAGTGCCGAGTCTGCCGAGGAGCACAAACCTGCTGCGGCGTTCCACCAATGTCGCTAAAGCACTGGTGCCATCTGCGCCAATAATCAAATCCCCTTCCCAATGACCGGGCACAGCACGGTCGTTGGCTTCGGCTGGGCGAAGTGAAATATTGGCATCATGGGTCCAGCGTTTTCCTCGTGGTTTGGGCACCCCCGCTAAAAGCGAGCGGGGTTTACGCCCTGGCCGGGTAGTCCGGCAGGACTTTTCAAACACAAGTTCTTTACGCAAGCTACCTGCCCCTTGTACGTAAAGGGCCTGGTAAATCGACTCGTGGCTAATAGTCATGGACGTATTATCACCCCACAGTGCAGCCAACCTG
>NZ_CAMQAZ010000022.1 GCF_946998835.1 uncultured Corynebacterium sp. | reverse complement strand
TCGGCTCGTCGTACTGCGAAATCTGGTAGTTCTTCGGCTGGTCCGGGTAGAAGTAGTTCTTGCGCGCGAAGCGAGAGGACTCAGCGATCTGGCAGTTCAGCGCCAGGCCAATTTTGATAGCCCACTCAACGCCCTGACGGTTAACCACGGGCAGCGCACCCGGCAGGCCGAGGCTGCAGGGATCGACGTTGCTATTCGGCTCGGCACCGAAGTTTGCCGAGGAGGAGGAGAACATCTTGGTCTTCGTCGAAAGCTCGACGTGGACCTCCATGCCCATTACTGGGTCAAAACGTTCGAGGACCTCATCAAAGTCCATCAAGTCATCAGCGTATGCAGCGGTCATGTTTGTAAAGTCTACTAGCGATGGCACCGCGCGCGTGCCCTAGGGTATATCTCGTGCCCGAAGTTAACGAACACCCACCGATTCCCCCGACGTCAGCGCGCGATACGCCGACGTTCCGCGACGCTGCCGATCGCCACCGCGCAGGTGCCACTTTCGACGAGAACCTGCAGGAAAGTGCCGACGGTGCGGGCGGTTATCACCGCGTGCGGCCCGGATATCCGCCGGCGGTCATTGACGCGCTTGCCCGTCTCGCGCCGTGCCCACAGGTGGTCGTCGATATCGGCGCCGGCACCGGAAAGTTCACCGCCTCGCTTGCCGACGTCTACCGCGACGCCACCCTGCTGGCCCTCGATCCCTCCACCGCGATGCGGCAGGCGCTACCGCACAATGTGCCAGCGGCGAAATGCCTGGACGGCACTGCGGAGCACACGGGGCTGGAATCTGACAGCGTCGATGTGGCAACGTGCGCGCAGACCTGGCACTGGGTGGACACGGCCGCTGCAAGTAGAGAATGTGCGCGGGTGTTGCGTGCGGGTGGCGTGGCCATGCTGGTGTGGAACACTTTGGATGTCTCCGTGCCGTGGGTACATCGGCTTAGCCGCATCATGCACGCCGGTGACGTGTTACGCCCCGGCTTTTACCCGGAGGTAGGACCAGAATTGGATCTGGTCGATGAAGTACGACTGACCTGGGAACAGACCGTGACCATCGAGGATGTCGTACTACTGGCTCGGACACGCTCCTACTGGCTTCGCTCGAAACCAGCCACACGCGAGAAGGTGGAGGCAAACTTACACTGGTACCTCCACGAGCATTTGGGGCACACATACGAAGAAGGCATCGCCCTTCCCTATCGGTGCGATGCCTTCTATTTTCGCGTTAGTTAGTCGCGCTAGCCAGACGAGCTAGTGAGACGGGCTAGTTTTCTTTCTTCGGCTTCGGCTTCGCCACACGCTTGATTGCGTTCTTAGTCTGTCCGGCCAGTTTCTTCGGCGCAGTAGCTGTAGCTTCGCCTGGGAAGGAGTTCTTCGCAGTCTCGCGGGGGTCGTCTTCGTCAGAAGCTTCTTCGATTTCGGAGAGTTTCTCCAGTCGCTCGTTGTCCTTTTCAACGATGCGCTCGGCGTCGTCCTCGGTGAAGTCAACATTGTCGTCGCTGACCAGTTCCTCCACGATGTCGTCGCGGACGCTTTCCTGAAGGTCGACATTGGAGATGTTGGAGTTTGCCAAAGCGCGGTCGAGCTTCTTCTGATCCGCCGTGGTGAACTTCTTGTTCGGGTGCATCTTGCGGCGAGCGAGTTTGCGGATGCGACCGCGACGCTTCGACTCTTCCATCAGCTTGTTGCGTCCAGTCAGGTACGCGCCGCACAGAATCACGATAAGAGCGATACCGACATAACCAAGGGCCGGGTAGATAGAGCCGACCAGAGTCTTGAAACCGAAGAAGCTCAGGCCAAAGCCAACCAGCACGGTCACGATGAACACCAAACGGAAGCGGTGCGGGGTGTTGCGCGTCAGGCGGCGGCCCAGCGCGTAGAACATGCCGATGGCGGTATTGAAGATCATCGCGTAGATGATGATTGCCATCACGGTGCCCAGAACTGGGTGGATCTCATTGACAATTGCCAAAGTCGGCATATCCTCGTGTCCAACGTCCTTGACCTTGAAGAAGAGAGCGAAGGTCACAAGTGTCAACAGACCTGCGTAGATGGTGCCGCCCATGAAACCACCGATGCCGGCCTCTCGTGGGTTCAGGTAACTACCGCCAATGACGATGGACATCGATACGGCCACCATCACACAGAAACCGACATAGTTCAGGGCGGAAATTGACCAGTGCGGCAACGAAGTCGACAATTCAGTGGTGTACTGCGCGGCCTCCGACATCGACGTGTCGTTGGTGAACAGAGTGTAGATACCGGCACCGAGCAGGAACACGATGATAAACGGGGTAATCATGCCGATTATTCGGCTGACCTTGTCCGCATCCAGCATGCCGACCCCCAAGGTCAGCGCGACCATAATCACGGCACCAATCCACACCGGCAGTCCAAACTGCTGGTTCAAGTTCGCACCCGCACCGGCAAACATGACGAAGCCGGTACAGAACAATGTGATCATCACGGCGATGTCCAGAATCTTCGAAACCCAGTTTCGGGTGATGACGTCGAAGACCTCGGAATGCTCGTCTGCCTGCAAGTAGCTGGCGATTGACAGCACTGCCAAACCGCTGGCAATCATCACGACGGAGGCGAGAATGACGCCCCATAGGCCGTTTGTGCCGAATGCCACGAAGTACTGCATCATTTCCTGGCCGGACGCGAATCCGGCACCGACAGTTAGGCCCACGAAGGCCATTGCAATTGCTGTGGCTCTTTTCCACATAGCGAGAAAATCCTAAATATATGTCTATTTTTCAAAAATCGGAACTCTATAAAGCATACTGCCCGGGCAGGTGATTAATACACCAACCCGGGCAGTATGTCTATTTTGTTATAAAGAATTGCCTAATTGTTTAGCAAAGCGTGCTTAACCGACACGCTTAACCAAACAGCGCAGCAGCAGCGCGGTAACGGCCTTCCGGGACGACCTTCAGCTCGGAGACCGCATCGTCGATGTCGATGCGTTCGATGTTCTCGCCGTGCAGCGCGACAATCTTGCCGAAGTCCCCCTCGTGGACTGCGCGGGTAGCGTGGACACCGTAGCGGGTGGCCAGGACGCGGTCGTACGCAGTTGGGGTACCACCACGCTGGATGTGCCCCAGCACCGTAGTACGGACATCATAGCCAGTGCGGTTCTTAATCTCCGCGCCAATGACCTGGCCGATACCGTTGAAGGTCTGGTGACCGAACTGGTCAACACCGCCCTCTTCGTAATCCATAGTGCCCGGCTTCGGAGTCGCGCCTTCAGCAACGACAATAATGCCGTACTTCTCGCCCATCTGGAAGCGGCGCTCCATCGACTTCACAATCTCGTTGATGTCGAACGGCTTTTCCGGAATGACAATATGGTGTGCACCACCGGCCATGCCCGCATGCAGGGCAATCCACCCAACGTGACGCCCCATGACCTCAACGATCATGACGCGCTGGTGTGACTCCGCCGTGGTGTGCAGGCGGTCGACAGCGTCTGTGGCAACCGCCACGGCCGTGTCGAAGCCGAAGGTGTAGTCAGTTCCGTTGACGTCGTTGTCAATGGTCTTCGGGACACCAACAACCGGCACACCGTTGTCTGAAAGCCACTTGCCAGCCTTCAGCGTGCCTTCGCCGCCAATTGGAATGAGGGCATCGATTCCCGCATCAGCGAGGTTTTCCTTAATGCGGTCGAGGTTAGACATGAGGATGTCCGGGTGTACGCGACCGGTGCCCAGCATGGTGCCGCCACGCAGCAGCATGCGGTCAATCCGCTCATCGTCATAAAGTTGAACCCTACGGTCTTCCATGAGGCCAATCCAACCGTCCTCGAAACCGACGACGGTTGAGCCGTACTCGCTCGAGCTGGTACGGACAATTGCACGGATGACGGCATTCAGACCGGGACAATCTCCACCGGAGGTAAGGGTCGCAATTCGCATGATGCCTACCTTAGTCGCGTTAGTCAGTTCGTGCTTGACGGCATTGGTCAAAACTACTTTTGCAGGTATTCCTGCCCCGGCAACTCGGATGGCAGTTCCATCTTCGTCGTGACATCCGATGCCGGCAGGAGACCGTACTCCTCCAGCGCCTTGCGCACGTACTCGGCGGCATCGACGTTCAGTGGCGACTCTGTCCACATGGCATACGGCAGATTAATAAAGCGATTCTCCTTGACCGCCTTCAAATCCTTGGTCGCCGGGTTCGTACGCAGGACCTTAATCTTCTCTTCGAAGGTCTGACCCGGGTATTCCACGAGCGCGATGAAGTCGGGTTCCATTTCCGCAACATGTTCCCAGGACATCGTGGTCCACGTGTCCTTGATTGACTCGGCGGCATTGGCCGCGCCGGCCTTGTCCATGATGCCTTGTGGCGCGCCGAAAGAACCGGAAGTAAACGGCGCATCGCCTGAAGAGTCAAAGAGGAATCCCACCGGCTTCTTGTCGCCCTTCGGTGCGTCGTCCAGTGCCTTCAGGCGGTCATCAATATCGGCAATGACCTTGTCGCCCTCACCGTCATGACCGGTCAGCGTAGCGATGTTCTTCAAGTCAAGCTTGACGGCTTCCCACGGATCCACCAGGCCACGGACATGCCCAGGGTCACCGCTGCCGCCCTCACCTGCTGCGGCATCGTCACTGCTGCGGCAGGACTCGGTCAGAATATAAGCGCCGATCCCGTGCTCGGACAGCGACTCCGGGGTAATCCCCTTGTCTTCACTAAAGCCATAGCCCCAGCCCGCCAGCATCAAGTCCGGCTCGGCCGCAATAACTTGCTCCAGATTCGGGTACTCCTTCGCCACTTCCGGCTTCTGGGCAATTTCGTCACCGTAGGCTGCAGTCAGCACCGGCAGGTGCGAAGCCATGGAACTCACTGCCGTGATTTCATCTGCGGCCCCCACAGCCAGCGCCAGCGAAGCAATATTGCCGTCATTGATCAGCAGCTTCTTCGCCACACCCGGGTAGCTGACTTCTTCACCGCAGTTGGTGAGGGTAATGCCTGACGACGACGCGTGCGTACCCTCGTCGGAACCACAGGCGGCAACTCCAAATGCCAGTGCGGCCACAGCGACACCAGCGGCTGAGGCGCGCAAGGGACGTCGGAAAGCGTGTGTGTTATTCATGGTAGGATACTCCTAACTGTTGGTGGTCACACCTAGCTCGCTGTCGATGGCGAGGTGGCGGCGACCGGAGGGGGAATTGAGCTGACAGGATTCGACCTGAAAGATGTCGGCGACAAAGTCGCGGGTAAGCACTTCTTCGGGGATACCATCGGCCGCGATACCGCCGTCTGCGACCACGATGACGCGGTCGAAGTGGTTCATCACCAGGTCCAGGTCGTGGATGGCGGCGATGACGCAGGCTCCGCTGGAGCGGGCCAGGCGCAGTACGGACTGCTGGTGGCGCACGTCAAGGTGGTTGGTGGGCTCGTCGAGAAGCATGATTGGCGAGTCCTGGGCGATGGCACGCGCAAGACACACGCGACGCCGTTGCCCACCCGAGAGCTGCCCACACGGGCGTTGCGCGACCGCTTCGAGCCCTACGAGTTCCAATGCGCGATCGACATGGGAATTGTCCTCGGCAGTGTTGCCAGCAAAGAGGCGCTGGTAGGGCAAGCGGCCGAGTGAGACGAAGTCACGTACCCGCATTTCCGCGGGTGGAACTTCGTTCTGCGCGACAAAGGCGAGGGCGCGGGCACGGTTCTTCGAGCTAATCGCGGTCATGGATGTGCCGTTAATCTCGACATCACCAGCAGACGGCTTCGTGATTCCACCGAGAGCACGCAGCAGAGTGGACTTGCCCGCGCCGTTGACTCCGATGATGGCAGTCATGGGTTCCGTGCCGAAGTCGAGATTGACGCCGCCGACGATGGTGCGACCGGCGATATCGCAACGCACATCCTTGGCGGAAAGTACAGACTTTTGTGGGGTAGTCATTTACTCGGCACCTCCGTAGCTGTAGTGCGAGCGACTCATCAGATAGAGGAAGAGTGGCGCACCGACAAGTCCCGTTACCACACCCAGCGGCATTTCTTGGCTGCCGCCAACTACACGAGCGATGATGTCCACCCAGATGAGAAACAGTCCACCCATGAGCGCGGCCACTGGCAAGACAACGCGATGCGTGGCGCCCACCAAGATGCGGGTCAAGTGCGGAATCACCAGACCGACAAACCCAATGCCACCAGAGACCGCCACGAGCGTGCCGACGAGCACCGCCTGTAGCACAAATACCTGCGTACGTAGCCGCGAAACATCGATGCCCACGGCCGCCGCAGTGCTCTCACCAGTTGCCAGCGCGTCCAGATGTCGGGCCTTGACCAGGAAAAACAGTAGCACTGCAATGAGAACAACCAGTGGAAAGAGCGTCTTTATCCACGTCGCGCCAGCGACGGAGCCCAGCATCCAGAACATCACCGACTGAGCGGCTCTCGGGTCGGGGCCTGCGAAGACCATGAAGCTACTCAGCGCCGAAAACGCCGCGGAAAGCACCACGCCGGACAGCACTAGGCGCAATGGGGTCAGCCCTCCCCCGGCCCTGGCGAAGGCGCCGACTGCGAGCGTTGCCATCACCGCACCGAGCAGCGCGCCGAACGTCAGCGGCGCGATGGGGCTGCCGGAGAAAGCACCGAAGATGATCACTGCGGTAGCACCGGCACCGGCGCCTGCGGAAATACCCAACAGATACGGGTCTGCCAGTGGGTTACGCACTAGCGTCTGCATAGCCACGCCAGAGACCGCCAGCCCCGCACCGACAATGGCGGCGAGAATTCCCCTGGGAGCACGGAGATTCCAGATGATGGTGTCCGAGCTCGCTGGGACGGACTCATCCAGCTCAGTGCCGAACAAGTGGTGCGAGATTACCTGCGTCGTGGTGGACCAGGTGATGTCCGCCGAGCCGAAAACCACGGCCGCGACCAGGCTGACCGCGATGGCAATTATAATGACCAGCCCATAAATCCACGGCAAAAAGCGCGGTGGCTCCTTCGCTCTTACTCTTTCCTTGTTTGCGCTCCTGCGCATATATGAAACTTTCCCCAAAACGGCGACAACCGCCGCTTCCTCACCTGAGTGAGAAAACGACGGTTGCAAACCTGCTAGCACCTATTAGGCGATTGGACCGCGCACCTTTTCGTAGGCAGCGCCCACCTTGTACAGCCGGTCATCGCCATGACGCGGAGCCATAATCTGCAGACCCACCGGCAGGCCGGTGTCTCCCGCCAGGCCCGACGGCACAGACATACCGCACATACCGGCCAGGTTCAGCGGCAGCGTGCACAGGTCAAACATGTACATGCTCAGCGGATCGTCGACCTTCTCCCCCAGCTTGAATGCAGTGGTCGGAGTGGTCGGCGAAATCAGGACATCCACCTGCTCGAAGGCGCGCTCGAAGTCCTGCTGAATCAGGGTACGGACACGCTGTGCCTGGATGTAGTAGGCGTCGTAGTAGCCGACCGACAGCGCGTAGGTACCGATGATGATGCGGCGCTTGACCTCATCACCAAAACCAGCGGCGCGGGTCATAGCCATGACCTCATCGGCCGAGTGGGTACCGTCGTCACCGACGCGCTGACCGTAGCGCATACCGTCGAAACGAGCCAGGTTGGAGCTGACCTCACACGGCAGAATCAGGTAGTACGCGCTCAGTGCGTGGTCGAAGTTCGGGCAGTCGACCTCGACGACCTCCGCGCCGGCTTCCTTCAGCTTGTCGACGGCCTCGTGGAAGCTGTCCAACACGCCTTCCTGGTAGCCGTCGGTGCGGTCAAACTGCTTGACGACGCCGACCTTGACCCCCGAAAGGTCACCAGTAGCACCCTCCTTGGCGGCAGCCACCACGTCAGCGATTGGCTGATCCGTAGAGGTCGAGTCATTCTCGTCGTGGCCAGCAATAATCTCGTGCAGCAACGCGGTGTCCAGTACCGTGCGCGCGGTCGGGCCGCCCTGGTCCAGCGAGGAGGCACAGGCAACCAGGCCGTAGCGGGATACCGTGCCGTACGTCGGCTTCACACCGACCGTTGCGGTCAGAGCTGCCGGCTGACGGATAGAGCCACCGGTGTCGGTACCGATTGCCAGCGGAGCCATACCGGAGGCCAGAGCTGCCGAGGATCCGCCACCGGAGCCACCTGCGGTGCGCTCCACGTCCCACGGGTTGTGGGTCGGGCCGTAGGCGGAGTTTTCGGTCGACGAGCCCATGGCGAACTCATCCATATTGGTCTTACCCAGGATTGGGATACCGGCTGCACGCAGCTTGGCGGTAACCGTCGCGTCGTAGGGGCTCATGTAGCCCTCGAGCATCTTGGACGCACAGGTCGTCGGGGCGTCGGTGGTGGTGAAGACGTCCTTCAGCGCCAGCGGCACACCGGCCAGTGCGGAGGCCGGCTCCTCGCCAGCGTCCAGCGACTCGTCGACCTTGCGAGCTGCCGCCAGTGCCTCTTCAGCACCGACGTGCAGGAATGCGTGAATGTCCTCATCGATCGCCGCGATGCGGTCGAGGAACGCCTGGGTAACCTCCACCGAGGTCAGCTCACGAGCGTGAATCTTCTGTGCGAGCTCGAAAGCACTCAGACCCAGAATCGGGTCCTCGGCAACAGCGGCATGCAGGTTCGGGTTAGCTGCAGTCATTTCTTCCACGTACTCCTACTCGCCGAGAATCTGGGGAACTTCGAAGCGCTGACGCTCCTGGGACGGCGCCTGGTCCAGGGCCTGCTCCGCAGTCAGTGTCGGCTTGACGACGTCCTCGCGCATCACACCGGACAGCGAAGAGGGGTGACTCATCGGCTCCACATCATCCGCAGCCACCTTTTGAACGGCCTGGACGTGGTTAATAATGCCGTCAATCTGACCGGCGAACTCGTCGAGTTCCGCGTCAGTCAGAGCCAGACGGGACAATCGCGCTAGGTGGGCGACCTCATCACGTGAGATAGCTGGCACGCTAGTACCCCTTTCATTTCTTCGTACGAAGCTAGTGCACCGAAGTTTAGTTGAAACTGAATGTAAACCGCGCTAGCGGGCTGTACTTGCTTACAGTAGTCGTTGCCGTCAAGCAGTTGTCCGCAGGGTCTTACATTTCAAAGGTTTACCCTGTAGCCTAAATCACTGCTTCTATAGTTACACCGCAAGAATCACTATCAGTTATCCGAAAGGTTGTGCACACAGCCATGAGTTACCTCCTTCGTATCCAGCTTCCCGACGAACCAGGCTCGCTTGGATACGTCGCGGCTGCACTGGGCGAAGTAGATGGTGACATTCGCAGCGTCGATGTCGTACACCACGGCACTGGCGGCATTGTTATCGACGACATCGTGGTCGACCTGCCTACGGGAATGCTGCCGGACACGCTGATTACCGCCGCTCAGTCCATCAGCGGAGTCGAAGTTGATTCGATTCGACCCTTTTCCGGATCAGTTGACCGCCGCGGCCAGATTGCGCTGTTGGCCAAGTTCTCGCAGCACACCAACAACCTGGACCGCGCCCTCGGCGAGATTGTCGACGGCCTGCCACAGACGATGACTGCAGGCTGGGCAATTGTGCTCGGAGAGCACAGCGATGGGCAGTGGGTGCGCCTGGCTTCGTCTAGCGCGGCCCCCGAGGACAACGGCAAGACGCTACCGGCTGCCCCAATTCACTCACCGCGCAATCTGGACCCGGAAGCAGATGCATGGTTGCCGGAGGACTGGACAGTTATGGATTCCTCCATTGCCGCTACCCCAATGGGCAAGGGCCTGGTCCTCATCATTGGCCGCCCCGGAGGGCCGGACTTTTTGCCCAGTGAGGTTGAGCATCTGGGACGCATTGGCACGATTGTCGGGGCAATTATCGACTAGCAGTAGTTTGACGAGGAGTGGCTCCTCCCCTATGAAGCGCATCGTTTCGCGCTTAACGGTAGAGTCTGGAAGCGAAACCAGTCCAATAAGGAGCTTCTTTGATGTCGAACTTGAGTGACCTCGTCGGGTCCCATATTCGCGCCGAGTCCGGCCGCGTTCCCCAGTCCTCCACAGAGATGGAATTCTGGTCCGGTCTGTCACGGGTTGTTGTCGATGACCTTGCAGACAATTGGCAGCGCACCACGGAGGCGTACGCGGCCACCCGCCAGCAGCACTACTTCTCCGCTGAGTTCCTCATGGGTCGCGCCCTGCTGAACAACCTACTCAATGTGGGCCTGGTGGATGAGGCCTCTGCCGCGGTGGAAAAGTACGGTAAGAACCTGTCCGATGTGCTGGAGGCTGAGCACGATGCCGCTCTCGGCAATGGTGGTCTGGGCCGCCTGGCAGCCTGCTTCTTGGATTCCTGTGCAACACAGAATCTGCCGGTGACCGGCTACGGCATCCTCTATCGCTACGGCTTGTTCAAGCAGACCTTCGAAAACGGCTTCCAGGAGGAGCACCCGGACCCGTGGATGGAAGAGGGCTACCCCTTCGTCATTCGCCGCGAGGAACTGTCCAAGATTGTCGCTTTTGATGATTTGGTCGTTCGCGCAGTTCCGTATGACATGCCAATTACCGGCTACGGCACCGATAACGTCGGCACGCTGCGCCTGTGGCACTCAGAGCCGATGCGCGAGTTCGACTACGACGCTTTCAACTCGCAGCGCTTCACCGACGCCATCGTCGAGCGCGAGCGCGTCCACGACCTGTGCCGTGTGCTCTACCCGAATGACTCGACCTATGACGGCAAGGTCCTGCGTGTCCGCCAGCAGTACTTCTTCGTCTCCGCGTCACTGCAGACGATGATTGATTCCTACATTGAGAATCACGGCGAGGACCTGCGTGACTTCCACAAGTACAATTCCATTCAGCTCAATGACACCCACCCGGTGCTCGCCATCCCAGAGCTGATGCGTCTGCTCCTGGATGAGCACGACATGAGCTGGGACGACGCCTGGAACGTCGTGTCCAACACCTTCGCCTACACCAACCACACCGTGCTGGCAGAAGCGCTGGAGACCTGGGAATACTCCATCTTTGACCGCCTCTTCGGCCGCGTCCTGGAAATTACCCGTGAGATTGACCGCCGCTTCCGCGAAGACTTGGCGGAGCGCGGCTTCGACCAGGGCAAAATCGACTACATGGCACCGATTTCCAACGGCCGCATCCATATGGCATGGATTGCCTGCTACGCCGCTTACTCCATCAACGGTGTTGCGGCTCTGCACACGGAAATCATTAAGCGCGAGACGTTGAAGGACTGGCACGACATCTGGCCGGAGCGCTTCAACAACAAGACCAATGGCGTCACTCCGCGCCGCTGGCTCAACCAGTGCAACCCGCGCCTGTCGGCTCTGCTGACTCGCCTGTCGGGATCGGACGCCTGGGTCACCGATCTGGATAAGCTCACTGAGCTTGAAAAGTTCGCCGACGACGAGGCCGTCCTGCGTGAGATTCTCGACATCAAGCACGAGAACAAGAAGGACTTCGCCACCTGGTTGGAGCACCGCCAGGGCATTTCGGTGAACCCGGATGCCATCTTCGATACCCAGATTAAGCGTCTGCACGAGTACAAGCGTCAGCTGCTCAACGCGCTCTACATCCTGGATCTCTACTACCGCCTCAAGGAAGATCCGGCTCTGGATGTGCCGCCGCGCGTATTCATCTTCGGCGCCAAGGCGGCTCCGGGCTACGTCCGCGCCAAGGCCATTATTAAGTTCATCAACGCTATCGCCGAGAAGGTCAACAACGATCCGGACATGGACGGCCGCCTGCAGGTCGCCTTCGTTGAGAACTACAACGTCACCCCGGCCGAGCACATCATCCCGGCCACCGACGTCTCGGAGCAGATTTCCACTGCTGGTAAGGAAGCTTCGGGTACCTCGAACATGAAGTTCATGATGAACGGCGCGCTGACGCTGGGCACCATGGACGGCGCAAACGTCGAGATTGTCGACGCCGCCGGCGAAGAGAACGCCTACATCTTCGGCGCGCTGGAAGAGAACCTGCCAGAGCTGCGTCGCACCTACAGCCCGCGTGGCACCTACGAAACGGTGCCGGGTCTCAAGCGCGCTGTCGATTCGCTTATCGACGGCACTTTTGATGACGGTGGCAGCGGAATGTTCCATGACCTGCACTTCTCGCTGTTGGAGTCCAACGGGTACGAGCCGGCCGATGTCTACTACGTCCTCGGCGACTTCGCCGACTACCGTGAAACTCGCGACCGTATGGCCGAGGACTACCGCGATGAGCTGGCATGGGCCAAGAAGTGCTTCCTGAATGTCATCCGTTCGGGCCGCTTCTCCTCCGACCGCACCATCCGCGATTACGCCAACGACGTCTGGAAGCTGGAAGAGACCAAGATTTAGGCCTGCCCAGTTTCCAGCAACCGCTTGAACCCATCCTCATCGAGGATGGGCAAGCCCAGCTCCTCGGCCTTTGTGGCCTTGGAGCCGGCGTTTTCGCCAACCACCACGTAGTCGGTTTTCTTCGACACCGACCCCGCTGCCTTGCCGCCGCGGGAGATAATGGCTTCCTTTGCGCTGTCGCGAGTGAAGTCCTCCAACGAACCGGTGACCACCACGGTCAGCCCCTCTAGCACCTGCTCCGGCCGGTCGTTAACCTCATCAGCCATGCGCACGCCCGCGGCTTCCCAGCGTTCGACAACCTCGCGGTGCCAATCCACCTCGAACCAATCGGCCACGGAATCGCCGATAATCTCACCGATGCCATCGATGGCCGAAATCTCCTCGCGGCTCGCAACCCGCAGCGCCTCCATCGAACCAAACTTCTGCGCCAAGGTCCGCGCCACTGTCGGCCCCACATGACGAATGGACAGGCTGACCAACACCCGCCACAGCTCTTTGTCCTTGGCGGCCTCAATGTTGGCCAGCAGCTTCTTCCCATTGGCATTGAGCGACTTGCGCGAAGCCGTGGTGTAGACCTCAGTGCCGAGCAAATCTTCCTCAGTGAGGTCGAAGAGCAGGGACTCGTCGTCAAGCACGCCGCGATGAATCAAATCGGCAGCACCCCGCTCCCCCAGGTTTTCAATATCGAACCCGGAACGGGAGGCGAGGAATTCAATTCGACGACGCAGCTGACCTGGGCAGTAGCGGGTGTTGGGGCAACGCCAATCGGCGTCGCTGTCCTTTGCCGGCGCCAAACGTGTACCGCACTCAGGGCACAGGGTCGGATAGATGTACTTGCGCTCGCTTCCGTCGCGGAGATCGGCCACGGGACCGAGCACCTCTGGAATCACGTCACCGGCCTTGCGGATAGTCACGCGGTCACCAATGAGCACACCTTTTCGGTGCACTTCAGACGGGTTGTGCAGTGTCGCCATCTCCACCGTCGAACCCGCCACAAAGACTGGCTTCATGACTGCATACGGTGTCGCTCGACCAGTTCGGCCGATGGAGACGCGAATATCCAACAGGTCGGTCGTAACCTCTTCCGGCGGATACTTATAGGCAATCGCCCACCGCGGCGCACGAGAGGTCGCCCCCAGTGCACGCTGCTCAGAAAGAGAATCGACCTTGACCACAAGGCCGTCCATCTCGTGGATGGCATCGTGGCGGTGCTCGCCCCAGTACTGCATCTGCTTGACGACGTCATCCGCGGAATGAACCTGTTTTGTATACGGCGACACGTGGAAGCCCCACTCGTCCAAGGCGCGGTAGGCCTCGTGCTGGGACTGCGGACGCCAGCCCTCGATATGACCAATTCCATGACAGATCATGGACAAACGGCGCTTTGCCACTTCTGCAACGTCCTTTTGCCGCAGTGAACCGGCGGCGGCGTTGCGGGGATTGGCAAACGGCTTCTGGCCTGCGTCGACACGGTCGGCGTTGATGCGTTCGAACTCTTCCAGCGAGATAAAGACCTCACCACGCACTTCGAGCACGTCCGGGATGTTCTCGCCGCTGATTTCGTGCGGAATATCTGCGATGGTGCGTGCATTGGCAGTAACGTTTTCGCCCACCCGGCCATCTCCACGGGTGGCGGCTCGAACGAGGCGGCCCTGCTCATAGACCAGGTCGATGGATAGGCCATCGATTTTCAGCTCTGTCAGGTACGTGCTGGCCGGAGTGCGGACCAGCCAGCTGCGCAACTCCTGCTCATCGAAAACATTGTCCAAGCTGTAGAGGCGTTCGAGGTGTTCAACGGGTTCGAATACTTCACCGTCTGCAGGAGTGTTTACCTGCGCACCAACCTGCTGCGTCGGGCTGTCCGACACCGCCAGGTCGGGCCACTGCTCCTCTAGCCGCTGCAGTTGGCGGAACATCTCGTCGTACTCAGCGTCAGAGATAACCGGCTGTGCGGTGTAATACAGCGCGGCGTTTTCTCGGATGCGAGTTGCTAAATCTTGCCACCTCTCCCGGACATCTGCCGGAGCCGGCTCGGAAGTTGACAGGTCGGAGTTCTCATCGGTCGAGGAAGTCACGTCGCTCATTCTATGTCATTGCCCGGATGCGTCGATCGAACTGAAATTCTCCTGGCCCGCCCCTGTCCCGTCCCTGCTCTTCTCTGCGAATCCGCGGTCTCCGCTACAGTTGAGACATGCATAATTTCGATCCGCGACGCATGCTCGCGTTTGATCTGGAGACGACCGGCACGGACCCCCGCACCTGCAGAATTGTCACTTCTGCGCTGGTCCGGCTGACTGAGCAAGGCAAAGATTCCACCATCATGCTCGCCGATCCCGGTGTCGAAATTCCGCAAGCTGCGGCCGATGTGCATGGCATCACCACGGAAAAAGCTCGCGCGGAGGGGCATCCGCATGATGAAGTACTGGCGGATACCATTGCGGGCCTGCAAGCCGCCTGGCGCGATGGGCTGACCGTCGTGGCCTACAACGCGGCTTATGATTTGACGGTACTGCGCTCGCAGGATCCCAGTTTTACCGTTGACGGCCTCGTGGTCGATCCGTTCGTGCTGGACCACTACTTTGATCCAGACCGTCGCGAAAAGCGCACTCTAACTGATGTCTCCCGCCATTATCAGGTGCGCCTCGACGGGGCACATGATGCCACCGAAGATGCTCTCGCTGCCGCGCGCATCGCATGGGTGATGGCGCGTCACTTCCGGGAATTAACCGAAAAGTCGGGAGAAGAACTGATGGAGCTGCAGGCCGTCACGTACTACCAGTACAAGAAGAACCTGCAGCGTCGGCTGGCGAATCAAGGCCGCGATGTATCGGACTTCACTTTCGGGTGGCCGACCGACGTCGCTGATGCTTGATTTCTCTGACGTTTAAAGTCGGCGCATCTTTTACTAGCTCTCTACCGGCACTGTTTCCGGCTTCGTCGGCCACAGTGCATTAGCGCCAATCAGTCTGACAATGGCCGGGACAATGAAGGGTCGGACCACGAAGGTATCCAGCAGAATACCTAGCGCTAAGCC
Organism: uncultured Corynebacterium sp.; assembly: GCF_946998835.1. Lineage (GTDB taxonomy): Bacteria > Actinomycetota > Actinomycetes > Mycobacteriales > Mycobacteriaceae > Corynebacterium. The sequence goes on along the minus strand of NZ_CAMQAZ010000022.1, from coordinate 26,336 downwards.
CAAACCGAACTGGTAGAGCTCACGGATTGGCTGGGTCATCAGCACCGCGAAGGTAGCCGCCAGAATCAGACCTGCCGAAGAAACCACACCGCCAGTGCGGGCAACAGCAATCTTCATCGCTTCACGCACATCGTGGTGCTTCATCTCCTGCCGCAGCCTGCTCATCACAAAGATGGTGTAGTCCACACCCAGCGCAATCAGGAACACCAGAATGTAGGCGGTCACGCGGTTACCGATGCCCTCATCGCCCTGAATATTCAGCGTGATAAGGACAGTCAGCCCCATCGTGGCGGCGAACGACAGCAACAGTGTCGCCGCCAGGTACAGCGGTGCTAGCAAGGATTGGAGTAATACTGCCAACACGATTGCCACGATGATAATCATCACCGGCACCAGCATCTTGATATCGCGGTCGAGATCGGCACGAACGTCGCGAAGCTCAGCGGTTTCGCCAGTTGCGGTCACTGTCGTGTCTGCGGAAGCACCAACTGCCTTCAGTGCATCGCGCACATCATTGCTGATGGGCTCCAAAGCTTCCATGGACTCTGTGATATACGGATCCTGATTGAGCACAACCGTCATGCGCGCCGTCTGACCGTCATCGGTGATATCACGGGCGGTGACACTGACTCGGGCAATATCTGCAGAATCCTTCTTTGCCACGTCATCAGCGGCCTGCTGCAGCTGCAGTAAATTGAGATTCTTCCCTTCGATGAGCAAGGTAGTCGGAGCGATTTCGCCCGCACCAATATCGCGGGCTGCGATTTCTTGTCCTGCCGCCGAGTCGGTGTCCACGCGGAAACCGGTGAGGAAGTTGAAAGACTCCTTGTAGTTCAGGGAACCCAGCGACATCACAATCAGCAGGGCCAAGCCTGCAGCCAGAACGGCCTTTGGCTTCTTGTCGACGGTATTGGCGACCTTCGTCCACATCTTCGAGTCAACCCGCTGGAGCGCCTTGTCATAGCCTCCCGGCCAAAATGCGGCCTTCCCCACAGCGATGAACAAGGCCGGTAGGAACACGGCAGCGACGATGGCCATTGAGGCCACACCAATAGCGAGGTACGGACCGAAGCCCTGCAGCGCTGGCGACTTAGTAAATAGCAGCGCCATCATTGCCAGGATGATGGTGCCTGCCGAACTGGCGAGCACCTCGCCCGTACGCCCCATTGCATCCACCATTGCAGCGTTGCGGTCCAGCTCTTGCCCCGCCGCTCGCTGGGCAGCCAAGGCTTCTCGATAGCGCGCATTGATAATTAGCGCGTAGTCAGTACCAACACCAAAGAGCAGCACCGTCATAATCGACGCAGTCTGCGAGCTAATCTCAATCACACCAGCATCTGCGAGCAGCGCGCCGACACTCTGGGCCAGCTGCATTGCCACGCCAACGGCCAGCAACGGCAGGATTGCAAGAACCGGCGAACGGTAGACCAGCAGCAAAATAACTAGGACCAAGAGAATGGTTCCGAGCATGAGCACTCGGTCACCTGAGGAAAAGACCTTCACAGTATCGGTGACGATGCCCGCTGGGCCGGTGAGGTGAGTTTCAACCGTGCCAACATTATTAGCCTGGCCAGCTTTGTCGGCAATCGCTGCGATATCCTCGCGCAGCGCATCAATGTCATCGCGGTAGGACTTCTCAGTAGCATCGCCCACCGTGGGGACAACGATGGTTACGGTCTTTCCATCCTCGCTGCGGGTTCCTTCCGGCGAGCCCGGGATGCACTTACCTTCACGAAGGACCTGGCTGCCCAGGCTGGTACACACAGGGCTAATCGGTGCTCGAGTAAATCCACCGTCTCGCTCAGCTAGGTTGGCGAGGACATCGTGCGCAGCTTTCTCAGTGGTCTTCGCCGAGTCTGAAGTCAGCACTACGACGGCAGGTAGAAGATTGGGTTCTGTGGGAAAAGCCTCATGGAGACGCTGCTTCGCTTCCATTGACTGCGCCGTCTCTGACGGGCCTTCGCCGGAGTTCGTCTTTACGTCCTCCACGGAGGGCGCCACCGCTGATAGAAGCCCCACTATCAGCACCGAAATAACGATGGTGAGCCACATGCGTCGTTTGGTGCCAAATAAAGCAGCGTTGAATCGCCGATACATGACGCGGATGTCCTTTCTAGGTGATTATCTGCCTATTCTTGTGGATTATCTCCAGTTCCTGAGATTATGAGAACACCGTGACTTATAAAATCAGCGGAAAGAACGCTCCGTTCTTTCTCAGAAACCAAGGATTTCGCCATGCCTAGAATTTCTGCGGCCACCGTTGTCGAACACCGTCGACAAGTCAATGAAAAGCTGATGGATGCTGCGAGCAGCCTGCTCGCACAACAAGCAGTTAGCGACATAGAGGCACCCCTTAAGGTGGGTGAGATCGCAAAGGAGGCCGGAATTGCTCGGTCCAGTTTCTATCGCTACTACAACACTGTCGATGATCTGGTCGCAGCGCTCGTCCTGCGTGATTTTCCCCAATGGAAAACCGCCGTTGCCACATCCGTGAAAGCGGCCCCGGACCCTATTTCCGCTGCTCGCGCATTCGTCCGCGCCAACATCAGCATGGCCAGCGACTCAAAACACGCGTGGCGAACGGCAGTTTTCTCCTACCACTTTCACCAAGATGCCCAGCGCGAAATCGGGGCAATCCACGCCGAACTACACGACATTCTCGTCGTCGCAATCACGAAGCTCGACAGTCTCGCCGAGTCTCAGGGCTTTCTCGTCGCCCGCACAATCCAAAACATTGTCAACTCTGCCGTCACCGCCGTAGAAGCACTTTCGCTTAACGACGAACAGTTGAAAACCTACATTGCGTGGCATGAAGAAGCCGTGGAAGCGATTTTGGTCTCCGCTACCGCACAGGCTACAAATCCCCCGCAGCGCGACGCATCAGCTCAGCCGTCTCGCGCCCCGCACGAAGCTGAGCAATAGTTTCATCAACATCGCTGTGCGCAAACCCTGACACCGGAGCGATTGATAGCTTGGTTGCGCGGTCCTGATGGGAATACCCCAATTCCTCCCACAACCGTGCAGCCTGCTCAGCTACTCCGCGGGGAGAGCTACCGATGGCCTCTCCGCTAAATTCGTCCCGCTCCGCGACATGCACGGGCACGATGCCAAGCTGCAGCTCTAATCCCTTATCGACCGCAGCAGCGACAAAGTCCAAGTGTGCATTCGTCGAGAGTTCAGTATGCGGAATCCACAGCCCGGTGGCACCGGAGTCAGAGATTGCGCGTAAATCAATGCCGTCAATTTTCTCCACGGCGATTACGGTCTCAATACCGTCGTTAAGCAATTCGGTTGTAAGACGGCGGTACTCCTCGGCAATCTCTCGCGAACCGACAGCTGGAAGGTAGCCATTGACCCCAAGCATCATTGATGGGGCGCGCACTGCCCCGCGAGCAACGGCGCTGAGCATCGGTTCAACGAGAAGGACTTCCACGGCGCAATCAAAGCGACGCCGCACGTCAGCAGCTTGGGAGATGAGCCCAGCAGCCAGCGATTCAGCAAAGTAGGAAACCGCGCCATGATCTGTTGCTACTAATCTGCCTCCGGCAGTTTCCACGGAAGCTGCCATAGTCCAGGGGCCAGCTGCTACCAGGCGAACCAGCTGAGGCGCCGTTTCCCACAGTTCTTCGCAGGCATCAATGTCACGGGCGAGAAAATCACGTGCCCGGGATTGAAGCCGGCCGGCTCTGTCGGCTATCTTCCAGCTCCGCGCTCCCCTATCCACGTTCAGGTCGGCCATGAGTACAGCCGTGCGGCCAATCAAATCAGCACCGAGGCCGCGCGCAGGAAGTAATGGCAGCGCTACATGTCCGTCCAAGCATTCACCAATAATGATCTCTGCTGCCTCGTGGGGATTGATTCCCGGCATGGGGCCTAAACCGACAAAGGATGTCACGGAAAACGCGCTCTCCTGAAGAAAGGGTTAAACAGTAGCAACAATCGTGCCAGAACCGAGCACGTAGTCGCCAGCGGGATCAGTGTAGTAAAGCACTGCCGCCTGGCCAGGAGCGATGCCTCGCATTGGTTCAGAGAGCTTTAGCTCAAAGGAGCCACCTCGACCAGTGACCTCGTCATCGGGACCAGCAGTAACCTCTATAGTGCAGTCCACAGGTTTGCCGTGGGCACGCACCTGCACCTGTAGTTTCCCATCAGCTGCCGCTGCCACAACCTCGGAAGGTTCTGCCAACCAGATAGCGCGGTCAGCCTGTAGCACATTGACGTTGAGGTCATCAGCAGTGCCAATGGTCACCGTTGCCGTATCCGCATCGATTCCCGTGACATAGCGCGGCTTTCCGTCAGCCATTGGTCCCGGCAGGCCAATGCCCTTGCGCTGGCCAATCGTGAACCCGTAGACACCGTCGTGCTCAGCAACGGTGTTGCCGGTCTCCTTATCTACGATGAGACCAGGTCGACGCCCAATTTTAGCGCCGAGAAAGGCCTGGGTATTGCCGTCCGGAATGAAACAAATGTCGTAAGAATCTGGCTTATTTGCCGTGCCCAGCCCCATATCGCGCGCTTCTTCGCGAATCTCGGGTTTTTCGGTATCGCCGACCGGGAAAAGGGAGTGCCTAAGTTGCTCGCGGTCGAGCACTCCGAGGACATACGACTGGTCCTTTTTCATATCGCGGCCCCGGCGCAACAGGCCATCGTCGCCAAGCAAGGCGTAGTGACCAGTTACCACCGCGTCGAAGCCGAGCGCCAGACCTCGTTCCAGCAGAGCTGCGAACTTGATGCGCTCGTTGCAACGCAGGCAGGGATTGGGAGTTTCGCCGCGTTCGTACGAATCATAGAAGTCATCCATGACCTCTTCTTTGAAGCGCTCGGAAAAATCCCACACATAGAACGGAATTCCCAGCTCATCGCATACCCGTCGCGCGTCGCCGGAGTCTTCCAGAGAACAGCATCCCCGGGAGCCCGCACGAACGGACTGCGGATCCTTCGATAAGGCTAAGTGCACACCCACAACCTCGTGTCCTGCTGCTAGTGCGCGAGCAGCTGCCACCGAAGAATCGACGCCACCGCTCATAGCCGCCAAAACACGCATAGTGAATCCTTTCTGTGATCTGTACACCTAGCTTTGCCACTGTTGGAAAGCTCGTGTCACCGTACCATCGTTCGGCTCCCCGCATAGTGCGCGCCGCCTGCTACGCCATACCTGCCTTGCGTGCGCGCATCACGGTTTCTGGCAATGCAGCAATAACAGCATCGACGTCGCCCTGCGTCGACGTCCACCCCAACGTAAACCGAATTGCCGAACGCGCCTCCGGCTCACTCACACCCATCGCTGCGAGCACATGAGAGGGGCGATTAACGCCTGCGCTGCATGCCGAACCAGTAGAGCAATCAATACCGGCAGCATCGAAGAGCATAATGAGGCTATCCGCTTCTGCACCGGGGAAACTGGCGTACACGTGCCCAGCTAATGCCGGCTGAGTGGTGTGCACAATCGCACCGTCAATACCAGCAATCGCATGGGTGAGCTGTTCAGTGAGATTCTTTACCCGCTCTTGTTCGGCTTGCATCTCAGAAACTGCCGCACGCAAACCAGCCGCCATGCCCGCTGCCGATGCGACATCTTGAGTTCCGGACCGCAAGCCGCGTTCCTGCCCGCCGCCATTGTTATGTGGACACAGTGTTACGTCTCGGCGCACCAGCAGTGCTCCGATTCCACGGGGTCCGCCAAACTTATGTGCCGAAATGGCCATTGTTGCGGCACCCGAGGAATGGAAATCTATGGGGAGGTGACCAGCAGCCTGCACTGCATCAATATGGAAGGGAACACGCGCCTTTTTAGCGAGTGCTGAAATCTCACTGATTGGCTGTACAGCGCCAGTTTCATTATTGGCCCACATACAGGTAACCAACGCAGTGGAGTTCCTATCCAGCGTGGGCAAGGCTTCTACATCCACCCTTCCAGCAGCGTCCACCGGGGCGGGGACGATTCGCGCCCAGTGTTCCTTTTCCACATGACGACAGGTCTTCAACACTGCGTCATGTTCAATGGGCGGAACCACAATGTCAGAGCCAGGGGCCTTGAAATACAGGCCCGAAATCGCCAGATTGTCAGCCTCCGTACCGCCAGAGGTGAAAACTACCTCGATCGGATCAGCACCGAGCAGCTCCGCAATCTCTTCGCGAGACTCTTCCAGGACCTTTTTCGCGATTCGGGCAGTAGCGTACTGCCCCGAAGGATTGGCCAAATCTAGGTTATCGACCATCGCAGCGCGTGCCTCTGGGCGCAGTGGTGTGGTGGCGGCATGATCCACAAAGTGGCGCGCCTTCGTAGACAACTTCACGTCACTCCTTTTGCTCGGAGCGGCAGCACTGTGGTCATTAATCATGCAGGCAGTATAACGCCGGGCGCACCTAAAGCTCACTACCCGCCACAGGCTAAGACTCTCTGCCCACGCGGGAAGTCCACACCGGCAGCCCACACGGACACAATCAGGGGCGAACAAGAAATCAGTTACAACCAACAAAAATGCTCGGGGCGGGAACAGACATGGAAATCTGTGCCCACCCCGAGCATGGAGTTACCAACCAGTGGGCTGCCGGCTAGCAGCCTTGTGGCCTTGCAACAGGCGTGTATTACTTCAGGTTCTCGATGGCCTGCGGGACGACGTCGAACAGATCACCGACGACACCGAAGTCAGCAATCTCGAACAGTGGAGCCTCTTCGTCCTTGTTGACCACAACGATGGTCTTGGAGGTCTGCATACCAGCCTTGTGCTGAATTGCACCGGAGATGCCCAGAGCAACGTAGAGGTCCGGGGAAACGGTCTTACCGGTCTGGCCGACCTGGAACTGGCCCGGGTAGTAGCCAGCGTCAACAGCAGCACGGGAAGCACCAACAGCAGCACCGAGAACGTCTGCCAGCGGCTCAACAACGTTCTTGAAGCCATCCTCGGAGGCGACACCGCGGCCACCGGAAACAACCAGCTTAGCCTCGGTCAGCTCCGGACGGTCGCCGCCCTCAGCCGGTGCGAAGGAAACAATCTCGACAGCGTTGTTGCCAATCTCCGGGAATGCAATCTCGGTAACGTCAGCGGAACCGGACTTCTCCTCCGGGTCAACGGAACCCGGGCGCAGAGCGTAGACCGGGGATGCGCCGTAGCCGACGCCGTCGACAATGTACTCGCCACCGAAGATGGAGTACTTCACGGAAGCGTCGTCGTTGATAGCGGTGACGTCGGACAGCAGGCCAGAACCGGTCAGTGCTGCAACGCGGCCAGCGATTTCCTTGCCGGTTGCAGAAGCGGAAACCAGCACCGGAACCTCACGCTCGGAGGCCAGGCCGACGAGAACGTCAACCTCAGGGGTAATCAGGTACTTGTCGGCATCGTCGGACTCAGCTGCGAGGATCTCGCCAGCGCCGTAGGAAGCCAGGGTGTCTGCGAAGCCAGCAGCGGTGCCCGGGGTACCCACGACAACTGCAGCCGGGGTGCCGAATGCGGAAGCAGCGGTCAGCAGTTCAGTGGTAGTGTTCTTCAGCTCGCCATTTGCGTGCTCGACGAGAACGAGGACGTCGGTCATAGTGATCTTTCTCCTACTTGTGTCTCTATTTGTCTTCTATTCGCGTCAAGCGCCTTAGATGAACTTCTGGGCCTTGAGGTACTCGGCTAGCTTGGCACCGCCGTCACCCTCATCGTTAATACGCTCACCAGCGGTCTTAGCCGGCTTCGGAGTGGAGCCAGTGACGCCGGTAGCAGCGTTTTCGAGACCGACCTGCTCTGCCTCAGCAGCGACATCGTCCAGGGTCAGCTCGGTGACCGGCTTCTTCTTAGCGGCCATGATGCCCTTGAAGGATGCGAAGCGCGGGCTGTTTGCCTTCTCAGTGACGGAAACAACTGCCGGCAGGGATGCCTTCAGCTGGTAAATGCCGTCTTCAACCTCGCGCTCACCGGTGATGGAGTCACCCTCGATAGCGACGGAGCGCAGGTGAGTCAGAACCGGGAGGTCACGGTAGACACCGAGAATTGCCGGGACAGAACCGGTGCCACCGTCGGTGGAAGCGTTACCGGTGATGATGAGGTCAACATCCTCGAGAGTGTCAATGACGTTGGACAGAGCCCAGGCAGTCTGGACTGCGTCGGAGCCCTCAAGTGCGTCGTCGGAGAGGATGACGGCATCGTCAGCACCCATGGACAGAGCCTTGCGCAGTGCCTCGACGGCACGATCCGGGCCAACAGTTGCGACGGTAACCTTACCGCCGTGCTCTTCCTTCAGCTGCAGTGCAGCCTCAACTGCGTTCTCATTAATTTCGTCGAGAACTGCGTCTGCAGACTCACGATCGAGGACAAACTTGTCGTCAGTGAGCTTACGCTCGGACCAGGTGTCCGGAACCTGCTTGACCAGAACCACGATGTTCGGCATTTTTCTGTCGTCCTTACTGGTTGATTACTGGTGAACGTTTATCTGACCTTACTTCGCAAACCACTTCACAATAAAGTGAACCAGGCCACGCTCTAGGTCGTCTGTGTTGAAGATAACAGAACCTGTCGCCAATGCGAAGGTGATCCAGATAACAATGTCGTTATTTTTTTAAATTTTTTCTGGCGCCACGGACCCACCCCATCCACAAACATGACATTCCCGCATGTCAGAGGTTAATAATACGCAATCGGCCGCTGCCGGCTCGGCAGTATTCGCCAACAGCAAACACCGATCCCCAACAGGCTACCCCCACCAATTTTCCGTCGTAAAGCGGTCTCTAACCGACCTCGCGCGGCTGACAGATGAACGCCGTCGCGCTCCGTCCGATGCGCGTGACCACCACCGCCAACGCCCTGGTGCCTTTCAGCTTCCACTGTTTGCGCAACACATCCGGATTCGCATCTACACCGCGCACGAGAATCTCCGCCGACCCGCAATCCAATGCCGCCAAGGCCTTACGAACCTGTTTCAGCCCAACTTGCTCAATAACCTCAAAACCGGCAATTCCCCGCGGCAATACATCGCCGCTGACGTGTGCAATCCGCTCATCGAGCTGCCACAGCCCATGCGCCGCCGCGAAATGTCGCACCAGCCCGGCGCGCACAACCGCCCCATCCGGGTCAATGATGTAACGGCCAGCAGATTGGACATCGACATCGTCAGACATGGTGTCGTCGTACGTCTGCACGTGCGCCGCCGATAGTTCCAACGGTTTGTGCTTATCGACGGCCTGGATAACCATCGCCGACCGCGTTACTGGTCGCCCATCGGTAACACCGGCCAGCCCTGGCGTATATAGACACGCCTCCTTGACTGAACCATCCACCGAAGTGAGAGCCACTTCCCCGCTCCACTCGCTGAAGTCGAGCCCCGGCGCGCATTTGATAGCCAATTCTCGGCCCGGCCACGCTGCGATGAGTGAAGACAGCGGTGGAAGCAGATCCTCCGGGTTGGTGATTCGGCGCCCACCGGAGCGACGTGCGGGGTCAGCGACGATGACGGGTGCGTCGAAGGCCGGCTGCAAAGCATCGGCCTGCGCGAAGATGTCTTTGCCGACGTTGTGCCGCGCCATGGACAGGCGTGCGGAATCGAGGTCGGAGCCGACAACTGTTAGGCCCTCGTGGTCAATAGCTGCCACCTCCGTGCCAATGGAGCAGGTCACATCGGCTACTGCCTCGACTCCCAGTTGCGCAAGCCTACGAGCACGAGCGGTGGCCACGACAAAGGGCGTGGCCTGTTGCGCTGCTTCGGAAGAGAAAATCCAGGCTCCAGGCAATTTTGCAGCCGCCGAGCGTCGGGCAGTGGCCACTTCAATGACCGCGCGACCGTACTCACCGCAGTGCTCGCGAAGGTGCGCGGAATCTGCAATAAGAGATTTCTTGGTCAAGGCGAGGTGGTCTGCCTCATACAGCCACTCCGGGTGTGCAGCAATGGCGCGCACCTCTGCAGCGGACAGGGACACTCGTATTTTCCTTCCAGTTAAGGGATTAGCCGGCTTATAGCGCGGGTAGCCGACTATCGCTTCATGCCTTTGCGCAAGTGACCCATGTGGGTAGCAACCGCAAAGTACTCATCCATAAAGGGTTCGCCGAGGAAGTCACTGTTGGTGCGGCGTACTGGGGTGCTCCTAGCCACCTCTAGCGCCTCGGCCACAGTACTCACTCGATCCAAGCGGCTGAGTTGTGCCCAGGTCGGCGGCATGAGGCCAAGCAAGCCACGTCGCCACCCGTCCAAAATGGTGGTCGGCCGGAACCAACCGGAGGATGAGGCCTCCGAGGTGTCACCGTCGGCCCTTTGACCGTCGGGAAGCGCGGCGAGGAAGAAATAGGTGTCGTAGCGGATGGGGTTGGACTCAGGTGTCACCCAGTTGGCCCAGGGGCTGACCAGGTCCGCGTCGAGGGTCAGGTTCTCGCCAATGAGGAACTCGGTCAATGACAACTCGTGCGCTTCCAGTTGCCGCCGCTGGAGGTGGAAGCGATGCCCGTCAGAAACAAGCTCTCCGCTGGCGTCGCGCGCCAAGAGGGTGCCTGTTTCCTCAAATGTCTCCCGTACCGCCGCGCAGGTGAGGGCATGCGCCCGTGCGCGGTCGACGTTAAACAACTGTGCAATTCGAAGCTCTGGGTCAGCACCGGGATTCTGGGGCGCAGTCACGTCCTCATTTGCGACGGCGGGAAAATCACGCCGGTCGACACCGCCGCCGGGAAACACAGTCATGTTTGCGGCGAAGCGCATGGAGGACACACGCTCTTGGACGTAGACCTCAAGACCGCAGTGGGTGTCACGCAGTAGGAGGACCGTTGCAGCGAGCTTCGGCGTGGCGGGAATTTTAGGTGTTTCAGGTGTCGGTGCCGACATGAGCGCCTACTTCTTCCGATGCTTTCCAGCACGTCGTGCCCGGCGCGCAAAGTAGCGCCCATCGATGCGATCCACAACGATTTCCTGGTGGAAGGCCTTGGTCAAATTCTCCCCGGTCAGAACGTCGTCGATAAGACCCTGGGCGACAATCTTTCCTTCGTCGAGAAGCATCGCGTGGGTAAAGCCGTACGGAATTTCCTCTGGGTGGTGCGTAATCATCACCATTGCCGGCGCATCCGGGTCGAGTGCGAGTTCACCTAAATACCCAACCAGGTCCTCGCGGCCGCCCAGGTCGAGCCCGGCCCCCGGCTCGTCGAGAAGCAGTAGTTCGGGGTTAACCATCATGGCTCGTGCGATGAGCACGCGCTTGCGCTCTCCCTCACTGAGCGTTCCCCAGGTGCGATCTGCGAGATGCTCAGCGCCCATGCGTTCAAGAATCTCGGCGAGCTGTTCGAAGTCCATCTCTTCATAGGTTTCACGCCAGCGCCCCAGGACGGAGTAACTGGCGGAGATGACGAGGTCTGCGACTTTCTCATCGTTCGGGATGCGGTGAGCAATCGACGATGATGTCAACCCGATCATGGTGCGCAAATCACGCATATCGGTTCGACCAATTTGCTCACCCATCACATAAGCCACCCCTGAAGACGGGAACTCCTCCGCTGCCGCAATGCGCATCAGAGAAGTCTTGCCCGCACCATTCGGGCCCATGATGACCCAGCGCTCATCGAGTTCTACTTGCCAATCCACAGGCCCGACCAGCGTACGGCCACCACGAACCAGGTTTACGTCGCGAAAGTCGAGGAGCAGATCTTCGTTAAAGTCTTCTTCCAAATCAGCCACACATCTATGGTGCCTTAACTTTGCCCGAATGTGCGCTTGGACATTCTCAACTATCCTCGGTAGGGAGCAAATCGAGTTCGCTCGAGATGACTTTTACTTCGATTTTCCACGTCGATTTTCACCCAGCTCGCCGAGAATTAGGAGAACGTCTTTTATGACTGGTCGAATCGGTATTGACGACATCCGCCCCCAAATCAACGGTGGTGCAACTCCATCGAAGGCCGTAGTGGGTGAAGTCGTCCCAACCTTCGCCGTCATCTGGCGCGAGGGCCACGATGCGATGAACGCTACACTCAACGTCAAGGGGCCGAAGGAATCAGCGTTTGCTTCCCGTTCGCAGCGCATTCCAATGCACTTTTCTGACCACGATCCAAACCAGGTCAACGCCACCTTTGTTCCTGACGTTCCCGGACTGTGGACCATCCGCATTGATGCCTGGTCGGACCCAATGGCGACGTGGCGCAATGCCATCACCAAGAAGTTCGAGGCCGGTCAGAGCGAGGCAGAACTTGCCAACGACCTGGAGATTGGCGCCGGCCTCTTCGACCGCGCCGCTACGAGCGCCGCTGCTGTCCACCGCAACCATCTGCGCTCCGTCGCTGCAGGCCTGCGTGGTGAAGGCGACCTCCGCGCCCGCATCGCAGCCGCGCTTTCCGACGAGACCAGGGCCATCCTGGAGGCACACCCGGTGCGTGACCTTTTGACCCGCGGCAAGACCCGCAAGATTAAGGTCGACCGCCGCGAGGCCCTCTACTCTTCGTGGTACGAATTCTTCCCGCGTTCTAACGGCGGTTTCGGCGAAAACGGCGAACTGCTGCACGGTACTTTCAAGACTGCGGTTGCCCAGCTCGACCGCGCCCAGCGCATGGGCTTCGACACCGTCTACCTACCGCCGATTCACCCGATTGGTGAAATCAACCGAAAGGGGCGCAACAACACCCTGACCCCGGAACCGGGCGATGTCGGATCTCCGTGGGCAATCGGCTCCGATGAGGGCGGCCACGATGCCATCCACCCGAGCCTCGGTGACGAGAAGGACTTCAAGGAGTTCATCGCGGCCGCCAAGGAGCGCGACCTGGAGGTCGCTATCGACCTGGCGCTGCAGTGTGCACCGGACCACCCGTGGGCTAAGGCTCACCCTGAGTGGTTCACCGTACTGCCGGACGGCACTATTGCCTACGCAGAGAACCCGCCGAAGAAGTACCAAGACATCTACCCGCTGAACTTCGACAACGACGCCAAGGGCCTGTACGCCGAGGTCCTGCGTGTAGTGAAGTTCTGGATCAAGCGCGGTGTCAAGGTCTTCCGCGTGGACAACCCCCACACCAAGCCGGGCAACTTCTGGGAATGGCTCATTGAGACCGTCCACGAGACCAACCCAGAGGTCATCTTCCTGGCAGAGGCCTTCACTGCCCCGGCCCGTCTCTACGGCCTGGCCAAGGCCGGCTTCACTCAGTCCTACATTTACTTCCCGTGGAAGACCACGAAGAAGGAGCTGACTGAGTTCGGTGAGGAGATTACCCGCCACGCGGACATCGCCCGCCCATCCCTGTGGGTAAACACCCCGGATATTTTGCATGAGTTCCTCGTCAAGGGTGGCCGCGGCGCATTTGCTATCCGTGCCGCGCTAGCTTCGACACTGTCGCCGCTCTGGGGCATGTACTCCGGCTTCGAACTGTTTGAGAATGTTCCGGTCAAGGACGGCTCCGAGGAGTACCTCGACAGCGAGAAGTACCAGCTCCGCAGCCGCGATTACGACCAGGCTCTGGCCACCGGAAACTCGCTGGAACCGTTCATTGCCACGTTGAACAAGATTCGCCGTGAGCACCCGGCGCTGCAGCAGCTCCGCAACCTGCACTTCCACGACATCGACAATGACAACCTGCTGGCGTACTCCAAGCTTGACCCGGTCACGGGCGACGCCATCCTGGTTGTTCTCAACCTCGATCCGTGGAATGCCCAGGAAGCGACCCTGCACCTCGACATGGACCGCATCGGTCACCGCAACCACGACCGTATGGATGTCACCGACTTGATTACTGGCAACCAGTTCAACTGGGGCAAGGACAACTACGTCCGCCTGGCTCCGTGGGAAAACGTCGCGCACATCATCAAGCTGCCGGAGATTGATGTCAAGCTTCGCCACAAGTTGGCTTGGCGCGAAGTCCCCGACTACGAGGGCTAGGACGCCGGCTGGGAACTTTCGGGGTTAGTGAGCTGCGGACCTGGCCACAGTCACAACGTTTCGTCGTTAGGCTGGCGGGTGAGTTAGTAGCCTGCTTCTCCCCTACGTCCCCGTTATTTCTTTAAAACTGAACTCAATAACTTCACATTCCCCTACCTAGAAACGCTTCGGAAGGACCTTCCATGGGAGCCCACACAGATCCCCGCCTCGCAATTGATTCCGGCGATATGGATCGCCTGCGCTACTGCACCCATCACGATCCGCACAGCATCTACGGCGCACATGTCGTAGACGGCGACACGGTTATTCGCACGAGGGTTTTCGGTGCTCAGACGGTTACTGTCGTTAGCACTCGCGGCGAATTCGAAGCGGAGAACCTGGGCGACGGTTTCTTCACCGCACTCGTCCCGGGAGGCGATGACTTCGACTACCGCCTACGCATTACGTGGGACTCGGGCGAGACCGTGGAGCGTGCCGACGGCTACCGTTTCCTCCCCACCATTGGCGCCGGTGACCTGCACCTAATCGGAGAGGGACGCCACGAGGAGCTGTGGAAGGTCCTCGGTGCACACCTGCATAGTTACGACACCGAACTGGGTACGGTCGAGGGCACCTCGTTTACTGTTTGGGCTCCCAATGCACGTGGCGTTGCCGTTGTCGGTGACTTCTGCATGTGGAACGGCGCGCAGTACCCAATGCGTTCTATGGGTGGCGCAGGTATCTGGGAGCTGTTCATCCCGGGTGTTGGTGAGGGCGATGTCTACAAGTTCGCCATCACTACCCCGGAGGGACACCGCCGAGATAAGGCTGACCCGATGGCGCGTGCGGCTGAACTGCCACCGGCAACTGGGTCGATTGTTACGAGCTCCGACTACACCTGGGGTGACCAGGCGTGGATGGAAAAGCGTGCCAACACTGACTGGACAGAAGAGCCTATCTCTATCTACGAGGTCCACTTGGGTTCGTGGAAGCAGGGCCTGAGCTATGAGGTCATGGCTGAGAAGCTGGTGCGCTACGTCGTCGACATGGGCTACACCCACGTGGAGTTCATGCCGGTATCTGAGCACCCATTCACAGGCTCCTGGGGCTACCAGGTTTCCGGTTACTACGCTCCGACCAGCCGCTTCGGCACTCCGGATCAGTTCCGTGGCCTGGTTGATGCCTTCCACGCTGCCGGTATTGGTGTCATCATGGACTGGGTCCCGGGTCATTTCCCGAAGGACGAGTTCGCTCTCGCCCGTTTCGATGGCACCGCCTGCTACGAGCACCCGGACTGGCGCCGCGGCGAGCAGCGCGACTGGGGCACCTACGTCTTCGACTTCGGACGCAATGAGGTCCGCAACTTCCTCTACGCCAACGCACTGTACTGGGCGGAGGAGTTCCACATCGATGGTCTGCGCGTCGACGCTGTTGCCTCCATGCTGTACCTGGACTACTCCCGCAACGAGGGCGAGTGGCTACCGAACCAGTACGGTGGCCGTGAAAACCTCGATGCTGTTCAGTTCCTGCAGGAATTCAACGCCACTGTGCACAAGCACCACCCGGGATTCCTCACAGTCGCCGAGGAATCTACTTCCTGGCCAGGTGTGACTGCGCCAACCGAACACGGTGGCCTCGGCTTCTCCATGAAGTGGAACATGGGCTGGATGAATGACACGCTGGAGTACTTCAGCAAGGAGCCAATCTACCGCTCCTACCACCACCATGAGCTCACCTTCGCTATGGTCTACGCCTACTCGGAAGAGTTCATTCTGCCGATTAGCCACGACGAGGTTGTGCACGGCAAGGGCTCGCTATGGGAGCGCATGCCGGGCGGCGATTGGGACAAGGCCGCCGGCCTGCGTACGTTCTTGACTTTCATGTGGGCGCACCCGGGCAAGCAGTTGCTCTTCCAGGGCCAGGACCTTGGTCAGAACCACGAGTGGAATCACGATGAATCCGTGGCCTGGGACAACCTCGAAGGCTGGGGCGGTGAGTTCCACCGCGGCATTCAGCTGTTGGTCAAGGACATCAACGTCATCTACAAGGACAACCCGGCGTTCTACACCCAGGATGACCGCCCAGAGGGCTTCCAGTGGATTAACGCCGATGACTCCGCGAACAATGTCGTGTCGTTCGTTCGCTACGGCACCGATGGTTCGGTCATCGCCTGCGTCTACAACCTGTCCGGAAGCACGCAAGAGGTCTACAAGATTGGTGTGCCACGCGGCGGCCAGTGGACCGAAATCCTGAATACCAACGCATCGCGTTACGAAGGTTCCGGCTACGGCGAAAACGGTACCGTTACGGCAGTTGAGGAAGGCTGGAATGGCCAAGCTCACTCGGTTGACCTGGTATTGCCGGCCAACACCGCTGTGTGGCTGAAGTGGCAGGGCTAGTCCCGAATCCAGCCAAACAATAGACAATTAAATAGAAATCGCCCGTGTTGCACGGTTTTCAGCGGCCTGGGGTTCCGGCCAGAAAATCCTGCTACACGGGCAGTTTCGGTTTTACAGAGCTTACCCAGGTCTTATTCTCGGAATGGATTAAACCAGTCGGGTTCCAAGGACTCGTTGTAGTTCGAGGGATCCGAATCATCGGTGTAACCGGAGCCATCCTCATGTGCACTCCACGTCGCAGCCTGCTTCGCAGTCAGTGGCTTACCGTCTTTGCCAAGGCGGTTGTAATCCGGCAGGAGTGGGACAATCTGCGAACCGAGCTGGCCGAGCAGACCGTCGGTAAGCTCATTGAGCGGAACCTCGAAGCGCGTCGTAATTGCGTAAGCGATGGGGCCTGCGGCCGTGTACAAAATACCGTGATCATTAACACCAGCGGCGGTATCCCCGGTCTTCTGCACCGCGGAGCCGACATACATCACGAACTTCTGCGAGCCTCCGTACGTGAGGTATGTCAGTGCAGTTTGGGCCGTGTCCTTGGTGACGAAGTTGTGCTTTGAGGTGCCGTCGGCCACCTCCTGGAGGCGTGCCATAAAGAGCGCGGCCTGAGAGGGCGTGAACCACGAGCGATCCCCACTTGGGTTGGGGATATTGAACTTATTGCCCAGGTGGTAGCGCTCGTCATCAACACCGGCCTCCTTAATGGTCTTGTTGACCTCATCAAAATCCCCGACCGCGTCGATAAGCCCATTGGCCGCAGTGTTATCTGAATACCGCATCACGTACTGCAACAGCCCGTCTAACGTGTACTGCCCCGGGCCAATCACACTTCCGCCAACGCCATTGTCCCAATCGACGGTCACGGTCTTGTCAAGATTATCTCCGAACTTCTTCAGTACTGTGACCACCAGCGCAGCCTTGATGGTGGAGGCCGAATACTGTTTCTCGTCCTTGCCTACCGACGCTGTGAGCCCCTTGTACGGGCCATCGATGACCCGCAAATAGACACCCAAATCAATGCCATAGTTGTCCGAAAAGTTCTTAGCCGCCGTATCGAGGACCTCCTGCGCATCCGTCCACTCCACTTCTTCGGCAACATCCCAGCCGTCCTGCGAGCTTTCCGGCGCCGCAACCGCCGTATCGGATGTGGGCCCGGCGTTGTGAGAAACATCAATTGTGCAACCTACCAACACTGGTGAGACCGAAAGCACAGCAATGGCCATAATCGAGGTCGCACGGCGGGCATTAGGGCGAAGTCGCATGCAAAGCTCCTGGCTGGTGACAGCCGAGAATCAGAGAAACCTCACACAGTGAGGCCAGTTTGAACGGTTGGCAGATTACCACCTTGGGAACAAATTCGATGCACCAAGTACCGCTATCTGTGCCACAATGGGTGAAATATCGACGTGCCCCGCAAGATTACTGCTGGAAGTACCACGTTGCTCCTAAAACCAGAGGAAGTGAATCGCGATGGAGGAAAAGGTACATCGTTTGATGGACCGCATGCAGATTCAGCATGCCCATATGCGCAATACCTGGTACGGGCCGGTACTCTCCCCTGTTCTGCTCGTAGCGGGCTTCGCACTACTAATTGTTGGCATTATTATTCTGCCGACCCCCGCCCCCGGTTGGCTCTGCATCTTTGTGGCACTGGGAATTCTCTCGCTGGTTCACCCGCCAACACGCCGCCTGAACATCTGGTTGGCATCAA
The DNA here is from genome assembly GCF_946998835.1 of uncultured Corynebacterium sp. Classification (GTDB taxonomy): domain Bacteria; phylum Actinomycetota; class Actinomycetes; order Mycobacteriales; family Mycobacteriaceae; genus Corynebacterium. The sequence continues at coordinate 8,434 of NZ_CAMQAZ010000022.1, read as the reverse complement.
AGCTCGATGCTTTTTACGCCTGGTATGCCGAGCGTCATATTGCCATGAAAGCGACATTGTTCGTCTTGTTGCTAGCGTTCATGACGACAGTCATGGGTAGCGTCTATTATTTCATGGCACCGGAAGACTGGCCGTACACCGACGCTTCAGGCTAATCCCCAGGGACTAATACAGTGCGCTCGCCATCCTTCTCCGCGCATCCAACGCCACCGGGTCCGTGGTATCGAACAGAGCAAGCAGCTCTAATAAACGAGTCTTAACGGCCTCGCGGTCACTGCCAAACACCTGCGGAAGCAACGTCAACAAACGATCGAGCGCCTTGGCAGGATCGTCGACAAGCATCGTGACATCCGCGGCATCGAGTGCGAGCGCGACATTCTTAGGCTCGGCATCGGCCTTTGCAATCGGATCCGCGCTGCGATCAATCTTGGCTGCGCGGGCAAAGAACGACACATTAGCGTGGGCGCGCTTCAGCCCCTGGTTCGCGGGCTCGGACTGCACCATGGAGTCATAGAGTGCCAGGGCCTCATCGAAATTGCCCTCGGCAAGCAGATTTTCTGCCTGCTCCAAACGGGGATCATCTGTGGGGACGGGATTACCGAAGAAGTCGGTCGGCTCCGGTGCCTCTATCGCGCTGTCTTCTCCAGCCATACGAGTTCCCGCCGGTAGCCCCTTGAGACGCCCCCGGGTGGCCTCCATGACCTGCGCCAGCCACTGCTCCAGCCAGTCGCGGGTCTTCTCTCCCACGAACATGCCAATCGGGCTACCCATGGCCACAGCCGTGACTGTCGGCACGGCCTGCACACCGAATGCCTGGGCCAATTGCGGGTGCTCCTCCGCATCTACCCACGCCAGAATCCAGTTCAAATTGGCTTCACGAGCCATGCCTTCCAACTCAGCGCGAAGATGCAGTGAATCGGCTGCACCGGCCATGCCAATCAAGACGATAACCGGCACCTGCTCCGAGCGTAGGACCACCTCCGCTTCAAGATTCTGCGGGGTAATTTCGACGACTGGTGGCAGCCCCTCCCCCTGGTCGCTGGTTGCCCGCTCGATCGCCTCGCGGCGCTTACGCTCGGCCTCAGCACGCTGGTGAAGCTGCTCCAAGTCGACAGTTCCGGGCGGTGGCGGAGGAGTTGAGCACTCTCGGTGCCCGTCTGCTCCGTGCGAGTGACCATGAGAATGGCCATGTGAGTGACCATGTCCAGCTGGCATCGTATTGGTTTTCCTCTCCAGTGTCGTCGTAAAGCCCTAGTACAGCCTACGTACAACTTACATACAGCCTACTTTTCCGAGCTGCGCGAACTGCTAATCGGTGGCTTTGAGGGCATCCTCCACCGCATCGACCTTGGCGCGCAGCTGTCCCGTGTATCCATTGCGAATGTCCGCCTTAATCACCAACGACGTCCGTGGGCTGACACGACTGACTGCCTCAGTCGCGCGCTTGATGACATCCATAACCTCGTCCCACTCCCCTTCGATCAGGGTGAACATGGCGTTGGTTTCATTGGGTAGGCCGGACTCGCGCACAACGCGGACGGCTTCAGCGACTGCCTCGGCCATTCCTTGCTCAGGATCGGAGAAAGTGGGGGCGACAGAAAACGCGACAATCATGGCGCCGATAATAGCGAGTATTCTGGAAACTATGAGTGAGACACAGATTCCCGTTCCCCATAAGTACGTAGTCGCTGTAGATCACGTAGGTGTCGCAGTTCCAGATTTTGATGCCGCGGTTGAGTGGTACCGCGCAAACCTTGGTTTCATCAACTACCACGATGAAGTCAACGAAGAGCAGGGCGTCCACGAGGCTATGCTCGGCCCGGCTGACAAGGTTGAAGGCGGCACTCTGGTTCAGATTCTCGCGCCGCTGAATGACCAGTCTACGATTGCGAAGTACCTGGAAAAGAAGGGTCCGGGCATCCAGCAGTACGCAGTTCGCGTCACTGATTTGGAGGCCCTGATGGCGCACCTGAAGGAGCAGGGCACCCGCGTGCTCTACCCGGAGCCGAAGATTGGCACCGCGGGTTCCCGCATCAACTTCATCCACCCGAAGGATGCCGGCGGCGTCCTGCTGGAGCTGGTTGAGCCAGCTAAGTAAAAACTATCCCCAGCGCCGCGTAATGGTGCGGTGTGCCCTGTTGCGCCAGCAGTTGGTGTGCCAGTGTCGCCGGTCATCGGTACCCGCACCATAATCCTGGGGCCACGCCACAATGTGCGAGGTCCCAGGCATAATTTCCTGATCACAGCCCGGGCAGCGGTAAGCCTTGGTGGACTGGCCGGCACTGATATTGCGCACCGAGAAGTCCACATCCTGCCACCCTGCAGGCCCAGACTCAGTGCGAGTGTTCTGGAAAGAACTGCCAAATGCGGGCAGGCTACCGCGGATCTGTCCCTGACCATTACGCTCGCCGCGTCGGCTACCGCGCCGCTTGTGGTTTCGCCTAGGCATAGTTAAAACAGCCGCAATTCGTTGGATTCCAGACCCCGCAGAGCATCGTAATCCACAGTTACACAGCGAATACCACGATCTTCTGCGAGCGTCTTTGCCTGCGGCTTAATCTCCTGGGCCGCGAAAATACCCTCCACTGGCGCCAAAAGCTCATCGCGGTTCAGCATCTCCAGGTAGCGGGTGAGCTGCTCCACACCGTCGATACCGCCACGGCGTTTGACCTCCACTGCGACAGTGCCGCCGTTTTGATTTCGACCGAGCAAATCGACTGGACCAATGGGAGTCGGATACTCGCGTCTGATTAGCGTGTAGCCCTCTCCGAATGTCGTGAACTGGTCGGCCAGCAACTCTTGCAGATGCGCTTCCACGCCGTCCTTCTCTAAGCCGGGGTCCTCTCCCAGCTCATAGGTGCTATCCGCCAACACCTTCGCGATGGTGATGCGGAGCTGCTCACCCTTCTTATTCTCGACAACCCAGAGCTTTTCGCCGGTGTCCTCACCTGAATCGTCCAGGATGTCCTTTTCCGTCAGCGTACACGGCGGTGTCATCCAGTTCAGCGGCTTGTACGCACGGTCGTCTGCGTGCACAGAAACAGAACCATCAGCTTTCACCAACAGCAATCGCGGGGCGTGTGGCAGATGGGCGTTTAAGCGACCAACATAGTCGACGGTGCATTCAGCAATCACAAGGCGCATTCTCCTAGCCTAACGTGACTGCCACGCGGGAGAAAACAGCACCCGCTACAGGCTGCGCAAGAACCTTCCGTCAGTGCCTAGTACTGACTTCCCCGCCCGCGGTTGTAGGCCGAACGGAAGCGACGTTCGATGTCTGTGGGAAACTCACGCGTCTGGCGTGACGACGGCTTCGACTCCACCCACGCAACCAACGCGGTATCCGACGATGAGTCCATGGCAAACTCCCATTCGGCATTCTGTGGGGTCTTAATCCGAACTACCCGTAGCCCGGGAGCAAAAAAGCCCGCCTCGACGTCAGTCGGATCTCGACGATCAACAATGGTGACATCGTGACGGGCAAATTCGGCATCACAACCGGGACGCAGTGAACGTAGCTTGTACATCTTCAACGTCGATTCGGAATAAACCATGACTCCATGGCGCCAGTGGCAGCCATCTCCTGCAGGCAGACGGCGAGCAATAACGGGGGTTCCCTTTGCGTGCAGGCTGGCGAAACGCCACAGGGCAAGGGCCCCGCCGACGATCAATATCGCACCGATAATCATGAACATGATTGACATCATGGTTACGCTCGAAAACACTGTCTGCCAGCCTCGCATCCGGGTGAATAGACGACGAACCTAGGTTCAAAAGCGCATTAGAGGCTTTTTACAAACTTTACCCGATTGTTGAGCCCACATGAAAATATTCTAAGAAAAACGGGGCGGGGAGCTTACAAGATATCTCTTGCTAGCTCCCCGCCCCGTCTAAAGAAGCAGGAAGAATACGGTCGTGCGACCGGATGTTCGGGCAGACAGACTACTTGGTGGTAGCGCGACGAGCCGCGCGAACCTCCGACTCAGCCTGTGCCTTTACTGCAGGGTCATCCGAAGTCAGGTTGGACTCGGCCTCGGAGAGGTTAACCTCGTCAGCCCAGATTGCCTTGTCCGCGAGGATCGAAACCTTCGAGGTAGACACGGAAATGAACCCACCCTGTACCGAGGCGACAAGAACCTTGCCGTCTGCGGTCTTGATGGTCACCGTACCGTTGTTGACCAGCTGGCCAAGCAACGGCTGGTGTCCGGGCAGCACGCCGATCTCACCCTCGGTGGTCTGAGCAGAGACCAGGGTGGCCTTGCCCTTCCAGAGCGGTCGCTCAACAGCGACCAGTTCAGCGGTGATTTCAGCCATGAGGATGCCCCTTACTTCTTCTGCATTTCAGCGTACTTCTTCTCGACATCGTCGAGGCCACCCAGGCCGTCGAAGGCCATCTCCGGGTAGTTGTCGAAGTCGCCCTTGCAGATGCGGTCGAAGGCAACGATGGTGTCCTTCAGCGGGACGTACGAACCAGGCAGACCCGTGAACTTCTCAGCAACGAAGAAGTTCTGACCCAAGAATCGCTGGATACGACGTGCACGCTGCACGGTCACCTTGTCCTCCTCAGACAGCTCGTCCATACCGAGGATGGCGATGATGTCCTGGAGTTCCTTGTTCTTCTGCAGGATGTTAATAACCTGCTGAGCAACGCGGTAGTGCTCCTCACCGACGATCGACGGCTCGAGAATACGAGAGGTCGAGGTCAGCGGGTTCACTGCCGGGTAAATACCCTTCGATGCAATCGAGCGGTCGAGCTCGGTGGTTGCATCGAGGTGGGCGAAGGTCGTTGCCGGAGCCGGGTCGGTGTAGTCGTCGGCAGGCACGTAAACGGCCTGCAGAGAGGTAATCGAACGGCCCTTGGTGGACGTAATGCGCTCCTGCAGGACACCCATCTCGTCAGCCAGAGTCGGCTGGTAACCCACGGCGGAAGGCATACGACCCAGCAGGGTCGAAACCTCAGAACCGGCCTGGGTGAAACGGAAGATGTTGTCGATGAAGAGCAGCACGTCCTGGTGCTGAACATCGCGGAAGTACTCTGCCATGGTCAGGCCCGACAGAGCGACACGCATACGGACTCCCGGAGGCTCGTCCATCTGGCCGAAGACCAGGGCGGTGTCCTGGAGAACGCCCATCTCTTCCATTTCCAGGAAGAGGTCGGTGCCCTCACGGGTACGCTCACCGACACCGGCGAAGACCGAGGTACCGGAGAACTCGCGTGCAATACGAGTAATCATCTCCTGAATCAGAACGGTCTTACCGACACCGGCACCACCGAACAGACCAATCTTGCCGCCCTTAACGTACGGGGTCAGCAGGTCGATGACCTTAATACCGGTTTCCAGAATCTCGGTCTTACCCTCGAGCTGGTCGAAGGCCGGCGGCTCACGGTGGATGCCCCACTGCTCGCCATCGCGACCCAGGCCCGGCTCATCCAGGCAGTCGCCCATTGCGTTAAAGACGTGACCCTTGACGACGTCACCAACCGGGACCGAAATCGGATTACCGGTGTCCTTGACCTCTGCACCGCGGACCAGGCCGTCGGTCGGGGCCATAGCAATGGTACGAACCATGTTGTCGCCGAGGTGCTGAGCAGTCTCGAGGACAATGGTCTTGGCGACCGACGGAAGGGTAACTTCCACGGTCAGCGCGTTGTAAAGTGCCGGCAGTTCGTTACGCGGGAACTCCACGTCGACGACGGCACCGATGACACGCACAACACGGCCCACAGCCGTGGTGGTGTTCTGCTCACTTAGAGCTGTGCTCATATCTAGTCACTTTCTCCGCTGTCGTCGAGCGCACCGGCGCCACCGACGATTTCTGTGATTTCCTGGGTAATCTGTGCCTGACGTGCCTGGTTAGCAACGCGGGAGAGGTCCTTGACCAACTCAGTAGCGTTGTCCGTCGCAGACTTCATAGCGTTACGACGGGCAGCGGACTCAGAGGCAGCGGCCTCGAGCATCACTGCAAACAGGGTGCGGGACACGTACTGCGGCAGAAGCTCTGCCAGCAGGGTGTCTGCATCAGGTTCGAATTCGTAGTCCGGCTTGAGGTCATCCGATCCGTCGGAAAGCATGTCCTCACCCTGAGCAATCTCGACGTCCTCGTACACAGGCTCGATTGGGAGCATCTTGTGTGCACGCGGAATCTGAGAAAGCATGGATACGAATTCCGTGTAGACAACGTGGACCTGGTCAAAGCCCTGAACGGCTTCGCCGTTGGTGCCACGCAGGCCTTCGCGGTACTTGGCAGTGCCCTCGGCCGTAGCGTTGAAACCATCAATGAGGTGACGACGCACGTCGTGGGTTGCGGCGTAGTCCGGATCCTGGGAGAAGCCCTCCCACGTACCGGCGAGCTCGACACCACGGAAGTCGTAGTAGTCGGTGCCCTTACGGCCAGTTACGTAGAGAACGACCTCATGCCCCTGCTCCTCCAGAGCGGTACGCAGCTCTGCAGCCTTCTTCAGGACGTTGTGGTTGTAGCCGCCACACATGCCGCGGTCACTGGTTACAACCAGAACTGCAACACGCTGGGCACCTTCACGCTCTACGAGCATCGGGTGATCCAACGACGAAGCCGATGCGAGACGTCCGATGACCTTCTCGATTTCGTCGGCGTACGGCTGGGAGTCTGCCACGCGACGCTGCGCCTTGGTGATGCGCGAGGTTGCGATAAGCTCCTGGGCCTTGGTGATCTTCTTGGTCGAGTTCACCGACTTGATGCGGGCTCGAAGTTCACGAAGATTCGCCATGTCCTATTCCCTCCCTTCAATTGCGAAAACGGTCATTGAATAGCTCAACCTGCCTAGTTCTGGGCAGTCTTGCGGGAGACCGTAATCTGCTGCTTCTTGAGCTCGCCCTTGTCGAGTGCCTCGACCGGAGCCTCAGAAGCCAGCGGTGCGCCCTCGGAAGTCTGGAAGGACTTCTTGAAGTTAGCGGTAGCGGACTTCAGAGCAGCCTTGGACTCGTCGGAGAAGGCAACGCCGCCGTCAATCTGCTCGAAGACTGCAGGCTGAGTGTCCTGCAGGTGCTCAAGCAGCTCGGCCTCAAAGCGACGGACATCCTCAACCGGAACGTCGTCGAATTCGCCCTCGCCTGCGAGGTAGATGGAGGTCATCTGGTACTCGACCGGCTGCGGGTGGTTTTCCTTCTGCTTCAGCAGCTCAACCAGACGCTGACCGCGCTCCAGCTGACGCTTGGAGGCATCGTCCAGGTCGGAAGCGAACATTGCGAATGCTTCCAAGTCGCGGTAGGACGCGAGGTCCAGACGCAGGTTACCGGAAACCTTCTTCATGCCCTTGGTCTGTGCGGCACCACCGACACGGGACACCGACACACCGACGTTAATAGCCGGGCGGACACCCTGGTTGAACAGGTCGGACTCGAGGAAGACCTGACCGTCGGTAATGGAAATGACGTTGGTCGGAATGAAGGCCGACACGTCGTTCGCCTTGGTCTCGATGATCGGCAGTGCGGTCAGCGAGCCTGCGCCCATGTCGTCGGAGAGCTTTGCAGCACGCTCCAGCAGACGGGAGTGGAGGTAGAAGACGTCACCCGGGTAAGCTTCGCGTCCCGGCGGGCGACGCAGCAGCAGCGAGATGGCACGGTAGGCCTCTGCCTGCTTAGTAAGATCATCGTAAATGACCAGGACGTGCTTGCCCTGGTACATCCAGTGCTGACCCAGTGCGGCGCCTGCGAATGGTGCAAGCCACTTGAAGCCTGCGGCATCCGACGCCGGGGCAGCAACGATGGTGGTGTACTCGAGTGCGCCCTGCTCCTCGAGGGTCTGGCGCACACCAGCGATGGTAGAGCCCTTCTGACCGATAGCAACGTAGATGCATCGCACCTGCTTGCTCGGGTCACCGGACTCCCAGTTAGCCTTCTGGTTCAAGATGGTGTCCAGGCAGACCGCGGTCTTACCGGTCTTACGGTCACCAATGATCAGCTGGCGCTGACCACGACCAATTGGGGTCATAGCGTCGATGGCCTTGATACCAGTGGCCATCGGCTCTTCAACCGGCTGACGCTGCAGCACAGTCGGTGCCTGCAGCTCGAGGACGCGGTCCTCTTCAGCCTCAATGTCGCCCAGGCCGTCGATCGGCTGGCCCAGGGGGTTAATTACGCGACCGAGGAACTTGTCCCCGACCGGAATCGAAAGGACGTCACCCGTCCGCTTTACCTCGTCACCCTCTTTGAGCGACTCGAAGTTACCCAGCACCACGACACCGACCTTGTCGGTGTCGAGGTTCTGAGCGACGCCAATGACGCCGCCCGGGAACTCCAGAAGCTCATTCGTCATGACCGACGGCATTCCCGAAACCTGGGCGATACCATCAGCTGCACTGATAACAACGCCAACCTCCTCACGGGAGGCCTCCGGGGAGTAGCTCGAGGTGTAGTTCGCAATCGCGCTACGGATCTCATCGGAGGAGATCGTC
>NZ_CAMQAZ010000021.1 GCF_946998835.1 uncultured Corynebacterium sp. | reverse complement strand
TGTTGACCTGGTGGACGATACCGGTTCCCGGAGGAACAACGCGGAAGTTGGAGAATGCCCCGGTACCCCAACGGAGGAACTTGTAGCGCTCATCGTTGCGCTGGTACTCAATCTCGACGTTCTTAGCCAGAGCGTCTTCGCTACCGAAGGCCTCGATAATGACGGAGTGGTCAATGACCATCTCGGCCGGGTTCAGCGGGTTGACCTGATCCGGGTCGCCGCCGAGAGTCTTAACAGCCTCACGCATGGTAGCCAGGTCGACAACACAAGCAACGCCGGTGAAGTCCTGCATGATAACGCGTGCAGGGGTGAACTGAATCTCGATTGAAGGATCAGCGGAAGGCACCCAGTTGGCGACAGCCTTGATGTGCTCCTCGGTGATGTTGGCGCCATCTTCGTTGCGCAGAAGGTTCTCGCCGAGAACCTTCAACGAGTAAGGCAGCTTCTCCATACCCGGCACTGCATCGAGAGCGAAGTAGTCGTACGACTTATCTCCGACCTCGAGCTTACGCAGGGCGTTGAAAGAGTTCTTGCTTTCAGCCACAGTCAGCTCCATTTCTATTCGGGTGAATTGTCGCCTTCATCGGAGGAGTCGGCACTCGAATTTCGACTCTCCACAAGGCATAGGTGCGATCACGCCGCCCCTTATCAACCAATTAAAGCAATAATCACGGCGCGGGGCACACAAGCCACCACGCACGTTTTTAAGGAAGCGTTACCGTCCTTACAACAACCATAACAGTACGGGCGTTCTGTATGTAGATTGCGGGCGGCGCGCCGAGCTAAGCTACCCCCGTTCACGACCGCGACGGGTGATTATATAGAAGACAGACGAAGTGATGCCTCCGCCAAATTGGGGCATCGGCAACCACCTTCGCAGTACTTCAGCAATAGGAAAGGCAATCCACCAACATGGCAGCAGAATCGCTTTTAGCAAGCGCCACCGTCGACGAAGCGGTTACCCAGCTGCGCAACGACGACATTATGGTCACCAACAATGAGCTGCGAGAAGCGGTTCAGCCAATCGTTGACGATGCCGCAAATCGGGGAGTGCCCAATTTCAACGTTATCTACCTCGACGACAACCCCCAGGGCACCGATGCATTCTCATTTGCCCGCCAAGTAGTAGATGAACTTGGCGGAACTACCGTGGTTCGCACTCCAGATGGAATCGGTACCGCGTCGACCGATTTCTCACGCGCCGCCATTGCCCACGCCGAACGCGCCATGATGGGAACATCTCCAGACGACCCGGCCGGCCTGGATTACTACCTCAATGAACTCACTGGCTACGTAGTCCCATGGACTCTCTACAGCATTATCGTCGCGCTGATCATTATCGCGGCGTTCGCAGGTCTAATTTTCTACTGGATTCGAACCCGCCCAACCTCCTAGGTTCCGACAACCTGGAAGCAGGCCTGACGACAAGTAAAGCAACGCAGCCTAGCACGCATCGATTGACAGCTTTCCATTCGGCGCAGCCGCCGAGAATAGACGTTGCAACTGCCCCAGAAACTGGTAGCACCCAAGGCCCGTAACGCGCTTCGATGCTTTATTCGCTGCAGTGCCACTGCTCGCGGTGACAAACACCTGACACGCGTCAAGCCTTACGGCTTGTCCGTTGTGTGCCGGAAATATCGAAACGCAGACTGCAATCACTCCGACACGCCGGGGCGCCCGCTGAATGTGACATATTTCACAGCCCTTTTCCGTCGCACCTAAACGCGCAGGCCACGCCATATAACGAAACGATTACAAAGTGAAGCACTGTTGTTGATTTTGTTACTTATGTTTTTTTAGTGCTTGTTGACCCGTAATGTTCTCCGTGATGCCAATAGTGGACTCAAGTGTCCAGTATTGACTAAAGAAAATTCGTGTTAGCGCCACTGTTGCTTTTAACCCAGCTGCCAACGCAGTCTCTGCCAGGCATAGAAAAGCAGCAACGGGCGGATATCCAACGATGGGGAAGTCGCTGGAATCGCCCCGGAACCGCTAACGCATCCCATAGGAGAAAAGTAGGAGTACCGCGGTGCCGAGTAATCGCAAAGTCCGTGCCTCATATTGGACTCGTCCAATCGCCGGCCTGATCACGGCTGGTCTAATGGTGACTAACACTCAAGTTGCTGTCGCACAGCCAGCTGTTCCGAGCGATGCACAGATTCGCCAAGCTCGCGACGCTGCCAATAACGCGGAGTCATACTTACAGGCCCTGGTTGCCGAAGTAACTTCCAGCGAGCGCAAGGTCTCCGATCTTGAGCTGCGCATGGGAACCCTTCGCGAGGACGTGAACAAGGCGATGGTTGATCTCGAGAATGCTCGAGATGCGGCCATTCGCGCACGTGACGCAGTCGATGAAGCACGGATGCATCTCGACCGAGCTCGTACTGATCTTGCAAGCGCCCAGAAGCAGTTCGATGAACTAGCCCGCATAATCATGCGCCAAGGGCGCTCCAGCGGCTCCATCCTCGAGGGCGCAAAGAGCGCATCCGAGGCCCTTAACCGCCTCTCCGCCCTGCAGCGCGAAGCGAATCGTCAAGAGCAGACGATTGACTCCCTGGACAAGAACCGCACTGAAGCCGCCAACCAGGAATCGACCCTGCGGAAGAAGAGCCAAGAGGCTCAGCAGGCTGAGGACACGGCTAACAAGCGTAATACTGAAGCGCAGAATGCGTATACCCAGGCAAGCCAAGAGCTTGAGAAGGAACAGGCCGACTACCAGCAAGCTCAGATTGATCGCGAGGCAGCCAAGGCTTCCTTAGAGGCCGCTCGCGACGCAGTCAATGAGTTGAATTCGCAGCGCCAGAACTACGAAAACGAGCAGGCCCGCAAGGAAGCAGAGAATGCTGCCGCCAAGAAGGCTGCTGATGAGGCGGCTGCCAAGGCACGTGCCGAAGCAAAGAAGAAGCAATCTGAGGAAGCTGCAGCGACGACAACCCCAGAGTCCACCGGGCCGGCTGCTGAGGCGTCAGGTTCCACTGGTTCCTCGGGTACGAACAGCACGACCAGCTCAACTGAGTCCACCGGTTCCACTGGTTCTACTGACTCCACCGAGTCCACCGAGTCCACGGAGTCGTCGAGCACCGACGACTCGTCGTCAAGCGGAACCCCAGCGCAAACTGTGGCGCCGACGAACCCGGAGACCGGGCAGAGCACAGCTGGTTCATCGAGCCAGAAGGTAGAAACCGTGATTGCTCGCGCGATGAGCCAGCTCGGCGTCCCGTACGCTTGGGGCGGCGGTAACGCCAACGGTCCGACCAAGGGCATCCGCGACGGCGGAGTGGCCGACGCCCACGGCGATTACAACAAGGTGGGTTTCGACTGCTCCGGGCTGACTCTGTACGCATACGCAGCAGTCGGTATTGACCTGCCTCATTACACCGGTTACCAGTACCAGCGCGGCACTCACTACCCGGTATCTCAGATGAAGCGTGGCGACCTGCTGTTCTGGGGTCCGAACGGTCATGGCCATGTCGCTATCTACTTGGGCGATGGCCAGATGATTGAGGCACCACAGTCCGGTTCTGTGGTTAAGATCTCGCCAGTCCGTTATAACGGAATGACACCGAATGTTGTCCGCCTCGTCTAGTTTCTAACGACGTGTTCTACAGGTCGGGCAACCGACCTAAAGAAGGGTTTCTCTGTGACCTCCCCAATGCCCACTGACCATACAGACCTCGAGCGCGCATACGCGGAGCTGGGCAAGGTCGTGGTTGGCCAGGAGCACCTAATCAAGCAGCTCTTCATCGCGATGCTCGCAGGTGGTCATGTCCTGCTTGAGGGTGTGCCAGGTGTGGCGAAAACTTTGGCAGTGTCTACGTTCGCCAAGGTCATGGGTGGGTCGTATTCCCGCATTCAGTTTACTCCGGACCTGGTGCCGTCGGATATCGTCGGTACCCGTATTTTCCGCCAGGACACCTCGAAATTCATCGTCGAGCCCGGCCCGGTTATGTCGAATATCGTGCTCGCCGACGAGATTAACCGCGCACCCGCCAAGGTGCAGTCGGCGCTGCTGGAAGTCATGGCAGAACACCAGGTATCCATCGCCGGTGAGTCCACGCCAGTCCCGGAGCCGTTCCTGGTCCTGGCCACCCAAAACCCAATTGAAAACCAGGGTGTCTACCCACTACCGGAGGCCCAGCGAGACCGTTTCCTATTCAAGGTTCTCGTGGGTTACCCCACTCCGGCAGAAGAGCGGGAGATTGTCTACCGCATGGGAGCCACCCCTCCGGTTGCGCAGCAGATTCTCACTCCTGAGAGCGTTCGGGAACTGCAGCGCGCTACCCGCGAAGTCTTTGTTCACCACACGTTGATTGACTACATCGTCGCCGTCATCGAGCTCACCCGCAATCCTATGAGGGCGGAGCTAAAGGATGTCGACCGCTGGCTGTCTTACGGCGCATCTCCTCGTGCAACGCTCGGTGCCGTCGCAGCTGCCCGCGCCCACGCCTTGTTTTCCGGTCGCGACTATGTCGTACCCGACGATGTTGTCTCCGTGCTTCCCGACGTGCTGCGTCACCGCCTGGTCCTGTCCTATGAGGGCCTGGCCGATGGCATCACACCCGAACGAATTATTGACATCGTACTTTCTCGCGTACGCCTTCCCCAGGGCGCAAAAACTGGCTCCAATGAGGGCACTTCCTCCTAATGTCAGCTAGCGAAGATGACCTTGCACGCGTCCTGGCGTACTTAGAGCTGACTGTCACGCGAAAGCTCAACGGGCTTTTGCGCGGCAGTTTTCTCTCCACTGCCACCGGAGATGGCTCCGAGCCAGTCGGCTCGCGCGAATACGCCATCGGCGATGATGTTCGCCAAATGAACTGGGCCGTGACGGCTCGGACCGGCGTGCCACACGTGCGTACCGCAGAGGCAGAGCGCGAGCTGGAGTGCTGGATCGTCGCCGAGCCCGCCGCACGTCTGTCCACGGGCTTGGCCGACACCACCAAACGACATCTGCTCACCGCCGCTGCAGGCGCGATTACGATGCTTAACGACGCCCCGGGGTCCCGAACCGGCTTAATCGCGGGTGGCACTTCGGTGCCCGGAGGCCAGGGACGGGCCCACAGCTTAATGCTTCTTAAGCAGCTGTCCGACACGACCGCCGAGCACAACCTCGCAGCGGATATTGACACAGTAATGACTCAAGCTCCGCGCGCTGGGCTCTTAGTCGTTATCTCGGATTTCCTGGGTTCACTCGACTGGGCGCGCCCACTGCGGGTGGCCTCCGCCTCGACAGAGATTATGGCCATCCGCCTGGTCGATCCGGCCGATGAAGCTTTGCCCGGTGATGGCCCCGTAGTCATGGCGGATTCCGCGACCGGCGAAACTATTGAACTCAACATCAACGACAAAACCCGCCGCGAATATGCGGCCCAAGCCAGCGCCCATCACCAGCGAGTGACCGATGAGCTGAGCAGATGCCGTGCCCGCGTCATCACGCTGCGCACGGATTCGGATTGGGTACTAGATTTTGCTCGACAAATTGGCCAACATTAGCGTCTGAGTAATCACTTGTAAGTGTGAGGAAACTTGATACCGCGATGACGTTCCTAAACTCGACTTTTGCGCACCCCGGCTGGCTGCTGGCGCTCATTGTGCCGCTAGTCGCAGCAGTGGCTTACTGGGTCAGCACGAAGCAGCGGAGGCAACGAGCTATTGCCTTTGGCAACTTCACCATCGTTGGGTCACTGAGAAACAAGTCGTCGGCACGCATGCGCCATGTCGTGGCGATTAGCGCGATACTGTCGCTGGTTCTGGTCATTATCTCCCTGGCTGGTCCCATTTCGGAGACCAAAGTCGCCCGCAACCGCGCGACGGTCATGCTGGTGGTGGATGTCTCGCTGTCCATGTCGGCCACCGATGTTGCGCCTGACCGCATCACTGCAGCTAAAGAGGCGGGTCAAGAGTTTGTGGACAACCTCCCCGACGACCTCAACATCGGTCTGGTGACTTTCTCCGGTCGCGCGCGTACCGCCGTCAGCCCCACGACCAACCACGACACCGTCAACCGGGCTCTCCAGGCCGCTGAGCTGGATCAGGCTACCGCCACAGGTGACGCCATCGCCGCCGCACTCGATGCCATCAACCAGTTCAGCGACTCGGTCCAAGGCGGGGGAGAAGGCGCTCCACCAGCGACAATCGTGCTGCTTTCCGATGGCAAGCAAACTGTCCCGCAGGAGCTCGACGACCCTCGCGGTGCGTACACCGCCGCCGCCGAAGCCGCCAAGGCCGGGGTGCCCGTCAACACCATTTCATTCGGTACCGCGCAGGGCGCAATCACGGTACAGGGCGAGTTGATTCCTGTGCCTAACGACGACGAATCCTTGCGAGAAATCGCTCGTCGTACCAAAGGTGAGTTCTTCAGCGCCGGTTCCCTTGAGCAGCTTCGGGATGCATATGGATCGCTGGAGGATGACATCGGCTACGAGCTCAAGCGCGCCGAGAATCCGAGGCCCTTCCTCATCGCTGCCTTCGCTATGTTGCTGGTGACTGTCGGCTCACTGTTAGTGACCAATCGCCGGATTCCGCAATAAGGACGGGGTGAGAGGGCCGTCGTCAAGCAATGGCGCGTTGAGAACGGGCCGTCTTATGGTGTCCTCAGGCTGCACGACTAGACTCGTTTCCTATGTCTTCCGATAATTTTGACGCTGTTTTGCTGTTGTCATTCGGCGGTCCCGAAAAGATGGCCGATGTGCGTCCCTTCCTGGAGAATGTCACCCGCGGCCGCGGAATTCCGCCGGAGCGGCTGGATGAAGTCGGTGCTCACTATGCGCACTTCGGCGGAAAATCCCCGCTCAACGACTTAAACCGCGAGATTGTCGCCAACCTAGAGGCAGAACTAGCCCGCCGTGGCTATGATTTGCCTGTTTACTTCGGCAACCGCAATTGGCATCCGATGGCTGAAGACACTGCGGCACAGATGGCTGATGATGGCGTTAAGCGGGCTCTCGTCTTCGCCACCAGCGCCTGGGGCGGCTACTCCGGTTGTCGCCAGTATCACGAAGACATTGCCAGGGTTCGCGAGTCGCTGGGCGACCACGCCTTTGACATGGAGAAGATCCGCAGCTTCTACGATCACCCGCTGTTTATCGAGGCCTACGCCGATGCGGTGCGTAAGGCGTTTGCCAAGCTTCCGGAAGATCGCCGTGACGAAGCCCGACTTATTTTCACCGCTCACTCGATTCCGGTATCGGCAGACAAGGCATCCGGGCCGGTGGAGCTTGGCGGGAATCTTTACTCTCGCCAGGTCAACGAATCGGCACAGCTCGTCGCCGATGCGGTAGGTGTTACCGACTTTGATGTTGTCTGGCAGTCCCGGTCCGGCCCGGAACACGTGCCGTGGTTGGAGCCTGACATCGTCGACCACGTTGAGGCTGAAGTCGCGAAGGGCCTCCGCTCTGCGGTCGTGTGCCCGATCGGTTTCATCTCCGACCATGTTGAGGTCGCCTGGGACTTGGATGCTGAGCTGCAGGAAGAGATGGCCCATCACGACATTGTCATTGAGCGTGTCGCAACGCCTGGTCCGACAAATGCCTTCACCAACATGATTGTGGAGCTCATCGAAGAGCGCATCGCAGATGTTGAACCTCGCCGCCTGGGAAGTGAACCACTGTTCGGGTCGGCCTGTAACGGTGCGCCCTGCTCCACGACTTGTTGCACCCCGGCAAAGCGTCGTCCGCACTGATTCCGCTGATCCTAGTATGGGAGCTGGCCGATGCCTGGCAGGAAACTGCTAACGTGTCCACTCCTGAATCGCGTATTCAACGGCGCTCATCCGCGCCTGCCGGATTTTTTGCCACAGCGGGATTAGCTGCGCATCAAACGCGGCGCTGCCATGCCCGGACTCGCTGCCCTGCGCCACCGCCAGAATCGACGACACGCGGTCGGCTCTAGCAAGCACACCTAGCGCACGTCGCGGCACATCATCTGGCACAAACGCCATATCCAGGTGGTCATCGAGCATGCCGACCATCAGTCGCGGATCCACTTTCGGGGCACCGCTGCTTGACGACGTCAACGGGGAACGCGGCATCGTCGCAATAGTGGCAGCCGCACCCCGCGCTGCGTCCGCCAGCTGCAGATCCGCCTCCCCGGGAGAGAGGTAGGCCGGCTCGGGGAGGTGACCTTCCAGCGTGTACCAGTGCCACTGTGGTAACCCTGGCACCGGTGATGTCACCGGTGTGAGCACGTGGTTCCAGCCCGGCTCCGCGTCTGCAATCACAATGGCTGAGCCCGCTGCTCGAGCTGCCTCAGCCGCATCGGTTCCCGCTGGTAGTGCAGGTGCATCCCCGGGTCCGGAGAGGATGAGACGGACGAGGGGACGATGGTCACTGGTCCAATCACCCGATTCGGTGACCGCTCGAAGCAGGCGGAGCATGTCGCTTCGATCGAGGTCGGCATCCACATCGATGACGTGGGGGACCGTGGCGTCGGCAAGCACAAACGTCCCTGGTACCGACGTGGGTCCGCCGAGCGAATCGAGCGCGTCGAGGAGATGATCGTAGTTTTCCAACCCCGACAGCCACGCGCCGAGCCAAAGGGCGATGTGCTGAGTCGGACTCCAGACCTGGTCAAGAACACTGCGCTGCATAGTGCAGCTCATCCTAATGCAGTGCGTCGCCGGTACCGTAACCCATGCTGTTAATCTCAGTAGCCATGAGCTTTCAAGACCCGTACCGCAATCAGGACGTGTTCGCTGGTGCACGTGGCCACCACCGTCGGATTCCGCAACCAGCACGCGAGGTGACGGCAGAAAATGGTGTTGTCGTCGAGGCGTCCTATGACGGATTCGTCGGTGCGATTATCGGGTTGGAGAAAACTTTCGACGGCTGGTGTGTCCGGCTGGAGGACCGCCACGGCAAGTCGCGGCTGTTTCCCATGCATGAACGCGGTTTCCTCATTGACGGCAAGCCAGTGACTTTGGTGCGTCCGAAGGCGCAGCCGAAGAAGCCCTCGCAGGATCTGTCGGCATCGGGTTCGCGCAAGGTCCACAACGTCAAGGCCAAGGTCGCTCTACCCAGCCGCATTTGGGTTGAGGGCATCCATGACGCGGCAATTGTAGAGAAGGTGTGGGGGCACGACCTGCGCGTCGAGGGGGTGATCGTGGAATACCTGGAGGGCCTGGACAACCTTCCAGAGCGTTTGGCTGAATTCGGGCCGGGGCCAAAGCGACGCGTTGGAGTCCTGGCTGATCACTTGGTGGAAGGCAGTAAAGAAAGCCGCATGACGCAGCAGCTAGGCCCACATGTGATGGTCACGGGCCACCCGTTTATCGACGTCTGGCAGGCGGTCAAACCCGCGTCGGTAGGCATCGAAGCATGGCCGGAGGTGCCTTACGGCGAGGACTGGAAGACGGGAATCTGTCGACGATTGGGTTGGGGAGAAGATCCCACCGAGGGCTGGCGACGTGTGTATGCGGGGGTGCACACTTACCGCGATCTGGAATCAGATTTGATTGGTGCAGTTGAACGCCTGGTCGATTTTGTCACTGAGCCGCATATGCAGTACTAGCCACAGAAAATGACGCGACTTGACCAACATTTGTTCAGCAAAGTAGGTAGGGTGAGGGCGTGATTCCTCTCCTTTGGCTCGGAGCAAGCCTCCTACTGGTTCTCGGTGAACTAGCGGTCGGAGATTTGGCACTGTTAATGCTTGGAGGTGGTGCGCTGGCAGCGGCCGGCGCAAGCCAGCTTGGAGCGCCGCTTTGGCTATCAGTGGTTATCTTCGCCGTTGTTTCCGCCGCACTCGTACTGACTGTGCGTCCAGTCTTGCGCAAAAAGATGGCAAAACCGGACAAGTCGGCAGAACTGGAGTCGCGCCCGGAACTGCTGGCGGGTCGTCATGCTGAGGTTATCGAGCCAGTCTCCGCGTCCGCAGGCCTCATTAAGGTCAACGGAGAGTTGTGGAGTGCGCGCAGTCTGCTGTCTACGCAGACCTTTGATACGAAGGATAGAGTCACGATTGTAGAGATTTCGGGCAATACCGCAGTGGTGGACAAGCTACTCTAAGCAGTTCTGGGCAGTTGATACCAGGAGCTCGAAAAACTCTTCATTACTGACCGTCAACAAACTGACCACACAGTTTCTAGCTACGAGGGAATCCAATGGAAGGCTTTATCATCCTCGTCGTTTTCATTCTCGTGGTTGTTACCCTGGTTCTCAAAGCGATTGTCCTGGTTCCGCAGGGCGAAGCGGCAATCGTGGAGCGACTGGGACGATACACGCAGACACTGAACAGCGGCCTGAACTTCATCATCCCAATCATTGATCGTGTGCGCGAAAAGGTCGATACCCGTGAGCGTATGGTCACCTTCCCGCCACAGGCAGTGATTACGGAAGACAACCTGACCGTTGCTATCGATACCGTCGTGACTTTCCAGGTCAACGAGCCAGATCGGGCAATCTACGGTATCGACGACTACATCTTTGGCGTCGAGCAGATCACCACCGCTACGCTTCGCGACGTGGTAGGTGGCCTGACCCTGGAAGAGACACTGACTTCACGCGACTACATCAACCGCCGCCTGCGCGGTGAGCTGGATGAGGCTACTGCAAAATGGGGCCTTCGCATTGCCCGCGTGGAGCTGAAGGCTATTGAGCCGCCACCGTCGATTCAACAGTCGATGGAAAAGCAAATGAAGGCCGACCGCGAGAAGCGCGCCATGATTCTGACTGCCGAAGGTACCCGCGAAGCTGATATTAAGACCGCTGAGGGCCGTAAGCAGGCACAGATTCTGGCTGCTGAAGGCAATAAGCACGCAGCCATCCTGGCTGCTGAAGCCGAGCGACAGGCTACTATTCTGCGTGCCGAAGGTACTCGTGCCGCCACATACCTGGAGGCACAGGGTAATGCCCGTGCCATCCAGAAGGTCAACGCAGCTGTCAAGGCTTCACAGTTGACACCTGAGATTCTTGCCTGGCAGTACCTGGAGAAGCTGCCGGAGCTGGCGAACAAGGACGGCAATACCGTCTGGATGATTCCATCGCAGTTCGGCGACAGCCTCGAGAGCTTCGCGAAGGCTTTCGGCAAGAAGGATGCAGACGGTGTCTTCCGTTACGAACCTCCGGCCGTTAGCCGTGAGACCAAGGAAGAGGCCGAACAGGGTCGCGATGAAAACTGGTTCGATATGTCGACCAACCCAGAGCTGGCTCGCGCTGTTGCCGCAGCAAATGAGGTAGCTAACCGCCCGGTCGACGATCCGGTAACTGCGGCAGGCAGCTCCACTCCGGAGCGAAAGAGGAGTCGCCGCGCTGAACCACATCAGCCCGCACAGACCCCACAGCCGGGAGGCCAGCCCGGCCCCGCGGCAGTTGAGCCTGCAGCGCCGAGCGCCCCGGCTGCACAGCCGCTTCCGTCCGACAACCGTGGCCAGTCCGCCGCGCCTGGCGCCGCCAATGGCAATGTTGGCGGTAGCGCAGACTCGTCCGACCGTCCAGGCTTCTCAGACTGGACACGCGAACCCTACGGCCCAGGAAATGGGCAGTAAGCTTCTATAGCTCATCAGCCCGCTCGAGCAGGTGGACGGCCAGATTCCATCCGGCCAGCTCCGCCTGCCAGCCAGCTGCCGCGAGGCGCTGATTGACGGCCTGCTTAGAGACACCCAGTTCTTCCGCTGCTTCTACCTGTGTATACCCAGCACGAACCAAACCAGTAGCCTCGCGCCCTTCGGGGGACCTACGGGAGATTACGTGATGCAGCAAAGTGAATGCTGCGCCAATATCCTCCGAGTAGTCCTTACCAATCGGATTGTTAGTTCGAATCCTCGTTTTCACCGTGCCGACTCGGCCACCCTTGCCTATAACTGAGCTCGATGCCAGATGGGCTTGCTCAACATCATCTTTAGGGCAAATTCCAATACCAATTGCCCAGTCACCGGCGGCTAATAGCGCCAGCACGAGGGTGGTTACTCCCACTGCATTTTCGGGAACTGCACGAAGCTCTTCAATTCCTGCGACCTCAACAGTGCCGACATCGGCCAGGCTGGAAAGTGCCTGCGCAGAGACCTGAACGTGCTCCGCCCTGCGGGTAGATCGACCGCGATACCTGGCAAAAACTGAGTACATACGCACTAGTCTAGCCCCAACCCTTGACAGTAGTGGGTTAGGACACGGAAGCTCCCTCCGTCAGACCACCGCGGGTTCAGTGCGAGCGCGCTAATCGCTGACCACAAGTTTTCACTGCAACGTTTAACGCTTCTTAACGCTTCGACGAAGCAGCCACGACAGGGAACTTAGCGTCCGCGATAAGTCCCAGCACACCGAGCAGAAGCAAAATCCCCGTTGCCACCGCAAAGCGTACGTCGAATCCGACCAATAACGCGTCGCCAAGCAGAACAACCGCGAGCGTATTCGGCGCCGAACCTACAGCGGTGGCGATGATGTACGGCACAACGCGTATCGACGACAGTCCACAGGCGTAGTTGAGAAATGAAAACGGCACGCCAGCAATCATGCGCAGGCTGAGAACAGTCAGCCAGCCACGTTGTTCCAACCGACGGTCAAGGCTAAGGAGACGGCGGTTGGTCAGATGAGCACGAAACCAATCACGCCCCAGAAAACGCACAATGCACAGTGATAACAGGGCAGACACCGTTGTTGCGGTAATAGCCAGGAGGAAACCGAGCACTGGCCCAAAGAGAATTCCGGAAGCCAAGGTGAATACGGTGCGGGGGATGGGGAACTGCGTCAGTGCAACGTATGCGAGAAAGTAGAGGATGGGGAACCAATCACCAGCGTCGATAGACCACTGGCGGATGGTAGCGACGGTGGGCACATCTACGAACAGTGTGACGACGACCCCTACGCCTACGGCTATCGCCAGCAGGACTTTTTTGACTGTAGGGGTAATTCGCACATCGGATACGTTCACCCATTTGAGGTTACCGGGGATTACAGGAAGACGTATGACCAGCGAATTGGATGCTGAGCAGGGTTGGTGGGACAGCGGCTAAGGGCGTTTGCCCTTTATTTCACTAGGATGGGAAACAAGGTCACTATGCCTTGACTCGAGCACTTGACGTGCCCGTCCGCATGAAGATTCAGTGCACGGTCACTCGGGGTAGGTCTTAGCGTCTGACTAGTGGCTCTTATTGACTATTGGAGGAAGTCAACGCCTGTTGATCACTTTCTGCCGTCGGAGAATTCGGAAAAATAGTCGCAGCCGAATTCACCTTGGTAGTTGGTCGATGGGGACGTTGCTTAGAACATGTAAGGGAGAAGGTCTGTCGTGACTGACCGAACGACCCCCGAATCACCTTCCACGCTGCCACCGAACTTCGAGGAATTGCAGAATTCCTGGTATCAGGGCGTGGCAAAGGTATTCGCGCGGGTGCACAA
Source organism: uncultured Corynebacterium sp. (assembly GCF_946998835.1). Taxonomy (GTDB): domain Bacteria; phylum Actinomycetota; class Actinomycetes; order Mycobacteriales; family Mycobacteriaceae; genus Corynebacterium. The sequence continues at coordinate 32,666 of NZ_CAMQAZ010000021.1, read as the reverse complement.
GCAAGACGTTGCAGATGTCCCGCTCGATATTTGGAAACGACTGATTAAGACCACCTACGACGGTGTCGATGTCCGGCCGCTCTACACCCGCGCGGATGAACACGCGGAAAGCCCCGCTCCGGGCCAGTTCCCGTTCGTCCGTGGTGCAAAGGTCACTGCCGACAACACCAACGGCTGGGGTGTTCGCGAGACCTTCGGTCGCCAGTACCCGGGTGAAGATGCCCTTGACCCGAAGGCCGTCAACGAGACTCTGCTGACTGCCCTGGAAAACGGCACTACCGACATTCGCCTGGACTTCACGGGCTCCCTGGAAGCCGCTGACGTGCCGGCTCTGCTCAACAACGTCTACGTCGACCTTGCTCCGATTGCGGTACACGCAGGTAAGAAGATCCCGCAGGTTGCAGAAGCACTGGCGTCCTACATTGAGCAGGCGAACCCGGCAAACCCGGACAACGTCGCAGTCGAACTTTCCGCAGCCCCGCTGACCGCCGCGTTTGCTGGCATTGACGATGTCTCTCTCGACGAGGCTGTCGAGCTGGCAGTCAAGGCAGCTAAGCAGCCTGGCGACGTTCGCGCTCTGCTTGTCGACGGCGTTGTGTTCTCCAACCTGGGCGCAAACAACATCCAGGAGATTGGCTACAGCCTCGCTGTAGGCGTTGCCTACTTGCGCGCGCTGACCAAAGCGGGCTTGAGCGCTGAAGAGGCACTTGGCCAAATCACCTTCCGTTTTGCAGCCACCGACGACCAGTTCGACACCATTGCGAAGTTCCGCGCCGCCCGCGTTCTGTGGGCCCGCGTCGCCGAGGTCATCGGTGCCCCTGAAGCTGGCCGTGCCCCGATGCATGCGGTAACCGCACCAGTTATGTTCAGCCAGCGTGACCCGTGGGTCAACATGCTGCGCGTAACTGTCGCTTCCTTCGCTGCCGGTGTCGGTGGCGCCTCCTCGGTTGAGGTCCTGCCGTTTGACTATGCAGTTGTCGGCGGTATGCCGGACGTCTCCAAGACTTTCAAGGCCCGCATCGCTCGCAACACCAACCTGTTGCTGCTGGAAGAGTCTCACCTTGGTTATGTCGCCGATCCAGCAGGTGGCTCCTACTTCGTAGAGGACCTGACTGAGGAAATGGCTGACAAGGCGTGGGAAATCTTCACTGGCACTGAGGCTGCTGGTGGCTTCACCTCCGGTGAGGCCGATGTCCGTGCCGCCCTGGACGCTACCTGGGAGAAGCGCCGCGCCGACATCGCACACCGCCGCACCAAGGTCACCGCTATTAACGAGTTCCCGAACCTGGCTGAAGCTCCGCTGGCTCCTGAGGCTCGCCCGGAGGGCGACCCAATTCGCCGTTGGGCTAGCGACTTTGAGGCGCTGCGCAACCGCTCCGATGATTTCCTGGCTGCAAATGGCAACCGCCCGCTAGTCGGCATGCTGCCACTGGGCCCGCTGGCCAAGCACAACATCCGCACCGGTTTCACCTCCAACTTGCTGGCTTCCGGCGGTATCGCCGTCGCCAACCCCGGTCAGGTTGTACCGGGTGAGGCTGGTTTCGAAGAGGCTGTGAAGGCCTCTGACATCGTCGTGCTGTGCGCAGCAGACAGCGAGTACGAGGCTTCCGGCGAAGAGGCTGTCAAGGCCGCCCGCGCCGCCGGCGCCAAGGAGGTCCTGGTGGCTGGCTCCGAGAAGAGCTTCGCCAATGCCGCTGAGGATGCCCGCCCCGACGGATACCTGAACATGACCATTGATGCTGTCGCGGAGCTGTCCCGACTGCTGAACGAACTGGGAGCGTGAAGGAAGTAATGACCACCATCCCAAATTTCGCTGACATCTCCCGCAACACCGACGACGCAGCCGCTGCCACCAACAAGGCAGCTGCCGCGGAAGCTGGTGAAGTGTGGACCATTCCAGAGGGCATCGATGTCAAGCGCGTCTATAATCGCGCTGACCGCGACGCCGCTGCTGCCGAGGGCCACCCGGTAGATTCTTTCCCGGGTATCGCCCCGTTCATGCGCGGTCCGTACCCGACCATGTACACCAACCAGCCGTGGACCATTCGCCAGTACGCTGGTTTCTCCACTGCAGCGGAGTCCAACGCTTTCTACCGCCGCAACCTCGCAGCTGGTCAGAAGGGTCTGTCGGTCGCTTTCGACCTGGCTACCCACCGTGGCTACGACTCGGACAACCCGCGCGTGTCTGGCGACGTCGGTATGGCCGGTGTGGCAATTGACTCGATTTACGACATGCGTGAGCTCTTCCAGGGCATCGACCTGGGCGGCGTCTCGGTGTCTATGACCATGAACGGCGCTGTGCTGCCGATTCTGGCTTTCTACATTGTCACCGCTGAAGAGCAGGGCGTTTCGACTGAGCAGCTGCGCGGTACGATCCAGAACGACATCCTCAAGGAGTTCATGGTTCGTAACACGTACATCTACCCGCCGAAGCCTTCGATGCGAATCATCTCCTCGATTTTCGAGTACACCTCGGCAAAAATGCCGAAGTTCAACTCGATTTCGATTTCCGGCTACCACATTCAGGAAGCTGGCGCGACGGCCGACCTGGAGCTCGCTTACACGCTTGCCGACGGCATCGAGTACTTACGGGCCGGTATCGACGCTGGTCTGGAAGTTGATAAGTTCGCTCCGCGCCTGTCCTTCTTCTGGGGCATCTCGATGAACACCTTCACCGAGATTGCTAAGCTGCGTGCAGGCCGTATTCTCTGGTCTGAGCTGGTTGGCAAGTTCGGCCCGAAGAACCCGAAGTCGCAGTCACTGCGTACACACTCGCAGACCTCCGGTTGGTCGCTGACTGCCCAGGATGTCTACAACAATGTCGCCCGTACTGCAGTTGAGGCTATGGCCGCAACGCAGGGCCACACTCAGTCGCTGCACACTAACGCACTGGACGAGGCCCTGGCACTGCCGACTGACTTCTCGGCTCGTATTGCTCGTAATACTCAGCTGCTGCTTCAGCAGGAGTCCAACACCACCCGTCCGGTGGACCCGTGGGCTGGTTCCTACTACATCGAGTGGCTGACCAACGAGCTGGTCAAGCGTGCACGCCAGCACATCGACGAGGTCGAAGAGGCCGGCGGTATGGCACAGGCCACTATCGAGGGCATTCCGAAGCTGCGCATTGAAGAGGCCGCTGCTCGTACCCAGGCTCGTATTGACTCGGGTCGCCAGGCCCTCATCGGCGTGAACAAGTACCAGGTCGAAGAGGATGAGGCCATCGAGGTTCTCAAGGTTGAGAACTCCCGCGTGCGCCAGGAGCAGATTGATAAGCTAGCTCGCCTGCGCGCCGAGCGCGACGAGGAAGAAGTTCAGAAGGCTCTGGCTGCTCTGACCGACGCTTGCCGTAACCCGGGTGAACCGGGGGACCTGGACAAGAACCTCCTGAAGCTCGCTGTCGACTGCGCTCGCGCCATGGCCTCCATCGGTGAAATCTCCGACGCCATGGAAGAGGTCTTTGGCCGTCACCAGGCCGAGATTCGTACTCTCTCCGGCGTCTACAAGGACGAAGTTGGCAAGGAGGGAGCCGTGTCTAACGTCTCCAAGGCCATCGCTATGGCCGACAAGTTCGAAGAGCAGGAAGGTCGCCGTCCGCGTATCTACCTGGCCAAGATGGGTCAGGATGGTCACGACCGCGGCCAGAAGGTCATCGCTTCCGCCTACGCCGACCTCGGCATGGACGTTGACGTGGGACCGCTGTTTCAGACCCCGGAGGAGGCCGCTAAGTCGGCAGTCGACTCCGATGTCCACGTCGTGGGCGTGTCCTCACTGGCAGCAGGCCACCTGACGCTGGTTCCTGCCCTGCGCGAGGAGCTGGCAAAGCTGGGCCGCGAGGACATCATGATTGTCGTCGGTGGCGTTATCCCACCGGGCGACTTCCAGGAACTCTACGATGCCGGCGCCGCGGCTATCTACCCGCCGGGCACCGTCATCGCCGATTCGGCAATCGACATGATGACCAAGCTCTCTGCCGAGCTGGGTCTCGACATTGCCGTTGACGAAGAGTCCTAGATAACTACCGCAGTCGCGCTGGGCTGAGCGTTCAGCTCAGCGCGTTGTCGGAATTGAGAAGTAGCGATGAACGAGTATCTTGAAGAAAACCTGGGCACCCTCGTCACTACCGCAGGCACGGTCGTTGAGGGCAAGACAGCTGTAGCCCCCGAAGTTGTCCGTCGTGCGCGACGACGCATCGATGTCGATGACCTCTTTGAGGGTGTGCGGGCTGGAAACCGCACTAAGTTAGCTCGGGCAATCACTCTGTTGGAGTCGACTGCTCCGGCTCATAAGGTTCTGGCTCAGGAACTACTGGTGAAGTTGCTGCCATTTTCCGGAAAGGCGATGCGTGTCGGGCTTACCGGTGTCCCCGGCGTCGGCAAGTCAACCACGATTGAAACCCTCGGTCTGAAGCTGATTGAGGAAGGGCACCGCGTTGCGGTGCTGGCCATCGACCCGTCGTCGACGAAGTCCGGTGGCTCAATCCTGGGCGATAAGACTCGTATGTCCCGGCTCTCGGCTGCGGATGAGGCCTTCATTCGCCCATCGCCGTCAGCGGGCACACTCGGTGGCGTGGCCAAGGCAACGCGCGAGGCCATGGTGGTGTTGGAAGCCGCGGGCTACGACATTGTCATCGTCGAAACTGTTGGCGTCGGCCAGTCCGAGGTCGCAGTAGCACAGATGGTGGACACGTTCGCGTTTCTGGCACTCGCCGGCGCTGGTGATCAGCTCCAGGGCATCAAGAAGGGTGTGCTGGAGATGGCCGACGTGATTTCTATCAACAAGGCCGATGGTAAAAACTTGCGTCCGGCCAAGCGTGCTGCGCGTGACCTGATGACGGCCATGAAGATGGTTCGCTCGTCAGATCAAGTTTGGACTCCGCCGGTGCTGACCATGTCGGCACTGGAAAATGAGGGCATCGACAAGTTCTGGCAAGCCATTGAAGACCATGTCGAGGCTATGCACGAGAATCATCTCTTCGATGAAAATCGCGCTAACCAGCAGATCAAGTGGATGTGGTCCATGGTGCATGAAACGCTCCTGCAGCGGCTCAACACCAATGAAGCTGTACAGACAGAGAGCACGTTGGTGGAAAAGCAGCTCCGCTCTGGCCAGCTCACTCCGACGCTCGCCGCACAGCGCATTATGGAGGCATTCGACAAGGGAGTGGCAGCTCTGAACTAGCAGCGCCAAAGACAAATAACCCCCGCGATTACCTACCGGAAGTTATCTGGTTGGGTCGCGGGGGTTTTCGTCGTCAAGCGAGCGGAAGCGTATATGCGCCTTACTGACCGCGGTGATGAGGCGGATTGCTGTAGAGCGTGTGCTCGGCGAAGTGGAGGGCGTTGACCACGAGGTTGGTGAGATGCTCGTCGGGCTGAGAGTAGAAGCTGGATGTGCCCTCTTTGCGGGTCTGCACCATATTGGCCATGCGCAACTTCGCCAGGTGCTGAGAAATCGCCGGGATGGGGCGGTCGAGAGCACTGGCGATGGCGGTGACGGTCATCTCGCCGTCACGAAGGAGGGACAGGATGGAGAGACGAGTCCTGTCGGCCATCAATTTCAGTACGCCAGTGGCAACGTCGAGCTCGGTGCTCGTAGGAGCCTTCTCAGTCATTTGGAGGGGTAGTCCTTTCGGAGTCGACATACCAAACACAGACTATGTTCACTAAGGTGAACCTTACTATGCATTGATACCAGTATTCAATTTCAGATGTCGCAACACGCTGGCACGAAGAGGGGAAGTGTGCACCTAAAGGGCAGCCACCGAAGATGCTGAAAAATCCTTCAGTAATATCATCTGCATGGATTGGTTGATAAGCACCTTCCCGTGGCTGGTGGAGGACTTAACGTGGTGGCAAGTACTGTTTTTCGCACTCGACTACACGATTAAGTTCATCGCAATCGGTTGGGTGCCGGAAAACCGAAGCCCCTCGGCATCGACAGCGTGGTTGCTGCTGATTCTGCTGATTCCATTCATCGGCCTACCACTGTTCCTCTTCCTCGGCTCGCAGCAGATTACGGGCCGTAGGCATGAGGTTCAAGCACTGGCGCAGGAGCTCATTGCGGAACGTACCGCCCATCTTCCCGACGTACCAGACGATGCCGAGATAGAAGATGACGTTGTCAACGTATTCAAGCTCTCACGTCAGCTCACCGGGATGCCTGCGATCGCCAGCTCGGAAAAGGGACTCTTCACCGAATTCGCAGCATCCATCGACCGCATGATTGAGACCATCGATGCAGCCAAGAAATCTATTCACGTGCAGTCCTACATCTTTGCCCTCGATGACAGCACGGAGCCTTTCATCCAGGCTCTCGAACGCGCACAAAAAAGGGGACTAGAGGTCAAGGTTCTCGTTGACCCGATTGGCTCATGGAAGTACCCCGGCTACTACAAGCTGAAAAAGCGCCTGGCCCAGTCGCGCATTCCCTGGCACCCAATGCTGCCAGTGAGCTTGCTGAAACTCACCTGGCGCCGCCTGGATCTACGCAATCACCGGAAGCTCGTGGTCATCGACGGCGACATCGTATTCATGGGCTCGCAGAATTTGATTGAGCCCGAGTATCAGAAGAAAAAGAACCATAAAATCGGCCGCCGCTGGGTAGACACGTGGATTGAGCTAGAGGGCGATATCGCACTGGCCTTCGACGCGATTTTCGCAGTCGACTGGACTAGCGAGCTATACAAGACCCCAGATGCCACCAGGGATTATTCGCTTCATGAAACCGAAGTTGACGACAACTACAACGTCGTCCAGGTGCTACCATCGGGGCCGGGCTTTAGCACGGAGCCGAACCTGCGCGTCTTCAACAACATGATCTACCAGGCTCACGAGCGGATTATCGCCGTCAGCCCATACTTCGTCCCCGACGAATCCATGCTCATGGCTCTGACCTCCGCAGCTTACGGAGGCATCGACGTCCAGCTCTACGTCAACGAAGAATCCGACCAGTTCATGGTCGGTCACGCGCAGCAGTCCTACTATCAGGCGCTGCTGACCGCGGGCGTGAAAATCTACCGATACCCGGCACCTGCGGTCCTGCACTCAAAGTTCATGGTTATCGACGACCGCATGGCCATGTTCGGCTCCTCCAACCTGGACATGCGCTCATTCGGCCTCAACTACGAGATAACGCTTCTTTCCGCCGCAGGTTCCATCGTGGACAAACTAATCACGCTTGCCGACGAGTACCGCGACAAATCCCTCCTGCTCACTCAGGAGGAATGGAATGACCGGCCCATCCACCAGCGTTACCTGGACTCTGTATTCCGCCTGACCTCTGCGCTGCAGTAGGGCAGAAGTCGGGTAGGGCAGGATAATACAAAAAATCCCGAGGCCTGCATTAGCTGCAGTTTCTCGGGATATATCTTGTGTCCGGAGGGGGACTTGAACCCCCACGCCCGTTAATAGGGCACTAGCACCTCAAGCTAGCGCGTCTGCCATTCCGCCACCCGGACCGGGTAGGAAGCACTTCCGTGCTGACCTGTGATACTGTATCCCGACTTCATAATGAAACACAAATTGGCTGGTCAAATAGGAATTATGAAGGGGATACCAAACAGAATCCGAAGTGTAATTACACCATCGTTGTTAACCTTCAAATGCATTGAGTTTGTGCCGCACAACAGACAATGTAAACAGACAATGTAATTGAGAAGTCTGCAAAAGCACCTGCAGCGTGCCCATAAAGTAGGCACACTGGTACCTATGACTACACATTCCAACGACACTACGAATGCCCCGGTTTTCCCAGGGCCGGATCCGTACGCACCGCTGAAGGACCTGCCGACTTTCGAGCTGTCCTCGCCAGATATCAAGGACGGCGAGAAGATTGCAGACGAATTCCGCGCTCCATCGAATGTTTCTCCGCAGCTGGATTGGGCAAACCTGCCGGAAGGTACCAAGTCCATCGCCGTAACCTGCTTCGATCCGGACGCTCCAACTGCTTCGGGCTTCTGGCACTGGGCTGTATTCAACATCCCAGCAACTGAAAAGGGCCTGCCGCAGGGAGCTGGCTCCGAGGACGGCTCCACGCTGCCTGAAGGAGCTATTCAGCTTGTAGGCGACTCTGGCATGCGTGGCCATTACGGAGCTAACCCTCCGGCGCAGCACGCTCCTCACCGTTACATGTACGCTGTGCACGCGGTCGACGTCGAAAAGCTTGATGTTCCGGAAGATGCCACGCCGACCGTGCTGGGCTTCAACCTGTACTTCCACTCAATTGCGCGTGCAATTATCACGCCGTGGTGGGAGAACGTCGGCGAGTAGGCCGGCGCGTAGGTCAAAGCGGTAGCGCTTGCTAAAGCAACTCCCTAGTCCGAAATCCAGACGCACGATGTCCAGACCTGCAACTTGACGCTGACACGCAAACGGTAAAACCCCCGGATTCTACGCTTTAACAGCGGCAGAATCCGGGGTCACGTGTTTACCCAGCTATAGGGCGCGCGTCAATACGGTTACGAAACCTAAGCGCACTCAGCCACTAACCGCGCCACGGCAGACCACAGCCAACGGCCTCCGAAATGGAGTAGAAGCCCTGGGCACGAATCTGTCGGGCCAGTCCCTGGTGAATGTCGCGAATCCAGTCTGGGCCGCCGTAAATCAACGGCGTGTAGCCCTGCAGCAGGGAAGCACCGTTGGCAATGCGCTCCCACGCCTGTTCAGCGGTCTCGATACCGCCGACACTGATGAGCACTAGCTTGTCTCCGACGCGCTCATGCAGCAGCTTCAGCACCTCCAGCGACCGGGCTGCCACAGGAGCGCCGGAGACTCCACCGGCACCCATCTCGGCGACCTCATCTGTGGGAGTGCGCAGGCCTTCACGGGAAATAGTGGTGTTGGTAGCCACAATGCCTGCCAACCCCAATTCAACAGCCAAGTCAGCAACTGCGATGACATCTTCGTCAGAGAGATCCGGCGCAATCTTGACCAGCACCGGCGAGTCGGTCTCCTCGGTCACCGCTGCCAGAATCGGACGCAGCGACTCCACCGCCTGAAGGTCGCGCAGCCCCGGCGTGTTCGGCGAAGACACATTGACAACAACATAGTCCGCCAAGCCTCCGAGCTGGCTGGCAGACTCACGATAGTCATCGACAGCCTTGTCCAGCGGAGTCACCTTGGTCTTACCGATGTTGATACCGATGACATCGTCACTACGACGCGCCCGCAAGTTCTCCGCGACCACAGCCGCACCGGGGTTGTTGAAACCCATACGGTTCAAAATGGCGCGGTCTTCCTTCAGACGGAACAGGCGCGGACGATCATTACCCGGCTGAGGCTTGGCAGTCACGGTTCCCAGCTCGGCATAGCCAAAACCAATCGGCCCCCAGCAGTCCGGGGCAATAGCGGCCTTGTCGAAGCCCGCGGCAAGCCCCAGCGGACGCGGAAAGTCCACGCCGAATACCGTTTGACGCAGCACCGCATCGTCAACGACGAGCAATTTGCTCAAAGCACGCTGGAGACTCTCCGATTTCTGCAGACCCTTCAGGGTCTTTGAAATGGCCTCGTGAATCTGCTCCGGCGGAACCTGGAACATCGCCTTTAGCGCGAGTTGGTAGGACTTGGCGCGAAGTTTCGAAGGCATCTACTTAGTCTCTCCCTCGGAGTTGTCTGCTCCCTTTGTGTCACCTGCACCTGTCGGTAGCTTATCGGCTGGTTCCCGAACCGACATCTCCTCGCGGATCTTTGCTGCATCCTGCTTGAAATCCGCAATTGCCTTGTCGACGTCCGCAGCGTCGAAAATCTGGGCACCGTCACCGGTCGCCGAGAAGACACCAATCTGTCCATCCTCGGTGACAACGATTGACTGCGGATTCGCAACCGTGTTGATGTCCGCGACCTTGACCGGAGTACCGGAGCTGATGTCGTAGCCTGTCAGCTTATTTACCTTCGTCGAAGTAACCCAGACAATTCCGCGGGATTCATCGACCGCAACCGCCCACGGAGCCTCCGGAGTCGGGGCCGCCTGGTGCAGGCGGATGATGTCACTGGCCGTGTAAATCAGCAGCTGGTTGCCCTTGGTGTCAGCGGCTGCGATGACATCGTCACCGGAGGCCACCTTGCCCACACCGATGCCCGCACGCAGGGCAGAGCCAGCGCGGGATTCATCAATCTTAAGTTCATGCACCGAGGTCTCTGGACGGTTGACCTCTAAGAGTTTTACGTCCGCGTCACTACCCGCATCCGGAACCTCAACGAGTTGCGAGCCATTGTTGGCCGCCTTGAAGTCACTGGCCAGCTCACCATCAGCGCCGAACACATCAATAACGTTGCTGTCCGCGTGCGCACCGATAATCCGACCACTTTCCAGCCCAACCGCGGCGGAGTAGTTGGTGCCGCGTCCGACGACGGCCGCTTCCGTAGCTTGGCCGGTAATAACGTGAATGCCATCTTCACATGGCAGTAGAGCGGTGGGACCGCCCGGCGCGAGCTCGCCACACTTCGCGTCCAGTTTCATCGAACGCTCGATGGGGTTATTCACCGGACCAGCGAAGACCTTGTCCCCGGCCTTCAGGACAACTCGCTCACCGACCAGCACGGCATCAGTGATGTTCTCATCAATCTTCTTGGCCTTCCCGATAGCCATATCGGGAGCAGCGGGTGAAGCGGCCGGCACTGGCGTGGCGTTGCCCATTCCGGCATCGATGTCTCCTTCCACATCGGAGGAGCATCCTGCCAGGACCACTGCGCTAGCGGAAAGCCCCGCTAGAAGGGAGGTTATGACACGTCGACGACTGTTTTCACTCACGCTATAGAAACTACCACCCCGGCCGGATTACTTTGCGGACGCCTCCAGCCATGGGAAGTTCCCACATCGGGTGCCCTGACGAGGGTGGGGTTACTGATTACAGGGTGACGTCGTCAAGCGCGTTGCAAATCTGTGGTGGCAGCGTGAGTTGTTCAGCGGTGAGGTTTTCGCGCAGCTGGGCGCGGTCGCGCGCGCCGACGAGAATCGAGGTGACGCCTGGTCGATCGCGGGCCCAGGAGATTGCGGCGACGGCAGCGCTGACGCCGAGCCCCTTGGCTGCGGTGGTCAGTGCACCTGCGACCGTGACGCCGCGGGTGTCTAGGTAATCCTGCACCTCCGCATCGGCGTGTTCGGAGGCGGCGCGGGAGTCTTCGGGGATGATGTGCTGGTATTTGGCGGTCAGCACACCTTGGGCGAGTGGGGCGCCGCCGATGAAGCCGAGCCCCAGGTGTTCGCAGGCAGGAAGCAGCTCAGCTTCAGGACCGCGTTGGAGCAGCGAGTACTCATGCTGCGCGAATACCGGTCCGATGCGGTCGGCTGCGGCATGAGTCACCGCTGCCTGCCAACCGCTGTATCCCCGCACACCGGCGTAGCGGACCTTTCCCGTGCGAACGGCCCACTCTAAAGTGTCGGCAACCTCTTCCGGCGGTGTCAGACCGTCCCAGTAGCCGGGCGACCACAGGTCAATGTGCTCGACACCGAGGTGCCCCAGAGTGTCGTCGAGGTCCTTTTGCAGCGTCTTACGTGAGCAGTCCACGCGCCTGCCGACGGGCCGCTCGGGGTGTATCCCAGATGCGACCGAGAGCACCAACTCGTCGGCAACACCGCGACGCGCGATGACGGCACCCAACATGTCGGCTACGGTATCGCCGCCGTGGAGTGGGGAAGCGTCGACGAGATTGCCACCCGCATCGAGGAAGTCCGTCAGGATGCGTCCGGCTTCATCTTGCCCGGTGCCCGCACCCCAAGTGGCCGTACCCAGCCCCAAGGCGGAGACGCGTAAACCGCTGTTGCCCAGAATTCGTTGTCGCACGAGTTTCACTTTAGGACACCCGCGGACTGTCGCGGGAAAAACTCGAGAGGAGCCACGGTGCGCCACTAAAGCTCGTAGAAGAAGAGCCTCGGCGAAGGCCGCGCTATAGCCACAATGCAAACCGGGCGAGTAGCCTATACACCCGTGACTATCATGACGACACTTAGCGCCTCAGCGGATACCGCTGCCGATACCGCCGGCACCGGCATGACATGGGCGCAGACGATCATCCTGTCCATAGTGCAAGGTCTGACGGAATTTCTTCCGGTGAGCTCCTCCGGGCACCTTCGGATTGTCTCGGAATTGCTGTGGGGCCAGGACGCCGGCGCATCGTTCACCGCTGTGGTGCAGCTTGGCACTGAGTTGGCTGTGTTGGTGTTCTTCGCCAAGGACATCTGGCAGATTCTCACTGGCTGGTTTGCCGGTCTGTTCAATAAGGAAGCTCGCGGTTTCAATTACCGCATGGGTTGGATGGTGATTGTCGGTACGCTGCCGATTGCCATCATCGGTGTGTTGGGCAAGGATCTCATCCGCGATAACCTGCGCAATCTCTGGATCACTGCCGCTGTGTTGGTGCTGTTCTCCTTTGTCTTTATCGCCGCCGAGAAGTTCGGCCGTCGTGAGCGCACTTACGAGGAGCTGACCATGCGAGATGCCATCGTTATGGGTTTCGCGCAGTGCCTTGCGCTCATTCCGGGTGTGTCCCGCTCGGGCGGTACGGTGTCTGCCGGCCTGTTCTTGAATTTGGATCGAGAGGTCGCAACGCGCTTTTCCTTCCTGCTGGCTATCCCTGCCGTTTTCGCCGCTGGAATTTTTTCGCTCCCGGACGCGTTTGACCCTGCAGCGGGGCAGGCCGCTAGTGGTGCGCAGTTGGCCATCGGTACGCTGATTGCCTTCGTCGTCGGTTATGCGTCTATCGCATGGCTGCTGAAGTTTGTGTCGAACCACTCCTTTGCTTGGTTCGCCGCGTACCGCATCCCGGTCGGTTTGATTGTTATGGTGTTGCTCGGCTTCGGCACGATCAACGCTGTTTAGTGAGGTAGTGAGTATTTAATGCATTCGTGGCCCCAACCACAGGTTTCCAATCTCGGCGATGCGCGCTTTGAGGTGTTCAACCGCGCCGGCGTGGCAGGTAAGGCGCACTCGCTTGACGACGGCAGCTCAACATCGGTACCCCTCCGCCTCTACGACACTGCGGATCAGAAGGCCTCCCAGGTGGAAGCGGGGCCGGAGGCAACCATGTACGTGTGTGGCATCACGCCCTATGACGCCACGCATTTGGGGCACGCGGCAACGTATCTCACCTTTGATCTGATTTACCGGCAGCTGTTGGACAATGGACACTCGGTGCACTACGTGCAGAACATCACCGATGTCGATGACCCGTTGTTCGAGCGCGCGGAGCGCGATGGGGTGGACTGGCGTGAGCTGGGCACCTCGCAGATTGATTTGTTCCGCTCGGATATGGAAAACCTGTCGGTGATTCCGCCGCGCGACTACATCGGCGCGATCGAGTCCGTCGATGAGGTCGTGGAAATGGTCCAGACGCTGCTGGAAAATGGCTCGGCCTACCAGCTCACCGATGACGAGTACCCGGATGTGTATTTCCGTAAGGATGCCACCGAGAACTTCGGTTACGAGTCCAATTACTCGGCAGAGCAGATGGCGGAGTTCTTTGCTGAGCGCGGCGGGGACCCAGATCGTCCGGGCAAGAAGAATCCGTTGGACGCGCTGGTGTGGCGTGCCGCTCGCCCCGGAGAGCCGAGCTGGGACACCCCCTTTGGTGCGGGCCGTCCGGGCTGGCACATTGAGTGCTCGGCGATTGCTACCAATCGGCTGGGCAAGAGCTTCGATATTCAGGGCGGGGGCTCGGACCTGGCATTCCCGCACCACGAGTTCTCGGCGGCTCACGCTGAGGCTGCCACTGGTTGTGCGCGCATGGCCAGCCACTACGTCCACACGGGCATGATTGCCCTGGATGGCGTGAAGATGTCCAAGTCGCTGGGCAACTTGGTGTTTGTCTCCAAGCTGGTGGCAGCTGGCGTGGATCCGAGCGCCATTCGCATTGGTGTGTTCGCCAGCCACTACCGCTCCGATCGCGATTGGTCGGACGAGGTGCTGAAGGCTGCCACAACGCGTCTTGAGACCTGGCGCACGGCCTGTGCCGCGACTAAGGAGGCCACCGACGATAACGCTGTGGCAGCTGCCGCGGCGTTGGTCGCCGATATGCGCGCAAGCCTGGCCAACGACCTGGACACGCCGGCAGCCCTGGACGCGATTGATTCCTGGGCTGCGGAGTGGTCGTCAGCTGACGACAAGGCGGAAGGCAGTGCAGCAGAAGTAACCGCGGAAGAACAGGCCCCAGATGCTGGCGCGGAAACTGGCACAGGAACTGGCGTAGCCGGTGCCGGAGAATTCGTTGCGGCCGCGCTGGACGCACTCCTTGGCGTTAAAATTTGACCATGAGCAACTCAGACCTGCCTGCTGTCGAAGTAACGAAAGAGAACATCGATAAGCTAGTTGCCGATTTGCGCATGTTTGCCACCGGCAGCTACCTGCAGCCCGAGGAACGCGAGTTCTGGGAGCCACTTTTTGACGAAGCGGTAGCCGACCAGGTCGGGGAAGCCCTCCGCGAGGCCACCGCTGGCATTGATCAGGCGGCGGCACTGGCCGTCGATAAGCGAGAAGAAGCCGCAACGCAGGCGGTAGAAAACTGCCTGCAGCGGGTATCAGAGATTGAGCATGCGCACGGTGGCTCGATTTTTGATGAAGAGCTCGACGAGATTCTCGCGATTATCAATTCCGCGACGCAGGCTGCCGGCCTGGACTTGCCTGCGGTGAAGGCGGAAAGCTACTTCGGGATGGAATAACCCAGCCCAATTAATTGCTCGGCCATGAAAGTAGACTAAGGTGTCTATTCATGACTGAACGCCACTCTTCCGAGTTCCTCACCGCACTGCACAGCCGTGTTCTCATTGGCGATGGCGCCATGGGTACACAGCTGCAGTCTTTTGACCTCGACGTTGACGAGGATTTCCTCGGCTACGAGGGCTGTAATGAGATTCTCAATGACACTCGTCCCGACATCATCGAGACGATTCACCGGCGTTACTTCGAGGCCGGCGCCGACCTGGTAGAAACCAACACCTTCGGCTGTAACTTCCCGAACCTCGCCGATTACGACATCGAAGACCGCATCCAGGAGCTCGCCCACAAGGGCACGGCAATCGCCCGCAAGGTCGCTGACGAAATGGGGCCGGGACGCGAGGGCATGCGCCGTTTTGTCCTCGGCTCGCTAGGCCCGGGCACGAAGCTGCCGTCGTTGGGGCACGCTCCGTACGCACAGCTTCGCGACGCTTACACGGAGGCCGGACTCGGCATGATTTCCGGTGGCGCGGATGCGTTCCTAATTGAGACCTGTCAGGACCTACTGCAGGTAAAGGCAGCCATCAACGGCGTCAAGGCTGCAATGCGGCAGGCTGACAAGAAGATTCCAATCGTCGTCCATGTGACCGTCGAGACCACGGGCACCATGCTGATGGGCTCGGAGATCGGTGCAGCTCTGGCGGCGCTGCAGCCGCTGGGCATCGACATGATTGGCCTGAACTGTGCAACGGGCCCGGACGAGATGAGCGAACACCTGCGCTACCTGTCCAACTTCGCCTCCATCCCAGTATCCGTGATGCCGAATGCGGGTCTGCCAGTGCTGGGTAAGAACGGTGCGACCTACCCCCTGACTGCCCCAGAGCTGGCCGCGGCACTGCGTGGCTTCGTAGAGGAGTACGGCCTTGCGATGGTGGGCGGCTGCTGTGGTACCACGCCGGAGCATGTTACAGCTGTTCGCGACGCTATTGTCGGCGCCGGTGACTACGCCGAGCAGGGCCCGGCTGTTCAGGCAGCACGCCCATCGACGGCCCCGGATGCGAAGCCGATCGATGAAGTCGCCTCGCTGTACTCGGCGACTCCGCTGACGCAGACGACCGGCATCACCATGATTGGTGAGCGCACCAACGCCAACGGTTCCAAGGCTTTCCGCGAGGCCATGCTGGCCGGTGACTGGGAGAAGTGTCTCAACACCGCCCGCAGCCAGGTCACCGATGGCGCACACATGATTGACCTGTGTGTGGACTACGTCGGCCGCGATGGCCGCGAAGACATGGCAACTCTGGCATCACAGATCGCCACTTCGGTGACTTTGCCGGTCATGCTGGACTCCACGGAGCCAGAAGTGCTGAAGACCGGCCTGGAGCACCTCGGTGGCCGCTGTGCGGTCAACTCGGTGAACTTCGAAGACGGCGACGGCCCAGACTCGCGCTACCAGCGCATTATGCGCCAGGTCGTCGAGCACGGCGCTGCCGTGGTCGCTCTGGCCATTGATGAAGAGGGCCAGGCACGTACGAAGGACAAGAAAGTTGAGATTGCCGAGCGTCTCATTGCCGATATCACCGGCACCTGGGGACTGCGCGAACAGGACATTATTGTCGACTGTCTGACCTTCCCGATTTCCACGGGTCAGGAGGAAACTCGCCGTGATGGCATCGAGACCATCGAAGCCATCCGCGAGCTCAAGCGCCGCCACCCGGATGTGCACACCACGCTCGGCCTGTCCAACATCTCCTTCGGTCTTAACCCGGCAGCCCGCCAAGTACTCAACTCGGTGTTCCTCAACGAGTGCATCGAGGCCGGCCTGGACTCCGCCATTGCTCACAGTTCCAAGATCTTGCCGATGAACAAGATCGATGACAAGCAGCGCGAAGTCGCTCTCGATATGGTCTACGACCGCCGTCGTGAAGCGGACCACCCCGACGGAGCGTACGACCCGCTGCAGGTCTTCATGGAGCTCTTCGAAGGCGTCTCTGCGGCTGACGCGAAGGATGCCCGGGCTGAAAAGCTCGCCGCCATGCCACTGTTCGACCGCCTTGCACAGCGCATCATCGACGGCGAGCGCACCGGCATCGAAGCCGACCTCGACGAAGGAATGAAGGAAAAGGAGCCGCTGGCGATTGTCAACGAGGATTTGCTGCGCGGTATGCAGACCGTCGGTGACCTCTTTGGCTCCGGTCAGATGCAGCTGCCGTTCGTGCTGCAATCGGCCGAGACGATGAAGGCCGCGGTTGGCTACCTCGAGGGCTTCATGGACGCCGAGGACGCTACGGGCTCCAAGGGCTCGATTGTGCTGGCCACGGTGAAGGGCGATGTCCACGACATCGGTAAGAACCTGGTGGAGATTATTCTCTCCAACAACGGCTACACGGTCCATAACCTGGGCATTAAGCAGCCAATCGCCACGATTTTGTCCGCCGCCAAGGAGCTGGACGTCGATGCCATCGGTATGTCAGGCCTGCTTGTGAAGTCCACCGTGGTGATGAAGGACAACCTGCTGGAGATCAACTCCGCCGGCGATGCCGCGCGCTTCCCGGTCCTGCTCGGCGGTGCCGCACTGACGCGCAGCTATGTCGAAGATGACCTCTCCGAGCTCTACCACGGTGATGTCTACTACGGCAGGGACGCCTTCGAGGGACTGCGCATCATGGACGAGCTGATGGCAGCGAAGAAGGGGCTTGGCCCGGATGAGAATTCGCCTGAGGCCATCGCCGCCCGCGAAAAGAAGGAAGCCCGCCGCGCTCGCCGTGAGCGCTCCAAGCGCATCGCCGCCGAGCGCGCAGCGAAGGCTGCCGCCGAGGCTCCCGAGGTGCCGGAGCGTTCCGACGTCGCCGCTGACGTCCCTGTTGCAACACCACCGTTCTGGGGGACCCGCATTGTCAAGGGCCTGCCTCTCGATGACTACCTGACCACCCTCGATGAACGCGCCCTGTTCATGGGGCAGTGGGGCCTGCGCGGCACCCGCGGCGATGAAGGCCCGAGCTACGAAGAACTGGTTGAGTCCGATGGTCGTCCACGCTTCCGCGCATGGCTGCAGCGGCTGCGGGCGGAGAACATTCTCCAGCATGCAGCTGTAGTCTACGGCTACTTCCCGGCAGTTTCCGAGGGAGATACTGTCCACGTGCTGCCGCTACCAGCGGAAGGGGAGCAGCCTGACCCCACGGCGGAGCCTGTGGTCTCGTGGACCTTCCCCCGCCAGCAGCGCGGTCGCTTCCTGTGCATTGCTGACTTCATTCGCTCGCGTGAGGATGCCATCGCCAAGGGGCAGACCGATGTCATGCCGTTCCAGCTGGTGACCATGGGACAGCCCATTGCCGACTTCGCCAACGACATTTACGCCAAGAACGAATACCGCGACTACCTGGAGGTTCACGGTATCGGCGTGCAGCTCACCGAGGCACTGGCCGAGTACTGGCACCAGCGCATTCGCTCCGAGCTCGCGTTCTCCGACGGCACAAGTGTTGGCGCGGAAGACTCCGACGATACCCAGGACTTCTTTGACCTGAAGTACCGCGGTGCTCGTTACTCCTTCGGCTATGGTTCCTGCCCGGATCTAACCTTCCGTCAGGGCATGATTGACCTGCTGCAGCCGGAGCGCATCGGCGTGGAACTCTCCGAGGAGCTCCAGCTGCACCCAGAGCAGTCCACCGATGCGTTCGTGCTCTACCATCCGGAAGCGAAGTACTTTAACGTGTAGCTTCGCGCTATCCCTGCGGTCGCACCAGCAAGGTCTGCATGCTGCGGCCAATGGGGCCGTGGGCATCGTAGAGCTCGCCGGCGGTCATACCGATTCCATCCGGACCAATGGAACCGCGGGCGGTGATTCCTACCCAGCCGCCGTCTTGCCCCGACGCCCCCGACGAATCCGCTGCCGCCGACACGTCGAGCTGGGGGAGTCGGTGCAGGTGAACCACTAGGTCGGTGTTCATGAACGCCCACTGATGCGGGCTCAAGGTGGCCCCGACACCATTGGCGGTATCGGCAACCTGCATGACTCGTTCCACCGCAGTCGGCTCCTCACCGAGCACGATTGGGTGCGGTGCGCGAACCCAGTGAATTTTCGTCCCCGCCGAATCTTCCGACGCGGTAGCGCGGGCTTCAATCGATTCGATGTAGCCGCCACTCCAGTCGTCGGTAAGCGGAATATGCTCGGCGCTGCATTCCTCAGGCCCGGGCACCTGCTTGTCGAACGCACGCTCAATATCCCGCGTATCCGCAGTGGCCATCATCCATGCGGATGCAGAGGCAACTGGCCGCCAGGCCCCCTTGACGTCGGCAAGCAATTCGGCCTCGACCTTGGCGATCTGCCGCCCCGGGCGCGACACCCATGAGCGCGCACGCAGCTCCGTGTACGGCACGGCCGACAGCAAATCCACGGCGATGCGGGTGATGCGCATCCCCTCGCTTTCCAAGCGGCGGCGTTCCAACATGCGCGTTAGCAGCGCCGATGGTGGCGCACCGTGCTGGAATGGCCCCCACGCACCGTAGGTGAAGCTGGTGGGCATGAAGCGTTCGTAGCCGAGTTTGCCGTCGGTGATTGTCCCCAGCGGAATAAAGTACGCCGCGGGATTGTCAATGGCCTGTGCAAGCGAATCTTCGGTGGTTGTCATAGCGAGTCGATGCCTTTCTTTCACGAGTGAGACGTTCATGGAGCACTGCACACAGCACCTCCCGATACTTTTCTCCCTAAAACTCTAACCTTTGCCTCCGCGCTGCTGCTGGAAAAATCGCTAAATACCTCCTCGCCTGGCATAGTCGCATGGTGTGAAAGCAATTTTGTGGGACATGGACGGCAGCCTCATCAACACCGAACCCCTGTGGGAGATTGCCACGTACGACCTCTCGGAATTCGTAGGCCGTCGACTGACCCCGGAGTTGCGCATGCAATGTGTGGGCAACACACTCTGGGACACGCTGTCGATCTGCGCCGACCATGCGGGACGCACGCTTGACGACGAGCTGTTTTCCTCGGGATCCCAGTTTGTCGAAAACCGCTTTACAGAACTGGTTCTAGAGCACGGAGTCGAGTGGCGCCCGGGCGTGCCGGAGATTTTGGGCGAGGCGCAGGCTGCTGACATCCCGGTGGTGTTAGTGACCAACACTCGTCGGCACGTGGCACAGCCATGCATTGATGTCATGGGGGAGCAGCACTTCGCGGCCACGGTGTGCAGCGATGAGGTCGCCAAGGGGAAGCCAGCGCCGGACCCATATTTGCGTGGTGCGGAGTTGGCTGGATTTGCACCGGAGGAGTGCCTGGCCATCGAAGATTCCTCAACGGGGGTGCGCTCTGCACTCGCTGCAGGATGCGCCGTGATGTGGAACCCAATGCCGGATGTGAGCGTTCCACAGGCTGACGTGGAGGCGTTGGCACCCCCGGCACGCTTCATTTCGGGCAATTTGGATACCTCAAATTTGGGCTTATTGCGGGCTGCTTTCGCGGGCGAGTAGACGACATGGAACAATAGACCGAGTGAAGAACTTTGATGACCTGTTTGCAGAGCTGAAGGAAAAAGCACAGTCGCGCCCCGAGGGATCGGGCACAGTCAAGGCACTGGACGCTGGTGTGCATTTCCAGGGCAAGAAAATTGTCGAAGAGGCCGGTGAGGTCTGGCTTGCAGCTGAGCACGAATCTGACGAAGCCCTCGCAGAGGAGATTTCGCAGCTGTTGTACTGGCTGCAGGTGGTCATGGTCGGTCGCGGGCTGAGCCCCGAGGATGTTTACAAGTACCTGTAGGAGAAATCAACACCATGCTGCGTATTGCCGTGCCCAACAAGGGATCGCTGTCCGAGGCGGCAGTCGAAATCCTGAAGGAAGCTGGCTACCCAGGCCGAGGCGACTCCAAGAGCCTGACCATCCATGACGAAGCCAACGACATTGAGTTTTTCTTCCTTCGCCCGAAGGACATCCCCATCTACGTTGGCAATGGCCATCTGGATTTGGGCATCACCGGCCGCGACTTGGCTGCTGACTCGTTGGCTCCGGTCGATGAAGTTCTGAAGCTGGGCTTCGGCGCTTCCACCTTCCGCTACGCCGCTCCGGCCGATGAGGAGTGGACTGTAGAGGCCCTGGAGGGCAAGCGGATTGCCACCTCGTACCCGAACCTGGTTCGCGAGGACATGAAGGCGCGCGGCATCAACGCCACCGTTATTCGCCTTGATGGCGCGGTGGAGATTTCCATCCGCCTCGGTGTTGCCGATGTCATCGCCGATGTTGTCTCCACGGGCCGCACTCTGCGAAAGCAGGGACTGAAGCCCTTCGGCGAAGTTCTGGTCAGCTCTGAGGCTGTCGTAGTTGGCCGTCAAGGCGTTGAGGTCACCGAGGAACAGCAGGTGTTCCTGCGTCGCATGACCGGCATCCTGCATGCCAAGACGTACTTGATGATTGATTACAACATCCGCGCGTCTTCGCTGGAAGAGGCCTCCAAGCTGACCCCGGGCTTGTCGGGTCCGACTGTGTCTCCGCTGGCTAACGAGGATTGGGTAGCAGTTCGCGCGCTGGTCCCGAAGGCGGAGGCCAACCCGCTTATGGATGCACTGGCGAAGATTGGTGCCGAGGCTATCTTGGCCTCCAATATCCGTATTGCACGAATCTAGATTGCGCAAATCCAGTGGGCAACTGACCAGGGCGTTTCCTCGCTTGTCTACGTCGACGTAGGTAGTAGGGTTGACACTAGGAGTGCGCACGGCGTTAGCCGTACTGGCGTAGGCATTTTTGTGCCTGGAAAAGCGGCAACTACGCCGGCGCTGTAGTTTTGGCTGTGTAATAGCGTGAGGTAACCAGCGTGAGGTAACCACCCAGCTGCCAACTATGGCTCATGAGACCGCGCCTACTAGAAGGGATTACGTCCACATGTCCGCAACGCGTACCGAGGTCGACCTGCTTGGCTCAATGGAAGTTCCTGCAGAGGCCTACTACGGCATCCACACCCTGCGCGCAATCGATAACTACCAAATCTCAGGCAAGACCATCAACGATGTGCCCGAATTCATTCGCGGCATGGTGATGGTGAAGAAGGCCACGGCCATTGCCAACCAGCGCGTTCATACGCTGCCCAGCGATGTTGCAGAAATTATTGTCGCCGCATGTGATGAAATCCTGGAAAAGGGACGCTGCATGGATCAGTTCCCAATCGATGTCTTCCAGGGCGGCGCCGGCACCAGCCTCAACATGAACACCAACGAGGTCATCGCGAACCTCGCACTGGAGTTGCTTGGTTTGGAAAAGGGCCGCTACGACGTCATTCACCCCAACGATGATGTCAACCAGTGTCAGTCGACCAACGACGCGTACCCAACTGGTTTCCGGCTGGCCATCCACATGTCGCTCTTAAGCTTGCAGAAGCATTTCGACTCCCTGGTTGAGGCTCTGCACGCCAAGGGTGATGAATTTAACGACATCATCACGATGGGCCGCACACAGCTACAGGATGCCGTTCCCATGACCCTGGGACAGGTTTTCCACGCATTTGCCCACAACCTGGAGGAAGAGCAGGAGTCCATTGCAACTGCGTCGGCACGCCTGCTGCAAATCAACCTGGGAGCTACCGCCATTGGTACCGGCGTGAATGCACCAGGGGGCTACCGCGAGGCTGTGACCCAGGCGCTGCGCGAAGTAAGTGGGTTCAATGTGACCTCTGCGAAGGACTTGATTGAGGCAACCAGCGATACGGGCGCTTACGTCAGCGTGCACGCCTGCTTGAAGCGCGCGGCCATGAAGATTTCCAAGATGTGCAATGACCTGCGCCTCCTGGCATCAGGTCCGCGTGCTGGTCTGAATGAGATCAACCTGCCGGAGCGTGCTGCCGGTTCGTCTATTATGCCTGCGAAGGTCAACCCGGTGATTCCGGAAGTCGCGAACCAGGCCTGCTTCAAGGTCTTCGGCAACGACGTGACTCTGACCTGGGCCGCCGAGGCCGGCCAGCTGCAGCTCAATGTGATGGAGCCAGTTATCGGCGCATGTCTCTTCGAGTCGATTGAGCTCCTGCGCAGCGCTACCGATACCTTGCGCGAAAAGTGCATTACTGAGATTACGGCTAACCCTGAGGTCTGCCGTAGCTACGTGGAAAACTCCATCGGTATCGTGACATACCTGAACCCGGTTATCGGCCACCACGAGGGTGATATGGTCGGCAAGGAAGCTGCACGCACCGGCCGCTCCGTCCGCGACATTGTCCTCGAACGCGGGCTGATGGACGAGAAGGAGCTCGACCACGTCCTGAGCACCGAGAACCTCATGCACCCGGAGTACCGAGGGAAGCGGTACGTGGCAGGGGAGTCTCGTCTCGACGACCTGTCTTAATGCGGTTGCCGGTTGGCTTAGGCGGTAGCCGGTTGCTTTAGGTGGTAGTCGGTTGCGCCACGAAGGGACTTGCCACGGCGTAACCTTTTGCCGTCGGCAGAGGGCTGGCAGTCTACGTGGGGCTGGCAGTCTACGTGGGACTGACCGCAGCCACGTGACCCGCTGCGCAAGGGGGCCACGCAGAACAAGGGGGCCACGCAGAAACTGACTAGGTTTATGGCAAAAATTTGCAAGTAAATTGCATTCATCTGTCATAAACTAGGTCACTAACTTGCGCTGGCAGCGGTTCCGTCGGCAGGCGGAGTCCCGCTGGCACCACGATTATCAACAGAACCACCATCGCGGCTATCACCAACAGCGCCCGGCCAGCCCGGGTACTCTGGCGTGACCCCGCCGTAAGCAGGGCACAGCTCCTGGAAAGAACACCAGCCGCAGAGTTTGGACTTCTTCGGCACAAAGTCACCGTTTTCACCGTCGCGCACAATCGCCGACCACAAGTCAGCAATCTCCGCCTGGAAGGCTTCCAGCTCGGCCGCGGTGGGGCTGAGCACCAGGTCATCGGCAACTTTCAGGTACATCAACCGCAGCTGTT
This sequence comes from uncultured Corynebacterium sp., assembly GCF_946998835.1. Taxonomy (GTDB): domain Bacteria; phylum Actinomycetota; class Actinomycetes; order Mycobacteriales; family Mycobacteriaceae; genus Corynebacterium. The sequence continues at coordinate 9,113 of NZ_CAMQAZ010000021.1, read as the reverse complement.
CCGGGATACGACCGGTGAGCCGCCACCACACCAGTGCATAAAAACGCATTTGGAATAGTGCTTCATCTTGGAAGCGAGGCGAGGGTTTCTTGCCCGTCTTGTAGTCCACAATCCGGACCTCTCCAGTCGGAGCGATATCGACACGGTCGATGAATCCACGCAGCGGTACCGACAACGGCACGGTCTGATCGGCATCCGGGTCAATAACCAGCTGGACAAACTTTTCCATCTCGGCAGCGTCGAAGCCCATAGGGTTTTCCATCATGAAGTAGCCCTTGAGCAATCCGCGGCATTCGACCAGGAAGTCGTAATAGTCGTCCTCCGGAACCAGCTCAATCAGTTCTTCGTCCTCAGCACGCATGTTCTCCCAGGTCGGCTTCAGGCGTTTCACCGCTGCCGGGTATGTGCGTTCTTCCCGTGGCCAGGCATGCATCTGTTCAAGTACAGCATGCACCAACGTGCCCTTGACCTGCGCGACTGTCGACGGCTCCGGAATCTTGTCGATCGCACGGAACCGGTACTTCAGCGGACATTGGCGGTAGTCATTAGCTCGCGACGGCGACAGCGCCAGCTTGGAGCGACGGGAAGGTTGAACTGCTGACTTAGAACTTTGGGGATTGTCGGGCATACTAGCCAGGTTAGAGTACCGTCCCGTTTCGGACGCATTCGCGTCTGTACGAATCACGAACCAGCACGACTCAACAAGATCCAGCCCGGCACACCCCAACCCGACACAACCAAAACCTAAACCCCAAAAGGAGCCCACACACCTATGGCTTTGAGCGGACCATTCCAGGTCGGCGACCGAGTCCAGCTGACTGACTCGAAGAATCGCCACTTCACCGTCATCCTCGAGGAGGGCGGCAAGTTCTTCACCCACCGCGGCACCATCCTCCACGACGACCTCATCGGTGCCAAGGAAGGCACCACTGTCACCTCCGGCGAAGGCACGGTCTACCTGGCCATGCGTCACCTATTGGTCGATTACGTGCTCTCCATGCCACGCGGTGCCGCGGTGATTTACCCGAAGGATGCCGCCCAGATCATCGTCGAGGGCGACATCTTCCCAGGCGCCCGCGTCCTGGAAGCCGGCGCTGGCTCCGGTGCTCTCAGTCTCAATTTGCTCCGCGCTATCGGCTCTGAGGGGCAGCTAATCTCCTACGAGGTCCGCGAGGACCACATCGAGCACGCTGAGCGCAACGTTGTCGACTTCATGGGTCACAAGCCCGACAACTGGGACCTGCGTCTCGGTGACCTCAACGAGGCCACCGTCGAGTCACTCGGTGGTCCGGTTGACCGCGTCATCCTGGATATGCTCGCTCCGTGGGAATGCCTGGACACCGTCTCGAAGGTGCTTCAGCCCGGCGGCGTGCTCATGGTCTATGTCGCCACCGTCCCGCAGCTGATGAAGGTCATGGAGGGTATCCGCGCGCAGAAGTGCTTCACCGAACCGCGCGCCTGGGAATCCCTGGTCCGCGACTGGAATGTGCAAGATCTCTCCGTCCGTCCAGCGCACCGTATGCAGGCTCATACCGCGTTCCTGGTGTGGGCACGCAGGCTTGCCGACGGCACGGTGCCCCCGCGCCCGCAGCGGCGAAATCAAAAGAAGCTCTAATACTGCCGCTTCGCGCGGGGAGGTGTAGCCGTCGTAAAGCGTGATGCGACACACGGTCTAAATCGACCAAGCGCCAACAGCGGCGGAGCCAATGGGTAATCTGGGGTACATGACAACGCCGTCTGACAAAATCCGTGATCTAGAGCAGAAGAACTACAACCTCGGCATTCGTAATAATCGCCTGGTTGAGCTGTTGCGGGACTCCCGTAACAAGTTAGAGCTGCTGCGGCAAGACATGGAGGACATGCTGGAGCCGCCTAGCACGTACGGGATTTTCCTCAAGCCGGGGCCGGAGAAGGGCACGGCCGAGGTGTTTACCGGTAATCGCCGGATGCGTCTGAGGGTGCAGCCAGAGATTAATGAGCGGGCGCTGCGGCCGGGCGCGCAGGTGCGTTTGAATGAGGGCTCGATAATCGTGGAGGACTGCGGTTATCCGGAAAGCGGCGATATCGCCAATGTCCGCGAGGTGCTGCCGGATCGGGAGCGCATTTTGGCCTCGGATACCCACGGCGAGGAATTCGTGGTGTCGCTGGCGGGGGACTTGTCGCCGAAGCCGGGGGACTCGGTGATGATTGACCGCAAGTCGGGCTATGCGTTTGAGGTTATTCCGAAGTCCGAGGTGGAAAACCTGGTACTGGAAGAGGTACCGGATGTCACCTACACGGATATCGGTGGTCTGGATAGTCAGATTGAGCAGATTCACGACGCCGTGGAGATGCCGTTCCTGCAGCCAGAACTGTTTGAGCAATACAACCTGCGTCCGCCGAAGGGCGTGCTGCTCTACGGTCCTCCCGGCAACGGTAAGACGCTGATTGCCAAGGCCGTGGCTAATTCGCTGGCTCGTAAAATTGCGCTGTCCAAGGGTAAGAGTGAAGCGGAGGCGCAGCGGGCGCAGTCGTACTTCTTGAATGTCAAGGGTCCGGAGCTGCTGAACAAGTTCGTCGGTGAGACGGAGCGTCAGATTCGTTTGATTTTCGACCGTGCTCGTGACATCGCAGAGGACGGCAAGCCGGTTATCGTCTTCTTCGATGAGATGGACTCGATTTTCCGCACCCGTGGTTCGGGTATCTCCTCGGATATGGAAAACACCGTGGTCCCGCAGCTGCTCAGTGAGCTCGACGGTGTGGAGGGGCTGGAAAACGTCATCGTGATTGGTGCCACCAACCGCGAGGAAATGATCGACCCGGCAATTCTGCGCCCGGGACGCCTGGATGTGAAGATTCGCATTGAGCGTCCGAATGAGACTGCGGCGAAGGATATCTTCCGCAAGTACTTGACTCCGGAGCTGCCGTACAACGCGGCCGAGGTAGAGGCTCACGGTGGGGTGGAGCAGGATGTTACGCACCTCATCAATCAAGTCGTGGAGCGTATGTACGCCAAGACGGAAGAAAACGAGTATGTGCGGATTCGCTATGCAGATGGCACTAGCGAGACCATGTACTACCGCGATTTCAACTCCGGCGCGATGATCTCCAACATCGTCGACCGCGCGAAGAAGGCCGCCATCAAGTCGGTTATCGCTGGCGGCGAGGCTGGCATTAGCCTGGATCACCTGCTGTCCGCGGTGGCGGAGGAGTTCGCGCAGAACGAGGACCTGCCGAACACCTCGAACCCGGATGAGTGGGCTCGTATCTCCGGCCGTCCGACCTCGCGCGTTGCCTCGGTTGAGGTGATTCGCCATGGCTAATTCCGCTGCAAATGCCTCACAGCCGAAGCGCTTCTTCGGCACTGAAATTGAATACGGCATTTCCTGCCCGGACAACCCGGATGTCAGCCCGATTCTCACCTCCACACAGGCCGTGCTGGCTTTCGCGCACGAACAGGAAGAGGGCCTGTCGGGGCGCATCCGCTGGGACTACGCACCGGAGTCGCCACTGCGTGACAGCCGTGGCTTTGACCTGCGCCGCTACCACCAGCCGCCAATCGTTGACCCGAACGCCGTCGGTGCCGCAAACCTGCTGGTCCAAAACGGTGCCCGTTTCTACGTCGACCACGCTCACCCGGAGTACTCCTCGCCGGAAACAGCAACTGCTCGCGAGGCGGTCATCGCCGACCGCGCAGGGGACAAGATCATGCTGCGGGCCGCTCAGCTTGCCGCCGAAGCCACCGATGCCGAGGGCAATCCCGGACCGACGCTGAAGCTTTACCGCAACAATGTCGATGGCAAGGGTGCCTCGTATGGCGCCCACGAGAACTACCTTTTCTCCCGGGAAACCGAGTTCGATGACATTGTCGCCGGTCTGACACCGTTCTTCGTCACCCGCCAGGTGTTTACGGGCGCTGGTCGCGTTGGTCTGGGACAGACGGGACAGGAGTCGGGTTTCCAGATTTCGCAGCGCGCGGACTACATCGAGGCTGAAGTCTCGCTGGAGACCACGTTGAACCGCGGCATCATCAACACCCGCGACGAGCCGCACGCCGACTCCGATCGTTTCCGCCGCCTGCACGTCATCATCGGTGACGCCAACATGAGTGAGGTTGCCACCTTCCTCAAGCTGGGCACCACCGGTTTAGTCATTGATGCCATCGAGGACGGCGTGCGTTTCGACGATTTGCAGCTCCGCAACCCCGTCGAGGCCGTCCATAAGGTCTCCCGGGACCTGACTTGCACCGAGAAGCTGCAGCTGGCCGACCATGTCACATGGATGTCTGCAGTGGAAATGCAGTACGAGTACCTGCGTCGCGTGGAGAGCTACGACGCTCAGGGCGACGTCGTCAAGCTCTGGCGCGAAGTGCTCGACGTGCTTGCCGACGACCCCCGCAAGGCAGCCCACCTGCTGGATTGGGTGGCGAAATACAACCTCATGGAGGGCCTGCGTAACCGCCTTGGCGCGGGCTGGGACCACCCGAAGTTGGCACTGATTGATATTCAGTACTCGGATATTGATCCGGCTCGGGGGCTGTACCACGCGCTGGTGCGCCGTGGCTCGATGCGCACACTAGTGACCGAGGAAGAGGTCGACCGCGCGGTTGAGCACGCGCCGGAGTCCACACGTGCGTATGTGCGCGGTGGGATCTTGCGTCGCTTTGGCAAGGATGTCGTTGCGGGCAGTTGGACCAGCTTAGTGGTGGACACTTCGGGGGTGTATCGACGCACTCGTGACGTGGAGGCGCCGGGAATTACGCTGGCCTACATTACGCTGGATGAAGTTGACCACTGCACTGCCGCTGATTGCGGTGAGGTGTTGGAGTCGGCGGAGACAGTGGCCGAGGTGGTCGAGCATCTGCGCACGCTCGGAGCTGTCCGCGAACAATAGACACGCGCAGTACGGCGGCGCTTGCACAGGCGCACACAGAGCCGTAGTAGCGCAGTAATACTTAAAAGATTTTCTTGAAGGAGCAATAACATGGCTGGTAACACTCAGGTCTTCGGTGGCGGTTCCGGCGGAGGCGACGAGGAAGAGTTCGGCGAGGTTTCTGGCGGCGGCCAGGCTCAGGAGCACGTTGCAGCTGCTGACGATCTGCTGGATGAAATTGATGGTCTGCTGGAGAACAACGCCGAGGAGTTCGTGCGTTCGTACGTCCAGAAGGGTGGCCAGTAAGAAGTGACTGACCAGCAGGTACCGGCACAGGCGCTGACCCGACGCATCACCGGCATTGAAACCGAGTTCGGCATCACTCTGACGCTGGATGGTTCGCGCCGTCTGGGGCCGGATGAGATTGCCCGCTACATGTTCCGCCCGGTGATTGCCAAGTATGGGGCGACCAACATTTTCACTCACAATGCTGGTCGTATGTACCTGGATGTCGGAAGTCACCCGGAGTACGCCACCGCTGAGTGCGATTCGGTCTCGCAGCTGGTCGCGTACGACCGCTCGGGCGAGGTCATCTTGAACGAACTCGCCGAAAAGGCTGAAGCAGAGCTTGCCGACGAGGGTATCGGCGGCAAGGTTTACCTGCTGAAGAACAACGTTGATACCGTCGGTAACTCCTACGGTTGTCACGAGAACTACCTGGTTGGTCGCGAACTGGGATTGAAGTCCCTGTCCAAGCTGCTGCTGCCTTTCTTGGTTACGCGCCAGCTCATTTGCGGTGCTGGCAAGATTTTCCTGCCGTACCCAACCTCGCCGTATCACAACGATCCGATTCAATACTGCTTCTCGCAGCGCGCGGATCATGTGTGGGAGGGTGTATCCAGCGCCACGACGCGCTCCCGACCAATCATTAACACTCGCGATGAGCCACACGCGGACTCCAACAGATTCCGCCGCCTGCACGTCATCGTGGGTGACTCCAACATGAGTGAGACGACGACTGCGCTCAAGATTGGCTCCACCCAGCTGGTGCTGGAGATGATTGAGGCCGGTGTGACGTTGCCGGACTTCGAGGTCGCCAACGAGATTAAGTCCATCCGTGCGGTGAGCCGCGATATGACCGGCAAGGCCGAGATTCCGCTGCGCAGTGGCGAAACGGCCACCGCGCTGCAGATTCAGCGTGCGTTCCTGGACGCTGCGACCGAGTGGCTGAAGGTCCGCAACGAAAACATGGTCAATGAGGACAAGGGCATCGCCGGTGCCGGCACTTCCAACGAGGAAATGAGCCGCATTGTCGAGTTGTGGGGTCGCGCGCTGGATGCCGTGGAAACCGGTGACTGGACTCTCATTGAGCACGACATTGACTGGGCCATTAAGTACTCGCTAATGAAGCGCTACTTGGACCGCGGTCTGACTCTGGAGGACCCCAAACTTCATCAGATCGACTTGGCCTACCACGACATCCGTCCCGGTCGCGGTATCTTCCGCGCGCTGGAAGCCCGTGGTATTGCCTCGCGGTGGATTACCGATGAGCAGGTTGCTGAGGCAGTCCGCATCGCTCCGCCGACCACCCGTGCGAAGCTGCGCGGTGATTTCCTCGTTGCAGCTGAAGACTCCGGCCTAAAGACCGTTGTGGACTGGACACACCTGAAGATCTCCGGTGATGATCCCATCTCCACGATGCTCGGCGACCCGTTTGCCACGGAAAATGCTGAGGTCAGTGAGATGATTGAGATTCTGACGGCCGCGAAGAAGTCCTCGGAAACGCATCCGGAAAACTAGTTCCGTCCCAGGAAACTGCCCCAGGAAAAGGAGCCCCACAGTCGTGTCTGTCCCACCAGTATCGGAAAGCCCTGGAACCGCCGCGATTAGTGAGAACCAACGCCAGGTTCAGCTGCTGTTGGCGCTTGCCGACGACACCGGGTGGGTCAGCGAGACGTGGATCTCCAAACATGTCGAGGGTTACGCTCGTGTTTCCGAGGATTCTCGGGCTCGTTATTTACGTGCAGACACCGCGGCACTCCTGGCCGCCGGGGTCCCGGTAGAGGTTTCGTCGTCAAGCACAGGCGATAAGGTCAAGCGCCTGCGTCTGAACAGACTGCGGTGGTCCCAGCATGACCCCGAATTCACTGAAGCGGAGGCTTCAGTAGTGTTCCAGGCGGCGAATGCAGCGTTTGGTTCGGAGGAACTGAGTTCGACGGCGGTGGCGGCGTGGCGGAAGCTCGCATCGTTTACCCAGCGCAGCGCCATTGCGAAGCCGGATGAGTCGGTGGTGGTGGCAGATGCGGTGGATATGAGTCGGGCGGATTTCAGCACGCTGCTGACCGCGATGACATCGCCGCGTCGAACAGTGGAGATGTGGTATTCCCGCCAGTACGGCGTGGATGATGAACTGCGCACGCTGGAGCCGTGGGGTTTGATTAACCTGCGCGGACGCTTCTATGCGCTGGGCTTTGATCCTCAGCGTGAGGCGGCGCGCATGTTTCGGCTTAGCCGTATCCGTGATGTGTCGGATACGGGGACGTCGGCGACGCAGCCAATGCCCGATGGTGACTTGCAACAGATTGCGGAGAACATGCTTCACCGCGGTGGGAAGACCTATCAGGCGATTGTCCGTATCGCTCCAAATACCTGCGCTGATGTGGTGATGAAAGCGACAGCGCTAGGGGAGGGACGCTACGAGCTGCCGGCGGCACCGTTGAGTGAGATTGTGTCCACAGGCTTGAGCTACGCACCGGATTTGATTGTGGAATCACCTGAAGAGGCACGGTCGGTAATTATTGCTCGATTGGAGCAGGTACTTGCTCGCCATGGCGGATTGAACACCACGGACAACACTCTGGAGGGCAACTAATGACAGTGCACGCAGCCCGGGAACTAGACGCTAGCATCAGCATTGACGAGTTGTTGGCGGTCGTACCGTATTTTTCGCAGCATCGCTCAATGACGGAGGCCGCAACCGAGCTGGCCATTCCTTTTGCCCGAATTCGGGCAATCGTCGAGCAGATTGCCGATATCGATCAGCCGGGACTCCTCGGTGTGCGTGCTTTTGAGGTTGATTACCGCAACAGCTTTGATGTCCGCATTCGTCCTCATGCGCCGGTGCTCAGGCAGCCGCGTGCCCTGACAGCCGAGGAAACCGCGACCTTGCTGCTCATCCTGGAAACCATCGAGGACTCCGCAGCCACGACTTCTTCCGAAGCCGCGCAGACGGCCGCGACAAAGCTCCGCAGCGCCTTGGGAACGACCGTTCCCATCATCGATTCCACCGCCGCAGAGGATGGCAAGGCCTTTGCGTATGCAGAGCAGATTTACTCCGCACTGCATCAGCGCAAGGTGCTGAAGGTGCGTTACCGGAATGCATCAGGGCAGGTTTCGGTCCGCGAGCTTGACTGTGTCAACGTTTATACAGTTGAGTCCACGACGTACCTCCGCGCCGTCGACCGTGCGCAGGAAGACAGCCGCCAGAAAAGCTTCCGTGTCGACCGCCTCGAGGCCGCCGAGGTCCTCGATGTTCCAGCCGGCTTCCACCGCCCAGAGTCCGTCGATATCCGTGATCCGCACGCCTTTGGCGCGGAAACGGGGACGTCCGAATGGGCGAGGGTGCTTATCGACGCCGACGCCACCTGGATCGCAGACTATGAACCGGTCTTCTTCACCGAAGATGAGGGGGAAGAAGATGCCGAACTGGAGGTCGAACAGGACTCAGACCACGCCTCACCGAAGCCGGCCTTTGCCGCTGACGTGCCCATGTCAGACCTGACAGCAACAGGCTCCTTTGTGCTCCGCCGTTCACCGAGCGTAAAAGTCACTGAGCCCCTAAAATTGAAAAACGCCGTTGTTGCGCGAGCTTCCGAAGCTTTGGCAGAGTATGGTCTAAACGACAAAGCTTAAATTAGAGCTTCAATCGCGCACAATGTGGCAACTTGCCACTTGTATTTGTATTCATTTGAAAGGTCTCTAAGCGGATGCCGAACCTAGGTCCCTGGGAAATCATCATTATCCTGGTTGTTCTTGTTTTGCTCTTTGGTGCAAAGAAGCTGCCGGATGCCGCACGTTCGCTCGGCCGCTCCATGCGTATCTTCAAGTCCGAAGTCAAGGAAATGCGCAACGATGACGAGCAGCAGGAGCAGGCTGCAATCCAGCAGGCTCCGCAGGCTCAGCCTCAGCAGCCGTACCAGCCGCAGCAGCAGTACCAGCAGCCGGCACCCCAGGCTCAGCCGCAGCAGCAGTACCAGCAGCCG
>NZ_CAMQAZ010000020.1 GCF_946998835.1 uncultured Corynebacterium sp. | reverse complement strand
TGGACACCAGTCAGGTCACCGACATGTCCTACATGTTCTCTGGGTGTTCGTCGCTCACGACGGTGCGACTAATCCGAAAAGACGGCACAAAACCACAAAACATTATGCGAATAAACGCAAAATCCGGTCTCAGACTCAGAGAAATCTTCTACACACCAGACGGACAACCAATCAACTAAGGGCCTGCGCTATCCCGCGCAGCATTGCAACACCCCCGCTCGACAGCATTGTCGGCGGGGGTTTATCGTCCCCCTTGTCCAAGTGCATGCATTTGTGCAGCACCCGCTTGACAGAATCCCCCGAAAATACTGTTTTACCTTGGAGCCGGCGACGAGAATCGAACTCGCACTCTCAGCTTGGGAAGCTGAACTTTAATGCTATCCTAGGCAGCGTTAGTTACAGTTTCCCCAGGTCGCGAGTTGCGGCCTAATGTTGCCCATAGGAACCGTGCGGACTGGGGAGGAACCGGCGGTGCAGCAAAACTGCATGCATGCAGCCAACCACTCTGACCCGAAAGAGAGCTACCCCCAATGAGTGCAACCCTAGGCAACATCTACCGCAAGAAGAACGGGCGTTTCGGCTTCATGGTCAACGCCGGTGTCGGCCCGGACGGCAAACCCCGCCGTCGTGAAGTCACCGCCACACGCAAGAACGACCTTGTGGCCCGTCGTCGTGAAATCGCTCGCCAAATCGCCACCGGCACCTACATCGCAGGCACCACCCCGACCGTGGGGCAGTGGTGGACGCACTGGTGTGACGAGATTGCAGCGCACCGGGTACGCCCAAACGTGCTCGCCAACTACCGCTCCTATGGTCGCAGGCATATCATCCCGACCCTGGGAGCTAGGAAACTCGACGCGCTGACTACCGACGATGTGCGTCACCTGCATACGGTCATGCGTGACGGTGGGGCCAGCTCACGCACCGTCGAAGCGGTCCACAACACGCTGCGCAAATGCTTGCAGGACGCGGTACGCGAGGACAAGATCGCGGCAAACGTGTGCGACAAGATGGACAAGCCCCGCGCTGTCAGCCGTGAACGTGAAGCCCTATCGGCCGCTGAAGTCCGCGCCCTGATCACCACGATTCAGGGTGAGTCCGCGATGTGGCGCGCCCGCTGGCTCATGGCGTTGCAGACCGGGGCGCGCCAAGGGGAGTGTCTGGGCCTGGAATGGGAGCGGGTGGACCTTACCCCTGGGGTGGAAGCGTTGGACTTGTCGTGGCAGCTGCAGCGGGTGCCGTGGCGGCACGGACGCGACTGTGTGTGCGGGGCGGGGGTGTCTGCAGCGCGTTGTACGGTACGTGAGCCGGACGCAGCCGAGGATTTCGAGCTACGGCCCGCATACATGGGGCTGTGGCTGCAGCGTCCGAAAACTGCTGCATCTATCCGTGTGACTCCGATGACCGTTGCGACAGCGCAAGCAATGCGCGACTGGAAAGCAGAATCCGGCGGGCAAAGTCTGGTGTTCGTCGATGAAAAGGGGCGGCCATTAACGTCACGCTACGACAACCTGGCGTGGCATGAACTCTGCGCGAGAGCGGGGGTACGTGATGTGGATTTACACTCTGCACGTCACACGATGGTGTCACTCATGCTGGAATCTGGTGTGGATCCAGAGATCATTAGGCAAATTGTGGGGCACTCGACGCTGGTTTCGACGCGGCATTATTTGCATGTATCGCAGGATGCGGCGAGGGCAGCATTGTCTGCCTGGGGAGGGTGATTTCGCGTGTGATTGTGGGGGTGCCGTTTTTGATGTGCCAGACCTGGATTAGCCAGGTTTGGTCATTGTCGGCCTGGGGGTGGTGGCCGAAGTTGGCCCAGTCTTTTTTGACGGCTTCCTGTTCGAGTTTGGTGAGGTTACGGTTGGGGAAAGCGGTACCTCTTTGAGGCACGACGATGAGATCGGGGTTCCGGCTCTGGTTTGTCGTTGCCGCTGGTTGGGTATTTGAATTCATCTACCAGCCTTTCGATGATGTTTTGTTGTTGTGGTGACAGACTACTGATGTCGATGCTCTTAACGCTATCACTATTCGAACGTACTTTTGAAAGATCGGGCCAGCGTTCCAGTTCCACCTGGCCAGCACGCAAAACCTCAACCGGATCCAAATCAAGCGTCAACGCCAAACGCAGCGCATTATCCCCATCCAACGTGAACGTTTCGCCATTTTTGTACCAAGTGCCACGCTCCAGCTGGGTAACCCAATGGCGTGAGCGATCCATGGCGAGGGCTACATCTTCCTGACTCATATCTAGGGCAAGCCTGGCGTTTCGCGCCATGTTGGCCAGGAGCATGTTCGGCTGTGTGTTGCTGGTTTCCATGCCGCTAGATGCTACCCGGTGCAGCATGGTGAAAGCACGTTACAAGCAGGTAATTTACCCATAATGTTGCGTCGCAATGTTGCGTCATGTAATGTTATAGCTAACAGGAACCGAGCGGAACCGACAGGAACCAACCGGAACCCACCAACCAAAGACCGGGGCTGCCACCCCGGCCAAACCAGAAAGAGAACACCATGACCACCCACATCAGCGCAGCAATGTCATTCAAGGCCCGAGTCGCACAACTCCACGCCCAAAACCCCGACAAATACGTCCCCGAAAAAGCAATCGCAGCCCTCGTCCAAGCCATCGAAGAAATCACCGAAGACACCCCAGGACTCGCGAACTGCATCTACAACGACGCACTATCCAGCATCGACCCATACTGGCGCGTCACCACCAAATAACCCCCACCAACCACAACCGAAAGAGACCCCGAAAATGCAGAACAACCTCCCCCTCACCGAAGCCCTCCAAGACCCCGAAGCACTCCCCACCGTCAACGACTGCCTAAACAGCATCTACGAAGCAGTCCAGGACATGCACCACGAATTCACCACCAACGGGCCTGGGGGCATGGGCCTAGGCACTCCGGAAGCGCGAAAGAGTCTCCGCACCCACCTCGACGCCCTCACGTGCGCCCTCGACGAGATCGACGCATGGGGCAACGAAATCATCGACTACGCCGAAAAGTCCGCATAGCCCGACATAGCAGGCAGGTGGGTGCAAGCCCCACCACGGGCACCAGGCCACTGCCAAGGCCATACCACCCACCAACCGACAAGGAGCCAAAACAATGAGCACTCCCACTAGCCAGGGGCTACGCGAGATCCTCGACACCACCGACGATCAAGACCTACGCGGCAGACTTGAATCCCTCGCAGGCCAAACCGAGGACAGGCAGACCGCATTTGTCGAAATGGTCACAGAAGTTGACTACCACCTAACCAAGGCAGCAGGGGTAGCCCCAAACATCATCGAACCCAAAGTTGATGGATACACCCCAAATGGCAAGCAGAGACTGCAATATGAGTTCGGCGACTACACCCTGTCGATGTGTGCCTTTGTCGAATACCAGGAGGTTGCTTCGATTGAGGTAGAAAGCAACATCACTGGCGAGACCATCGCCAATATTCGGATTTCCCCATTTGGCCCGGAAAAGACCGCACACCTGGCCGTGCAGTTCGTAGGCCTACTCAACGCGCTAAACGACTAACCACAAGGGAGAACATGATGGAAAAGGACTACTTAACAGTCGATGAAGTCGCGCACGTCACAGGCTTCTCGGACAGGTTCATCCGAAACCACATCAAAGCCGGGAACCTGGCCGCATTGAAGATCGGACGGGCCTACCGAATCCGCGCCGAAGAAGTCGAACCATTCATGCAATTCCTCGCAGACACCACAGCCGCATAAAAGAGAGTGACCACCAGGCGCAGGGGCTGCCACCCCTATAAAACGCACCACAGTGACCACTCGAATGCACATGTACCCACCAACCAAGGTAAGGAACACAATGCCACTTCACCCTAACACCGTCACCGTGTTACCCGAAACACGTGACCGTTACGACTGGCTCGAGCAACGCCGACACGGCATCGGATCATCGGACGCAAGCGTCATTGCCGGTGTCGGATACGAAAAAGGCCCGTCTCCCTACACGATCTGGCTGGAAAAGACCGGACGCGTCCCGCTGGACGTTCCAGTAGACCCGGAAACAGCGGAAATGATGGAATGGGGAAACATTCTCGAACCCGTCATCCGATCCACAACCGCCGAACGCCTGGGTGTACAAATCGACAAACCGGAACAGGCATGGGCACACAAGGACTACCCGTGGCTACGCGCCAACCTCGACGGAATGATCGCCCCGAACATCATTTGCGAGTTCAAAAACACTTCAGCGCGCAACGCGAAGCAATGGGCAGACCAGATCCCAGACCATGCCGAGGTGCAAGTACACCATGCAGGACTTGTAACCGGCTGGCGTGAAGCGGTCGTCGCGGGCCTAATCGGCGGCAACAGCCTGTCTATCCACCGGGTCGAGCTGAATCCCAACATTCTCGAAATGCTTTGGAAAGCCGAGCAGGAATTCTGGAACTTCGTCGAGACAGATACGGAGCCACCTATCGAGTGGCACGAATCAACCAAGGACGCGCTTGCCACGGAGTGGCGACAGTCCCGCACGATCGGCACCCAGGAAGTCGAAGAGCAGGACGCACGCAAGTGGGTGGAGCAGTACCACCAAGCGCAAGCCGACTACAAGGACGCCGAAAAGCGTAAGCGTGAAGCCACCAACCACCTGTTGAAACTCATGGCGGGGCATGACCAGATCGCCACCGGCGACACCATCTGGGCGAAAACGCAGCGCGGCAGGCTCAACGAGAAACGCCTACAAGCCGAAAAGCCGGATCTGTACGCCAAGTATTTGACCAGACTCGCGCTAGCCACTGACCGGCTCAAAGCGGACCACCCGGACGTATACGCCGACTACCAGCACATATCCATAAACCCCCAGGCAATCGCCTAACCGAAAGGACACACCAAAATGGCCAAGAACCTAGAACAGCGCATGGCAGCAAACAGCACGCCTGCACAGCAGCGCCCCACCACCCTCGCAGACCAAATCCGAAGCATGGAATCACAGTTCGCGCTCGCAGCCCCCAAGGGTGCCGAAGCATCCCAGCTTGTACGCGACGCACTGACCTGCCTACGCCAAACCCCGAAACTCGCACAATGCACCCCACAGTCCGTACTCGGCTCGCTCATGACCTGCGCACAGCTCGGCCTACGCCCCGGTGTACTTGGACACGCCTACCTGCTTCCGTTCTACGACAACCGCCAGGGCGGCCAGGTCGCACAGCTCGTCGTTGGCTACCAGGGGCTGGTGGAGCTTGCGCACCGCTCCGGCAAAATCCAGTCGCTGATCGCACGCACCGTCTACGAAAACGACTTCTTTGAGGTGGACTACGGCCTGGAGGACAAGCTGGTCCACAAGCCGTACATGGGTGGCGATAAGGGCCAGCCGGTTGCTTACTACGCGGTCGCGAAATTCACCACGGGTGGGCACGCTTTCTACGTCATGTCTTACCCGGAAATGCTGGTATACCGTGATCGTTTCGCCAAGTCGAAGAAATTTGGACCGTGGGTGGACAATTTCGAAGCAATGGCGCATAAGACGTGTGTACGCCAGCTGTCGAAGTGGATGCCGAAGTCCACGGAGTTGGCGACCGCTATCGCAGCAGACGAGACAGTGCGTGTGGACCTGACCCCAGACGCGATTAATTACGGGGAGCACCCGGAGGGTGATGGTGAAGCGCCGGAGCACATCGACGGTGAAGTTGTAGACGAACCGGAAGAACAAACCGCCTAGCCAGAACGGGGGCGACTCCACACGCCCCCGCGTAGACACGCCCTCGACTACAAGCCAGGACCGGGGCGGGGTATCCGGTGACCACACCCCACTACCCGGCGCGGCTGCCACCGCGCCACACCACCCACCAACCACGCAAAGGACAAAACATTGGACACCTGCAAACGTCCAACCTGCGACATGAAACCCCAACGCAACGCCAAACACGGCTACTGCCGCAAACACGCCAAAACCGAAAACGCCGCCAACACCTACCACCCATCCGGCCCAACCATCACACGACTACACACCCTCCTCGCCGCGGGCTGGTCATGCGCCGCCATCGCCGACACCGTCGGCATCAGCATCTACTCCGTCTACAACCTCCGGGACGGCAAACGCAGCACAGTCCGCAAAACCACCGCCGACGGCATCGCACGCATCAACCCACACACACGCACCGGCGCATCCTGGGTACCCGCCTGGCCCACACAACGCCGCCTACACGCGCTCCAAGCAGCAGGCTGGACACAAACCGAAATCGCCACAAACACAGGACTCGCCCAAGCCCTAATCTCAAAAATCAGCACCGGACGCGTCAACATCACCCACCCCACCGCACAAGCCATCAACACCCTCTGGGACCAGGTCGCACACCAACCAGTAGCAGGCCCACCCACACCACTAGCCAAACGCCGCAAATGGGCCACCCCAATGGAATGGGACAACATCGACAACCCCAACGAACACCACCCACCAGCAGGCAACAAGAGAAAATGGCAGCACACCGAAATCAGCTACCCGCGGCTAAAAGACATCGCTGACGGCACCACAGCCCGAACAAGCAACGAAATCATCGATTTCATCTACCTCGAAAGCGACCGAGAACGCGGACGGCAAGCAAAGGCAGCTAAGCAGGCAAAGTCGGTGCGTCATGCAGCCTAACCTTTTCGACCTGGACGTACGCGATGTGGCTTATTTCGCGGAGATCGCTATCCACCGTGGTTGGGACGCAGCAGCACAACAAGCGATGAACCACCTCGCTAGGCGTGGCACACCTTTTACCGCTGATCATTTCCGGTTGCTCATGGCTGACGCGCCAGACCCGCACCACCCAAACACAATCGGCAGTTTCTTTCGCCGGGCGCACGCTGACGGACTGATCACACCCACAGGCCGGTTCGTGTGTGCCACCACACCGTCTCGCCACGGGGCAGCAATCCGCGAATGGGTCGGCACCATGCCGGACACCCAAGCCGCCTAGCCACCATCCAACATTTGTAATTACGACACTGACATTCAAAGGAACCCACTGTGCGCATTAGGTCCATCAAGCCAGAGTTCTGGCGCTCCGAAGACATCTCCAACTTGTCCATCGAAGACCGCCTGCTGTTTATCGGCCTGTGGTCCTACGTCGATGACAATGGAGTCGGCCTGGACCGCATGGCTCTTATCGCGGCTGATTTGTTCGCGGATGATCTTTCGCGAGACTCTCGCGAGACTCTCGCGAGGGTTTCCGGAGGGTTACAGAGACTGTCTGAAGCGGGCCGAATTGTTCGCTACACCGTCGATGACCGTAATTACATCGCAATTACGAATTGGCATGTCCATCAGCGCATTGATAAGCCGAACAAGCCGCGTTACCCGGAGCCGACCAGCGAAAACGCTGTTATTCGCGACACTCTCGCGACACCCTCGCGAGACCCTCGCGACACTCTCGCGCCTGGAACAGGGGAACAGGGGAACAGGGGAACAGGGGAACAGGTAATACATGCCCGACAAGTCGGGCGCGTGAACCAAACCGACGAACCCGAAGACATCCCCGACACCACCAACGGCTACCCAGACGGATTCGAAACATGGTGGGCTACTTACCCGCGACCCGTCGGTAAACGCAAAGCGTTCGAAGCGTGGTTCAGGGCGCTCAAGCGGATCCGCATTGACGATCTGCTTGACGCGACACGAACGTTTGCGGACTTCCACGCCCAGGACGGCACCGACGAACGTTTCATCCCGTACCCGACAACATGGCTGAATCGGGATGGGTGGGGCGACAAACTCACCCCAAGAACACGCCCAGACGGCCCACAGGCGCGACAACAGCGCACAGATGAAGAAGTACTCACCGCAATGCTTGCAGGCCCGCAAAACGGCACACAGCCCGTCATCGACGGGGAAGTCATCCACCAACGACAGATCGGATAACCACATGCTCACTCCACAACAAAAGACCGCCATCGCGGTCCGCGTCCTCGGAATCGGCAAACGACTCGCCCCCGACCGCTTCCCCGCACACCTCGACCGCACCGGCCAACCCAACCGCGAACTCATCAACGAATGGGCACACGCACTCGGCACCAAAAACTACCCGCTTGACCTCTGGGAACAAGCCGTGCACCACTGGGTCAACCACATCGACCACGGACGCATGGTCACCACCGGCGAAATGCACAAAGCCGCAAAAGCCGTACTCGCAAAGTGGGAAAACGACCCCCAGCGAAAAGCCGCCATCGAAGCGCACCGCCAGGCCGCACAAGACGAACGCGACCGACAAATCGCCGACGGCACATTCGGCACACACCGCGGCTACCAACCCCCAGCAATCAACCCCCCAAACACCAACGCCGCCACCAAATTCACCGACCGGCTCAACGACATCTTCAACCGCCGTCACCCCGAAGGGGACGCTGTATGAGCCGCACCTACCGCATCCTGCCCCCCGAGCTATGGGCACGTCCCCAATTCCGCGCCCTCACCGCAGCACAGCAGCACCTCTACCTGATGTTGTGGACACACCCAGCGCTGACCACAGCCGGCACTCTCGACTACAACCCGCGCCGACTTGCACCCCTGACGGCAGACCTCGAATTCGAGCACGTTGACGTGACCGCCCAGGAGCTGGAGCATGCTGGGCTGATCGTCGTGGATCGTGACACCGAGGAGCTGGCGATCTTGACGTGGTGGGAGGACACGACGACGCTGCGCCAGCCGTATGTCACGAAAAACGCGATTGACAGGCTGCGAGCTACCGCATCCACCCGCATCAACCAAGCCGTCGCAGAGCGGTTGCATGCGCTTAATGTTGCCCCTGCGCCTGGTGGGTTACTGACCGACGCAGCGACGCGATACCTCGCCGACTACCCGTCGTTCAACCCCGCGCCTAAGTCACCTGTCCTGCCGAAAGTAGCACGCCTACCAGAGGTTATTTGGCCTGGTCATCCGCTTGTGGTGGATTATGTGGAGGATGCGCGGTGTGAGGTGCATGCTGGTGGCGCGGTGGGGGTTGGGTGTGTGGAGTGTGCGGCGGCGGAGCGTGCTGCTCGTGAGCGTCGCTAACTTAATGTTGCGCTGTAGTGTTTCGTTACGTTGCGTTGTGGTGTAGCATTAATACCTAGTGAGACCGGCTGCCACCGGAACCACCCACCAACCGAAAGAGAGACCATGATGACCACCGCAACCGCCACCATCACCCACGGCACCACCAACCTGACCGAGGGTGACACCGTCGTTGCACGCACCGAAATCATTGCCGATACGCCGCTGGCAACCATCGACCAGGTTGTTGGCTACGTCGCCGCTAAGCACGGTGACTACGCAGGCCAGTTTGTATACGGCATGGAAGACAACAGCGACATCATCGTCCTGGAGTACGGCTACGACTACCTTGGCGGTGACCAGGGCGCGTTCGTCGAGATGATCGCTGATGATCTGCCAGTCATCCCTGGTCACGCGTGGACGCTGACGAACACGGATAGCTGTGAGCGTGTCGCCACGATCGGCTTCTAAACCCCACCAACCACCCAAAAAAAGGGAGAAACACAATGCTTAACACCATCAACCCGCGCCACATTGCCATTGCGCTTATCGGCGTGGCGCTCGTCCTAACCGTGCTGATTATCCAGGCCGGTACTGCACCAATCCTGCCGCTCGTGTGGGCAAGCTTCACAGTGCCATTGGTCGGCATGTGGACCTACGGATCCTCGTTTGCTGACCACGCTGATACCGCGCTTGCCCTCGCCAATAAGGAGTAACTAATGCGTCCCGACATGATTCCTGACCTGCTCGACATCCTCGCCCAGGTGCTCAACCTCGTACGCCTAATCCTGATCGCCACCGGAAACCAATAAGGAACACACCCGATGTCAGCACTCGCCGATTACAGCGCCGAAGAAATCCTCGCCATGTCTGGCCGGTGGATACGCCACACCGAAACAGGTGAGCTGGCCATCATTCGCCACGCCATGCAAGGCACAGACCGCATCTACATGAAGCTGACGATCCCCTCACGTGGCCGCGCATCGCACACCAACTACAGCAACCCCATTAATTGGGAAACCACCAACTACCCACCCGCCTGGAACCCAGACGGCACACCCATAAGGACCACACCATGAACCCAGACCCCACCACCGCACAACTCGCCATCCACGCGGTACTTGACATCATCTGGCCCTTACTGCCAGCCCACATTCTCGACCAGCTCGCATACGTCTAGGAGACACTAATGGCACAAGGAGACACCACAATCACCATCGTCGGCAACCTCACCGGCGACCCGGAGCTGCGTTTCATCCCCAACGGCGCGGCCGTCACCAACTTCCGTATCGCGTCCACCCCGCGTGTCTACAACCGGGAAACCCGCGAGTTTGAAGACGGCGACGCACTGTTTATGACCTGTAACTGCTGGCGTGACATGGCTGAAAATGTCGCAGAATCCCTGTCTAAAGGCATGCGTGTCATCGTCACCGGCACCCTGAAACAACGCTCCTATCAGACCAAGGAGGGTGACAACCGCACCGTGTACGAAATCGATGTACAGGATGTCGGACCGTCCCTGAAATACGCGACTGCCCAGGTGGCGCGCACCTCACGCGACAACGCACCAAATACGGCACAACAAAACCAAGGCCAGCCCACCGGCTGGGTAGCGCAAGACAGTCGCGGCGGGTTCGGCCAGGGCGCAAACACCGACGAAGCCCCGTACTAAACCCCACCAACCACCAAAAAGGAGAACCCACTCATGGCATCCATGGCCAAATGCGAAAACATCGCTGCTCAAGTCGCCACAAATCTCGGCAACAGCATCAAATCGAAGTCCGCTGGTGAAGACGCGAAAGAGGGGATGGCGTACTGCTCCGGCACCCTCAACAACGGCCTGACTTTCAGTGTCTTGGACATTAACGAGGGCAACCGCTGCAACGTTGAAGTGTCATCCACCTCTATCACGTCCACGATCAACGTGCCATCCTCCTGGACAAACAGCACCATCGCGACACGAGCAGCGAACGCCTACAAAGGCGCAAGCAACACTAGGTGACCTGTCATGAAGCTACCCAACCACCCAGGCAGGCCACCCATATACGACAAATTCGCCCGCGAACTCGACGAAAAAGCGGACCAAAAGCCCGCGGACGAATCGTGGCTACCATTTCCCGACCAACACGACCTCACACCAGGCACCCGAAACACCTACAGGTGGCGAATCAACACCGGCGAACTACTCGGTGACGGCTACCAAGCAGCCATCCGCGCCGGGTGGCTGTACGTAAGGAAAAAACCATGAGAAACCAGCACCAGGACCTTGCCGAAGCGGTGAACACATTTCATGCCGAAGTAACCCGCATGGACGCATACACCACAGACGGCATCAACAAAATCACACGGCTCACCACCGACATTGCCGTAGCCCTATACAAGCTGACCTTGACCGAACTGAAAGAGAAAACCAATGCTTAACAACCAAGAACAGATAGCCCGCCAGTGGGCTGTGGAGTATCTCGATAATCTGCCGGAGCTTGGGGCTGTGTGGGCTGCCGACCTAGTGGAGAAAGCTAGGACTGCCGCGGAGTACATCATGGCCACTACGAAGCCGGAGACGATGGACGACATGATCTGGGAGGAGGATAAATACCACCTGGCGGGTGCTACTACGCAGCGTGATGGCGATGTAGTGATGATGTTCCTGGACGGCAGTTGGGACGGGAAAGAGAGCCTTATCTGCTGTGATAAGGGTGCGTATTACCCCTCGGCGCTGACCCCGAACGGCAAGAAGTACAAGATCGTTGAGCTGCCAGATCACCCGACGCATTTGGATTCTGTGCAGGGTTTTTGGGACGCGCCGGAGGGCACCATCGTGGGGACTGATGATGGTTTGCCGTGGTGGAAAGAAGTGGGTGACTGGGTGTGTGGTGATGGGAGTGGCCGCCGCACGCCTAATGAGATGTTTGACGAAGAGGGCAGTGTGGAGGTCCTGCGTTGGGGTTGGGGTGGTGAGGAATGATCACCCCGGAGAAAGACCAGGGAATGCTGGAAAACGCCGACGTGACACGCGTCGAATCAATACTCGCCACCATCGCAAAAATGACCTGGGAATACGCGGTGCAGGTGGAGATTAGACCTGGTGTGTGGCGGTATTTGTCGCATGGTGAAACCGTGACGCAGCTGTCCCATAAAGCTAAGTGGTTTACAACTCCTGGCGACGCTGGCCGGTATGCAAAAGACCGTGGCTGGCCGGAGCACACCGTGCGACGGTTGGTGTCGGACCCGGAGGTAATCAAATGACCCCATTTGAAGCACAGACGTTGCTGGCCAAGGTTAAGGGCACGGACGCAAGCGCCCTGGAGTTTCACATGGACTGGAAAGACGTAGCCAACGCACTCGAAACCATCGCAGGAATGCGTGTGGAGTACGCGGCGCAGGTGCGGCGGGGATCGGCAAGCCCGTGGCTGTACGTCCTGCAAAACGGGCATTTCAGCAAGAGGGGTAGCACGAGCGTTTGGTGCAAGAGGAAACGTGGGTGTGAGAACGCCATTCGGTCCGCACTCAAACGCAAAGACGTAGGTGCAGACACAGTGGAATTTCGCATTGTGCACCGTCTCGTGTCCACCCCGGAGGTGACGGAGTGAGCTGGGATAGCCCTATTCAGATCACCCCCTCGGAGGAGTTCCTGATTATTGGTGCGGTGCGGTATGCCCGTGGGCGTGCCACCTACGTGGTGGAGGAAACCTGCCGATGGGTGATCGATCACTGGGAGGACTTGTCGGAGAACACGCGTTTTGTGATTGCTCGTGATGTGGCGCTTGAGGTTGAGCTACGCCGCAACGAGGGTGCTAAGCAGTCGGAGCTGGCCAGAATCGACAACCCGTTCTGGGAAGCGCTTTTAGATAAGACCATGGAGGTGGAGCAGTGAGCCGTTGGAGAGTTTTCAAAGACCAGACATATCCGCGGCAATGGGTAGCACAAAACACGGGTAACCACGCCGAGGTGGAACGTTTCCCCACGCACGCTAGTGCCCTGGCCTACGCCGACTACTGTGCCCGCACCCGTGAGGTCACGTTTCACCGCCAAGCATTCCCCATGACCGTGGGGAAGAAACAGCTGGTGCTGACCGATCCGAACACGGTGGCCGTCATCGGCAAAGGCGGCGTGATGGTAACGGGTTTTCACCGTAAACACTGGGGCAAAATCGCCACCGCACTACTCACACTCGCAGCAGGAGACACCGCATGAGAGGGAAAATCCGCAGGCACGCCACCTACATTTACTACGACAAGAGCGAGCGGGGAGTAGCCCAAATCTGCGGCGCATGGAATTTCGAAGATAAGCCCCTAGGTTTCGACTTTGCAGACTTTCACACCCGGTCATGGGACATGATCATGCAGCAAGAACGTATCTACGGGGCGCGTGTCATTGAGTACGACCGGTACGGCAACCTTTACGGAATCCGTGAACCCCACGACCAGGCCGAATGGGAAGAACTCACCGGGAGTGAGTATTGGCGACGTGAACTAGCAGCAGAAAAGGAAGAGGTAGACCACTAAATGCCACGGATTATGTATAAGCCTCGCGCTGACCGGAATGAGTATGTGATTTGGTCCACGGTGGTGGACCTACCAGTCAGTGGGGTGATGGACCGTGACACAGCTAAAGCCACCTGGGCTAGCGGGGAGTGCTCCATCATGGGAACCCCGATCAGCATGGACATAGCAGAAAAATCCCTGCGGCGTGCGGACAGTAAAGGCTGGTCAATCAGCGACATTGCAACCCCCGATGAGGCCATGTTTCTGTGTCTCGGAAACCTTGAGGGGTACCCCGGTGACTATGAGCACGGCACCTGCAACCTGACTGATCTCGCTGCTGTCACCCGCGCCATCGAACACCGAGAGTGGGCAACCCTCGAAAACCTACTGACCGACCTCACACACTGGGAGGACGACGAATGAGCATTGATTACGACCGACTACGGGAACTTGCGGACACAGCCAGACCCGGCCCGTGGGAGGTAAAAGCCGAAGAAACCAGCGACTGCGGCGACCTCATAGAGGGGTTGGCCGCGTGGGTAGAAGCTGACAATGAGCGCGTCTTCGGCTGCGGCATGGAGATAGAGGAAGATAAAGAGCTTACAAACCTCGCCTTCGCCGCCCTTGCCCCGGATATGGCCCGCGAACTTTTGCGCCTGCGCCGGGAACTGCGCGATTTGCGTGATCTCATGTACACCCACGCGGGATACCAACGCAAAGACGGTTACAGCACCGCCGCCGACTGGACCGAAAACCACGCCTACCGACTCACACGAATCATCCAAGGAGACACCAAATGAGGACTGTTTACGGACGCGCCTGCGACGTAATCCGCGAGCACCTCCCCACCGGCTGCGCTGAACCAGAATGCATCGCAAACCTGGTGCAGGACGCAGGCCTACTCGCACCAGACCTGCCCGAACCAGACGAATGCCCACAAGACATACACACACCAGGCTGGCGAATAGACCAAGACAAATACGCCGCTGTACTCGCAGGACAAGTCCACATCAGCGACTACTTCGGCTGGGGCAACTCATACCCACCAGCCGTAATCCGCACCATGGCGTACAAGCTTCTCGCTGCCGCTGACTACGCGGAAAAACACCCCTCAAAGTTCCGTAGCGAGGGGCAGCAATGAAGCGCGTAGCCATCGCCCTCGCCCTGGTGCTGACACTGGCTGCGTGTGGCACACCCACGAAAAGCACCGACGGCAACGGCCTAATCGTGAGGGAATCAACATTCACGTTGAAAGACGGGCGCTCCGTGACGTGCCTAATCCACACGAACTACGGCGCAATCAGCTGCGACTGGGAGAACACAAAATGAGCAGTAACGACGAGAATCAAGTAATCCGCATAACCCCCAAAGGCAAAGCCGCCGTGATCATCATGCGCGAAGCCGAGAAAAACAGCGACATTCCGCTGCACTACCGTGCCGCCAACGCCCTCGACGAAGCAGGACTACTCCCCGGCGAAACGTCCACCAAGACACTCGCCGCGGTCTGGGCACGCGGCAAAGTACAACCCTCCGACCTCCGCATCTTCGAACTGTCCGGCGCGCCGATCCTGCCGGACATGTACGGAGCCGCAGAACGAGGAACGATTACCGTCCACACGTTGATCAAGTTCTGGGCCGACTGGTTCAAGGAGAACACCAAGTGAGCCTAGCTATAAGCATCATCACCAGCGTCGGCTTCATGCTCGCCATCATCGCCGCACTGATACTTCCAGGGGCAGTAGCCCTACTAATCGCAGAACGCCTAGACGCGGAGTACCTCGCTACGCCGATCTACCTCATCACTCTGGCGATCACGGTTGGGACATTGCTAGGCGTGGCCTACCACTTAGAAGCATGACCCGCCGCAAACCCACCAACCACAACAAGTGCCCTAAACCGCACAAAAGGAAATATGCAACACAACAAGACGCAGACGAAGCCCTCGGCAAAGAATGGCGCGAGGGCCGCCGCAAACACATGCCAATCCGCGCCTACCTGTGCGTGTGCGGCCAATGGCACACCACCAGCAAACCCCTCTGGCCCACCGCTGCTTGACGTGTTCATCCCCGGTCACCCCGCCACCCAAGGCAGTAAGCGCCACGTGGGTAACGGGGTGATGATCGAGATGGACAAGAAACTGCCCGCCTGGCGGCAAGCAATCAAACTGGTCTGCCACATGAAATACAAAGGCGTGCCGATTGACTACCCAGTCAAGGTCACTGTCGTGTTCTACCTCCCCAGGCCGAAGAATCCACGGTTCGAACTGCCCGCCACCGCGGTGGATTGTGACAAGAACGAACGTGCCCTGGGTGATGGGCTTGAACAAGCCGGGGTGCTCAAAAATGATGCCCGTATAGTCCACTGGGACGCACGCCAGGAATACACCACCGGCCAACCCGGCGCACACGTGGTGGTGACAGCCGCATGATCATGTTCGAAATCACCTGCCTGATCGGCATAGCAATCATGTTTTGTGCCCTGGCCTACGAACAACGCCACCATCCGGTCATGTGGGCCATCGCCGCACAGCGCTTACCAACTTGTACGCCAGCATGATTGGAGGTGACCCGTGGGGGAATACATCGTCGAAGTCTGGATAACCCACGATGGTCGCGGCACCTGCCCTGGCGCATGGCTGCCTGTAGACGGCATGGATTACAGCCTGCGTGACCAAGCCGTTGAGGTTGCAGCCGCGTGGGAAGCAGACGGTTACACAACACGAATCAAAAAGAGGAGAACAGCATGACAGTCAAGTTCACGAAGATTCACCCGGACGTACCCACCCCATGCCGGGCGCACCCCACAGACGCTGGTGTAGACCTTACAGCGTGGTCTGCTGACGATTGTGGGGCAGGCCGTTGGGTGGGTAGCACCGTACCGTATGACGGCACCCTCATGGTCAGCACAGGCGTAAAAGTGGCTATCCCAGAGGGATATGTGGGGCTGCTGTATGTGCGTTCCTCACTGGGTGTGAAGCGTCGCCTGGACCTGGCAAACGGCACTGGTGTTATCGACGCTGATTATCGCGGTGAGGTCAAAGTGTGCCTGCGCAATACAGGCCGGAGGCACCAGTTCATTAGGCGTGGTGACCGAATCTGCCAGCTGGTTGTGGTGCCGGTGGACCTCACGGACTGGGTGGAGGTTGAGCACCTGGACGAGACAGTAAGGGGACAGGGTGGTTTCGGCTCAACCGGAAAAAAGTAACACACCACCGTGGCGTAATGTTGCCTAAAACAGCATGATAGGGCAGCATTACATGGTGTGCGGCCACCATGCGAGGGGAAAACAGAATTCACCAACCCCACCAAAGCCACGCCCAAAACCATCACCGAAGCACTCGAAATGTGCCACCACTGCCCGCTGCGCACTGACTGCGCCAAACAAGCCATCGTTGCGGGTAACACACTTGACGGGGAACGGAAAACGCACGCAGTGGATGTCATCCAGGCTGGTATCTGGCTAGACGGCACGATTGACGCAACACTGCAACTCTACGAACTAGTGGGCCAACCCCCACCAATTAAACGCAGGCGCATGCCAACCCCCACCACCTGCAAAGAATGCGGACGGCACATGATCGCACGTGACAAATCCATACGCCTAGACGCAACTATCCTCACCCATGCCGCACGCGGATACTGCCGCGTCTGCTACTCGCGGCTCAAGCGTGAGGGCAAACTCGCCACCCTGCACCCGAAGCACCAGGCCGCGTTGGGGTGGCGTGAACACCACCAAAGGAAAACATCATGACCAGGCGAGGCAGTGTCACCCCCAGCTCGCCGCCACAACCAGGCAAGCAAGACACGCGTACCCCGCCGAAAAAGAAACGCCGCGGCAGACGCAAACCACGCTGGCAAAAACCACACCACTAACGCAACGCAGGGCAACAAACCAGGGTATAGTTACAGCAGTGTGATTACGGCAGTCACACACACGGCCTTAACGGGTGCAGTTACTCTCTTTCGGCCACCCGGTGAGGCCACAGGCTTTGGCACGGACTGGTAGCTATCCGTCATTGATCCCACGCCACCGGGGGTAGAACCAAAGCAACAGGTGGCATTCCCCTGTGGTGCAAGTGGCAGCACGGCAGATTCTGGCTCTGCAGATTGAGGTTCGAATCCTTACAGGGGAGCGTAGTTCCCTCTGGTGTATCGGGTAGCACACCGCACTTTGAATGCGGCAGACGTGGTTCGACCCCACGGAGGGAAGCCAACCAACCACGAAAGAGAACAATGAGAAACCTACTCGCCAAAGCATGCGCCTGGCTCGGCGTACGACTCGTCTACGCAGCCGTAAACCTCGACACAACCAGCGCCGCCACCGGATGGGGCGTATCCACCAATGATGGGCGGCACGTCCACATCATCCCCATCAACGACAGCGTCACCCACGAGCACACCGAAGACTGCCCATGCGGCCCAGAAATCGAACCCGTCAAAACCGACGACGGGACCGTTAACTACGTGATCAGCCACCACAGCCTGGACGGCCGCGAACACATGGAGGAAGCATGAAACCACATTTCCTGGAAAAGCACCCCACCCCGTGGAGAATTATTGGCGGTTTGACGCTTGATCACGTGGACCCTAACGGCAAGGTGGACCCTAACCGCAAGGTGAAGACCGCGCAGGTATGGGGCGTGGTGGACGCGAACAATGTCCTAGTGCTTCCAAATTGTGAGCCGTCTCCGATGGTTGAGGAATTGGTGGACTTCATTAACACGGTTGGCCCGTCATTACCGCGTCTTATGAAGATCAGTCAGGAAGAGGTTATGCGTCGTGAGTTTGAGCGGCGTTGGGCTGGCAATGAAATCGCCGAGCTGTACAGGCAACGCGTCAATGAGAGCGTGAGAAGCAGATACCCAGGCACGAGGAGAGGGGAGTAGGCCGTGGCGCTTGAAGCTATTGAGATTTTCAACCCGTATCCCGGTAATGCGCGTCGGGGTGATGTGGATATGATTGCGCGTTCGCTTGAGTTGCATGGGCAGTACAAGCCGATTGTGGTGAACAAGGGGACAAAAGCGCCCAACCTGGCGAACACGATTCTGGCTGGGAATCACACGTGGGAAGCTGCGAAACAGCTTGGGTGGGAAACCATCGACGTGCATTGGGTGGATGTGGATGAGCGCCAGGCGCGTGACATTGTCCTGATTGACAACCGCGCTAACGACGCTGCGTCTTATGAGGTGGAAGCGTTGGTGGACCTGCTTACTGAATACCCGGACCTGGACGGTACTGGGTTTACCCGCGACGAGCTGGACACGTTGTTGGAAGAGCTGGATACACCGACGGCGGATGATGTGCCGGATATGCCGCCGGAGGAACCCACCGCGTGGAATCTGCTTGTGGAGTGCGCCACGGAGGATGAAGCAAAGCTGCTTAAGGCGAAGCTCACCGCGGAGGGTTACACCTGCGGACTAGCGTAACGTGACGAAAAGGACACCATGCAACCACCCACAGCACTCCAAGAAATACTCGACCTACTCCACGACGACATCAACCAAACCGACGACGCACTCGTCACCGACTACATCCTCGTCACACGATGGGAAAACCTCGACGGCAGCGAAACCGTCGGCGCGTACACATCCGGTGGACTCTCCAACGTCACCGCAGCAGGCATGCTCCACATCGCCCAAAACTACGTCGCAGACGACCACCGCCGCCTGGACTACCTCGACGACGACGAATAGGGACAACCCCACGCACCTCATACCGTGACCACCCGAAGCTGATCCGGGAGGTCACACACATTGCCCGCACTCCACCGCGACAAGGACAACCTACGCATAGCCGAACGCGCACGCCGAGCACGCGACATGCGCATCATCGGCATGTCCTACCAACAAATCGCCGACCAACTTGGTGTCTCCACCGAAACCGTCCGCAACGACATCAAGCGCTACACCCAAGACCTCCCCAAAGAAGAAGCCCTCGAATACCGCGACCACCAAGTCGCCCTGCACGAGATGATGATCAGCCGGTGGGTGCCTAAAGCACTCAAGGGTGACTACAAGGCAGCAATGGTGGTGGCGAAGTACGACCAGCTACGTACCGAACTATTGGGCACGAACCGTGTTGAAGATGACGGCGGGGAACAAGTCGCCCGTGACGAGCTGGCAGCGATGATGTCCGCGATTAAGGGGGCTGCGTCGTGACGGTGGGTATGTCGCAAAAGCAGATTGACAGTGTTGCCTACTCGCAGTGCCGCGTGAACATCTTTGATGGGTCTGTGCGTGCTGGTAAAACGTTCGGCTGGTTGTGGATCATCCTTAACGAGGTTGCGTTGTATTCCGGGGCAGGCTCGATCGTGATCTTCGGGAAGAACCGCGACAGTATTTACCGCAACGTGTTCGAACCTATCGAGAATGTTGGGGTGTTCGCGCCATTCCGTAAGTTTGTGCGTTACCGCCAGGGCGCAGCCACTGCCACTATCTTCGGACGTAAAGTTCACGTCATCGGCGCGAACGACGAGGGATCCGAAGCGCGTATCCGTGGCATGACGATTGGGCGGGCGTTTGGTGACGAGATCACTGTGCTCAACAAGAGCTTTTTTAAGCAGATGTTGGCGCGTATGTCCGTGGCAGGTGCGAAACTCTGGGGCACCACCAACCCCGACAGCCCCGCACACTGGCTGAAAACGGACTACTTGTCGAAAATTCCCGGCACCATGCACTTCGACGACCACACCCCCGAGGGTGACCAGCTCACCACATGGTCCTACTGGCACTTCACCATGGACGACAACCCCAGCCTGGATCCTGACTACAAGGAATCACTCAAACGTGAGTACACGGGCCTGTGGTACAAACGCTTCATCCTAGGGTTATGGGTATCGGCGGAGGGGGCGATCTACCCCATGTTCGACGAGAGCCGCCATACTATTCACCCCACGGAGCTGCCCACCATTGACCGCACCCTCGCACTGGGTATCGACTACGGCACCACACACCCCACCCGCGGCATGCTGCTTGGCGTAGGCGCTGACGATGATGGGGTGACCCGCCTATACGTCCTGGACGAGTGGGCACCCGCGACGGGGTTGACGGACGCGAAACTATCAGCCGACCTCAAAGCGAAACGCGACCAGTGGAAACAGCACTGGCCGGAGCCGGAGTGGACCTACACCGACCCTGCTGCAAAAAGCTTCCACATCCAACTTTGGGAAGATCACCACCCCAACCTCGCAAAAGCCGACAACGCCGTCCTCGATGGCATCCGCACCGTCGCCAGCCTGCTGGACAATGACCAGCTCCGCATATCAACAACCTGTACAGAACTCATACGAGAACTGCCCGGCTACCGCTGGGACGACAAAGCAGCAAACCGTGGAGTCGAAGCACCCGTCAAAGACATCGACGACGCAGTAGACGCACTCCGCTACAGCATCTTTTCGTCCAGGTGGGAATGGGCACGACTCCTTGACCGCGTATTGGAGACAACCTAAATGGCATTCCCCACACCCCACACACCTTGGCCCATGCCGGAATGGGAACCGGTGCGCAACATGGTCAACGAGGCAGCCATGTGGTGGGAGGGCGACGTCTCTCAACTGTCGTCGAAGTACCACGGCAAGTACAAGCCGTCGCAGTACTCCGGTGGGGTTAAGGGGGCAGTGTCGCGCTGGTTCTGGGGTAACCCTGACCAGAAGCAGGACCGGCGTGTGCATATGCCGTTGGCTGCTGACATTACAGCCACGTCGGCAACCCTGTTGTTTGACCGGCCACCACGGTTCACCCACCCCGACGGGCAGGTGCAGGACCATCTGGACGAGCTGGTCAACCCCGACGAATTCCCCGCACAACTACTGGTTGCTGCTGAATCGTGTGCAGCACTCGGTGGTGTCGGCTGGCGTGTCATGTGGGACGCTGACATTGCTGACCACCCGTGGATTGACTGGGTAGACGCAGACGCATGCTGGCCCATATTCGCCTACGGCAAACTCCAAGCCGTCACGTTCATGGAAGAACTCAAACCCCACAACAACCACACCTACCGACTATTCACCGAGCACACGGCAGGCCGTATCAACTACCGGCTTATGCAGGGCAAACCCGGCAACGTTGGCCGTATCGTACCCCTTACCGACCATCCGCTCACCGTGGGGCTTGCCAAGCACGTGGACCAGGACTCCGGCCAAGACACGGGCATCCCAATCCTGACCGCGGGCTACATCCCGAACGCAAGACCTGTGGTTGGATTCCGTAAGCATGGCCAGCTACGCCACATCGGCAGGCCTGACCTGACCGCGGACTTGTACCCAATGTTCGACGCGTTGGATGAAGTGTGGACGGAGATCCGCGCCGAGATTCGCCTTAGCCGTAAGAAGATCATCGTCCCGGACTGGATGCTCGAATCCCACGGCCTAGGCGGCGGCCAATCATTCGACAACGACCGCGAAGTATTCTCCCCAGTACGCGGCAGGCCCGACGGTAATCAAGTTGTGGAAGTGTACGCACCCGCGCTGCGTATCAACGACATGTTGGACGCTGCCACCGCGTGGACGGACAAGATCATCCAGCGCGCCAACTACTCGCCCGCGTCGTTTGGTCTGGATACCGCCACCAGTGGTAACCCAACCGCCCGTGAGATTGAAGCGCGCTACGACGCATCAATGAAAACCTGGTCCGCGAAATCCGCATACTGGCGCGCCGGGCTGAAAGCAGCAGCCACCGCGCTCATGCTGCGTGACCGCTACATGCACGGTGGCACTATCGACATCGACGCGCCCCGCGTGGAGATGGAACGCCCAGTACAAGAAACCCCGCTTGACCGCGCACAAACCATCCAAGCATTGGATGCTGCACGTTCTGCATCGGTGGAAACCAAGGTGGCTATGCAGTGGCCAGAATGGGACGCTGACATGCAAGCCCAGGAAGTCGAACGCATCAAGACCGAGCAGGCAGGCACATACGACCCGCAATTGCTTGCCAGCATGGACGAACCACTCGACCTGTAGGCTAAACCACTATGTACAACCCGGACGTGCTTAAAAGTGTCGGTGGCTCGATCACTGACACCTATGAGCGTGCCGAGCTGTATCTGATCAGGGTGATTCGTGACGCGCTGATCAAAACAGGTGAGGAACCACACTGGGCCATGGGGCAGTTACTGGCGATCCGTCAAGAGCGCTACAAAGTAGACGGTCTGGTAGCAGAACTACAAAAGCGTTCCCCAGAGCTGTGGTCACAAACCGTGGACGAAGCGTACGTGCGTGGCGTGATACAAGCCGAGCGTGAACTTGGCCAGCTTGCCGCCACTGGTTTCTTCCAGGCCGCGCCGGGCGAAACCGTCATCAACAACATGGCTGTTCAAGCTATCGCCGCTGAATCCGTCACCGCCATGACGGCCATGCACCGCCAAATCCTTAGGCGCACCGAGGATATTTGGCGTGCCATTGTCTCCGAAGCCACCGGCTACACCGTCACAGGTGCTATGACCCCATACCAGGCAGCACAGCGTGCTTTTACCCGCATGGCACGCGAGGGCATGGGGTTCTTTGTTGACAGCGCCGGACGCAAGTGGGGACTGGACACCTATGCGGAAATGGCGACCCGTACCGCCACGACCAGGGCGTTAATCGCGGGCCATACGGAAACAATGGTGCAGCGCGGGGTAGACCTCGTTGTAGTATCCGCGCACCCAAACCCGGCACCCGTGTGTGCCCCCTATGAGCGGAAAGTCCTTAGCCTGTCTGGGAAGTATTCGGCGGGTACGCATCGTGTGGGTGATGCAATCGTGCCGGTGGCGGCCACCTTGGACGAAGCCGTGGAAAACGGGTTACTCCACCCGAACTGTAGGCATAGATTTAGCGCCTACGTTCCCGGTTACACCGACCTGACCCCACCGGAACACGACGACGACCACACAGGCTACGAAGCCACCCAGAAACAGCGCTATTTGGAACGCCAAATCCGCGCCAGCAAACGTATGGAAGCCGCCGCCATTGATGATGACACGCTCACCAAAGCCAAGCAGCGTAAACGCAACTACCAAGCCCAGCTGCGTGACCATGTTGAAAAGCACAACCTGCCACGCCGCCGCCACCGCGAACAACTCAAAACCCCAGGTGGGCGCGTGTCCGTCGACTACACCCCACCGAAACGCGACGCAGACGTGATCGATCTGCGCCGCGAATAGGCGTTGGTTACTCGTCCCAGAAGTGCTCCATCGGAGTAACCCATATCGCTAGCACTGATTCCGCGGCACCAATCATGTCGCTAAAATGGCAACGATCTGCCTGATTATTGGACTGGTGGTAACGAAGCCGCAGCTGGTCAATATAGCGGGCCGTTTCATCGCTTCGGATACGTTCTTCCTGCGCAGGTGTGATCGTGAACGTCATGCCACTTCCTCCGGGAACAGTTGGATAATTTGCGTATCGAAGCATGGCTCCGGGCCGTAGAGGGTCTGCTCCACGCGGTAGTCGTCAAGGTTGACTAAGACACCCATTCCAATTCCTCCATCTCAATAGGCTCTCGTGCAATGCGGTCAAGCAGCCCGAGGATCGCGGCGGCACCATCAGGGGTGATTTTTAGGGTGTGCATCACCTCGCCGTTGAATTTCGGTACGTCGTGGTGGAGTACGCGGCGGAAGTGTGGTTTGTGGTTGTAGTGCTCGCTATATCGGTTGCGGGTACGCCAGCCTTTCTGTTTGTCGTAGGTTTGGGTGCTTTCGCGGTAGATCCACTTGCGGTCAATGAGGAGTTGACGCAGGTTGCGCTCACCGATTCCGAAGCTGCTGGCGACGGTGCGGAATGAGAGTAGATCGTCATCTTTGATGAACTGGTCGTGGTACTCGACTTTGGGTGCGTCAAGTGCGATTTGCTCGCGTTGTGCTTCGACAGTGTCTACGGCGTTGGCGAGTTCGCGTAGTGCGCTCGCGTAGTCCTGGGGGAGCTGGTGGGCGGGTGCGGTGTCGGCGGCGCGCAGCTGCTTCTCGGCTTCGATGAAGTATTGGCGGGCTTGCTTGCCGCGCTCGGTGCGCTGGATCATGCACAGCTCTTTCGCCATATCCAGGGAAACGATGTGATTTACAGCCGGACGACCACCGAGAGGGTTTCGGTCAAAAATGACCGTATAGTCTTTGTCCTGCTCAAAGCCGTATTCGATCATGCGCGGGAACCAGTGGCGGTATTCGGTGCTGACTTCCAGGAACTCGTGGAGGTCGCGGCCCATCACGGCATAGTTGTCACCGTCACGCTCGATGGGGATGAGGCCAGTTGCGCCGGTATCGGGCAGCATGGGAAACTGTTCCATGATTCAACTCCAATCAGTTGAGTCCACGCCACGGGGTGTTGGTAGCACCGCCGTAGCCAAAATGATTAAGGGCACCGGGTGTAGTGGCCCGGTGCCCTTTACTTTAAACCATGTCTGCGATATTTCGCAACAATTAGTATTTACCAGCCTTAATAGCGCTAACGGTTGACTCCGATAGTCCGGTTGCTTCTGCAATTTCTCGGCCAGTAACCGTACTGGTGGTAGCCGCCCGGAACGCGACTTGCCGTCGCAGGCGGGCCTCTTCGACGGCTATGACAAATTCTTCATGCGCTCGCACGGCATCTGCGAGTAGCTGGTCGTGTGTTTTCTCCATGTATCTAATGTTGCTCCATGTTGCACATTGGTGCAACATTACGAGTTCATGCAGGTGCCGACATGTTCGCCGTTCACCGACGCGCTATAAAAGCGGACAGCACCTAGACGCTGCTCAACGTCAGCGGGAACCGTGAACCCATACGTATGAAACGACGACGACAACGCGAGCGGAATTTCCTCCTGGTCAGAACCCTCGGAAACCACGGCGCGGTGAATGCCAGACGACGGCTCAGACACCCAAAAACTGCCATTCTCGAACTGGATGAAGAAGTCGTACGAGTTATACGTACTCGCTTGCGGCGCGAAGTAGAAAGTGGTCTCGCCATCTACCTTTGCAACCCGCGTGAGGGCGACATCATGCTCCGACGTACGAACAACGCGAGAATCACAGGCAAGCGCATTGCTGGGCGGCAGATCGTTCTCAACCGCGGTGTCAAACTCGGGAGCAACCTGGCTGGGAAAATCGCCAGAAGACTGGGCCGACGGAGCTGTGTCAGCATCCGAGCACCCAGCAAGGGCGACGAGGGGAACGAAAACGAGGGGGAGTAGGCGCTTTGTCATACCTGTGACCTTACTGGACAACGCACCAAATCACTGACAGTGCCGGGGTACACCAACCCCGATCAAGGAGCACATCAGTGTCTGACGAAGTCCAGGCGACCGCCAACGACACCAACCCCATCACCGCCCCAGGCGAAAAGGCAGTCCAGCTATCACAGGAAGCTGCCACAGCCGCCGAAACCGCTGCACAGACGGCACCATCCCCGGCGAACATGCCCGCTACCAACAAGCAGGCAGACCCAGAACCGGAAACCGTCGACAGTCTGCCCACCTGGGCACAAGACCTCGTGCGTGGCCTGCGTGATGAAAACGCCAAGCACCGTAACAAGGCCAAGACCGCTGCCGAAGAAGCAGCCCAGCGTGAAAAGGAACTCGCCACTCAGGCACGCGACCAGCTTGTCAACGACCTGGCTAAGGCATTGGGTATCGGTGGGGAAGAGGAACAAGACCCGCAAGCACTTTTGGAAGCAGCGAACCAGAAGAGCAGTGAGCAGCAAAAGCGCATCGATGAACTCGTTGCCCAGGTTAACGACTACAAGCGCGAAGCAGCTATCGACGCAGCTATCGGCAACCGCAACGTCAACAAGCGCCTGCTCACAGCAGTGCTGAAGTTGGACAACGCATTCACCGGCGTAGACGTAACAGACGACAACTTCGCAGACCAGGTGTCCGAAGCCGTCACCCGAGCCATCGACGAAAACCCCGAACTAGTCCAGGCGACACCAGGGAAGTCCGGCATCGACCCGACCAACACCAAAACCGAGCGACCCATCACCCGCGATGACCTCGCCACCATGTCCCCCGAGGAAATCAACCAGGCATCACGCGACGGGCTGCTCGACCACCTACTCAAAGGTTAAGGAGACCAACAAGTGTCTGTAGCAAGCTTCATCCCCGAACTGTGGAACGCGGCCATCCTTGAGCCGTACCAGAAGAACCTCATCTTCGGCCAGGACGGCATCGCATCCACGTCCTACTACGGCGACATCACCGATGTGGGTGACACCGTCACTATCAACACCCTCAACGATTTGACCATTCGCGACTACGTCAAGGGTCAGGACATCGAGATCGAGAACCTGGAGACCACTCCGACCAAGATCAAGATTGACCAGGGTAAGTACTTCGCGTTCGGTGTTGACGACGTTGACAAGGTACAGGCTGCAGGTGAGCTGCAGGGCGTGGCTACCAAGCGCGCTGGTATCCAGCTGCGCGACCGGGCTGACCAGTACCTGTCCAAGGTGCTCGCCGAGGGTGCGCACCAGGACAACAAGGTCGACAAGATGAACATCATCAAGGCCGACCCACACCGTGTGACCGAGGGACTGACCGCCTACGACGCACTCGTTGAGCTGTCCGAGCGTCTGGACGATCAGTCCGTGCCGACCGAGGGCCGCTGGGTTGTCATTGGTGGTAAGACCCGTTCGGCACTGTTGAACGACCCGCGCTTTGTCAACGTAGACAAGGCCGGCACCTCCGAGGGCCTGCGCAACGGTGTGATCGGTCGTGTGATCGGCTTCGACGTGATGGTGTCCAACAACATCCAGAAGAAGGGCGGCACCGGTAAGACCCCGGTCACCGAGACGCTGGTGGCTGGTGTGCCGGACGCGTTCGCGTTCGCGTCCCAGATTTTGGAGACCGAAGCGATGCGTGACCAGAACCAGTTCCGCGACATTGTGCGTGGCCTGCATGTTTTTGGTGCGTCGGTTGTGCGCCCGGAGGGTATCGCCACGGTTGATGTGACCGTTGGTGCTGCTGGCGCTGCCGCTGGTGCTGCTGCTGCCTAACCAGTGAGCCGGAGAGGGAAGCCAGGGACTTGTGTGGTTCCTGGCTTTTCGCCTATCTACAAGGGAGGAATCAATGAACCTTTTTGCGACTGCCGAGGACTACGCGCAGTACGCCCAGGCGGACGTTCCGGAAAACATCGACCGGTTGCTGCGTATCGCGTCAGCCTGGGTGCAGGACACCGTCAAGCGTGCTCGCTTTGCGGTGGACAAGGACGGTGCGCCGACGGATCCGCACATTGTGGATGCGCTGCGTGACGCAACGTGTGAACAGGTATTGGTATGGCAGGAAAACGACGTGCAGCCGGGTAAGAACCCGGAGCGTGGCGCGGTGACCTCAACCAGTATCGGGGACGCGTCGATTTCGTATGAGACGGCAAGTGTGGTGCGTGACCGTGAGCTTGTCGCGTCAGCTGTCGCACCAACCGCACTGACGATTCTGGACGCTGCTGGACTGTGGGAGGGCCACCCATGGGTGCGGTAGATGATCTGGCTAAAGAGTGGTTTACGCAGGACGTGGTGTTCCACCAGGGGGCGGGTGCGTCACCTTATGGTCCCGGTGCTGGTGATGATTTGCCGGTGAAATGTCACGTGCGCCAGTCGGTGCGGCGTGTGGATTCCCCACAGGGTGAGCAGACCACCACGGAAACAATTGTCTACGCACCCCTGGCGGTGATGGCAGGCCGCGGGGACACACTCACCCTGCCGGAGCCGTTCGAGCCGGGGCCGTGGCAGATCATCGCTAAGAGCGTGCATCACGGGGCCGAGCTGAACCTCCCGAACCACCAGAAATTCGTGTGTGACGTGCCCACCACCGCACCAGGTGACCCTTACACAGGGGAGGTAGGCCCGTATGGCCAAGCTTGACTGGAAAGGCCACCAAATACTGACCAACCTGGATGACGCAATCCTTTCAGCGGTAGAAGCAGGCGGCGAAATCCTCGGCGACGAAGCCGTATCCCGCACCCCGAAAGAAACCGGCACCCTACAAGGCTCCATGCAGGTCACTACCGACGGTAAAGCCACCTCCGCTGTCTCATTCGACACCCCATATGCGGCACGTCAGCACGAAGAAATCGGCTGGAACCACCCAGGTGGTGGGGAAGCAAAATACCT
The DNA here is from genome assembly GCF_946998835.1 of uncultured Corynebacterium sp. Lineage (GTDB taxonomy): Bacteria > Actinomycetota > Actinomycetes > Mycobacteriales > Mycobacteriaceae > Corynebacterium. The sequence continues at coordinate 18,635 of NZ_CAMQAZ010000020.1, read as the reverse complement.
CGAAAACGCCATGAGCGCAGCCGCCAGCCGTATCCAAGAAGCCATCGCTAAAGAGATCGGAAAAGCACTCAAATGACCCGCACCAGCAAACCCCCAGTGTTTCCTGACCTGCTGCCTGACCTGGCTAACCACCTCGCAGGCCAAAAGATCGGCCAGTTCAACCTGCGCGGCATCTACAAAACGTTCACCCCACCAGCCATCTACTTCGGTGTCATCCCGGACGAAGCGGGCTACGCCATCGCCATCAACCAGTACGACATGATCACCGATTTTGGGCGCACCACATCCACCCCAGCGATCAAAATCCAGTTCCGGGCACGTGGTGACCGACACCCACACTCCCCCGGAAAAATCCTCGACCGCATTTACCAAGAGCTGCACGACCGCCAGCATTTCGACCTGGACAACGCCACCACAATCCTACGTTGCATTCGTCACCTCCGAGGACCGGAGGAACAGGACACACAAGGCCGCTGGACGCGAGCCGACTCCTACACCCTCACACTCAATCCTCAAGGAGAGTAACCAGAAATGGCAGTAGCACAAGCACCAACCTCCCACGACCTTGCATCCACCCTCGCCCGCGACTGGGGTGTCCAGGTCAAGAACGACAAGGGCGAGTGGGTATTCGTCCGCGGCCTGTCCAAGTTCGCGCCCAAGACCACCCCGACGATGAAAGATGATTCTGACATCGACTCGCGTGGCTACAAGTCCCAGATCGCAACCGCTCTGCAGATGACGTTCGAGGGCGAGGGTTTCCGCAAGGGCACCCTCGACGGCGAGACGTTCAAGCAGGACGAGGGCCAGGCAATCCTGCGTGAAGTTGGCCGCAAGATGGGCCTGCGTAACGTCATCCAGGCGCGCTGCTGGCGCACCGACGGCGTTGACGAGGGCTACGAGTCCTACTTCTCTGTGGAGTGGGCTGATACTGACGGCGGTAACGAGGACCTGGACCAGTTCAGCTTTACGATGATGTCGCGTGGTGAGCCTGCGCGCATTAAGCCGGTGACGGACCCTAAGGGTGATTCCGTTAAGACTGGTGGCGACAATGGCTTCACCAACGCGGGTGGTTCGGTGGTATCCACCGGCTAGACCCTGGTTCGGACAATTGGCGGGCGGTGCCACCCTACGTGGTGACATCGTCCGTTTTGTCTACATAGGGAGTGCTTATGCGCGAGTTGCGCGACTTCTACAACCCAAACATGACCGCCAGCATTAACGGCACCGAATACGAGGTGCCAGCACCATCAGCACGCGAGGGACTACGCCTACACGCCCTGTTCGCTGACCCGGAAAAGGCCGCCAATGCTAAAGAGCTGGACGAAATCCACCACCTGTTTGGTGGCACCGGCTATGAGGAATCGTTGCCGGTTGGTGGCCTGTGGGACACCCTGTGGGATGACGGGGTGACCTGGGGTGAAGCAATGCACCTGGGTATGACGGCACTGGTGTACTACGGCATTGGTGAAAAAGCAGCGATCAGTTATTGGGAGTCGGCGGGAAAAGGATTAACCGCCGACCCGGTGAGGGCAACGGCGGAAACGGAGCCGACGGGGCCGACACCAGCGAACATGCCGAAGAAACGGAAGCGCTCCTAGATGGTTACTGGGGGCCGTATGACCCACGTCCTGGCGCGTATGGGCCAGATGACCCAGGTGGTGGTGACTACGACCCGGAGACGGGTCTGCGTTTGTGGTACAACCAGACACCCCCGTCGCAAGCAGAACCTGAAACGGGGAAGTTGCGGTGGGCTGACATCCTCACCAACTGGCCTGACCTATCCCTTGACCTGCACGACCTGTACGGCATTGACACCGAAACCGACGTGCTAGACGCACGCACCTGGCCCTGGCTAGAAGCCCGCATCCTCGACATCATCGACCGGCCAACACGGCTACGCCGAGCACTCGAACTGCCCGACAACCTCACCACCTAAAGGAGCACCACTGTGGCACTAAACCTGGGCGAACTCTACGCCAAAATCACCGTCAAAGACGATGGGGTCAACGCAACCCTTAACCGTGTGAAAGATGGCCTCGATGATGTGAAAACCTCTGCCGACAAGGTGGAGAAAATCACCATCAAAACCAACGCGGACACTAAGGACGCGGAGCGAGCGAAACGTGCCACAGAAGACTTGGGGAAAGCGTCGGAACGTACGTCACGCCAGGCGAAACAGATCAAGTTCCCTAAGGATTTCGCGCCTGATGCGGAACGGGCTAAAAAGTCGGTGGAAAACGTGGGTGACAGTATCGCCGGTGCTGCTGCGAAGTTCACGAAGTTCACCGCTGCTGCTGCTGGTACGGCTGTTATCGGCACGATTGGTGGCAGCCTGTATAAGGGTTTCCAGCGTTTGGATTCGATTGATCAGGCGAGCGCGAAACTCGAAGCGTTGGGCAATTCTGGTGCGGATGTGCGCGACATTATGGATAACGCGCTCGCGTCGGTTAAGGGCACGGCGTTTGGTTTGGGTGAAGCCGCCACCGTATCCGCGCAAATGGTGGCATCCGGTGTCAAGCCTGGCCAGGAGCTGGAATCCGTGTTGGGGACGGTGGCTGATACTGCTGCTATTGCTGGTTCCTCTATGGAGGATATGGGGCTTATTTTCGGATCCGTGGCAGCGAGGGGGAAGCTGCAGGGTGATGACATGATGCAGATGCTGGGTCGTGGTATCCCGGTGTTGCAGATCCTTGCCGAGCAGCTGGGTGTGACCAGTGCCGAAGTGTCGGAGATGGTGTCCGAGGGTGAGATTGATTTTCAGACGTTCGCTGACGCGATGGAGGGCTACGTCGGTGGCGGCGCGAAACGTATGGGCGATACGGTCTCTGGTGCGTTGAAGAACCTGGGGGCCGCGTTTGGGCGTATGGGTGCTGAAGCCACTAAGGGTGTGTTTGCAGAAGCCCCCGCGGTTATTGGTGAACTCACCGGCCAGGTGGACCAGCTCGGCAGTGTGGTCGGCCCGATGGCACAAGAATGGTCAGCAAGGCTCACCCCAGTATTGAGTGATGCTGCCACGTCTGTCATCCCAATGACAACAGCGGCGCTGGGCATGCTGTCCGACGGTCTGGAACTGTCCCTACCCTTGTTGCAGGGGCTGACTAAGGCGATCAGTGCGGTGCCGACACCTATTTTGGCGGCTGGGTTGATCACGCTGACGGCTAAGCATCAGGGGTGGACAAAATCGTTGGAGACCGGCAGCGACGCGCTGCGTAACTGGACTCGTTTCGCCAGGTCTGCTGACGGTGCTGGCGGGAAGATGGCGGCAGCGTTCCGCTCCGCATCCACCCCAATGATGGTGCTGGGCCGTGAAACCCGAACGTCTGCCCAGGAACTCACCGGCATGGCGCGTGTGGCTGGTACCGCGCAGGGTAGTGTTCAGCAGCTTGGCGGTGTGGCCGCGGGTGTGGCTAGCGGCGCCATGAGCGGGTTCAAGACGGGTGTCAGCGGCATCATCAGCATGCTTGGCGGGCCGTGGGGTGTGGCAATCATGGGGGCGACCGCACTATTGGGGCATTTGGCGAGCGAGCACATGAAAGCCAAGCAAGCCGAGCAAGAGCACGAGCAGGCCCAGGTCGCGTTGAAGCAATCCCTGGACGAAACCACGGGTGCGATCACCGCGCAGACCAGCGAGCTGCAGGCTAAGACCGCGCAAGAAAACGGCTGGCTGGATACAGCGCGTGAAATCGGGTTGGCGCAGTCGGACATTACCGACGCGATGAACGGTAATAGTGACGCGATCAGCAAGGTGGAAGCCGCCACCAACGTCGCGACCCGCTCTGCAATTGAATCATCTAACGCGTGGCAAAAGCACGGCCAAGCATTCACCGACGCAGGTATCAGCGTGGATTTGCTGGCCCAGGCGATCAACGGCAATGTAGATGCGGCGAGGGAAGTGTCCCAAGCGATGGACGCGGTGCCGAGTGAGCGTCTGCGCAGCAAATACACCAACCTGCAGGCCGAGGTAGACGACACCACTGACAAGTTCCACGAGCTGCGCACTGGTATCACTGGCGCTGCCGAGGATATGGAAAAGGTGCAGGCGGAGCACTTCACCGACCGGATGAACGCTGCTGCTGGTGTTATTGATGACACGCGCCAGGCGTTTGCTCTGCTGGGGGAGAGTATTACGAGTGTGCCGGACGATAAGACCATTGTGGTGGACTCCATGGCACCAGAGGTGCGCGAGCAGGTTCGCGAGCTGAAAGGTGAAATCCAAGACCTGCCGGACGGGACAGTGCAAGTCACGTTCCCGGAGGGCGTGAACATTATGGCCATGCTCGACGAAATCGGAGCTACGGCTAAGGCAGGTGTAGATGGGCGTGTTGACCTGTCCGATAACACCGACGAAGTCAAGCAGCGTCTACTCGACCTTGGTTTGGCTGCCGAAGTGGACGGCAAGCTCATGCTCACCGACAACCTGTCGGAAGTCATGGCCCAGCACATGGAACTCGAAGCCGTCGTGGAAGACGACCTCACTGGTGAGCTGGTTGTCAACGACAACATCGCCATGGTCAAGCAATGGCTCACCGACCTCGGACAAGAAGTAACCAACATTCCCGCCGGTGAAGTGCGCATCGCCGACGACACCCCCGAAGTCCGCGCACACCTACACAACCTCGGCATCGAAGTTGCTGATCTGCCGGACGGTCACGTCGCAATCACTGACACCACCCCAGAAAACCTCGCAAAACTCGCCGAACTCGGCATCACCACCGAGAACCTGCCGCCTGGGCACGTCGCGATTACCGACACGTCGGACGAGAACATCAAGCGTCTCAACGACCTCGGCATCAAAACCACGACGCTGCCAGATGGGCGTGTCATCATCGCGGATAACGCCGCTGAAACCGCCGCGAACATCAAAAGCGTGCTCGCCCCAGAAAAAATCAACACGTTCTCTGACCACGTCGTCAACATCACCCGCCGTATCACGGATATTTTCACCCGTAGCGACGCAAACGGTGGCATCTACGATGGGGCACAGCGCGCTGTCGCATTCGCTGACGGTGGCACCACACGCGCCCTCAACCAGGCAATGGCAGGACCACGCAAGGAACCCGCGCACGTCGCCACCATCACCCCACCAGGCACGTACCGTGTACACGGCGAATCCGAAACCGGCGGCGAAGCCTACATCCCGCTCGCATCGTCCAAACGTGACCGCTCAACCCGCATCCTCAACGAGGTCGCAACCGCATTCGGCTACAACCTGGTGACTAATGAGGGTCACGCCGTCGCACTGGCTGATGGGGCCATCCTGCCTGGGGTAGCGGTCACCCAGAAGCTCAAGTACATGGACGGCACACCCTACGTGTTCGGTGGCTGGTCGCCAGCTGGTGTGGACTGCTCCGGCGCGGTCTCCCTCGGTGTGAACACCGCGTTGGGTGCGGAGGATCCGTTTAAAGCTGGGCGCACCGCAACCGCGGGTATGGCAGCCTGGCTGACCGAGCGGAACTTTAGACGCGGACGCGGCACCATCGGCGATATTCGCATCGGCTTCCTCAACGGCGGCCCAGGTGGTGGACATGCTGCCATGCAGATGGATGACGGCACGTACATTGAATCCGGCGGCAATACTGGTGGCGGGTTCACCATTGGCGGTAAGGCTGGCCCGTTGGAGGGCCGCGGCTTCACCGACTTCTACTACCTACCCGGTGCTACCCCGCTTGATGGAGAAACAGGCCTGGACTATTTCAACAAGCTTGGTGGCAGGTCACGGTCTGGCACGTCGCGTGAAATCAACGGTGGGGCAGGCCCATTGATTCGTGACGGGTCCGTCCTGGAACTGGCTGCCGCACTGTACTCCCTGCACACTGGCACCCCCATGGATGATGACGTGGTGTCGTGGGGCCAGGCTGTCGGCCTGTACTCGGAAGCCGTGGAAAAAGACGGCAAAAAGACCGGTAAACAGCTGGCGAAAAGCATTGCTGACAAGACGGAGAAGCTCGAAAAACTCCGCAAGGATTTGCCGGACGCGGAGGAAGATTTACGTATCGCCACAATGAAGCGTGACGAGCTTGACAGCAAGAAGAAACCTGCTCCGTCGCAGGTGGCTGCTGCTGATCAACGCGTGAGCAAGGCGGAGCGCAAGGTTGAGGAAATGCAGCAAGAGATTGCTGACCTTGAGCGTGAGCTTGGCCGCCAGCGCGACGACACGGATACCTCTGACGGATTGAAGATCACCGCCATGGCTGATGGTGGCATCCTGGGCAATGCGCGCTCCGCGTCGATCAACGAGGGGTCCGCTGTGCTGTGGGCAGAAGATGGGCCGGAAGCCTACATTCCACTGTCCAGCAATAAGCGTGCGCAATCCCTGGAAATCTGGGCGGAAACCGGTAAGCGGTTGGGTGTGGATGTCATGAGCATGCTCAACATGGTTGGTGCGGCACTGCCGGGACTCATGCAAGGCCAGCTGAACCTCTCCACCGGGGCCAGCACCTCAATGCACGCCCTCGGTGTCAACGAGGATGCAGCATCCTATCGGGCTAAGCGCGGCGCACACGACGCGGTACAAAACGCCGTCGGTGCCGTATTCAACGGGCCAGTGCAAATCAACGACCCGAAGAACTACCTGCAGGGCCAACTGGACAGCGCAGGCAAGCAGCTAGGAAATGCCATGAGGAGCGTGATGCTGAAATGAGCCTGATTCGCACAGATACCACGTGGCGTAGGCGTGATGACTACCAGCGCAAGGACTTCCTACGGTTCTTCCTGATCGGCGCTGACCACAAAACCCGCTGGGCGTTCGGCGCACCAGACTCGCCCGTACGACTCGCCCAAGTCCCCACAGGGCTACAGGGGGCCGAGTTTGAGCATGACTACCAGGACTTCGTCGGCATGGATGGTGGCCTGTACCGGGGTACGACGGATAAGCGGGGCCGTATCACGATGAAGCTGTGGGTGGCTGACCCCCGCTCGTCGGCGTGGGCACGCAGGCAGCACACCCTGTGGCGCGAGAGCTTGGGCCGCGGCAAACAGCCAGCACGCCTGTACGTGGTGTCTAAAGAGTCCGGCTACTGGTGGATTGATGTACGCCCCGAAACCATCGCAGAGGTGGACTACATGGCCGAAGCTGATGTGCCCGGCGCGGCAGGTGAGATCGGTGAGATTGTCACGTTCACCACGGACCGGTCGTTTTGGACCAGGTTTGATGAAGTGCGTGAATTCACCCCGAAAACTGGGTACACGGCTGAAATCCGCAACCTGGGAGACCAGGAAGCGTGGCTGCGCTGGACGATCACCGGTGAGCATTCCGGGGTGGAGATCGGTGTTGATGATGACACGCAGTTCATGCCGGATCCGAAAGACATTCCCACGTTGCAGGCGTTTACTGACGCGGATTTTGAAAACACCCCGCTTTTAAAAAACGCACTCCACCTGGTGGGAGCAACCAGCGTCGAAGAACTCCTGCACAACCCGGAGGTTATCGACCAGCTTCGCAAGCAGACTGATGGTATCCCCGCGTTGAACTACCACGTGGGTGGCTATGTGATTGACACGGATGAAGCGTGGCCATCGTTGATGTCGCTTAGTGGGGAGGATTTGCAGCCGATTTTCCCCCGCAAGTTCTGGACCAAGCCGTTACCACCGCGGGATGTGTCGCGTGGCAGGGCGACGAAGCTGACTGTTACCCCGTATAACCCGGGGCCGGATTTCAAGGTGGAGGTTGCTTATACCCCTAGGACGGAGCAAGCATGGTAGAGCGTTTGGGGACGAACCCGCTGGATATTCGGGTGCATAGCAACGATTACACCCAGTCAGTCCCGTTGGGGCATTACATTTCGTGTCGTTTCTCGGAGGAGTTCGGGTTTAAGGCGGGCACTGGTGAGATCACGGTGGAAGCCGACCACCCGCTTGCATCGCGTCTTATGCAGGCGGATGTGGATGTGGTGCCGGTGACCGCGTCCTATAACGGGTGGCGGTGGACTGGTCGTGTGTCGTCGTATGTGGCTTCTGGCGCGCCGGGGCGTGAGACACTCACCTGCGAGCTGGTGAGTGATGAAGTGCAGTTGGCGCATGTGTTGGCGTTCGCGTCGCCGCGGTTGTCGTTGTCGCTGCAGGGCAAGCGTGACTACGCCAAAGGCCCACTACTACAGGTGGTGCATCATTACTTGTCCCGCAATCTGGCTCGCGCTGACCTACCCGTGTATCTATTCATGCCACCGTCGAAACGCAACGACACATCGCCTGTGATTGACTGCTCGGCACGCATGACCTACATGGATGATCTGTTACGCGAACAACTCGACCAGCATGATTACAACCTGACAGCGCGCATGTGGTGGCCAGGTGAACCATTCCCCCTGGGCAAAATGGTGCCGTTTAACATTGCTGGCGAAAACCCCCTGGGCAAGGTGCTTAACACGCTCAATCCAGACGGAGATGTCATCACACAAATACTGGGGGATATGACGGATAACCAGGTTCGTCTGCGTCGCTCCGAAGCCGATAACGCCATGGCTGAAAACATGCCAGGCTTGTATGAGCCGTCCACCCCTGGGTTGATGGTGTGGGTGGAGCCTGTGCGCAAGCGTGAGCATGTGCGATTCTCGACCGCGTCCGGTGAGATTGAAGCCGTCACCCTATCCGGTAAGGCTTCTGGCCCTGTGCGTGCTGTGGTGGGGGGTAAGTCCGATGACTGGGTCAATGAAGCGATTGGCCTGGGTATTGATTATGCGGTGCAGGGGATTACCACGGCGGTGTCTGGTGCCGCTGGTGCGGCGCTTGCTGGTGCGGGTATTGGCAGTGTCGCTGGTCCTGCTGGTGCTGCTGCTGGTGCGATTATCGGCGGGCTTGTGGGCATGTTCGCTAAAAACGCGACCGAGGACACGATTTTCGCGTTCACGGACCGTGTGGATGTGAACCGGCGCGCCGCCGAGGGACCATTCCACCTACGTGAATCATTCACCTCATCTTCGGCTGGCGTGTTCACCTACGACACGTCCGCGCTAGCCGAGCGTGCCCTCCTGGACGCACAAGGTGGTCAGACTATCGAATTCACCATGGTGGACGGGCGCTCCAAAATCCTCGGAGACGACGCAAAAGCCGATAATGGCAAGCCTGTCCATGGCTACAGGGTCGGAGATCGTGTGCAGCTACACGAGCACCTATCCGGCAGGAGCGTGACCGACATTGTCACGGGTGTGGAAGTCACCGACGAAGTCGGCAAACGCCTGCGTGTGACACCACGGGTGGGCAAGCAACGCAACGTGAGTAACCCGTTTATCGACATGGTGAACCGGATGGATAAAGCATTCGGCACGCTACGAGACATGGGGCTCGCCACCTAACTATCTCGGACAACGCCCACAGCGGGGGACTGTGACGGGCGTGGACGCGCAAACACTACGTGAAGTCATGGGCAGCACCCTGCCTGACGGGGGCTATGGCCGTCTGATTGACGGCTACAACAACGCCATGCGCGCAGCAGAAATCACAACTGTGGAGCGCGCTGCCATGTTCGCAGCACAGCTGGGGCATGAGTCCTACGGGCTGCGCTACATGGAGGAAATCGCCGACGGCTCTGCATACGAGGGCCGCCACGATTTGGGTAACACCCAGCCTGGTGACGGGAAGCGTTTTAAGGGCCGTGGGCCTATCCAACTCACCGGGCGGAACAACTATCGGGCGTTTACCCGGTGGGCGCAATCCAACGGCTACACCACCATCGACTTCGAGCGTGAGCCACACCGACTATCCGAACCCCACTGGGGATTCCTGGCCGCTGCCTACTATTGGACGGTGGCACGCCCCCAGATCAACACATGGTCCGACAAGCGCGACCTGGAGCGCGTCACCCGCGCCATCAACGGCGGACTCAACGGCCTAGATGATCGCCGCCTGCGCTACCAACGTGCCCTCACATACGGCCAGCGACTACTGCCCACCAAAGGACAACCCGTGAGCAAAAAGCAAAAGCAACTCGACTATCCCCGCGACCACGTCACCCAAGACAGCTACTACAACTGTGGACCCGCATCTGTACAGACCGTCATCCTGGCTGCCACCGGTGACACGGTGCCGGAATCCACACTTGGTAGCGCTCTGGGCACCACAAAGCGAGGAACCGACTACATCGGACAATTCCCCAAGGTGCTCAACCAGTACCTGCCGGACGGGAAGTACAAGCACCGCGACATTGCTAATGACCCGCCAACCAAATTCCAAAAAGAACAGCTCTGGCGCGACCTCACCGGCTCAATCGACGCGGGCTACGGGGTAGTCGCCAACATCGTTGCCCCGCCATCGAACTACCCACGCGCTGTGGCACCATCCACCGTCAATTTCAAATACGGCCCCGGCACGATCTACCACTACATCGCAGTCATGGGCTACTCCGATGACGACGGCACCCGCAAAGTCTGGATCGCCGACAGTGGTTTTTACCCCTACGGCGGATGGATTGCTTTTGACCAGCTCGCAACCCTGATTCCCCCTAAGGGCTACGCCTACGCCACCACTGAAAACACTGAACGAAAGGACGAAAACGTGACCACACGCGCACTACTCGGCGGCGAATCCGCTGGCGCACTGCATGAAGCCAAAGTCGCTGCCAAAAACACTGACGAAGCGACCCAACGCATTGAAAAGACCGTCACCCTCGTGGCTGACCAAATGCTCGGCTGGCCCAAAGACGAAGACGGCAATTACCTGATTGCGGGCTGGAATTTCGACACCGTTGTCGAAGCCGCTGAAACCAAGGTCAAGCAGGGCCAGGGCATCACCCTGGTGGAGCAGGTCGCGCTGCTGCAGAAGCAGAACCAGCACATGGCTGAATCCCTCCAAGGTGCCAATGATTCCATTGCGTATCTGATTGAAGCTTTGGAAGCGATGGTGAAGTAGCCATGGCTAGGCTGAAAAACTTTACTGCTATTGCGAACGCTGTCACCAAGGCACGTAACGCTGACCCCACCTGGCTGCGTTACAAGGGCAGCATCCTGATCATCCTGACAGGTGTGGTCGCGATTGTCGCGCAGCTCGCGGAATCACCCGACTGGCAAGGCACCAACACCGGCGTAATTCTCACGGGTGTGGCGACCGTGCTGACGTTTATGGCGAACCGGCTGACTAAGGACGGGATTACCCCGTCAATGGTGGGCCGTATCGCCGCCTACGCCCCGGACGACACCCCCATGAAGCCAGCGGATGGGAATGCTGTCGTGGCCAACACTGTGGATCCGGCTACGGATTATGCGGCGTATATGCGCAGTGTCACCCCTGGTGATGGGTGGCGGTAATCGTGCCACGTAATCTGACTGTGCGTAGGTGTGTCGGCTGGCTGATGCGTCGCCTACCGCGCCTACTCGCATTGGTGTGGGCAGCATGGTGCGTAGCCACCGCGGTTGCTTATGTGCATCACGTGCCGGAGCAGCTACAGGCCGTAGACGGGGCGTTTAAGGCACCCGTGTGGACCGTCTGGGCAGCCGCTGCCACCCTGCTCGTATTGGGGATGCTGGCACCCGCCACCTCGCATGCCAAGGTCAAGGATTTTTCCCGCTGGCTACGCATTACGGGCATGTCAATCGCCGCCGCCATGCTCACCATGTGGACCATCGCTTTTTTCATCGCGGAGCCACGCGGCTGGGTATCAGGCAAAAACTACGCCTTACTCGCACTCATGGCGCTTTTCACGACCTGGACCATCGCACGCGACGGGGCACCCCGTCACAGAGGTGAGCCGTGAGCACAGAAATCCTCACCGGCATCATCGCAGGAATCGTCGCCATCGTCGTTGCAGCAGTCGGCAAAAGCGGCAGCAAAGACGAACGCAACAACACCGCAACCGCCGCCTTGATTGACGGCCAGTCCGCACGCATCGACAAGCTCGAAACACGCCTAGACACCGTGGAGGACGATCTACAAGCAGCGCGCCGGGAGCTACATGCTATCCAGTCTCATGCCGGTGATTTGCGTGACGCGCTACGCGCCGCGCTGGCATGGATCGCCGAAGTGTTGGAGCACTTCAAAGCGCCGGAGCATATCGCCCCACCAGCCGCACCCAATGTGGAGCGGTGGCAGAAGCTGATTGATTCCCCACCGAGGGCACGCACCCCGCCGAACACCTAGCGGCCTAGTTTCAAATATTGTTTGAACGTACCTGCTAGGCTTACCCGTAGCTGCACTGCCCGCACCTATCAACGATGTGCCCCAGGGCAGCCCTACACTTTGACCCCCACCTTTGGCTATGCGCCAGGGTGGGGGTCTTTTTTCATGCCCACGTTCGGGCCTACCTGTGTCGCCAGATGTAGAAGTCGCCCGGTTCCAGGATTTCGCCCGGCTCAACTTCGCGGGACTCAACCGGCCACGAAATATCACCTCGCGGGCTTACCGCCGTGGGCTCGGCAACGTATCGTCCTCCGTTTTCGTCGTTGACGAGCTTCCAGCGAATCGGCGCATCATCCTTGGTGCCCCAGATGAACGAGCGCACGTCTAAGTTTTCCAGCGCTTCGTCATGCCCTGTGATTTCCACAGCGCGCCATACGATGCGGTGCTTGCGCCCGTACGGGTCTTTCAGGTCGGCGGCAATAACATCGTGCTTTTCGAGATTGATGGCGTGTCCTGCCCACACAGCGAGATCTTCCATGTCGGGCATGGCGTGGGTCATCTCCCCACGGGCGATGAGGTTGCCTTCCTCGTCGGATAGCTTCGCCTGCCAGTATGGGGTATCCGACAAGTTCTCATATTTGCTGACGGTGAGGGTGCCGATTTTCTTCCCGTCGTGGTTTACGTCCCACTGGGTGCCGTTGGCGAGGTGTGGGCCTTGGTTGGTGAGCTGGATCATTGTCTTTGTCCTTTCGGTGGGTGGTGGTGCGCCTGGTGGCGTGGTGCCCGGCGGGGGAGTCGAACCCCCGCTGCGACCGTCCGGGCTGCTGGGCTGGTTAGAGGGCGTGTGCTTCGACAACGGCCCAGAAGTCGGCGTCCTCGTCGAGGTAGAAGCCCTGGCCCTCGGTCTTGATCAGCTCGTCTGCGATTGCGTCGATGTCGTGCTGGTCGGCGTACTCGCCGAGCGGGGCGGTGATCTCGCGGGCGATGGCTTCGTTGCGGGTGCTGTAGGTGGTCATTTTCTTTGGCCTTTCGGTGTTGGTCTCTGCCTTACAACTATTAATATACCTAGCGCACTATACAGTGTCAAGCGTGCTAAACGTGCGGGGGTAGTGGGTGGGGGTAGTGTGGGTTATTCGTCACGAAACACCTGCACAGACGGCCTGTCATCGACCTCAACCCCCACAGCACCAGCAGTATGTGGAGCAATCCACACCGGCTTCCGCAGTTTCCGGCCCTTACCCCAGGCCTGTTGCCGCCAGTGACCGCGCACCCACCACCGCGAAGTCGCCTGACCACGCCGCGCACCACCAGCAGAATCACGCACCACTAGCGACTTCACAGACACACGCACCGGCACCCGCACCGTCTCACCACGCGGCCCAACCCCACGCTTACGCACCCGTACAGGCTCTGACTCCTCATCTGACACCACCCGCGGCTGCGTCATCAGCAAAAACATCGACCCAGCCACAGTCACGCACACCGCACCGGCCCGCTTGTATGGCCCCCGTGGCCCCTCCGTCGTCTCCGCAACCTCAATCCGCTGCGCCCCATCAAGCACATCATTGACCCCCACCGTGAGTGTTGTCGCGGACTCCAACACCAAATCGCTGCGCAACGGCGAGCGGTGCTCAACCGGAATATCGACCGCCGCAACCCAGCACGAAATCTCCAACCCCTCACCGACCTGCATCCACGACAATGCACGCACCGGCACCTCGAAGATCGAGTTATCCACCGCCGACTCATAGGGCACGGTGAAGAAAGGCTTCTCAAAACCGGCAAAGCCGACCGGGCCAGGAATGCATGCCGCTGGCGACCAATCCGGCACATCCTGACACACGGACTCAAGCATGTCGCACAAGTCGCTGTCGATCCACGACAACTGCGCCTGCGCGAGTGTGGTGGAGGCGCGCTCCATGCGTTGCGTGAACCCTGCCGCGTCAACGGTGGTCTGCGCTTGCCAAAAGTCTATGAGGTCATTGTACTTTGTGCGTGCCTTTTCAGTAAGAAATGGCAGGTCAAGCGGTGTCCAATTCATCGGACGCCCTCGCGGATCTGGTAGATACGGCTGCGGGTAAGGCCGGTGACGTTCATAACGTCTTTGATTCGTGCGCCTGCGTGGATCGCGGCGATGATTGCACGGTCGCGTTCTGCTGATTCTGTGAGGAGCGTGTCTTGCGCGTGCTCGACGCGCTTGGCGTGGTCTTCGAGGGTGGCGAGTTCGCGTTCTCCGAGGTCTCCGGCGCGTTGTGCTTGTCGGCACGCTTCGAGGATGAAGTCTGCGTCGGTGGGGGAGATGTCGTCCCGGTCGATCTCGCGGGACTCAAGCGCTTCAATCTGGGAGGTGTACGTTTCGGCGGTGTCGGCGGCTGCTTTGTCGTCGATGCCTAGTGCGCCTGCAACTTTTGCGGCGAGCTGGTCGATGGTGGTCATTGTGTGTCCTTTCTATCGTCTTTATTACCACAGTATGCAGCGCACTTTATGGTGTCAAGAACACTATCCATACTGGTGCAACTGTCAATCAATTCTTAACAGTTGCTCCCGCGCTGTCAGTGGATGCGTGCGTGCGGCCGGACAACCAGGCACGTCCACTACTCCTGCCATGAGACCCGACACAAAGGAGCACCATGGCAGACACCGTCCCCACCTACAAAGACCTCGAAACAAAACTGCTTCTACGCTGGGTAGACACCGAAGATGTCATGGCCACCCAGCGCGCCACCATCGAAGTCACACCCGAAGCCGCCTACCTCGAACTCCCACGCGGCCTACGCGGTGAAAAGGGCGAAAAGGGCGACCCTGGCCCAGGCTTCTGGTTCCGCAACCTCATTACCGACAAGCGCCAACTTCCCCAAAATCTGCGTGACGTTGACCGTGGTGCAGCATTCCCAGACACGAAGTCGAAGTCCCTATGGGTGTGGGACGGGTCGGATTATTTCGAGATCCCGAATTTCATTGGCCTGCGTGGCGAGCCTGGTGTGACCCCTAGGGTGCAGATCGGATCTGTGACCCCCGGCGGTGCAGCCAAGGTGTCCGTGAACCAGGCCGCATCCACGCCAGACACGTTTGTGCTTGATTTCGTGCTGCCACAAGGCCCAGTAGGCCCACAGGGCAAGCAGGGCGAGGTTGGTGAAGCTTCCAACCTGTCCAGTAGCCCCGATGTGGATTTAACGCGTCAGCCTGAAGTGGGGGAAGCGCTCACCTGGAACGGCCAAAAGTGGGCACCACGTAACGTCCTCGCACCAGTTGGCCCCTGGTCGCTGGGACCAAACGAATTCCGCTCGTTCGAGCAGAAGCTGATCGGGTCGGCGGATAAGAAAAACCACCTCATCGCGTCCTATACAGTGCCGGGCTTACCGTTTGATTGGCGACCCGTCGTACTCGGTGGCCACCTGCAATGGTGGTCTGATCTGGGCATCCAACTCAATGTTGATGTGCGTGTGGGTAACGCGCAAAAAGGCGACATTGTTGGCCATGGCGTGGGTGTGCGTAATGCTAGGCAGTTGCAGTACGTGAGCATTCATCCGTGGGCTACGGCGACCGCTACGCCTGGCTCTACCTATGGGGTGGTTAAGGCGAATACGGCGACCACGATTTATGTGGTTATTGAAAAAGTGTACGGGTCGGTGGGCGCGTGGGAATTCACCCGTCAAAACGCTGGCCTGACGTTCATGGCTATGCCGGTCAACCCGGCCTACACCTAAGCGGGGTGTGGCATGACAAAACCTGATTTCAGACCATCATCGGAGCTGCCGGACTTCCCCTCCGAGGTCGCTGAACAGCAACGCCTACCAGATCCGAAACCGGGGGAGATAAACCCCTACAACGGGCTAACGCGTGCCGACACGTTCGGGATTAGGCCGGATCTGTTTTTCGAGCTGGCAGAAACCATTCCCCAGGTGCCAACCGTCGAAAAGCTGATCAAGCAGGCACGTGAATCGTTGGCCCAGTCGGAAGCGTCTCTGCGTGAGTCGGATAAGGCCCGTGAAGAAGCACGTAAAGCCATCGAGGAATCAGGGGTCGCGCTTAAAGACGCGGCTGTTGCGCGCACGCAGTCACGTGCGGCGGTGGATAAATCTACGGCGGCTATTGCTGATTCTACTGTGGCGGTGGGTCAGGCGCGTGTGGCTATATCCCAGTCGGGTGATGCGTTGCAAGTGGCGCGTGATGCGTTGTCGGATGCTGGTCGTGCGCGTGCGCGGGCGGATGAAGCGCTCTCGCAGGCGGCGGGGCAGCGCACGCTTGTGGATTCTGCGTTGCAGGATTCTGCTCGTGCTTTGGCGAAGTCGGAGCAGTCTCTGTCTAGGTCGGCGCAGTCGTTGTCGGTGGCGGGGTCGGCTTTGGTGGAAGCGGAATCGGCGCGTGGTGATGCGTCGGCTGCGTTGGAGAAGTCTGGGTCGGCGTTGGCGAGGTCGGAGTCGTCGGTGGGTGTGGCTTCGGCGGCGAATCAGCGGGCTGCGTCGGCGGATTTGTCATCGGCTGCTGGCCGTCAGGTGGCTTTGGATGCGTTGACTAGGGCTTCTGCTGCGAATACGTCTGCGATTGTGGCGACGAATACGGCCCTTAAGGCGACGAATGATGCGGTGGAGGCGTTGCGTCGTGCGTCGGTGGCGCATGGTCGGGCTATTGCTGCGAATAGTCAGGCGTTGGTGGCTACGAATCAGGCTGTGGCTGCGAACAGCACGGCGATTAAGGCGACGAATCAGGCTGTGGCTGCGGTAACCGCGTCGTCGGCTGCGAACAGCACCGCTATTTCGGCGGTGTCGGAGTCGTCGGCAGCGAATAGTCGGGCGATTACGGCGACGAATACGGCGCAGGCTGCGACGAATACGGCTGTGTCGGCGAATAGCGCGGCCATTGCGTCTACGAATCGTGCTGTGACGGCGACGAATCAAGCTGTGTCTGCTGTGACGGTGGCGAATGACGCGAACAGTCGGGCGATTGCTGCGACGAACCGGTCGGTGGTGGCTGCGAATAGTTCTTCGGCTGCGACCCGTGACGCACTACGTGCCACGAACAGGGCCACCTATGCTTTGACGGAAGCGCTCGGTTTGGTCCACCTCACGAATCATGGCGCGTTTACGGCGTCGAAGCGGTACACGATTCCTGGCAGGTGGAATATCTTTGATTTTGATCTGGCGAAAGGCACCCCATCCGGCTGCAGACTGACAAGCATCACGACAAACGGCCAACGCTCCGGTGGCGGGGTGCAGTTCCTGGAAGCTGGCCAGTGGGAGGTCAACCTACGCCTGTATATCCCTGGCAAGCCAGCACTAGCCATTGGTGCAGGTGTGAGAGTGCGAATCAATCACTTGCGCTCCGGCACACTTGTTGGCGAAGCGATGCTTGAAGGTGGTGATGACGGCTGGTCGTGGACCGCGAATATGCATGCAGTGTTCGACGTAGAAGCGAACGATTACATCTATGTTGAGACGTGGGCACGGCAAGGACGCGGCTCTTCGCCATTATCCCAATCAGAAATCGGTGACGAATACACCGAGCTGTCCGTACGCCAGTTGTCGCGTGTTGGACAACCGGATATTCCGACAGACTACCTGCAACTGTAGGAGGTAGACCGGAATGCATTTCACCACCGTCAAACGCGCCGTCAAAGCCGTACACGCAGACGGGCCAGACAAAGACCGCACACCAGAAGTAGAACAAGTACACGGCGAAGTCACGTTCACCCCGATGCTGGGTGAGGGGGATAGTGTCCAGGTGGAGACAGGCGAGGGCATGGTGACCGTGGTGCCCGTCCCCGTCACTGCCAGGATTAGTGACGGTGTGGTCATGCACCGTGGCGCGCCGGGTGTGCAGTTGTTTGCTGGCGGGCCAGGGGCCAACCCAGAATTGATTAGGTGGCGGGCTGATTTTAAGCATTTGCAGTCCGCTGGTGTGCCCGTGAAACTCCGTCCAGTCGTATTCGATGCGGTGCCTGATGGTGAAGTCGATCTGACATTGGTTGCACCTCTTGTTGGTGTGGTGGAGCCGATTATTCGCGGCCCACAGGGCGAACAAGGCCCACAGGGTGAGCAGGGACCGCAAGGTGAGCGTGGCCCGGCTGGTCGTGATGGTGTGGACGGCAAACCAGGCCCACAGGGTGAGCAGGGACCGCAAGGTGAGCGTGGCCCGGCTGGTCGTGATGGTGTGGACGGCAAACCAGGCCCACAGGGTGAGCAGGGACCGCAAGGTGACAAAGGCGAACCCGGAACCACCACTTGGGGCGGAATCACCGACAAACCGGACCTCGCCACCAAAACCGAGTTGGACACACTGGCAACACAAATCCGCACCGCCGATATAGACCCACGAGTCACCCGAAAACTCAACTACCTACTCAACGCCTTGAACAGCCTTGGAGATAAGCACTTCGAGTGGCCCAAAAAACCCGTCGAAAAACCCGCCCCACAAGCCATGGGTGACTACACGAGCATGGAACCGTGGTGGGAGAAGATGGAAAACCACTACGGATTTAAACGTGCCGATATTGTGACGTTGGATGATTTGCCGTTCGAGATTGACTTTGATGGCCTCACCGACATGGGCGGCATGTTCTCTGGGTGTTCGTCGCTGACGCACGTGCCGGA
>NZ_CAMQAZ010000019.1 GCF_946998835.1 uncultured Corynebacterium sp. | reverse complement strand
ATGGAAACTACAGGGCAAGTAAGCCATACCGGGACCAGCGACTATCCCCATTATCGGGGACACTCACAAGGTAACGGGAATGCGACCGGGGAAGCCCAACGCATGTGGGCCTCGAGCATTCGCGTTTTAGCGCTTCAGCCCCGCGATCATGGTCTTCAAGTTGCTGCGCAGGAAATCCTCGTAGGTTCCCGCGACCGTGCCCGGCTTGCCGAGCTCATCGGAGTGCAGTGGCTCGTCGAAGATCGGAATCCCGGCCTCCTTCGAGACGGTCTTCATGGGGCGCGTATCCACGTTCGACTCCACGAACAGGTGCTTCGGGCGCTTGTCCTTCAGCTGGCGCACGAGGTGTCCGATCTGCGCGGGGGAGCCGTTTTCATCCGTGTCGATCTGCCAGATATACAGCTGCTCCATGCCGTAGGTGTCGACCATGTATTGGAAGGCATGTTCACTGGCCACGAGCACACGATCCTCCTTCGGCAGCGCACCGATCTGCTCGCGGTAGTCGGCGTCGATGCTCTCCAGCATGGCCTTGTACTCCGCCCCCTTCTCCTCGATGTGCTCGGCACGCTCGGGCAGGGCCTCGGCCAGCGCCGCGGTCACGTTCTCGGCCATCGCGATGCCGACGGTCGGGTCCAGGAAGGCGTGCGGGTTGATCTCCTGATTGCCCTTTTCGTCCTTGAGGTACTTCGGTTCCACGCCCTTGGTGGCCTCGACCATCTGGGAATCGTCCAGGCCCGCGGTGTTTTTCAGTTTCGCGAGCCAGCCGTGCTCACCGCCCTCGAGGTTCAGCCCGTTGTAGAACAGCAGGTCGGCGTCGCTCGTCGCATCCAGGTCCGCGGGCAGGGGGTCGTAGTCGTGCGGGTCCGTGCCGGTCGGCACGAGGTTATGGACGTCCACCGCCTCGCCGCCGATCTCCTCCACCAGGTCCGCCAGCAGCGTGAAGGTGGTGACGACGTTCAGCTGCTCACCGTCTGCCTTCTCCTCCGTCGAGAAGGTCACGGCCCCGAACACGAGGGCACCGCCCACCAGGAGGGCCAACAGCGCGGCCAGTGGCTTATTGCCCAGCGAGCGAGCAATCAGTCCCTTGCCTGGCGCGAAGAGGAAAGCCAGCAGGAACAGCGCGCTGGCGGTCAGCACGATCGTCACGCCGGAGGACACGTTGTAGCTATAGCTCAGGAACAGCCCCACTACGGAGCTGAGCGCCGAGATCGCCACTGAAAGCCCGATCATCACTCCCAGCCGGTTCGTCAGCAGGTACGCCGCCGACGCCGGAGTGATCAGCAGGGAGACCACCAGGATCACGCCCACCGTCTGCAGGGAAATGACCGTCACCAGCGTGAGCACCACCATCAGCCCGTAGTGGATTGCCCGCACGGGCACGCCAGCCGACTGCGCCATGACGGGGTCGAAGGTGCTGAGCTTGAGCTCCTTGTAAAAGACCAGCGTGAGAATCAGCACGGCAGCGGCAATACCGATCGAGAGGTTGCGGTCGGCGTCCTGAACGGTCAGGACGTTGCCGAAGAGGATCTCCGTCAGATCCGTCGCCGTCTGCGCTTTCGCCATGAGCAGCACGCCGATCGCGAAGAAGGTGGAAAAGACGATGCCGATCGCCGAATCGTTCTTCACAGTGGAGCGTTCGCTGATCAGCCCGATCGCCAGTGTGGCGAGTAGACCCGCGACCACCGCCCCGAGGAAGAGGTTCGTGCCGAGCAGGTAGGAGGCCGCGACCCCCGGTAGTACGGCGTGCGAGATGGCGTCGCCGATCAGGGCCATGCCGCGCAGCACGATGAAGCTGCCGACGATGCCGCAGGCCACGCCCACGATCACCGAGGTGATCAGCGCTTTTTGCAGGTAGCCGTGGCTGAGTAGTGAGTCGAGGAACTCCGCGATCATGCTGTCTCCTCCTGGAGGGCTGCCTGCCGTGGCGTGGGGTGGGCTGGTGCTGACGGCTCGCGGATGACGAGCGCGCCGAAGGCCTTCTGCAGCACGTCGGGGACGAAGACCTCCTCGGTGGGACCCGCCGCGACGAGCTCGCCGTTGAGGACGATGAGGTCGTTGTAGTAGCCGCGCACCGTGTTCATGTCGTGGTGCACGACGACGACGTGCTTGCCCGCGTCCGCCATCTGCCGCAGCAGGGTCACGATCGTCTTCTCGCTGGGGACGTCGATGCCGACGAAGGGCTCGTCCAGGAAGATGTACTCCGCGTCCTGGACGATGGCGCGGGCAAAGAGGACGCGCTGGAACTGTCCGCCCGAGAGTTCGCTGATGTGGCGGTGGCGAAAGTCCCACATGTCGACGTCCTTGAGAGCCTGGGTGGCTGCTTCGCGTTCGGCCTTGCCGGGGCGGTGGAAAAGACCCAGGCGCGGGTAAGTGCCCATCAGGACGGTGTCGAAGACGCTGGTGGGGAAGTTGCGGTCGAGGTCAGAGCGCTGCTCGATATAAGCGATTGCGCGGCGCTGCTCGGCGGGGGCCTTGCCGTCGAGGGTGACGGGGTAGCCGGCAGGGGCGCCGGTGGGGCCTGTGCCGTGGACGTTGTGTTTGTCCAGGATCTGGAGCATCGCCTTCATGAGGGTGGATTTGCCTGAGCCGTTGGGGCCGATGATGCCGTGCATGCCGGGGGAGTCGAGGGTGAAGCTGATGTTCCGAATCGCGGTGTTCGCGCCGTAGCTCACGCTCAAGTTCTGGACGCTAATACTCATGGCAGCCAAGAATAGTGGTCAGTTCAATGAATCACCAAGTTCAATGTATTGACCTTTGGGGTGGGGTGGTGTTGGGGGGGGCAGTAATGGCACTGATTTGGGGCTTGAGCAGTCAGCCGCTCAAGCCCCAAAAAATGCCCAACTTCCGCCCCCCACAACTCACCCCCAAATTTTCACTTTCCCAGAAACAATTGACCGTTTTCACACACTCGGTTAACACCGCTTCAAATGCTTAAGTCCCTAAAACGGGGTTGCATGAACTGGCGTGTTCCAATCATTATGGAATAGTGACTTCTCTCCTGTGCATCCTGTTCGTTACGGCAGCGCTTGCACCATGGACGATTAAGTGGCTCGGAACCCGCGGGTTCCTCGTACTCAGCCTCCCGCTGGCAGGCGGTGCCATCTACACCGGCACCCATCTCGTTCGCTTAGCTCTAGACAATGGCAACGGGGAAACTTCCGCACTCACGCAACCCGCCGTCACGCATTTTTCGTGGATGCCCATTATCCACTTGGATGTAAACCTGCGATTAGGTCCTATTGAATCGCTCTTCGGCACGCTGGTTTTGACCATCGGCTTTCTCGTACTGGTGTACTGCTCCGGTTACTTCATCAACCCGCCACTCGGCAAACGTCGCCGCGTAGGTTCCTTCGCAGCCCAAATGATCGCCTTCGCTGCGGCGATGTACGGCCTGGTCATCAGCGACAGCATCATGCTGATGTTCGTCTTCTGGGAAATTACCTCGGTGCTGTCCTTCCTGCTGGTGGGCTATTATGCCGAGCGTGCTTCCTCCCGTCGCGCAGCGGGCCAGGCACTCCTGATCACGACGCTGGGCGGGCTAATCATGCTGGTCGGTATCGTCCTAATGGGAGTGACCACAGGCTTTTGGAACTTCTCTGAACTCACCGCGCCTGGTGCTCTAACCGTGTCGCAGTTGAACTCCACGGCAGTCTCCACAGCTGCAATCCTGCTGGTCATTGGTGCACTGTCGAAGTCCGCCATCGCGCCCTTCCACTTCTGGCTGCCCGGCGCAATGGCTGCGCCAACTCCGGTTTCTTCCTTCCTGCATTCCGCAGCGATGGTCAAAGCCGGTGTATTCCTGGTCGCCCGACTCGCACCAACTTTCAATGCCACCAACGCCTGGCACCCAATCATCATCCCGCTCGGCCTGTTGACCATGATTATGGGCGGCTGGATGGCCCTACGTCAGAAGGATCTCAAGCTGATCATGGCGTATGGCACCGTCAGCCAGTTGGGGTTCATTATCACGGTCGCGTCGATAGGCACGCGTGCGACGATGCTGGCAGCCCTGGCACTGACGCTCGGCCATGCCATGTTCAAGGCCGCGCTGTTTATGGTCGCGGGCACAATTGACAGGCTGACTGGTACGCGCGATATCCGTGAGCTCTCTGGGCTCGGTAGAAAGTCGCCGCAGTTGTTGGTGATTTCGATTCTCGCCGCTGCATCGATGATGGGTGTGCCGCCGTTCTTCGGCTTCGTCGCCAAGGAAGCTGCGCTGGAGGCCACACTCAGTGCTGAGCCGCTGCACGGCATGCCGTCGGTGTTCACCACCATTGGCCTGGTCGTGGGCTCGATTCTGACCGTGGCGTACTCGCTATACCTGCTGCGCGCCGCTTTTGCGACCAAGTCCAGCACGCACGCCAGCGGTGGTGGCACTTCCCCTGCCGTCGCCGAGATGGATTCCCCGACGTGGGATCAGGTTGGCCCGGCTTGGCTGCTAGCGCTCGGGGGCCTGGTTTTCGGCCTGATTCCGCGCGTCCTCGACTCGATTATCTCGCCCTACCTCACCAGTGCGTTTCCGAATTCGGAAACAGAATCACACCTTGCTCTCTGGCACGGTTTCACCCTCCCCCTGGCGCTGACGGCCACAATCCTGGTCGCGGGTGCCATCATGCATTGGCAGCGCAATCTGGTGCGTCAGCTACAGTTTGAGCAGCCAGCTCTCGGTAGTGCCGATGCGCTTTACGACGGCATCCTGGACCTGGCCCGCCGTCTTTCTCTCCGTGTCACTGCTGCGACCCAGCGTGGTTCCCTCCCGTTGAATGAAGCGGTCATTTTGCTGACCCTCATCGTGCTGTCCATCGGGGCACTGCTGCTCGGTGAGCGCGATGAGCTGCGAATGGAACTGTGGGACTCCGCACCGCAGGGTGCAGTTGCGCTGATTATGATCATTGCGGCGCTGGCCGCTACCCGGCAGAAGAACAGGCTCTCGGGTGTCATTTTGGTGGGCGTGACCGGCTACGGCCTGGCCATTATCTTCGCCATGTACGGTGCTCCTGACTTGGCCCTGACGCAGCTGCTGGTCGAGACGGTCTCGATGATTATTTTCGTGTTGGTACTGCGCACGCTTTCGCCGCGGGCACCGGCATCGAATCCGAGGTGGACTCGGCACCGCGCGTGGCTGGCCATTGCAGTCGGTGTTACGGTTCCCGTTTTGGCCGCCTACGCCATGGGCTCGCGTCGTACTGAGCCAATTTCTGGAGACATTCCGCCGCTGGCCCACGATATTGGGCACGGCCAGAACGCTGTCAACGTGCTTCTTGTCGACATCCGCGCCTGGGATACCTTCGGTGAAATCACCGTGCTGGTGATGGTGGCCTTGGGCATTACCTCGCTGGTCTTCCGTACGCACACGATGCATATGCGCTCGAAGATTAAGCCTCAGCGGAATCGTGCTCGTCGTACCAACCGTTGGCTGAACACTCTCGATGAGTCCGGTGAAGCCGAGCGGTTGCGCTACCCAATCATGGTGCTGGTGGCATCGCGTGTGCTCTTCCCCGCCATGATGGTGGTTTCCTTCTACCTCTTTTTTGCCGGCCATAACGATGTCGGCGGTGGCTTCGCCGGTGGTCTCGTGGCTGCGCTGGCACTGACCATGCGTTATCTCATCGGTGGTCGTCGTGAGTTGGCAGCAACTCTGCCGATTCCTAACGAGATACTTCTCGGCGGCGGTTTGCTGGTGTCGGCACTCAGCGCGTTGTGGCCACTGTTTGTGGGTTGGGCACCGCTAACTTCTGCATATGGCTCGCGGGAAATTCCGCTGCTTGGCGATGTCACCGTTGTCTCCCCCATGCTCTTTGACCTGGGTGTGTACCTGATCGTAGTCGGCACGATTGTCTACATCCTGCGCAGTTTGGGCGGTGGCATCGATATTCAGATGAATCTTCGCGCTGAGCGTGATCGTTCGCGTCGTGTGAATCGAGCCGCACTGGGCCAGTCCCGCCATCTGCGCAGTAAGTTGGCGGCGACTAAGCCAGCAGGTGTTAAGTCCGCAGGCGCTAACCCCGCAAGCGTTAAACCTGCCGGCACTAAACCCGCAAGCACCGCCAACACAACCGCTTCCGAGGCTTCACAACCGACAACCCCAGCTAGGACCGAAGGAAAGGACACACACCCGTGATTCTCAATTTTGTTCTGCTAGCTACTGTCGGCACGCTGATTGCCACCGGGGTGTACCTGTTCCTCGACCGTTCGTTGACCAGGATGCTCATGGGGCTGCTGCTGATGGGCAACGGTATCAACCTGCTCATCCTGCTTGGTTCTGGTGCGCCGGGACGGCCACCAATTTGGGATAGGGAGTCGCTTGTCAGTGATGCTCAGGCAGACTCGCTGCCCCAGGCCTTCATTCTCACCGCAATTGTTATTTCGATGGGCATGACCGCGTTCCTGCTGGCCCTGCTCTATCGCCAGCACCGCTACCGCATCGGCGATCACGTGCAGGATGACCACGAGGACCGCAGTCTGGCAATGCGTCGCGCCAGCGACCCGTCAGCTGCGCCGGATCACGACAAGTCCGATGACCCCACCACCGGTCGCCCTACGGAGGCCGGCGATAACTTCGGTCCGGTCAGTTTCGAAAAGCCTGTGGCCCCACCATCAAACAGCCCAGGAGGTGACGACGATGACGACTGAGCAACTAATTCTGGCACTCATTCCGCTGCCAATCATCGTCCCCGCCGCCACTGCCGCAATCGCACTGCTGCTGGCGCGTTTCCCCAAAGCACAGCAGGCTATCGCGCTGATTTCACTCGGTAGCCTGCTGGGAATCGCCGGCACACTGGTGTATCTCATCTACGCCCACGGCATTCACACCGTTCAGGTTGGCGGCTGGGACGCACCAATTGGCATCACGCTCGTGGCCGACAACCTCGCGGTGCTGATGATTACTGTCTCGCAGCTAGTCCTCTTTGCCGTGATGTGGTTCGGCATCGGCCAGGGCATTAGCGATGGTGATGAAGACGAGCCCATCTCCGTCTTCGTTCCGACGTACATGCTGCTCAACATGGGCGTCTCCATGGCCTTCTTGGCTGGCGACCTGTTCAACATGTATGTCGGCTTTGAGGTTCTGCTCGTAGCCTCCTACGTGCTGCTCACGCTGGGGGCATCGTCGTCACGCATTCGCGCGGGCGTGTCGTATGTGATGGTCAACATGCTGTCCTCGATGGTGTTCCTGCTGGCGATCGGCCTGGTTTATCAGGCGGTCGGCACGGTGAACTTCGCGCACATTTCCCTGCGCATGGAGGACATCCCGGACGGCACCCGCACCGCAATCTTCGCAGTGCTGCTCGTCGCTTTCGCGGTGAAGGCGGCGGTGTTCCCGCTGTCGGCCTGGCTGCCGGACTCCTACCCCACCGCACCGTCCATGGTTACCGCGGTCTTCGCGGGCCTGCTGACGAAGGTGGGTGTCTACGCGATCATCCGTACGCGCAGTGTCGTCTTCCCCGACGGCAGGCTTGACGACGTCCTGATGTGGGCCGGCCTGGCGACAATGCTCATGGGCATTCTCGGCGCCATGGCCCAAAATGACATCAAACGACTCTTGTCATTTACCTTGGTGTCCCACATCGGTTACATGATTTTCGGCATTGCCGTCGGCAATACGCTGGGACTCGGTGGCGCGATTTTCTACATCGTGCACCACATTCTGGTGCAGACGGCACTGTTCCTGGTGGTCGGGCTTATCGAGCGCCAGGCGGGCTCGTCCTCCCTGCGCAGCCTGGGTGGACTGGCTAAGACGTCGCCGCTACTGGCCCTGCTATACCTCGTGCCCGCGCTCAACCTCGGTGGTATCCCGCCGTTCTCGGGCTTCTTGGGCAAGGTCATGCTGATTGAAGCCGGTGCGCAAAACGGATCCGCCACTGCGTGGATTCTGGTTGCAGGTTCCATCATCACCAGCCTGCTGACTCTCTACACCATGATTATCGTTTGGTCGAAGGCCTTCTGGCGCGACCGCTCCGATGCCCCCGAGGGTGACACTGTGCTGGCACACCCAGCCGCACTTCGGGAAAAGACTCAGATGGTCGCTATCGGAGAGCGTGACGACGTCGGCAGGATGCCAATCGGCATGGTGATGCCGACGGCCCTGCTGGTGATTGCCTCTGTGGGCGTTACTGTGCTGGCCGGGCCGCTGTCCAATGTGGCAACCGAAGCGGCAAGCAATGTCGCGAATGTCGATGAGTACCGCGCGGCGGTTCTCGGTATTGACTCGGCCGATGACAAGGGCTTGGAGCAGTTGGAAAACCCAGGCCGCACCAAGAGCCCGTGGCAGTCGAATCCAGTGACCGAACATGCCACCAGCACGCTGGAAGGAGCAGGTGAAGGCTCATGAGTAAAGCGCGCGCCAAGATGGCCGCAAAGCGACCACCACGTATTTCAATCCTGCTTTTCTTGTTCACGCTGATCATTTGGGTCATGCTGTGGGGAGAGGTGACATTTGCCAACGTACTATCGGGAATCCTCGTGGCGACGTTGCTGAACCTCGCCATGCCGATTCCGCCGAGCAGCGCACTGGACCTCAATTTCGGTGGCATGGTGCGCCTGTTCGGTTCTTGGACAATCGACTTCGTGAAGGCCTCCGTCAATGTCGCCTGGCTGGCCATCCGACGAGATGATCCGCCTCCGACAGCCATTATCAAGGTCCCCATGCGCACCAATGACGATATTTCGCTCACGACTGCAATGGCACTGATCAATTTGCAGCCGGGAGGCATCATTGTGGACATCGATAAGCGGGAAAAGACGCTGACCATGCATCTTCTCGACGCTTCGTCGACGGGCAAGGTGGCTGAGCAAATCAACCAGCTGACCCGAATTGAGCGGAGGGTGATTCGCGCATTTGAAAACCGCGATGTCCACGAGCAACCAGCTGGGCCTAAGTCGGAGCCAGGCGACAAACAGATAAAGCTAGGCGACGCCGAGTTAAGCAGCGCGAAAGCCGAAAAGCACAGCGAACATAGAGACGAAAGGAGTAGCCGATGAACCCGGAAGTTTTTAACACTCTGCTCGGAGTGGCCGCTGCGGGCTATTTCATTGCGGTGATGATTACCCTCGGGCACATGATTGCCGGGCCAAACTCGCTGGACCGCCTGGTGGCCCTGGAGTCCATGACTGCAATGCTGCAGGGCATGCTCGCTGCGTTCATGGCATGGAGCTTGGATACTTCCGTGGTCTACCCAATGCTCATCATTGCGCTGCTCGGCTTCCTGTCTTCGCTGGCAGTCGCCAAGTTCCGTGTCCCAGATGACGGAAAGGTGCCGGCAAAGAGCGCCCGGAAGGGTACGGCGAAAGTCCCCGGAAAGTCCGCCGGAAAAGTTGCAGGAAAGGCCGCTGCGAAGAGTGCCCCACCGAAAATCGTGAAGGGAGAGACCAAATGATTCTCGTGGCAGACATTATCGCCATCGTTCTCATTCTCTCCGGAATGCTGCTGTGCGTCGCAGCGTCCGTGGGTTTGATCCGCTTCCGCGACACCATCAGTCGCATGCACGCATCATCCAAGCCGCAGACGCTGGGGCTGATTCTGACGCTGGCGGGCTCGCTGTTGCACGTCGCTATGCATGCACCAACTCACACAACCACTAACAGTGACTTGGCTCTGCTGACCCTGATTATCCTGTTTGCACTGGGAACATCGCCGATTGTTAGTAACCGGGTTGGCCACGAGGCATTCAAGGAGCGGCTTGTGGACGAGGACAGCCTGGCCCGCGATGACAGCCGGGAGCCGCGGGACTAAGCGCCCCGGCCCTCCGCTCCCCCAGCCAGCTCCCCTCAGTTACTGACTGAGTGTATGGCCTAGTGACTAGGTTTATGCACACCGAAAGTGCTATAAGCCTAGTCACTATTTTTGTCTACGCACCCACCGAAGCACCGCTTGACGACGACTAGTCGCTTACCTGCTCGTGGAAATCCGCAGGTGCTATCGGATGCCCGGCGCGCAGTTCCTGCACCGCAAGGTCCACGGCGGCCCGCCACGGGGTGTGCCCAATGCGCTGTTCGTTCGCCCGCACATCATCCTCGGTAGCCATGGACGGCAGCGCCCCGGCCGCATCCGCCACAGTGCGCTGACGCTCGTATGCCGCGCCCATTTCCACGATAGTGTTGACGAATTCCAGTTCGGCTCGGCAGCCCAGTTCGTCGGCAAGCGGGGCGAGCTGAGCCACAAGCTCACGGAGTTCATCGCGCACCCACCGCTCGTCGGTATCGCGATTGACAACGACCAGCGCGTCCATGCCATAGCGGGCGGCGCGCCACTTGTTTTCGGCGATGTGCCAGGACTGCAGGGACGGTAGCTCCTCGCCGGCCTCCCACATGCGGTCGTAGTAGACCGTCAGGCAGTGCGTCAAAGCGACGATAGCGGCGAGTTCCTGCAGGTTAGAGGTGGCATCAGCGACGCGGACCTCGATGGTGCCGTACTTCGATGCCGGACGGATGTCCAAGTGCATCGAGCCGGTGTGGTTGATGACGCCGGAGCGGGACTGGTCGTGCATGTAGGACTCCCACTCGGGCCACGTGTAAATCGCCGGCGGCTGACCAGCTGTGGGAAGCTGTTGATAGAGCAGGCTTCGGTTAGAGGCGTAGCCCATGTCCTCGCCATTCCAGGCCGGTGAAGAGGCAGATAGCGCCAGCATGTGCGGCAGCTTGGTCGCCAGAGCCTGAATAATCGGCCAGACCCGTTCGGAGTCCTTAATGCCGACGTGGACGTGGACTCCCCAAATAATCATCTGATTGCCCCACCACTGCGTGCGGCTGATGATTTCGGAGTAGTGCCCCTTGGCGCTGACCTGCTGAGCAGTGCCGCGGGCAAACGGATGCGAGCCCGACGACCACACGTCTACCCCGACGCGGTCAGCGGCATCGAGAACCATATCCAGCTGGCTCTGGAGCTCCGATACGGCATCGGGCACGTTCATGTGCACGCCGGTGACGAGCTCCACGGTGTTGGCGAGGAATTCGCGTTGGAGCCCATGTCCGGGATGCTCCGCATCGATGATGTCGAGCACCTCGGCGGCAGCGGGGGCGGTGTCGCGCGTTCGTCGGTCAACGAACGCCACTTCCCACTCCACTCCTAAAGATGGCTGCGCCGATCCGGAAAATTGCTCAGTCATACCGTTATTTTTTCACACTAGGAGCCGTTTTCCTCAGTTGGCTCCGTCCAGTTGACGGTTTTTGCGCAGGAAGCGAGGTCACCGTTGGAATCGACAAGCGCGACTGTGGTGAAGCTGTCCTCGTCCACCTTGGAGGGAACGTTCCAGACATTTGCATTCTGCTTGGCATCGACGTGCACTTCACCGATGACACCCAGCCCCTCGGCCGCGGGGCTACCCACTCCACTGCAGCCGGATGCGCCGCGGGCCTGCACTGTGTACTTACCCTCGTCCAACGACGTGAACTGGCCCTTTTCATCGGAAAGGCCCATCCACCCCTTGGCGCTCATGACGTGTACGGTTGCCAGCATTTTCATCGATCCGTCGTCGTTGGTACGGATGAAGTTATAGGCGCTGACTGGTTCAGTGAGTTTCGGTGCGGCGGGATCTACGCTCACCGGCGCAGCGCTTGTCGACGCCTTCGCGTCCTTGTCCTTGTCACTGCTGAAGTCAACTCCCGAGCAGGAAACCAATAGTGCTGCTGCACACCCCAACGCGGTGGCGATGGCAGCGCGACGACGCTTCACGGCCAACATTAAAAACCTCACAGACCTCACTGGCTACTAGCAGAATAGTAGTACCCATCTTTCAATCGTGATCTGTTTGAGGTCGCAAAATATGTAAACGCCCTGCGCAAGCCATGGGTTCATGACTTTCGCAGGGCGTCGATACCACCTCTGATGAGAGAGAACAGCGTCTACTGAGCTGGATCCGTGGCAATCACAACGACTCCAGCTGGCGCACCGCGGAGACGGTCATCGCGAGGGGCGACTTCCCAGCCGTTGTCGTGAGCAATCTGCTCAGCTGCGGCCTTTTCCTTTTCATTCTTCGGGTCGAAGTAGACGGTGGTCTTCTCCCACACGCCCATCTTCTCTTCAGGGGCGTTACCGGTTTCGCCGGTACCCCAGCCCTGCTCGCCCATCTGCTTGGACAGGTCATCAGCGAGGCCCACGACCTGGGAGTTATTCAGGATGCTGACCTTGACAGTCTTGCGGTCAATCTGTGGTGCTTCGTTATCCTCACCCGGGGCACGCTGGTCATCGGCCGGAGCAACCGGTTTTCCTGGCTCATTCGACGGCGGCGGCGGTGGGACCTCGCCTTCTTCGCCATCTCCAGTAGCGCCGCCCTTGGCCGAATCCTTGCCGCCGGCCGAGGAATCTGGCGCGTTCGAGTCAGCCGGAGCCGATGCTGCGGTGTCGTTCTGGCCTGCGTTCTCAGCATCGTCGCCACGCGTGCTGAGCGCATAGGCACCATAGGCGACCAAGCAAATACCAATTGCGAGCAGAACAATAGCGAGAACACGCATGTAGCGACCGTCGCCGGCACCATCGCCGACATCGTCACCGTCGATGCCGTCAGCAGCGGCGCTGTCAGCAGAGACACTATTAGCAGTAGTGGCACCAGTTGCCGCGCCTGCCGCGCCTGCCGCGACGGAGTCCGCAGATTCAGACGGCGTGTATTGATCACCCGACGGCTCGGAATACACATAAGCTTCGCGTTCGGCGGAAGTACCCGCGTAGTCGCTGTACTCATCGAAGTCGTCAAAGTCGTCTTCGAGTCGATGACGGCCCGGACGCGGCGAATTCTGAGGGTTTAGTTGATCAGACACATCCCACATCCTATATGCTCCACCACCTAACCGTGAAGTTAAACTTGAACCTTAAGTGCTGTCACCGTCCCGCACGGCGCGCAGCCGATGAACCAGGACAGGCTCAGCTGCTTCGGCCGCCGGGGAGTCCAAAAGTTGCGAAAGTACCTGGTGGTAGCGGATTGTGTTGTTGCCGAATTCCTCGGCAAAACGACGTCGAATTGCCTCCTGCCGCGCGCCGGCCATGCGCGGTCCACGGCGAGCAACTTTCAGCCATCCTTTCTCAAAATTCAGCATTTTCTGCGCCAATACGGGTTCAATACCGCCGGTGTCACCCGCAAGTCCAAGATGCTCGGAGGCGCCAGTCCGAAGCTCGGACTCGGGCTCAAACTCGTAACTGTCGCTTGCCGTGCTCTCGCGCACCATTTTCCACACCTCGCTTCCTTTTTTTGACTCGCACTATTCCACTCCGCCCTATTTTTCAGCCCTGCACAACACTGCCTGTACAGATACCTAGTGACGATACATAGTAAGCCCCGGTCACCCAGCCCCACCTACACCTCCCCGGTACAACTCAGACATCACCAGGCGGTTTAGAAGTAAAGGATGCCGAGTAGAATCAGCGACATGACTATCCGCCCCATTGTGATTGCCGGAGACCCCGTTCTCCACACTCCTACCCAGCCGGTGACCGAGGATGTCTCCGAGCTGCGTGAGCTCATCGAGGACATGTACGAAACCATGGACCGCGCCCACGGTGTGGGGCTGGCCGCCAACCAGGTGGGCGTCGGCAAGCGTCTGTTCGTCTACAACTGCCCCGATGACGACGATGTCTGGCACCGCGGCTGCGTCATCAATCCGGTGCTGACCACCAGCGAAGTCCCGAAGACCATGCCTAACGACGACGGTTCCGACGACGAAGGCTGCCTCTCTGTGCCCGGTCTGTCCTTCCCCACCAACCGCGCGGAGAAGGCCGTTGTCACCGGCCTGGACGAAAATGGTGATGAGGTCCGCATCGAGGCCACCGGTTTCCTCGCCCGCTGCATGCAGCACGAGGTCGGCCACCTGGATGGGTTCCTTTACACTGATTGCCTCACCGGTCGCTGGAAGCGCATGGCCAAGAAGGAGATTAAGCGCGCCGGTTGGACCGAGGGCGGCCTGACCTGGATGCCGGGCGTGGATCCGGACCCGTTCGGCCACGAGGATTAAATCGTGGCAGATAGGCAATTGGAGTCGTCGGCAAGCGAGAACCCGTCACAGAAGCTGCCGATTTCCCGCTGGGGTGTCGGCGAGGTGGCGGTGGGACGTCGCGTCATTGTGCGGCGCGCGCTGACCGATGCAGAAGCGCTGGCCAGCGGAAAGAAGACTACGGATGTCATTGGGCACGTGCTCAGCATGGATCCGTTCGTCGTGCGTCCGCAGGTTCGCGCCGGCGTGCGTGCCGACGAGTCCGTGGCAGCGGTGGACTTTAGCGATAAGCACATTTTGATTGTTAAGGCCCTGCCGGATCATCCGGTGCGCAATTCGGATATTCGCGCCGTGGAAACTGCGACCGCGAAGGCCTTCCCGGGCATCGCGCATGTGGTGGAATCGGGCTGGCTGCTGCGTGCGGGCGATGGTATTACGGAGCGTTCCAATTCCGCGCTGCCGCTCGAACCCGGAGCTAGCACTCAGCCGGTGCCATTGGAGAAGATTAAGTCGTTTTATGATTCCCACGATTTGCCGGTGCGGATTGCGATTCCGGATAGGATCGCTAAGCCTGCTCAGGCGCTGGTCGCGGGGCCGGAGTGGACGGTCGGACCGGACATTGTGGTTATGACGCGCTCGCTCGATGGGGATTTGCCACCCGCTGTATTGGGAGCTGAATCGACCAGCGCCGAGTCGGCAAACGTGCAGGTGGACATCGCTGACCAGCCTGACGACGACTGGCTGGAGCTCTACCACTTCCGCGGCACCACCCTGCCCGAGCATGCGCTACAGCTACTGCGCAATGAAATCGATGGCCGCATGTGCTTCGGTCGACTGCGAGTACCTGACGACAATGCGCCTGAAGGCATGCGCACGGTGGCAATCACACGCGGAACGCTAACCGAATCGGATGACGGCCGCGTCTGGCTCGGATTCTCCGCGGTCGAAGTCGCAGCCGATATGCGCCGCCGAGGACTAGGCACGCTGCTTGGCATTCACATGATGCACTGGGGCGCACAACACGGGGCAGATTCGGCATATCTGCAGGTATTGGGCTCAAACGAGGCCGGTATTGCGCTGTACCGGACACTCGGTTTTACGGAGCACCACCGGCACCGCTACGCGGAGCTTACGGAGGCTTAAATTTCAGGAGTAACAAAGCACTGTCGACGGCAGCGCAATCAGGACCAGCCAGGCTAGGTTTAGCCCCCCTTTTTCCCTGGTAGTCAATATTTCTCTGCTCTTTCTACTTCCCTCGCTTAACTCGCTTCCCCTGTGTCTTCCGCTTCAGCTGTCGCGACTTGTTGCCCTTCTGATCCATGTGCCGCTGCCCGCGCGACAGCTCGCGTGTCTCAGGTTTTTCCACCACACGCGTACGGACCGAGAGCTCATGGCGCCCTCGACCCAGCGGATCGCGGGACGCACCCATCGCAATCCAGCCAGCCAGGCCCGCAGAGACAAACCAACCGGCGAACGGAATCATCGACGGCAGAATCCAGGCATTACGCACGAAACCATCACGCGCCGAAACAGGCATTCCGTGTGCGCCTTCAATCTTCATCCCCATGGCGTGCTTACCAGGCGAACCATCGAAAATGGAGTCCCCCGCAACACGGTAGAGATAAAAGCCACCGGGTCCGAGGAAGAGACTGATTACCATCACCAACACACCGTTTTCAGAAGTTCCCACGATGCTAGCGAGAACTGCGATGGCGGCAATCAACGCAATGTAGATCACAGAATCCACCAGCAGCGCGCCAGCACGACGTGCCACCGAGCCATTGGCCAGATTGGGGTCAAAGCCCAGGTGCACTGCCATTTGCGCGGTCAGCGGTGCAACTTTGGGGTTAGTGCTGAGCTCACCGAAGAAAGACTCCCCGTAACCGACGGGGTACCCGCTTTCATAGCCGACCGGAATATTTGATGCCGGGTACGGCACTTCCTGATACGGCATTGCCGCATCGTACGCCGCGTAAGCGTCGTACTCCCGATAAGCGTTCCCGCCACCATTACTCAGGTAATCCGCCGGACTGTACTCGCCGCCGTAACGACGATCGTCCCAGTTAGTCAACCTCGAAACTCCCTTTCCTGACGGACCTTTGCCCGTTTGATTTGCCAATTTTTCCGCGCACCTTGGCTTTCCGCACACCTTGTCCTGCTTTGTTCAACGCATGAAGCCGCCATTTCGTTCCCCTTATACGTTCCCCTTTTACAATCGTTGATATGCGAATCTGTGTCTGGAACGTCAATTCGGCCCGAACTCGCCTCGACCGCATGGTGGAAATGCTGCGCCGAAATGACATTGATGTCCTGGCCGTCCAGGAAACCAAGTGCAAGGACGACCAATTCCCCACCGCTGCTTTTGAAGAGCTGGGATACCAAGTCGCCCACCATGGCCTAAATCAGTGGAATGGTGTTGCCATCATCTCCCGCGTCGGCCTCGACGATATCCAGGCAGGATTCCCCGGTCAGCCCGGTTTCAACAAGGACCCCGACGCAACACCCGCGTTGGAAGCCCGCCATATCGCCGCTACCTGCGGTGGGGTGCGCGTCCACAGCCTCTACATCCCGAACGGTCGCGACATCACCGACCCGCACTTCGAGTACAAGCTCGAATTTCTGGAGCAGCTGCGTCAGCACATCATCGCCACGCTTGACGACGATCCGGAGGCCACCTTCATGATGGGCGGCGACTTCAACATCGCCCCGACCGATGGTGATGTCTGGTCGATGGCAGCCTTCGCGGGTAAGACACACGTCACCCCACCTGAACGCGCAGCCTTCTATGCGCTGGAGCAGGCGGGAATGAAAGAAGTGACTCGCCAATTCACTCCAAACCAGTGGACCTACTGGGATTACAAGGCCGGTCGATTTTTTAAGGACGAGGGCATGCGTATCGATTTCCAATTCGCGTCCCCCGCCCTTGCAGCAAAGGCATCCTCAGGATTCATCGATATCGAAGAGCGCCAGGGCAAGGGCGCATCCGACCATGCTCCGGTGATTGTGGATTACGAGGTATAGGTACGACGTGTAGATAAACGTGTGGGCATGATTCCCGCAGAACGGCTGGTCGCTGGGGCCGTCGTAAAGCGGGTTTTAACGGGATTATCTGCTGGCCCCTAAAAACAGGGGCGCAAGTGCGCGATAAAGCTCCTGCACAAGACTTATCAACCTAACTTTTTGTTTAATCTACAAATTTTCGCCACGGAAAGTTCTTTCGACGATATAAGGTGTTAATTCAGAACATCATTTCATTACGTCGGGAAGGAAGACCATGACTCCTGCACGCTCCCCTCAGCGCACCACCACTCCGGAGCCAGCGAGCGGCTTCCCCACGGCGGATGACTCGATTGAGTTCGATGAATCGCTGCGCGAAAGTGTGCAGAAGATTTCCATCGGGCTGTATGACTTCCTCGCGTCGACTCGCCGTCTCGGCGAGCGTCCGAATGCCAGGATGGATATTTCCCAGTCGGAAATGGAAGTACTGCATTTCATTTCGACTCACCCGGGCTGCGGCGTATCTGACATTGCACGTCTGCGCTTCCTCCGCCCATCCAACGTTTCGGCGACAGTTCGCCGACTGCTTGACAACGGACTGATTGAGCGCGAGAACAACGCGAAAGATCGTCGTGCGCAGAACCTCTACGTCTCCGGCGACGGCGAGTCACTATTGGAGCAGCTTATCGACCACTGGGGTGCGCTGGTGTATAAAATTGTGCGGACGATGTCTCCGAAGGATGTACGCGCACTGATTAAGGCTCTGCCATCACTGCTGAAGCTGGCAGAGCACTCGGAAAGCTATGTCGAAGAACACCAGCGCCGCCAGGAGCCATTCTAAAAACAACCGCCGCGAAGCACTTCTTACCAGGTACGATAATGCGTATGGCAACTACTTTGAAGAAGGCAAAAGACGTAAAGACCGCTCCGCTGGTGGCCACTGGCCTCATCGGCGGCTGGCTCACCGCTCGCGAAACCGGCATCCGTCCACTGGGTGGCGTCATCCTGGGTGCAGCTGGCGCATACGCAGCACGCACCTGGCACGAAAAGACCGGTGCTCTCGGAACCACCGGATTGGTGGCTACCTACCTCGGCGCTTTCGGTCTTTCACACCCGCTGGCCAAGAAGATTGGCGCATGGCCGTCCGTCCTGGCCGTCACCGCGCTGGCCGCTGGTGCGGCAGCAGTCGCTGACTCCAAGTAGGCAATGAGTAGACAAACAGCAAAGCCGCCGAGCCGCTGGCTAGTTGAGGTTTTCCAGCAGCGTCTCAAGGTGCGCGCGCACCCGTGGCCACGATTCCGCGAAGGGTGGCAGCAGGTCGAGGCTGTCGACGTCGTCAAGCGGAACCCAGCGCAGCTCTAAGGACTCTTCGTTCGGGTTCGTCTCCAGCTCCTCGGCAGCAAATGCGTAGACCGTGTGATACTTCCAGCCGCCAGCGAGCTCAGGGCAATCCGGATCGGCCGGGAAGGGGCCGGTGGTGACCTGCGTGTCAAGAATGCGAAGCTGATGCTCAAGCAGCCCAGTTTCCTCAGCTGTCTCACGCAGCGCAGTCGCCTCGGGCGTCTCATGTGAATCACACGCCCCACCAGGAACACCCCAGGTTAGGGGGAACGACGTCCAGTCAGCTCGATACTGCATAAGCACAGTGCGCTGAGGACTCGCAATCAGCAGCCCTGCAGCTCCGAAGCGTCCCCAGCAGCGCGTACCGTTGGGACCAGCTGACCAACCATTTCCATCCTGAAGCATGTTTCCACCCTACGCCAGATACCCTTGTGTTTTCGGTCACAAGCTCGAACGACTAAGATTTGCAAGGAACTAACGTTGCTCTGAGCGGAGAGATTGTCGCGGGCGACTTCGGTCACGTCGGAAGGACACGTGCACATGAGTGAAACCACTTCAAGTGCGCCTCATTCCCGCGCCCACGACAAAAGCCGAAATCCATTTCACCGCAAAAACCGCGCCCCGCGCCGGGCCCGTTTCAGCGGTCGAACTACGCCCGGCGGCGAAAGCCTTGATACTCACACCGCGGCTCAAGCGGCAAAGGAATCGAAGAAAT
The DNA here is from genome assembly GCF_946998835.1 of uncultured Corynebacterium sp. Classification (GTDB taxonomy): domain Bacteria; phylum Actinomycetota; class Actinomycetes; order Mycobacteriales; family Mycobacteriaceae; genus Corynebacterium. The sequence goes on along the minus strand of NZ_CAMQAZ010000019.1, from coordinate 30,741 downwards.
CCTCCGCCTCTAGCCCTGCCTCCGTTTCCGCTCCCCCACTCAAGAGTGCTGCACCGTCGACTGCTTTGGAAACCAGCGAGTCCTCAGCTGCTGCAACCACAGCGCCAGCACCAGCCACACCAGCAGACCCAGCAAGCCCGACAGAGCCTGCACCCCCAGCAGCTCCTCCGCGCGATACGGACCTGCGCGTGGATGCCCTCGAGATTGGCCCCCGCAACCGGAGACTGACACGTTTTCTCGGCGAGCGCCTCTACGACAAACTTGGCCCGTCTGCGACGTATGTGCGCCGGTCAGTGTCATTTTTAATGACATCGCCAGGCCGTTTGACCATAGTCGCGCTCATTCTTATCGTCGCTATCCTGGCCGCCGGCCTGTCCATGTGGCAAACGACATCGCAACGCCAGCAGCAGCTGACCCGCATCTCGCAACTGAGCGAGCCGATGGCCAATGCCTCGCAGAATCTCTACGCCTCGCTGACAATTGCCGACGCATCTGCCAACACCGCTTTTTCCCGCGGCACGCTGAACAGCAACCAGGACTTGGTCAGCAACTTCGACGACGTCATCGCGCAGGCCTCCATGTCCGCCACCCGCGCAGCTACGGGCATTGAAAACGTCGACGCCCCAGAGATGAAGGACATCGCGACTGTACAACGCCTGCTGCCGGTCTACACCGGCATGGTCGAGACCGCTCGTGCGAACGCGCGCCAGGGCAATCCCGTCAGTGTCGCGTACCTCGCCTCCGCCTCAAACTTGATGCAGGTGCAGATTCTGCCAGCGGCAAAGTCACTCTACGAACGCACCAGTACCGCTACTAATGCGGAGCAGCGCGAACTGTCGAAGCCGCCGCTTTTCCCCATGTCTGGCATGGCAGCGGCAATTTTGATGCTGCTACTCACACAGTGGTGGTTGACCCGTCGCACTGGCCGTCTTTTCAACGTCGGCCTGTTTGGCGCGACTGTGTTGATGGCCATCGCCCTTGTCGGTGTGGGAATTGCTACCACACAGCCGTGGCAGTCCAGCTCCATCTTCGGTGAGCAACGGCCGGACGTTCATACCCTCACCGAGGTGCGCATTGATGCCCAGCAGCTTCGCGCCAGCGAGACTCTCGGTCTGGTCCGCCGTCAGCCTGCGGATGCGGAGTCCTTCTCACAGTCCGTGCGCTCCTTGGTCGGAGAGCTGGAAAGAGTCGATGCCAATGCGCCAGACGACGATGTCAGAGCTGCCATCCATGCGATTTACAGCTGGGAGGCCGGCCACAATTTGATGATGGAGCACCTCGGCGCAGGTGATTATGCCGGGGCAGTTCGCATCGCGACCGATGTGGACAATGACAGCTCATCGGCAACTGCATTCGATCACTTCGACGAGTCGCTGCAGAACTCGATTGCCGAGTCCCGCCTGACCGCCCGCGAGAACCTTGACCAATCCCGTCGCGCTATCGCGGTACTGTCCATCGCCACAATCACTCTGACCGTAATCGCGGCAGTTCTGGTCGTTTTCGGTTTCCGCCACCGGCTCCTGGAGTACTTATGATTGTCTCGTTGTCCCCATCGCATCGTGGTCTCAGCGGTTGGCGGCGCAGGGCTACCCTCGGCGTACTCGCCGTCGCCGGTCTCACTGTCAGTGCCTGCGCGGCAGATTCGCTTGCCGACGATCCCTACTCGCGCACCATCCTTGAGGCCACGGGTGACTTCCCCCTGCCACCGGGCGCGTTCTACGACAAGGCTTCCTCGAGGCAGCCTGCGGCACAGGCCAACACACCAGATCTGTCCACACTCGCTCCTGAAGACCAGACACCAGAAGAGCGAATCCCGGAGATCTACCAGCGTGGCCGCATCATTGTTGGTGTTGACCAATCGTTGAACCTGCTCAGTTTCCGTGACTTCAGCACCGGTGAGCTCTCTGGCTTTGAAGTATCTCTGGCGCAGGAGATTGCCAGGGATATCTTTGGTAATCCCGATGCCGTAGAGTTCCGGTTCGTCGACAGCAAGGAACGCACCGCTGCGCTCGAAGACGGCACTGTCGATGTTGTATTGCGTACTATGACGGTCACCGATGCCCGGCGCGAAAAGGTGCTGTTTTCTGCACCGTATTTGACTGCCCGAGCTGGAGTCCTGGTCTCTTCGCCGAATGGCGAAGCCTCCCCCGAGGATGTCGAGGACGGTCGTATTTGTGTCTCCCGTGGATCCACTACCGAGGATTTAATTAGAAGGCTCTCGCCGAACAATACGCTGCTGTTGGTCGGTAACTGGTCGGATTGCCTCATCGCACTTCAAAACAACCAGGCCGAGATTGTCGTAGCCGACGACACCATCCTCGCGGGCATCAACGACCAGGATCCGGCCACGGCGATTGTCCAGCGGGACTTGAGCGAGGAGAGTTACGCGGCCGGTGTCTCCCAGAAGAACCCCGGCCTGGTTCGCCAAATCAACGCGACTCTAGAGCGCATAGCAAGCGATGGCACCTGGCAGTCGCTCTACGACACCTGGTTCGGCCCCTTCCTACCAAGCGGCACCCAACCAGTGCCGCAATATGGAGAAGACGAAAACATACTTGGAATCGCACCCGCTCCGGAAGCGCCCCTACCGGAAGCTACCCCAGAAGGCGAGGTGAACAACCGATGAGCGACGAGACCCAATGCTCCGAACGCAACCAGTACCCCGAGCACAACCAGCTCGCGCCCGAGCCCTCGGACGACACGAGCGCAGAGGCAGAGGCTGCTGCTACTCAGGCCGTCGCCTTCGACCCCTTTGCAGACGAGGATGACGACCACGAGCCCGGCACTGCCGCGGTCGCCTTTGACCCCTTTGCAGACGAGGATGACGATGACGACGAGTTCGATATCTCCGAGTTGTTGGGGCGCGGGGGATCGTCGTCAAGCGTGACGACCGCACCCGGTGCCCAGAGCGCAGATCCGTCAATGGCCTCGCACCGTAAAGCGCTGGAGGACTTTCGCCGGAAGCGCTCGAATGCGCACCGTGGACGCACTGTCGCCGACGGCATGGTGCATCTGCCGTACATCACGACGCAGGACCCACGCGATGCAGTGATGAGCGAAGAGAAGATTCGGGCGACGAATAAGCCAGCCCCGAATCTGAAAGCCGGCGATATCGTGGCAGATCAGTACGAGATCGTGGGGCCAATCGCCCATGGCGGTCTCGGCTGGATCTATCTGGCGATTGACCACAACGTCTCGGATCGCTGGGTCGTGCTCAAGGGCATGATGGCTGCCAAAAGTGAGAAGGATTTCGCCGTGGTCCAGGCGGAACGCGAGTTCCTCGCGGAAATCTCGCATCCGGGGATTGTGAAGATTATCAACTTCATCGATGAGACGGATGCCAACAGCGCTACCGGCTTCATTGTGATGGAGTACGTCGGTGGCCCGTCGTTGCGGAAACAGCGCCGCAGCTACCCGGACGGTGTCATGCCCTGTGACCTGGCGATTGGTTACATCCTGGAGCTGCTGCCCGCGCTGGATTACCTGCATTCGCGCGGCGTTGTCTACAACGACTTGAAACCGGACAACGTGCTGCTCACCGAAGACCACGTCACGCTTATCGACGTCGGCGCGGTCACCGGCATCGGAGCTTACGGCCATATCTACGGCACCCCGGGCTTCCAAGCGCCGGAGATCGCCACGACGGGGCCGACAATCGCCAGTGATATCTACACCGTCGGCCGCACGCTGGCCTCGCTAATTCTGAAGCTACCCGCAACCGATGGGGTGTACAATCCGGGGCTACCAACACCTGCCGAGGAACCCCTGTTCCGCCGTTTCTACTCGCTCTACCGCTTCCTCCTGCGCGCTTGCCATGAAGACCCGGAGGCCCGCTTCGGTTCCGCTGAAGAGATGAGTGTGCAGCTCATCGGCGTATTGCGTGAGATTCTGGCGGTGCGCGACGGTGTGCAATTCCCGCAGGCGGTATCGAATTTCTCGCCACAGCGCTCCACGTACGGCACCAAACACCTGGTGTTCCGCACCGATCAGCTTGTCGACGGAATCACCCGAGGCGTGGAAATCACCCCACAAGAGGTGACTTTCGCACTGCCCGTGCCGCTGATTAACCCTGCGGACCCCGGCGCGCGAATCTTGAGTGCCTCGTCATTTACCGAGCCCAACGAATTGATTGAAACCCTGACCAACGCGCTGTTCGAACCCGAGTACGGTTCCTCGGTGGAAATTCCGCTGGGCATCGTGCGCGCACAGTTGGATCTCGGCTTGATTGACGAGGCCCGCGACAGCCTCCGCGAGGCCCCTGAACGCCTGCAGCGCGATTGGCGTTACCGCTGGTACGAGGGCATCACTTATCTGCTTCTCGACCAGTTCAACGACGCCCTGGCCTCGTTCCACCACGTACTGACGATGCTGCCCGGTGAGCCGGCCCCAAAGCTGGCGTTAGCCGCCACTTTAGAGCTGATTCAGCAGCGCCTGGGTATTGCTAACGCTTCGCTTCTCGAACCCGCAGTCGCCCGCGCCGCCGCGAACTTGAGTAACGCATTGGACAATGTAGCCGCTGATACACCGGGAATCTTCTCCCCCACGTGGGCCAGCGAGTCCCTGTCGCCACAGACGATTCGTTTCAATACGCTGCGTCTTTACGCTGTCGTGTGGGCAGCCAACCCCACAACGGTGTCGTCCGCCTTCGGGCTGGCCCGCCAGCTGGCCTCTGAGCGGCAACACGAAATGGCTATCGCCCAGCTCGACCGCGTCCCCGGTAACTCCCGCCACCATCGCATGGCGCGCTTGACGACGATCCTCATGCTCACATCCGGGCAGCCTTCCGAGTTGACCGAGTCGAGAATTCGCCGTGCTGCGCGCCGCCTGGTGGAGCTCCCGACGAATGAACCGCGGATGCCGCAGCTGCGCATTTCCGTGATGGTGTCAGCGCTGAACTGGTTGCGCGGTTCCAACCTCGACCACGCGGCTAGTTCCAATGGCCTTTTCGACGTGCCCTTCACTGTGGCCGGGCTGCGGGAAGGCCTGGAAAAGGACCTGCGAATGCTGGCTCGCTCCTCACAGTTTCCGCGACACCGCTACAACCTGGTGGATATCGCCAACCTCATCCGGCCGCGAACCTGGCGTTAGGCTGAAGAAGTTTGAGAGTTGAGAAATCAGGGGGGGGAGGGGGAGGCGGCGCGCCACCCCGGAATTGGTGAATAAGGGGCAAATTGCTGTTCGTACTTTAAGATACTTCTTATGTTTGCCTCTTCGAAGTCTTCTCTCCGCAGCGCCAAGCGGGTCATTATCAGCGCTGCAGCCCTCACCACCGCTCTTGGCCTCGGCGCGGGTACTGCTGCTGCTCAGCCGGTTTTCCCAGATTTGCAGGTACTGGAACAGAATATCCAGGACCTCCAGCTGCCTGAGAGCCCAGCTCTGAATCTGGACAATCTTGCACCGAAAGTTTCTGAAGCTCTGAACAACGCGAAGGTCGAGCTCTCAAATTCCGTTGTTGCTCTTATTGATCAGAACTTCAAGTTCGCACAGAACAACATGCAGTTCGTCGATGACGTCCACAAGCAGCTGCTAGAAGCCATCAAGAACCTGCCGCTGCCGCAGCCACAGAAAGACGAGGCTACCCGCATCGTCAACGATGTTTTCGCTTTCTTGAAGGAACAGCTAAACCGGCTGCAGCCGGCTCCGAATCCCGCACCTGGCCCGGCTCCAAAGCCGCAGCCGAAGCCACGCCCGACTCCGAACAGCCCGTGCCCGCCGAGCGCCCGCGCTTGCGTTGACCTGGCGGGCCAGAAGACTTGGCTGCAGGAAAACGGTCGTATCACCTACGGCCCGGTGCCAATGTCCTCCGGCATGCCGGGATACGAGACCACCCGCGGTCACCTGCACGTTACCCGTAAGGTCAAGGACGACTGGTCGGTTCCTTACAACGGCCCGATGCCGTACTCGGTGTACTTCACCAACGACGGTGAGGCTTTCCACGAGGGCTCTGTCAAGCAGATGTCCCACGGCTGCATCCACTTGGAGCACCATGACGCTGTGAAGTACTTCAACACCCTGCAGGTCGGCGACGGCGTCTACATCTGGTAGTTTTCCGCTCCCCCTCTCACAGGCTCACAAGCTCACGAGCCCGTCGGGTGCGCGTCAACTCTGACTGGACAACTGTGTCTTTTCGAGGCACAGACACAGTTGTCGGTGTCACGTACGAAATAAGCTCGCCCCGCTAGCTTCTTCCCTTTCTTGGGAGCTAGCGGGGCGAGCTTATTTGTTGAGCTAGTCGACGAAACTCATTGCGTAACGGGCAATAGCCAGTTCCTCATTAGTCGGAACTACGAAGACCTTGACCTTCGAGTCATCCGCCGAGATCAGGCGCGGGCCGTCGTTCGGCTGAGAGTTGCGCTCATCGTCAATCTTGATGCCGAAGTTCTCGAGCTCAGCCATCGAGTCACGACGGATACCGACGTGGTTCTCACCCACACCGGCAGTAAAGGTGATGGCGTCGAGGCGACCGAGAATCAGCATGTAAGAGCCAATGTAGCGGCGCAGCTGGTGGACATACATCTGGTATGCGGCCCACGCATCCGGATCATGGTTGTCCATGCGTTCCTGCAGCACACGGAAGTCATTGACACCGGAGACACCCTTCAGACCGGACTGACGGTTGCACAGGTTGTCAATCTCATCAATGCTCAGGCCGTTGCGGTAGAGGTGGAAGATAACGCCCGGATCAATGTCACCGGTACGAGTGCCCATCATCAGACCAGCCAGCGGAGTCAGCCCCATGGAGGTATCCACCGCCTGGCCACCGCGGATAGCCGCACACGATGCACCATTGCCCAGATGAAGTGTGATCTGGTTGATTTCTTCTGCCGGCTTGTTCAGCAGGTCCGGCACCTGCTTGGAAACAAACTCATGCGAGGTGCCATGGAAGCCGTAACGACGGATGTCGAACTTCGATGCGACTTCGGCATTGAGCGGGTACAGCGCCGCAGCCGGCGGCATGGTGTGGAAGAAACCAGTGTCGAAGACGGCAACGTGAGGCACGTCGGGAAGTAGCTTGCGAGCCTCTTCAATACCGACGATGTTAGCCGGGTTGTGCAGCGGAGCCAACGGAATCAGGTCGCGGATCATGCCAACAATCTCGTCGGTAATAAGCTCCGGGCCAGAGAAGAGGCGACCGCCGTGAACAACGCGGTGACCGACAGCGGCGATGTCCACCGACTCAGGGCCAACACCGTTTTCATCCATCAGCTCAAAAGCACGGTCGAGACCGCTAGCGTGGTCAGCGATTGGCTCAGTGATTTCAATCTTCTGTCCGGAGAACTTCAGATTAACAACACCGTCTTCTTCACCAATACGCTCAACCAGACCGGAGACGTACGGCGGTTGGGTGGAGTCCTTCTCCGGATCTACCAGCTGAAACTTGATAGAGGAGGAACCGGAGTTCAAAACAAGCACATGACGGGACATAAGATTTAGTTTCCTCCAGCCTGAATAGCGGTAATTGCAACCGTGTTGATAATGTCCGGCACCGTAGCGCCACGGGAAAGGTCGTTGACCGGCTTGTTCAAGCCCTGCAGGATCGGGCCGATTGCCAATGCACCACCGCAGCGCTGAGCAATCTTGTAACCGATATTACCGGCGTCCAGATCCGGGAAGACGAAAACAGTTGCCTTACCCGCAACAGAGGAATCCGGCATCTTCTTCGCAGCCACGGACGGATCAATGGCGGCATCGAACTGCAGTGGACCGTCGACAGCGAGATCCGGAGACAGCTCCTTGGCCTTGGCCAAACCTGCCTTCACGCGGTCGACGTCCTCACCTGTGCCAGACGCGCCAGTGGAGTAGCTCAGCATGGCGACGCGGGCATCGATACCGAAGGAAGCGGCGGTCTCCGCGGAGACCACGGCGATTTCTCCCAGCTGCTCCGGAGCCGGCTTTGGCAACACAGCGCAGTCTGCAAAACCCCACAGCGAGTTGTCCATCACCATGAGGAAGAGCGACGACACCGTGGAAGCCGACGGCTTGGTCTTAATAATCTGCAAGGACGGACGGATGGTGTGAGCAGTCGTGTGGGCTGCACCGGAAACCATGCCGTCGACAAGCCCGTTGTGAATCATCATCGTCGCGAAGTAGGAGATGTCCTGCATGGTCTCACGGGCCTGCTCCAGCGTGACGCCCTTGGCCTTGCGCATCTCTGCGAACTGCTCCGCGAACTGCTCAACGTACTCGGAGGTCTGCGGGTTCCAGAGATGAGCAGCGTTGATGTCGTACCCCAGTTCGGAGGCGCGCGCCTTCATAGCGTCCGGGTCACCGAGGATGGTGAGCTCACAGATATCCTCGCGCAAGAGGTAATCAGCGGCCTCGAGAATGCGATCGTCATCGCCCTCTGGCAACACAATGTGGCGCTTATCAGCCTTGGCGCGCTGCAGCAGCCACCACTGGAAACGCTGCGGAGTCATCACAGCGGTAACCTCGCGGCTAACGACCTTGCGGAGGCCCTCGGCATCGTCGACAGCAACAACGGGAACGTCGAGCTCGAGAGTCTTAGCCGCCTCGGCTGCTTCCTCACCGGTAAGGACCACAGCGAGCACTTCGCTGTGACGCTGAGCTGCACTGCTGAGCGCCAGGCGAATGCGGGCCTTGGCAGCCTCTGCGTGGCAGCCCTTACCGCCGGCGACAACAATGACACCAGCACCTGCGACGGTGGCAATGCGGAAGTCAAAGTCCAGGTTGCCGGAGCCCGTCAGAACAGCCGCGCCCTCGCGCGCAGCGCGGTCGGCTTCGACAGCACTGATGATGGTGTCAAGCGCAGATTCCGGATCTTCAACAACCTGGTCCACGGTGGCGCCGTGTGGCCCACCGACAGCGTGGAGACAACGTGCGCCACCAAGTGCCTGAGACAATGCCGTAATGACATCTTGAAGATTATCTGCGCGGTCCACTGAAGTAATCAGGACTGCGGAGTTGTTGGTGGACGCTTGGGCGTTCTGTTCGCTCACCGACGTTCCTTTCTCGCACTGCGCTTAATCGTTGCTTAGTTGCTTAACTTAACCATCGGCTGGACTTGAGCCGCTGGACTGTCTGAGCCTCAAACCATGCCGGAGCAACCACACCAGCAATCACGCCTGAGTCTCAAATCATTATTTTCATCTTATTGTGAGTCACCTTACATCTCACGGCGGAGTCAAACCTCTCTGGTTACCCCTGGTAGCCACAGATTTCCCCACAAAATCCAACGATTTCCCTGTCCAATATGCGCTTTTCCGTGGTTTTTCTAGTGAACTACCCCAAATTCCCGCATAGAAAGTGACTAAGCTCACACCTAGTTTTGTCCACCTTCGAAAGCATCTGGCCGATGATGTGATGCTCGCCTCTCGATTTTTCGTAAGTTATCGCTACGATTGGGGGCGCTACCATTGGGAATGTCGAATAAACCCAAAGCTGACCAATAGCTCACTTTCCCGCGAGGTCACCGCAGGCAGTCACTTAGGCCGCGGACTCGTGGCCGTCGTAAAGCATGAGAGAAAGAAGGACAGACTTCATGAATCGCCCGCTCCGTGTTGCCGTGATTGGCTCTGGCCCGGCCGGTGTTTATGCTTCCGATGCACTAATGAAATCCAGCACTGACGTGGAAGTCGACCTCTTTGAAAAGATGCCGGCCCCATTCGGTCTGATCCGCTACGGCGTCGCCCCCGATCACCCGCGCATCAAGGGCATCATCATGGCCCTGCACCGTGTGATGGAAAAGCCGGAGCTGCGTCTGTTCTCCAACGTCGAGTTTGGTAAGGACATCACACTCGACGAATTGAAGGAGCTTTACGACGCCGTCATCTTCGCCACCGGTGCCGTCGGTGACCGCGCGCTGCCGACCCCGGGCGCGGACCTGCCGGAGCACTTCGGCGCTGGTGAGTTCGTGGGCTTCTACGACGGCAACCCGCTCTTCGAACGCACCTGGGACCTCTCGGCAGAGTCCGTAGCCGTCGTCGGCGTCGGCAACGTTGCGCTGGATGTCTCCCGCATTCTGGCCAAGACCGGCGAGGAACTACACGTCACGGAGATTCCGGACAATGTCTACGAAACTCTGAAGACCAATAAGGCCAAGGAAGTCCACGTCTTCGGCCGCCGTGGCCCTGCACAGGCAAAGTTCACTCCGCTAGAGCTGAAGGAACTGGACTACTCCCCGAACGTCGAAGTCGTGGTCGACCCCCGCGATATTGACTACGACTCCGCGTCCGAGACCATGCGTCGCAACTCCAAGATTACGGACCAGGTCTGCACCATCCTGGAGAACTACGCCATCCGTGACCCGAAGAACGCTCCGCACAAGCTCTACATTCACTTCTTCGAGTCGCCAGTGGAAATCCTCAGCGAAGAGGGGGCCGACGGCCAGCAGCACGTCACGGGCTTGCGCACCCAGCGCATGGAATATGACGGTGCTGGTGGGCTGCGCCCGACCGGCGCAACCACCGACTGGAAGGTCGGCGCTGTCTACTCCGCCGTGGGCTACCGCTCCGACGCACTGCCGGGAATCCCGTTCGACAACGTCAAGAACGTCATCTCCAACGTCGGCGGTCGAGTCATTAAATCGGAAAACACCGAGGATAAAGAAGCCGAGACCATCACCGGCCTCTACACCACAGGATGGGTTCGCCGCGGCCCTGTTGGCCTGATTGGCAATACCAAGGGCGATGCCAACGAGGCCGTGGCCAACCTGTTGGCCGATGCCGCAGAGGGCAAGAAGTTCAACCCGTCCAAGCCGGAACTGTCCGCAGTCAACGAACTGCTGGAGTCCAAGGGCATCGATTACCTGGACTGGGATGGCTGGCACAAGCTCGATGCCGCCGAGCGCGCCGCTGGCGAGGCCGAAGGGCGCGAGCGCAAGAAGTACGTCGAGTGGGATGAGATGGTCGCCCACTCCAAGGGCGAGTAACTAGGGCACTACCCCCACGACCGGCCTACGCCACGACCGGCACGTCCGCGTAGGCTGCGCGCGAGTCCCAACGACAGCACACGATTGGCGCCAAGAGCTCGGCCAACGGCTCACCATAAGCTACTTGGCCAGCGCCAGCACTAGCGTCAGCGTCGACGACTCGATCCCACAGCAGGCCCGGCGCGGTAAACAGCGGCACCACTACCAGTCCGCGACCGCGCTCGGCCGCACGCTGCTGTGCTTCGGCTACGGCACCCGCCCCCTTAATTTTCTCAGGGCCGACCACGAATGCCGCACTCACATGCCCCGGCAGCATCCCGTCCAGGCGGGCCGCAAACTGATGCACAGCCGCATTGGCATCCTCATCGGAGGAGCCGACCCCCATTACCAGGGCATCGACTGGCCAGGAAAAAGACGCATTCTCCGCGGCTTCAATGATTCGCTTGACGACGGCGCGCTTCGTGCCGTCGCCAAGCCCAAGCCCTGCAGCCACTGTGATGTCGACACCATGACGATTGCAGTGTGCGACCTGCTCGGGAACGTCGACTCGCGAGTGGAACGCATCGGTGAACAGCAGCGGTACGGCCAGTGCGTGAGTCTCGCCAGCAGCGGCGAGCTCGGCACAGACGGTGTCCAGCGAGGGCTCGTCGAGGTCCAGCCAGGCGAGGCGAATCCGGGAGGGGGCGTCCAGACGGGTGAGCGGCATCTTCTCACGCACGAGCGCGACTACCTCTTCGAGCACCGGTTTGGTCTCGGAGTGTCGTGAACCGTGCGCGAGCAGAATCAGTGCGGTCATCGATGGTCTCCCTCAGTCTGAATGGCTGTGCTTACTCTTCTTGCCTGTTGGTGCTACCTGCGGCGCTACTGCGCCGCACCGCGCACAAGGCCAGCGGTGAGAGTGTCACCGGTACCTGGCTCGATGAGCAGGAACGCACCGACACGACCACCGACGCGGTAAGCGTCGACTGGCAGCGGCTGGGCGACCTCAATCGTGACCTCGGCGACATCGTTGACCGCGAGCTGATCGGCAACGCCGGTGGGCTCGCCGGTCTCAATGTCTATAAGGGCATCGACGGAAGCGATACGGCCACGCACAAGCGCAGCACCGTAGCGAACCTCGACAACGCGACCGACGGCGAGCGGCTTGTCCGCAAGGTGGACAGCCACGGCGGAGAAGCGACGGACATCTTCCGGGCGGGTGCCACTGATGAGGTCACCGCGGGCGAGGTCGAACTCGGCATCCAGGCTGATGGCCACGGACTGACCGGCCACGGCCTCGTTGACATCCTCGGCAGCCACAGTGATCTTTGTGACCGTCGCCTGACGGTTAGCATCAACGGAGACCGTGTCGCCCACACGCACGCTGCCTGCGGCAATCCGGCCAGCGTAGCCACGGTATTCGGTGGCGTGGTCACGGATGACATAGTCGATGGGCAGACGCAGGTCGGCCTCGGCATCAGCCTCCAGGTCGGCACCAATGTTGAGGTTCTCCAGTACCTCCAACACGGTCGGCCCCTCGTACCACGGGGTGTGTTCGGAAGAATCGACAATATTGTCGCCGACCAGCGCCGACACCGGCACAACGAAGGTGTTCTGCAGACCCAGGCGCTCTGCCAGCGCTGCCACATCCGACTCAATGGCGCGGAAGGCCGCTTCGCTGTAGTCCAGCAGGTCAATCTTGTTGACTGCGAAAATCACATGGCGAACACCCAGCAGACCGGCCACCGTTGCGTGACGCTTGGTCTGCGTCACGACGCCGTTGCGCGCGTCGATAAGCAAAACGACGGCCTCGGCGGTGGACATACCGGTGACGGTGTTTCGGGTGTACTGCTCGTGACCTGGGCAGTCGGCGAGGATGAACGAACGGACGTCGGTGGCGAAGTAGCGGTAGGCGACATCGATGGTGATGCCCTGCTCACGCTCGGCGCGCAGGCCGTCGACCAGCAGCGACAGGTCAGGATTTTCCTGACCGCGCGCCTGCGAGGATGCGACGACGGCCTCGTACTGGTCCGCGAGGATGTTCTTCGTATCGTGCAGCAGGCGACCGACGAAAGTGGACTTGCCGTCATCGACGGAGCCAGCGGTGCAGAGGCGAAGGGTGCGACGTGCGCGGGTGGCGCGGTCGGCGGTGATTAGGGTGGCTGGGGAGTTTGGCTGGCTCATCAGAAGTAACCTTCCTTCTTGCGGTCTTCCATGGAGGATTCGGACAACTTGTCATCTGCGCGGGTAGCGCCGCGCTCGGTGAGCTTGGATGTGCGAAGTTCCTCCATGACCTCCGCAATAGTGGTGGCAGTCGATTCGACAGCGCCGGTGCAGCTCATGTCACCGACAGTGCGGTAGCGGACAGTGCGGACCTCGAGGGTTTCGCCATCGCGGGGCCCACCCCACTCGCCCGGGGCCAACCACATGCCGCCGCGGTTGAACACCTCACGCTCGTGGGAGAAGTAAATAGGTGGCAGTTCAATGTCGCGGGCCTCGATGTAGGCCCAGATGTCAGCCTCGGTCCAGTTCGAGATTGGGAAAACACGAACGTTCTCGCCGGCGGCATGGCGACCGTTGTACAGGCCCCACAGCTCGGGGCGCTGACGACGCGGGTCCCAACCGCCGAAGGAGTCACGGACGGAGAACACACGCTCCTTGGCGCGGGCCTTTTCCTCATCGCGGCGGGCACCACCGAGAACAGCGTCGTAACCGCGGTTGGCAATGGTCTCCACCAGCGGCACGGTCTGCAGGGGGTTGCGGGTGCCGTCTGCACGCTCGGTGAGCACGCCACTGTCAATCCAGTCCTGGACCTTGGCTACGTGCAGCTTGATGCCCGGTTGGGCGGCAATCTTGTCACGAAATTCAATGACCTCGGGGAAGTTGTGGCCGGTGTCGACGTGCAGGAGCTCCAGCGGGGTACCTGCCGGCGCGAAGGCTCGCTTGGCCAGCTCGAGCACGACGACGGAGTCCTTACCGCCGGAGAAAAGCAGCGCCGGGCGGTCGAACTGGCCGGCGGTCTGGCGGATAATGTCGATGGCCTCGGCTTCCAGCTCGGCAAGCCGCGGATCGAGGCGATTCTGTACGGAAACTGTGGTTGGGCTAGTCATGGGGGTTCTTTCTGTTTGGCTGTTTTCGCTGTGTTGGCTGTTGTAGCTATTTCGACTGTCTTAACTGTGTGCTGGTACCGGCTAGTGGCTGACGACCAGTGACTACCTGCCAGCCGCGCGCACTACGCGAACTAGAGATGCAAACCGCACTCTGTCTTTTCGCTGCCCGACCAGCGGCCCGAGCGCGGATCCGCGCCCTCGGCCACTCGCGCGGTGCATGTCGCGCAGCCAATCGACGGGAACCCCTGTTGCGTCAGCGGATGCACAATGAGGTCGTTGTCCTCGATGTACTGGGCAACATCCTCATCCGTCCAGGTGGCCAGCGGGTTGAGCTTGATACGGCCGGTCTTGTCGATCTCCAGTACCGGCGTGTGTGCGCGGGTCGGTGCGTCCACGCGCTTCAGACCAGTGACCCACCCCTCGTAGGGGCGCTTCACGGCTGACAGCGGCTCGACCTTCCGCAGTGCGCAGCATCGCGTCGGGTCGGTCTTGTACAGGTCAACGCCCTCTTCGGCGTCCTGTTCAGCGCGGGTGCGCTTCGGCTCAATCGACAGCAGACGGTTGCTGTAACGCTGCGCAACCTGCTCCGCCACATCGAGAGTCTCCGGAAAGTGGTAACCCGTATCCAGGAAGATCAAATCCGCGTCCGGCGCATGCCGAGCAGCCAGCTCCGCCAATACCGTGTCCTGCATCGACAGGGTCACAGCCAGTGGCGTGTGCAGGTGCTCCGCACCCCATTCCAGCACTTCCCCGGCAGTGGCAGTCTCCAGCTTGGAACCCCACTCCAGTGCGAGCTCAATCAGACGGCGAGCGGTCTCCGGATTGTCCAGCGCGTCCTCACGCGCGAGCGCCTCCTGAGTCTTAATGACTTCAGCGGTTTTCAATCCCGTGCTCATGACGCCACCTTCCTATCAATATGACCATGCAGTTTCACTGTGAATACCCGGCAGCATTCGCGGCATTGCCAGGCGTAATCGGTTTCCACATCGGGCCACAGATCATCACCGCCGCAGTATGGGCAGTGCATCACCGCGCCCCGGTTCGGATTGGGGTGTGCGCTTCGGCCGCCGATTCCCAGTCGTGCCGGCGCTTCGTCGTTGTCGCTTGACGACGGCCCCTGCGACCGAACCCCATTGCGAGATTCACTCACTTCAGGTCCTCCTCATCAGCTCGGACGATCCACTCGCGGAACTGTTCGCCCTCGTGACGCTGCTCCTTGAAGTGATTGACGACCCGCTCGATGTAGTCTCCCAGTTCTGCCGAGGTGACCTTGTGACCGCGGACCTTGCGGCCGAAGTTGGCATCGAGCCCCAGCGAGCCGCCGAGGTGAACCTGGAAACCCTCAACACGGTTGCCCTCGTCATCGGTGACGATTTGGCCCTTGAGGCCGATGTCGGCAATCTGCGTGCGAGCGCAGGCATTCGGGCAGCCGTTGAGCGCAATGGTGATTGGGACATCGAGGTCGCCGAGGCGTGCCTCCAAGTCGTCCACCAAATCGATTGCGCGCTGGCGCGTGGTGACAAGTGCGAGCTTGCAGAACTCCAGGCCGGTGCAGGCCAGGATGCCCCGTCGGAAAGCGGAAGGCTTGGCGGACAGGCCGATGTCGTCGAGTTCGGCGAGCAGGGAGTCGACCTGGTCGTCGGCGACGTCGAGGAGGATGAGCTCCTTCATCACGGTGGTGCGGACGCGGGAGACACCGTGGCGCTCGGCGATGTCGGCGAGCTTGACCAGGTCAGAGCCTGGAACGCGACCGACGGCGGGCTTAACACCGACGTAGTTGAGACCGTCGGCCTGCTTGTGCACGCCGATGTGGTCACGGTCGCCCTCGAAAGGTTCGGGCGCGGGGCCGTCGATAAGCTTGCGGTTGAGGTAGTCGTCTTCGAGCACCTGACGGAACTTCTCCGCGCCCCACTCGGCGACGAGGAACTTCAGACGCGCGCGATTGCGCAGACGACGGTAGCCGTAGTCACGGAAGATGCGGCATACACCCGCCCATACCTCGGGGACCTCGTCCTCGGGGATCCAGGCTCCGAGACGCTGAGCGAGCATCGGGTTGGTGGAGAGACCGCCACCGACCCAGACGTCGAAACCGGGGCCGTGCTCGGGGTGATTGACACCGACGAAGGCAACGTCCTGAACTTCGTGGGTGACGTCGAGTCGCGGGGAACCGGAAACTGCGGACTTGAACTTACGCGGTAGGTTGGAGAACTCGTCGCCGGAGAGGTACTCCTCCTTGATACGGCGGATGGCATTCGTGCCGTCGATAATCTCGTCTGCTGCAACGCCGGCGACCGGGCTACCCAGGATGACGCGGGGAACGTCGCCACAGCCAAAGTTGGTGTCGAGGCCGACTCGCTCCAGACGGTCCCAAATCTCCGGCATATCCTCGATGCGGATCCAGTGCAGCTGAACGTTCTGACGGTCGGAGAAATCCGCGGTGTCGCGTGCGAAGTCGCGGGAGATTTCGCCGATGGTACGGATACCCTCGGTGGTGGTCTGGCCACCGTCGAGGCGGACGCGGAGCATAAAGTACTTGTCCTGCAGCTCGGCGTTGGTCTTCACGCCGGTGTGCTCACCACTAAGGCCCTGCTTGCGCTGGGTGTAAAGGCCAATCCACTTAAAGCGCGGGGCTAGGTCCTCTGCGGGGATGGAATCAAAACCCTGCTTGGAGTAGGTGTCGATAACACGCTGCCTAACGGCAAAGCCAGCATCTTCTTTCTTGATGCGCTCGTCGTCGTTAAGTGGCTCGCGGCCGTCGATAAGCCACTGTCCCTGTGGCTTCGGTGCGCGCTTCTTACGTCGGGTAGCCGCTGCGGAGGCTGGACGCTCGGCGGTTTTCGTGGGAGAGCTCATGGGGGATTTACCGAATCTCTTTCGTTTTGTTCTCGCTGACCAAATCAGAGTTGTTTGAATCAGTCCTGAACGGATTATTTTCTAAATTTCTATAGACCGTGCGGTCTATATTGCGTTGCTGGCAACATTAGACCGACCAGTCTGCCTAGTGCAAGGTGGGGGCGCAACCAGATAGTTACCGAAACCCCGCTTCGCCCACGTGGACACCGTTTTCCGCAGTCACCCTGACACCGTCAGAAGTCCCCACAGGCCCAGCACCGACAGATGCCCGCGATGGGGATTCAGAATCAGTTACAGCAGTCGAGGAAGACGGCGAAACCGGTTCGAGCTGCACACGCTGACGCAGGCCCGGAAGAGTGTCGTGCGAACGCGCCCACAACACCAGCACCACAATGGAAAACACCCATACAAGCAGCACCGTTACCAGCACACCACCGGAAACCAGCGGGGAGAACAAAGTACGGATATTCAGCCCCACCAATACGCCACCGATCACAATTCCAAGCAGACGTGGATTAATGCGCCCGACCAGGAAGGCCGCCAACGGCGCTGCGATTACACCACCGCACAGCAGGCCGATAACCGGCACGGCATGCTGGGTGAATTCCTCCCGCAACTTAGGCAAAAAGCCCAGCACAGCAGCTAGAGCGACAAGAAATTCCGCCGCAGAGACGGTGCCGATAATCTTGCGCGGCTGATCCGCCTCAGCGCCGAGCAACGTGGAGGTTGTAACAGGCCCCCAACCACCACCGCCTGTGGAATCGAGCAGACCTCCGAAGAGCCCCAGCGGAGCGAGCTTTTTCGTCCCCCAGGTCTTCTTCTTGCGCTTTACATTGGAGAAGAAGGCGAAGCGGATAATCACCCACAAGCCGAGAAAAAGCAGAATCGTGGAGGTCACAGGCCTAGCGGCGTCACCATCGAGATTGGACAAAAAGGTCGCACCAGCAAAGGCACCGATAGCACCCGGCACGCCGAGACTCAGCGCACGTCGCCAGTCGACATTGCCAAACCGCCAGTGCGAAATACCAGAGGCAAGTGTCGTACCCACCTCCGCTACGTGAACCACCGCCGACGCAGTGGCAGCACTACTACCAGCGACAATAAACAGAGAAGTGGCGGTGACACCGAACGCCATTCCCAACGTGCCGTCGACCAATTGTGCACCCAGGCCGATTAGCACGAAGACTATGAGTTTTTCCATGACAAGCCCCCTTCCCCGCTTACCCCAACCAGAGCCTGCCGTTGCCACGATGCTCAGACGCTGAACTCGCTCGAAGTTCCTCCAGCAGGAGCGATGCGCAGCAAAACCCTCTCAAGCCAAAGCGGTGATTCTTGCGGTGTTTTGTGTTTGCATTTTGTAGACCAGTTTGTCTATATTCTGTGTCAGCAAGCATAGACCGACCGGTCTACGATAAGCAATCGAGACAAAGAAAAACGTAAAAAAAGGATTCCACCCAATGCCCACCAACCAGGTGCCCAACAACCAAACTGCTGCCCAGAACGCGGCTGCTTCCCCACTACCCGACCTCGCTGAGACCACCACGCCACTGCGCGTAGCCGTGATTGGCTCGGGCCCGGCCGGCATCTACGCCTCCGACGCGCTGATGAAGTCCGGCCGCGATGTCGCCATCGACCTCTACGAGCGCCTGCCAGTACCGTTCGGCTTGATTCGCTACGGCGTTGCCCCGGATCACCCGCGAATCAAGGGCATCATTAAGTCCCTGCACCGAGTGCTGGACAAGCCACAGGTCCGACTGCTGGGCAACGTGGACATCGGCAAGCAGGTCAGCGTTGAGGAACTGCGCCAGTTCTACGACGCCATAATCTTCGCCACCGGCGCGACCGGCGACCGCGACCTGAACATCCCGGGCTCCGACCTACCGGAGCACTACGGCGCCGGTGAGTTCGTAGGTTTCTACGACTCCCACCCAGAATTCGCCCGCGACTGGAATCTCTCCGCTGAGTCCGTCGCCGTGGTCGGTGTCGGCAACGTCGGCCTCGACGTCGCTCGTATTCTCGCCAAGACTGCCGATGAGCTGCACGTCACCGAAATTGCCGACAACGTCTACGACGGCCTGGCAAAGAACGCGGCCCGCGAGGTTCACGTCTTCGGCCGCCGCGGTCCAGCTCAGGCGAAGTTCACCCCGCTGGAGCTGAAGGAACTGGACCACTCCGACACCATTGAGGTGGTCGTGAACCCGGAGGACATCCAGTACGACGCTGCCTCCGAAACCGCCCGTCGCGAGTCCAAGATCACTGACCAGGTCTGCACCATCCTGGAAAACTACGCCATCCGCGAACCGAAGGGCGCTCCGCACAAGCTCTTCATCCACTTCTTCGAGTCTCCAGTCGAAATCATCGGTGAGACCGGCGAAGACGGTATTCAGCACGTCACCGCCATCCGTACCGAGCGCACTGAACTCGACGGCGGGGGCGGCGTGCGCGGCACCGGAAAGTTCACCGAATGGCCGGTCGGCGCGGTCTACCGCGCAGTTGGCTACCGCTCCGACGCAGTCAACGGCGTACCGTTCGACACCGGCACCCACACTATCCCGGATGCCGGCGGACGCGTGCTTGACGACGTCGAGGGCAACCACCTCCAAGGCCTGTACACCACCGGCTGGATCCGCCGTGGCCCGGTCGGCCTGATCGGTAACACCAAGGGTGATGCCAATGAAACCGTCGGCAACCTCATCGCTGACTGGGAGGCAGGTCGCCTGGCCGCACCGGCAAAGCCCACGCATAACGACGTCGACGAGTTCCTGACCAACAAGGGTCTCCACGTCACCACCTGGGAGGGCTGGCACGCACTCGACGCCGCTGAGCGCGCAGCGGGCGAAGCCGAAGGCCGCGAGCGCAAGAAGCTGGTCGAGTGGGCTGACATGGTTGCGGCCTCCACGGTCGTCGCAAAGCAGCCAGATGCCGATGACGTGGCCGAAGCCGTGCACGAAGCTGTTGTAGAGACTGTCGCCAGCTAACGCGGCGGGTCTAACCGGGTAGTTGATTGTGCGCGTCACGCGGTCTTCGGATTAGAGTTAATACATGGCTTATCATGCAGACTCATCCAACCTGGACGTCAAGGAAGTTCTGACCTGGGAAGGCTTCGGCGTCGCCTCCCGCGAACTGGCACAGCAAATTGTCGATTCGGGCTACGAGCCGGAGATTATTATCGCCGTGGCCCGCGGCGGTCTCCTGCCGGCAGGTGCACTCAGCTACACCATGGGTGTCAAGCTTTCTGACGCCATCAACGTCGAGTTCTACACCGACGTGGCAGAGACTCTGCCGGACCCGGTTCTGCTGGAGCCGCTGTTGGACATCGAGTCGATTTCCAACCGTCGCCTGCTGGTTGTCGACGATGTGGCCGACTCCGGCCGCACGCTGCACCTGGTGCTCGACCTGCTCAAGACCCACGGCGCGGAAGTACGCTCCGCTGTGCTCTACGGCAAGTCCCGCTCGGAGATTGCACCGGACTACGTCTGGAAGCACACCGATGACTGGATTGTCTTCCCGTGGTCGGCCGAGCCGCCGGTGCAAAAGTCCAAGTAGCTCGCTTGACTGCAGTGGGCAGATAACACCGGCGCACGAAAAATGCGCTGCAGGGCCAGTCAAGGCCACACTGCAGCGCACATTAGGTCGTCGAACTAGCCCAGTTCGACGACCTTAATCTTTGAAGCCGCCTCCGATGCGCGCTCGCGGGCAGCTTCGACGGAGTCTGCAGTCGAAACCGCAACGCCCATGCGGCGACGCGGTCCGGCAACCGGCTTGCCGAAGATACGAATGTCAGTCTCCGGAATAGCCATGGCCTCAGCCAGGCCGGTGTAGCCCGGCTGCTCAATATCAGCACCGCCGTAGACCACAGCGGAGGCTCCCGGGGACACCAGCGTGACGTCGATAGGCAGCCCCAACACTGCGCGGGCGTGCAACTCGAACTCGGAGAAGCGCTGCGTACCCATAGTGACCATGCCAGTATCGTGCGGACGTGGGCTGACCTCGGAGAACCACACCTCGTCGCCGCGGACAAAGAGCTCTACGCCGAAAATGCCACGACCACCCAGCGCGTTGGTGATACGCGCGGCGACAGAGCGGGCATTGTCCAGGGCGTTTTCGCTCATGGCGGCCGGCTGCCAGGACTCCACGTAGTCACCATCCTGCTGACGGTGCCCAATGGGCTCACAGAACCATGTCGCGTCCTCGCCGGTCTCCGGGTCGATAGAGCGAACGGTCAGCAGCGTAATCTCGTAGTCGAAATCGACGAAGCCCTCTACGATGACGCGACCGGACTCAACGCGGCCGCCACTCATGGCGTAATCCCACGCCGCCTGGACATCCTCCGGCGAGCGCAGCGTGGACTGTCCCTTGCCCGAGGAACTCATCACCGGCTTGACCACGCACGGGAAACCAATCTCATCAACAGCTGCGGTGAACTCCTCGAAGGTGGACGCGAACTGATAGCGGGAAGTAGGCAGACCGACCTCTTCAGCAGCCAGACGGCGAATACCCTCGCGATTCATGGTCAGCTGGGTCGCCCGCGCGGTCGGGATGACCGTGATGTCCAGCGTCTCGTCTTCCTCAACCTCTGCCAGGACTTCGGTTGCCAGCGCCTCAATCTCAGGGACGATAAAGTTCGGCTTGACCTCACGAATCAGCTCACGCAGTGCATTCGGATCCGACATATTCAGCACATACGCGTGGTGGGCTACCTGATGCGCCGGTGCGTGCTCGTAGCGGTCGGCGGCGTGCACCTCAACGCCCAGTCGCTGGAAGGCAATGGACACCTCCTTGCCCAGCTCGCCAGAACCGAGCAGCAGAACTCGCGTCGCTCCCGGCTGGTACGGAGTTCCGGTGACTTCAGGGGTAAACATCGAGATAAACTCGCTTTCGTCTACGGCATATGCGCTGCGCAACCAGCAGCTGAAAGATTGGTTTCTTCCAGCATACGACAGCGGTCCGATTCACCGCGGGGGCAAGCGTTTATAGGGTGAGGAGATTCACGGTGCCGTCGATAAGCGCTTTTACACACCATGCGCGGTTAGCGAGCCAAGGACCCCCGATGCACCTGCCATCGTGGCAAACAGCGCCTTACGCCAGGAAATGCCTCACACTATCCCGCCTCTATTGCCCTAACCGCGGGGTTTAGGGTCGCGGACTGTCGAGAAGCTGGACGAATCTTACGGAACAGCGCCACTAGCCCCATACCGACAACCGCAGTAACAACAATCGCACCACCGGGGCGGACATCAACAGAGTAGGAAATGACCAAGCCGGTCATGGTGTAAATAACACTCGCAAGGATTGAGAGCCAAAAGGCCTGGGCGTAGCTGCGCGCAACAATCAATGCTGTTGCGACCGGCAATACCATCAACGAGACCACCAGCAGCGCGCCGATGACCTTAACAGCAAGTGCGACTGTAACGGCGGCAAGCGCGGTGAATATGGAGTTGACCACGCCGACGCGATTGCCTGCCAGCCGCGCGAGAATGGGATCGACGACCATGTCCAGCAAACTGCCATAGCAGACCACACTTGTGGCAACCACCAGCAAGAACACCACTGCGGTCAGCCAGACATCCGCCTCGGTGACCGCCGAGATAGAACCGAAGAGGTACGAGTCGAAAGAGCGTCCCGACGGCGCCAGATCCGAAAGAATCACTGCTACACCAAGGCCCGCACTGAGCGTCACAGCCGTGGCCATGTCGCCATACTGCGGGAAGCGCTTGCGAATCCCCTCGATAGCAAACGCACCGAGCACGGCCACCACAATCGCACCGGCGACAGGCGGAAAACCAGCAATAAGCCCGAGTGCGACACCCGCCAACGAGGTATGCGAAAGTGCATCGCCCATCATGGAAGTGCGTCGGTTGACCATCACGATACCAATCAGCGGAATGGCAACGGCCAGCATCAGGCCGACGATGAGGGTGCGACGCACAAAGGCGAATTCAACAATCAAATCAAGCATGGCACAGCAGCCCTTCCTTCATCACGTACACCGAGTCCACCTGCATGTGGTTGGTCACGGTTTCCAGTTCGTGACTCACCATGACGATGGTCAGCCCCTTTTCGTCCCGCAGACTCTCCAGCTGCTGAAGAAAGCCAGCCAGGCTCTGCTTGTCGACACCCACCGTCGGCTCATCGAGGACAACAAGCCTGGGGTCGTCGACAAGCGCACGGGCAATGAGCACACGCTGCTGCAAGCCGCCGGAAAGTTCGCCGAAGGGGACGCGCGCAAACTCGCCGAGGCCCATGTGATTGAGCAGCTCGTCGGCACGCTCATAGTGACGACGACGTGGAATCTTCACGAAACCGAAATCGCGAGCAAGGCCCTGTACGACCAGCTCACGGGAGGTAATGGGAAACGAAATCTTGTTGACCACATTCGTCTGCGGAACATAGCCGACACCGCGCAGTCTTCCGTGGGCGGCGGAACCGGATCCGGCGAGCGTCTCCTCTCCGAACAAACGCACGCTTCCCGACGTCGGGAGGTTCTGGCCGATAAGAATCTTTAACAGTGTCGATTTCCCGCAGCCGTTCTCGCCGGTGAAGGCGGCCACCTCGCCCGGCGCGACCGTCAGATTGATACCGCGCAGGACGGGGAAGGCACCGTAGGCGAACTCGACACCACTGGCCTCAATGATTGGGACCGCAGGCGCTTGACTATTGCTCATGACAACTTTTCCCACAAACTACTTCAATGACTCGTACAGGTTTTCCAGGTTCATCCGCATGAAATCCACGTATCCGTGGCCGCTTTCTTCGGACTGCTCGAGCATCGAGGGATCCATGTACTCCATCGATGCCAGCGGTAAAGTGAGGCCGCCGACTTCGTCCGCGATAGTCTTCGCAGACTTTTCCTCCTGGCCGTACTCGTAATAAATGATTTCGATGTCCATCGTGCGAACGGTACGGATGGTGGTGATGAGCGAGCGCAGCGATGGCGCATCCGTTGAGGTCAGCCCCTGCACCGGGTGCTGCGTCAGCTCAAAGTCTCGCGCGAGGTAGCCAAAAGCATTGTGCGAGACGACGAAGTCGCGCCGGGAGACGGTCTTGAACCGCTCCCTGAATTCGGCCTCCAGCGTGGTGATTGAGCTGACGAACTTGCCCTTCTGACGTCGAATCTCATACTCGTCGTCGGGGCGCATTTCTACTAGTCGCTCGGCGATGGCGTTGGCGTAGCGCTTTGCATTGATTGGCGACATCCACGAATGCGGATCAAAGGAAATCTGGTCGGTAGCCGCGGAGCCACCCTCGATAACCGGCTCCATATTTAGCGGTTCACGCCCCTTGTAGAGGTCATAGGACAAAATATCCTCGCTGACGCGATCGGCTACGAATACCCAGTCGCCGTCGGTAGGCACTGTGAACGTCACTTCACCTGACTCGTGCCCCATATCAATGGAGTAGGCCCGATCCGACTCAACGTCGATGTTGCGCTGCTGCGACACAGTGTCACCGGTTTCACTGAGCGCGGCACGACCACGTTCCACCAGATCCTTTTGGGAGACGCCCTGTTCCCGCGGGAAGAACGCCACCCGCATGGAGTTCTCGTGGGTATGGCCGAAGACGATGGAGTACTTCTCCCCCGCCTTCAACGGTGTCGCTGCCATGTACTGGAACTCGCCGAGAGCTGCCGCCCCCTTATAGGTAATGAGCTCCACATAGTCGGAGAGATTCAGCACTGGCACGTTCGGCACAGCCGCCCTGACCTGGGGTAGCCACGGCTCCATGTTTGCGCCATTGACAACGAGCAAGTCTGCCTTGGAGAGCTTCTGAATATCTCTCGGGGTCGGCTCCCACAGGTGTGGGTCTTGGCCGACCGGCATGAAACTGCGAACCTCCGCCATATCTCCGGCAACGTTTTCAACGATGTCGGCAATTGGGTAGAAGGACCCGTACACCAGCTGCTGCCCATCCGAGCTTCCTTCGGATGGTGCAGTTTCATTGATGCTGGCAGTATCACCGCCTGCATTCTGCGCGGGAGTAGTGGCACACGCAGCTAGAAGGATAGCCGCGACAGTCCCTACCACCACGACGAAAAGACGCCGGGCAGAGCGGACAAGTGTGTCAGGTGTGTCAGAGATTCCGGCAAAAAGCGGTCGAATATTGCTCAGCATCGTTGAAAACTAGGTCCCGGGTGTTTTAGTGATCGTGGTGAACCACAGACTCGATGATCTGGTCATCGGTTGCAGTCTTGGGGTCGACGAAGGTTGGGTACCAGTCTTCGGACTGCCCCTGCTTAGTCGGGTCCAGGATCTCCTCGATGCTATTGCCGTAACGCATGTGGAAGTGCTCAAGGGCTTCCTCACCGTGCAGCGGCATCAGTGCGACATACTCGTGGTCAGCGTCCCCGTCGGCCTTGAAAATGAACCAGGTGAACTCGTGCTGGTCGGTCTTGACATCGAGAGCCTTGTCGAAGGTGTACTTCACAGGCTTCTCGCTTGGCGTATCCAAGTCCTTTGCGGACTTCACAAAGGTGATTTCATCCTCGTTGACAACCAGCGCCTCAAAGTCCGCGCCACGGCTTTCGTCCAGCTCAGCGCGCATCTCATCGGTGGTCTCGCCGTGTTCCTTGGCGGCCTCCCCCATCGCCTTCTTGACGAAGTCCTCCTCAAAGTAGGAGTTGAAGCCGCGGAAAGAACCGTTCCAGTCGGACAGAGATGCCTTCTTGGTGCTCTCCGTCACGCCCTCACCGTACTCAGACGAGGTTGCGGCTTCCGAGCTGGTCTCCGATGCCATTGCGCTTGCCGACGACGAGGTCTCCGATGCAGTCGAAGCTGCGTCCGAGGTGTCTTCATTAGAACATGCGGCCAGGGTCAGCGACGAGGTGATGACCAGGCCCGCGATAACGGCCGAGAACTTCTTTGCGTGCATGTGAGTACTCCTTGTTGAAAATGAAAGCAGATTAAGGAACGTAGGTAACGCTAACTTATGTATCGATGTTTGCCTAGCCTTGGTTTCACTCTGGCGAACTTTTTATTTCGCGACTTCTCGCAATGGGTATGGTTATTCTGAACTTTCCGCTGCTAGAGTCACTCCTACAACCGACTGACGCCTAGTCAAAGCAACAAAAAACCGAGCCCAACGTCCCCCTGTTAAAGGGGTACGAAGTACTCGGTTTCGATTCGTTTTCTATGTTCCCACTGGACATACGACAGCGGGCCGGTTCACCGTAAGGGGCGAGGGGCCGGGGCGAGGGAAACTAGCGCGGGAACACCCGTGCAAACTCAGCCAACGCCGCCTCGCGGTCCGCAGCCACGACAACGTTCGCCTCCGCACCGGCAGGATCTTCCACCACCTGTCCGCGCCGCGCAGGCTCATCTGCAAAGGTTCGCTTATCGACGCCCACGAGGCGCATCTTCTCCACTTCCCCGGTTACCGCACCGACGGCCACCATCGCAGCGAAAAGATCATGGACCTGCGCCTTATAACCGACTCCGACACCCTGGTGGAACTCAAAGTAAAACTTCAGCGAGCGACGCAGAACGCGCAACAGCTCCGAGTTCATACCGGCATCTCGCCAGGATTCAATCTCAGTATCACTAATGGTGATGGTCTCGGTGACATTGAGCGGAACCAGCGTCGGCACCGGCGCACCGGCGGCAGTGGCGATGCTGCGCACCGCATCCTCAGGACGCTCGACAGCCACAGCGCCTGCGGTGCCGAAGACCTCAGTGACAGCGGTGGGGTCAACCCAGAAATTCCACTCCGCGAACTCAGTAACGTTGCCGTGATAGTCCACGGCACCGCCCATGACGGTCACGCCGTCGAGTTCCCGCATGAGCTCCGGGTACTTCTTCAATGCGGCTACATACGTCGTCATGGGGCCGGTGACCAGCAAGTGCACCTTCTCCCCCGCCGACCGTGCCTGCTCGATGACTCGTCGCCACAGCGTCAGCGGATCTGCCGCACCACCGCGACCCGGTTCGTAAATGACGGCCGGTGGTGCCAGGTTGTAGCCCAGCCCGTACGGGCCATGTGTCTCAGGGGTGGTGGTCAGCTCACGGTCAGCGGGCCCCTCGAAACCGCTGACGACCGGAACCTCCGGACAACCGCAGAGGTTCAGCATGTACTTGGTATTACGGGCGGACCACGCCGCAGTGGTGTTACCACCTGCGCAGGTCACGCCCACCAGCTCAATCTCACCTGCGGTATGCAACCCCGCGAGGTAGACGAGAGCAAGACTGTCATCGATACCCGTGTCAACGTCGGCAAGCACTTTCATACGCGTCATAAGGTCAAGTGTGACACGAAACACCCCCGCCCTGCACAAATAATCACGGACAATTACAGGGTTATCGACGTGTTTCTGCTGGTACTAGACAGGTTTACTAATTCGTCGCCATTTCCGGGTCATCCACTGGGTCACCCGCCGGTTCACCCACCGGGTCGCCCACCGGAGCTGGCTCGGGCAGTGGCATGTTCAGCTCGGCCAAAACCTCACGCAGGCGCGTCGGGTAGTCAGTGATGATGCCGTCGACACCAGCGGCAATTTGCTCGCGCATGGTTTCCTTTTCATTTACGGTCCACGGCACCACCTTCATGCCGGCCTCATGCGCACGGGAGATTAGCTCCGGCGTGGCGACTGGGCGGTAGCCAGCATCCGACGGCGTCTTGCCATACGGAATGCTGTGCGTTGGCGAGAGCACCTGCACGCCGAGCTGCTTGGCGGCCTCGATGATGTCGCCGTCAACCTCGTCGTAGTTGACATCGCCGGTCCAGGGCGAGTCCTTCTTCCAGGTGGTCTCGTCCCACAGCATGACCAGCGGAATCTCCGGGTTCCGCTCCGCGACCAGTGGCAGCGAGCGCCAATCGAAGGACTGAATCATCACGCGCTCGGCCACGCCCGCGCGGTCAATCTCGTCGAGGATTACATCGACGAACTCCTGTGGTTCTGCGGAGTCACCGCGCTTTTCGCCCTCGATTTTGGTCTCAATGTTGAAGTGAATGTCCTGGTTATTCTTGGTCAGCTCGAATAGCTCCGGCAGGGTCATCATCCTGTTGCCCCGAATAGGCTCTGCATCCGGGAAGTCCTCGAGTTCCTTGTCGCAGACCAGGGTCTGCACCTGCTCGTAGGTCAGGTCATGCACGAGCTTGCCGACGTACGGGAACTGCGAATCCCCCTCCGCCACAGGCTCGGTATCCGAGCACTTGTCATCTTGGACTTCCGGGTCGTGCCAGACCATCGGCACGCCATCTTTTGTCAGGACGATGTCCAGTTCCAGCGTCGTAACGCCTAGTGCCAGCGAGTTGGCCATCGCCTGCTTGGACTCTTCCGTCCACTGGCCACGACCACCGCGATGCGACTGCAGGTCGAAGCCCGCCGGCAGCTTCGCTACCGCGGCCGGGCGCACATTCGCAGCTGCATTCAGCTCGGCAACCTGCTGCTTTTCAAAGGTCTTCTCTTCACTCGAAGTGGCACTGACCGCACTGGCAGCGCTTGACGACGGCACTGCGTCATCGTCCACATCATTGCTGCAGGCTGCAATGGGAGAAACAGCAAACGCTCCCATAGCAATGGCCGCGATTGCGCGGCGTGTGCCATTGGCGCGTGAGTTCTGGGGCTGCTCGCTCTGCTCTGATTGTTCGTCAAAAATTGAGTCAGATGAGTTGCTGGAAGACATAGCCGGTGTAGTTCCTCTTTGGACGTAGCGCCGACATCCACATGTCGGTGACCTAGTGTCAGTTTCGTGGTGTCGGCGGTTTACAAAACACAGAAATCTTTGTGAAATCTGTGTGGTGCGCCACTACTTTAGAACGGCTTAGTAACCCTCGCATCTGGAATGACCTGACCCGGCAGTTAATCTCCCCTACGCCTTCGGAATTTCGCCTTCCTGAGCAACTCCTGATCCATCCCAGGAGTACGTGACGGGAGCGCTGTACTCGTCCTTAAAGGCGAAGGCGCCGCCTTCTTCAATCATCTTGTTGACATCGAAGAAATTGACAGTGACAGTGCTGCCATCACCATCTACGGAGTTAATTGTCTGTGGGCCACCGGCCGTGCCCACATACTTTCCCTTATGGAAGAGCAGAACTGCGCTGGATGTAGTTGAATGAGTAATTTCATTTTGCACTGCCATGGCGAAGGTCAGCTCACTGGTGGTATCCCAGTTCGTATTGTCCGCGACTTTCCAGCCGCTGCCATTGCCACCCTCCATTGAGCTCAGGTCAGCGATCGCGTCGCCGAAAGCCTCTTCCTGAGTGGGCGCAGAAGAA
Source organism: uncultured Corynebacterium sp. (assembly GCF_946998835.1). Taxonomy (GTDB): domain Bacteria; phylum Actinomycetota; class Actinomycetes; order Mycobacteriales; family Mycobacteriaceae; genus Corynebacterium. The sequence goes on along the minus strand of NZ_CAMQAZ010000019.1, from coordinate 1,701 downwards.
CCCCCATCCGAGTCGTTGTCGTCGACATCCGGATTGGGGGTATCTGCATCTTCACTGTCATCTTCGACAGTGGTGGTCGTAGTGATGGTCGTCGTTTCTTCATCTGTTTGAGAAGCGGAAGTCGGTGCTGCAGTCTCATCAGTGGAGCAACCGGACAAAGCCACTACACCTGCGACCGCCGCGCTAACCAGCATCGACCCTCGACGAACTGAACGACCACTCATAACTGGAACACCTTCTGTTCTCTCAAGTTTTCTCAAGTTCTCAACTACGACGGAACACTACTTTCTCGTGCCCGCCTCTGAATTGAGTTTACTTGGGAAACTTCAAGAGTTCTCGAGGGTATTCAGGAATTCCTGGAGGCTTTAACTAGCCCCCTAGAAAATCGGCTACGCGCCGCCTGGAATCTTGCCCTCATGAACGACGCGGTCGCCGTTCCAGAAGAAGTGAACATTAGAGGTGAACTTCGCCGCGTCAGCGTTAGGAGCACCAGCGGCCTCCTGCGCTTCCCAGTCGTGGTAGATGACCGAGATATTCTCGCCATCAGGGGTCGGTGTCACCTTGTTGATGTGCTGAGTCTGATCGGAATCCGTACCAATGAACTCACCCTTGTGGAACATCAACAGCACAGTGGAGGACTGAGCGTTGCCCTGCTTGGTCTGATCGGCGAGAGCGAAGCTCAAATCGGAGCAGGGACTGAAGTTGGAGGTGCCAGTGTACTTCCATCCATCATGGTTATTCGGACGCTCCTTGTTGACCTTATCCAGAGCCTTCTGAATCTCAGGCGCATCCGGGTTCGGGGTACAGCTATCCGACTTTGCCGATGCCTGCGCCGAAGCCGGTGCCGCCTGCGCCGTGGGAGCTGCGATTGCTCCACCCACCGCGGAGAAAATCATCGCACCGGAAAGTACGGCGGAGCTTGCCAGTCGTTGTACTCGGTGTCCTGTGTTTCGGTGTCCTGTGTTTTGCATGAAAACCACACGCCTTCCGTCTTTCGGACTTCTGTCGTTGGACTACGCGGTGAGGCCCACGATACAAAAATGGCCCTGGGATGCCAGTGTCACCTGACAATTCCCAGAGCCTTCTCGTGGCTAGCAAATGTTCTTTTTTTGGAGTAGCCAGCCGTTTCGGCACCGAAGATTTTTTATCTAACAGTTCGATAAAGGCAGGCTAGTTGTCCAACACGTCGTGAACAACGATGGTCTGGTCGCGGCCCGGACCAACACCAATGTAAGAAATGCGAGCGCCCGAGAGCTCCTCCAGGCGATTCAGGTAGTCCTTGGCCTTGTCCGGCAGCTCGTCGAAGGTGCGGCAGCCGGTGATGTCCTCGTCCCACGCAGGCATGGTCTCGTAAATCGGGACGGCATGGTGGAACTCCGACTGGGTGAGCGGCATTTCGTCGTAACGCACACCGTCAACGTCGTAAGCGACACAAATCGGAATCTCGCCGATGCCCGTCAGAACGTCCAGCTTGGTGATGAACAGGTCCGTGAAACCATTGACGCGCGCGGCGTAGCGAGCCAGCACCGAGTCGTACCAACCACAGCGACGCTTACGGCCGGTGTTCACGCCGACCTCACCGCCGGTGGTCTGCAGGTATTCGCCCCACTTGTCGAACAGCTCCGTCGGGAACGGACCCGCACCAACGCGGGTGGTGTAGGCCTTCATGATGCCCAGCACCGAAGTGATCTTCGTCGGGCC
>NZ_CAMQAZ010000018.1 GCF_946998835.1 uncultured Corynebacterium sp. | reverse complement strand
CTGGCTAAGCTGCGCCCGGTCTTCCTGAAGGAAAACGGCACCATCACTGCCGGTAACTCCTCGCCAATCTCCGACGGTGCTGCAGCTGTGGTGCTGGCATCGCGTGCTTACGCAGAGAAGCACGGCTTGGACTACCTCGCAGTGGTGGGCAAGGCAGGTCAGACCGCAGGTCCGGATAACTCCCTGCACGCACAGCCATCGGACTCCCTGAAGGAGGCCCTGCGTCGCGCCGAGTGGGACGCGCAGGAGCTCGACTTCATTGAGATTAACGAGGCCTTTGGCGCAGTGGCTGTTAAGTCCCTGCGTGAGCTGGACTACCCGCTGGAGAAGACCAACATTCACGGTGGCGCGATTGCTCTGGGTCACCCGATTGGCTGCTCCGGTGCCCGCCTGACTCTGACCGCTGCGATGGAGCTGAACCGTCGTGGTTCGGGTCGCGCTGGAGTGTCCCTGTGTGGTGGCGGCGGTCAGGGTGACGCGCTGCTGCTCTACCGCGACTAATCGCATAAGTTAAAACTCAGCAAACCCGCGCTGTAGGGCTTTCCCATCTGGTTTAAGCCCACAGCGCGGGTTTGTTGTCTCCCCCGTGTTGTCTCCCGGGGAGCCCCTGCATCAAGGTTCTTCGGGGTTTTCAATTAGGTTAGGAACTATGACAGGCTTTAGCTCCCTCGATGGTGAACAGACCTTCCCTTGGCTTCCCGCTGGCCCGGCGCTACTCTTTGCCCCGGCTGACCGCCCCGAACGCTTCCAGAAAGCCGCCGAACGATCCGACATGGTCATCATTGACTTGGAGGACGGTGCAGCTGTTGATAATCACGAGCAGGCACGTGAAAACATCATCAACAATCCGCTTGACCCGGCGACGACTATCCTTCGCATCACCGGGCCGGGAACTCCGACTTTCGCAGAAGATGTCGCCTTTGCCCGCGCATGTGACTATGACCTCGTCATGGTGCCCAAAATTCGAGACTCGATTCCTGCAGAGCTCGAAGGGCTGAAGATTATCGCGATGATTGAAACCCCACAGGCCCTGATTAATATCCAGCAGATTGCCACGCACCCAGACGTTGTGGGTCTGTTCTGGGGTGCCGAAGACCTCACCGCCGAATTGGGTGGCGTGTCGTCTCGCCAGAGCGTGGATGAAAATCCGCGTCGCCACTACCGCGATCCGCAGCGCCTGGCCCGCGCGCTCGTTCAGGTACATGCGGCTGCGGCGGGTATTGCCGCCATCGATGCCGTTCATACCGACTTCCGCGATGAGCGTGGCCAGTACCTTGAGGCCCTCGATGCGGTGGGCTGTGGTTTCCTAGCTACCGCCTGCATTCACCCGGCGATGGTGCCGCCGGTGCGCAAGGCATACAAGCCGTCGGAAGCAACGCTCGCGCGTGCCCGGAAAATCGTTGATCTCGCAGGCACGCACACTGGCGCCTTTCAGCTCGATGGCGAGATGATTGACGCGCCCGTCGTCAAGCAGGCGGTGGCATCGCTCGCGCGTGCGGGAATTACGGAGTAATTACCGGCGGGATTTCGCCAGGTTCTCGGTGACTTTCCGGTCGATGCGGCCGAAGTTGTAGTACGCCGCGCAGGCGCCCTCGGGGGAGACCATGCAGGTGCCGATAGGAGTCGCCGGGGTGCAGGCGGTGCCGAAGACCGCGCATTGCCACGGCTTGATGTGGCCGGTGAGCACAGATCCGCATTCGCAGGTCACGGGGTCTGGGATACGGCGCCCCGGCACCTGGAAACGGCGCTCGGCGTCGAATGCTGCGTATTCCTCAGAGATGCCGAGGCCGGAGTTTTCAATCCAGCCGAGACCGCGCCACTCGAATGTGTCGCGGAGGGAAAAGACGCGGTCCATAAGTTTCTGCGCGGTGGTGTTGCCGGAGGATCGCACAACGCGCGCGTACTGGTTGTCCACGCGCGACTTGCCGGCGGCAACGTCGCCGCTGACGAATTGATCCAGCAGCATGACGACGGCCTGGAGCACATCCAATGGTTCAAAACCGGTGACCGCCACGGGCAGATTGAACTCGCGCGGCAGGAACTCGAAGGCGTCCGTGCCGGTGGTGGTGGCCACGTGACCGGGGCCGATAAACCCATCGACCTTGGTTTCGCCGCCGTTGACAATGGCGCGCAGCGGTGGCTCAATGAGCACGTGGTTGGAGAAGACGGAGAAGTTTTCCACTCTCTGCCGGCGCGCAGCCTCAATGGTCACGGCAGTCGACGGGGCGGTTGTCTCGAACCCGACGGCGAAGAAAACAACCTGCTTATCGGGGTTGTCGGTGGCAATCTTCAGGGCGTCGAGAGGCGAGTAGACAAAGCGTACATCGGCGCCGCGCGCACGCGCCTGCATCAGCGAGGTCTCGGAACCCGGCACACGCATCATGTCGCCAAAGGTGGTGAAAATGACATCGTCCTGCTGGGCCAGCCAAATGGCGTCGTCTACGCGGCCCATGGGGATGACACAGACGGGGCAGCCGGGGCCGTGAATGAGCTCGATGTTCTCCGGCAGGAGATTCTCCAGCCCGTAGCGGTAAATGGTGTGGGTGTGCCCGCCGCAGACCTCCATCAGTGCGATGGGCTTATCCAACTTGGTGGCCTCGTGCTCAATGCGTGCAAGCAGTTTCTTCGCAGCGGCGGGATCGCGGAATTCGTCAACGTATTTCATAGTGCTTCAAAGCCCTCAGTTGATTTGTGACGATGAGAAGGACTCCAGCTCGTCTTCGTAAGTATCGCCGCCCAGTTGTTTGATCTGCTGGAGCGAGAGTTTGGCCTCTTCCTCGTCGATTTTGCTCATGGCGAAGCCAACATGGACGAGGACCCAATCGCCTTGAGTGAGGTTTTCATCAACGAGCAGATCGGTGGAAATCATGCGTGCGACGCCACCGATTTCGACGGTTGCGCGGGCAGCATCGTGGACTTCTGTGATGACTGCAGGGACACCAAGACACATACGCTTCTCCTCGATTGCAATACTTTTCGAGACTACCATCAAGGGAAGTGCGACTCGTTTACGGAGTACGAGTAACGCGATGAGTATTTGCCCGCCTCGCAGCGGTGAAGTTAGGGAATGTGAGTATGCAGCCGAAGAATCGTCTGAACACCAATGAAGCCAAGGTCAACACCAATATCGGTCGTGTCCGAGCGCGTCCATTCAGGCTTCTCGACGATTACATCACCCTGCAACACGGCTCCGGCGGCAAGGCCTCCGCAGCATTGGTCGAGCAGGTATTTTTTGACGCCTACGGCAACGAGATTCTGGGGCAGGGCGGTGACTCCGGGCTTTTCGGCGCCGATGCCGTCGTCGAAGCTGCGACGGCTTCGGCACATGGTGGAGCGCGGCTGGCAATGTCCACCGACTCCTATGTGGTCAACCCTATTGAGTTCCCGGGCGGCAACATCGGCGATTTGGCCGTCAACGGGACGGTCAACGACCTGGCGGTAGCAGGTGCGAAGCCGCTGGCGCTGACCGCATCATTCATTCTGGAAGAGGGGCTGGAAATCGCGACTCTGCGTCGCATCGTGGCCAGCATGCGTGCCGCAGCTGATGCCGCAGGGGTCAGCATCGTCGCCGGGGATACGAAGGTGGTGCCGAAGGGCGCCGGTGACCAGGTCTACATCACCACGGCCGGTGTAGGCGTGGTGCGCGGCGACTACGCTGGGGCCGCCACGGAAGGTTCGGTCTACGCAAACATCAAGTCCGGCGACCGCATCCTTGTCTCCGGTCCGATCGCCGATCATGGCATGGCGGTTATGCTCGCCCGTGGCGACCTGGCTCTGGCGGCACCTATCGAGTCCGATACCCGCGCCGTCAATGGGCTGGTCGAAGCTCTGCTGGAAGCTGCGCCCGGCACCCGCTGGATGCGCGATGCCACCCGCGGCGGCCTCGGTACCGTCGCCAACGAGCTCGCTCGTGGCACAAATCTCGGCGTCGTGCTTGACGACGAATCCATTGCGGTCCGCGACATGACCCGCGGTGCCTGTGACATGCTCGGCATCGACCCTCTCTACGTCGCCAATGAAGGTACCTTTGTCGCAGTTGTGCCCGCTGAGCAGGCGGATGCGGCCCTTACCGCTCTACACGCAGCCGGAGCTCCCGAGGCATGTGGCATTGGTTCCATCGAGGACGAACCTGCCGCATCCGTGGTGCTGGTGACCGGATTCGGCGGCACCCGCATGGTGGACATGTTGGTCGGTGACCCGTTGCCGCGCATTTGCTAGCTGTTCTTGCCGGCTGCCACCAACAGGCGCCCGGCCACCGCCTGGCCGAGGCTCAAGCCGCCATCGCCCGGCGGCACAACCTGGTGCTGCAACAACGTCAAGCCTGCGGCTGCCACTTCGCGACGCAGCAGTTCCATCAACAGCGCATTATTCGCGCACCCGCCGCTGACGCCGACAATGTCAGTGCCAGCTTCCTCCGCCGCCTGCACCAATCGCTTGCCGACGACCCCCGCGACCCCACAATGAAACATGAAAGCGGCCTGCTCGGTATCCGGCAATGCAAGCGCTTCTCGGATGACATCTTGGAGGTGGTCCGCCGTTGCCGCTGATCGCGGCACATTGAGAGCTTCCGCATGTGACCTCACGTAGCGGTTGGCCGCTGCTTCCAGCTCCATAGCGGCCTGCGCCTCGTAGCTAATGGCCGCACCACCTCGCCAACGAGGAAGCAGCAGAGCTGCAGCGGCATCGAAGATACGGCCGAGAGAAGTAGTCGGCACTGTGCCGATTCCCGTGGACAATTGACTGGTCACTAGGGCTACCTCTTGCTCGTTGGGGAGATCGCGCAGGAGGCGACCGTCGTCAAGCGCCCACGCGTGAGTGAGGCCGAGGGCAAGCCGCCACGGATGAGTCACAGCACGGTCCCCGCCGACCAGCGGGAAAGAGGGGCAGTGCCAGGAGCGTTCCCAGTCTGCGGAACTACGGCTGAGTGTGAGGACCTCGCCGCCCCAGATGGTGCCGTCGGTGCCGTAGCCGGTGCCGTCGAGAGTGGCGACAACTGCACGACCCGCATTGGGGGAGAGGAGGCGGTGTTCGGCAAGCAGGGAGAGCGCGTGTGCGAAGTGGTGCTGAACTGCGAGGATCTCGATGTCGTGCTCGGCGGCAAAGCGCTCGGCGAAGGCGGTGGTGGCATAGCCCGGGTGAAGATCGCAGACGATAAGCTCCGGGATAGCGTCGCGCATGGAAAGGAGCTGGTCAACAGCCCTCTGGTAGGCCTTTTGGCTAGCCCACGAACTCATATCGCCAATGTGGGTGGAGACATGAACGAGGTCACCGTGCGTGAGCGCGAAAGTATTCTTCAGCTCACCACCGGTCGCGAAAACAGTGGTCTGGGGTGTGCTTTGAGTGTCGGTGTGGGCTGCGGCGGGGGAACTTTTGTGTGGGCCAGGGGACGTGATCGGGACTGGAATGGGAGCGAAGCCGCGGGACCTGCGGGATGGGGCGGTGCCGATGAAGACGGAATCCTCAACGGGGATATGGATGTCGCGGTCGTGGAGGATGAAAGCATCGGCGATATGACCGAGCTTCTTCAGCGCGTCGTCGTTGTCGGTACACACGGGTTCGCCGCTGAGGTTGCCGCTGGTGACCACGAGGGGACGGTCGCACAGCAGCAAGTGAATGCCTGAGTACGGAACCATGATGCCGAAGCTGTCGAGGCCGGGTGCGATGAGCTCGGACAGGGGCCCCGCTTGTTGCTTCGGCGCAATCACAATTGGTGCTTCCGGGGAGTCGAGGAAGCGCTTCTTCTGCTCAGTTAACTCAACCAGTTGGGCAGCGGTATCAACATCCGGGGCCATGACCGCCAACGGTTTATCGGGCCGGCGTTTACGCGCGCGCAGTTTCTCGCAGGCGGCATCATTGGTGGCATCACAGACCAGGTGAAAACCACCAATACCTTTGACGGCGAGCACGGCGCCGTCGTCAAGCAGTGCGTGGGCGCGGCCGAAGAGTGCGAAGACCTCTTCGCGAGTGCCAGCGGTGGTGGTGCCGCCTGCATCGTGCCAGCTCAGACGAGGGCCGCAATCGAAGCAACTGATGGGTTGGGCGTGATAGCGGCGGTCGGCGGGGTCGGTGTATTCGCGCTTGCACGGGGTACACATGGGGAATTCCGCCATGGTGGTGCGGGGGCGGTCGTAGGGCAGCTCGGTGATGATGGACAGACGCGGTCCGCAGTTAGTGCAGGAAATGAAGGGGTAGAGGTAGCGCGGGTTGGCAGGATCGAAGAACTCGCGACGGCAATCGGGACACAGTGCGGTGTCGGGAGGTAGCAGCGCGCGACCGGTGTCGTTGTGGCGAGAGGGCACGATGACGAACTCGCGCTCAGTGCCCCGCACTGCGATGGGTTCGGCGGAGTGAGTGATGATGCGAGCAAGTGCGGGCAGTTCAGTGAAAAGCTGATTGTGGAAATCAGTGAGAGCGTTTGGCCTGCCTTCTACCTCGATGAATACGCCCCGCTCATCATTGCCGCAGAAACCGACGAGCCCCGCGCGCCGGGCGATGGTGGCGACAAAAGGTCGGAATCCGACGCCCTGGACAATGCCCTCGATACGCCAGCGAATGCGCTGGATGCTCAAATCCAACCCCATCTCATTCGCGTCTTCCTTTCTCATGCGTTCAACTCTACGTAAGCGCCTCAGCCACAACCCCCAGCCTCGGCCCTAGCCCCAGTTCGCGCTGCTACGTTGGAGGATGTGCACGAAGTAGCGTTGAGCATGCAGTTGGCGAAGGTTGTCACTAGGGCGGCCGAGGGGCGAACTGTACGTACCGTGCACCTCCGGATAGGCGCCCTTCGACAGGTTGTTCCAGAGACCCTGTCATACGCGTGGGATTTTGTCAGTCGTGACACCGGTTTGGGGGACGCGAAGTTGGACATCGACTGGATCCCCGCCGTTGTCGAATGCGCGCAGGGGCATCGCGAACAAGTGGGGCCACTCGACGGCCTGTTATGTCCCACCTGCGGAAAGCCAGGGCGCGTAATCTCTGGGGAAGAGTTCACAATCGTCGACATCGACGTCGACGCGCACAAGTAGGAAAGACGGTTTTATCATGGGACGTTTCCACCGGCACGACGGCGATGACGCACACCACCACCATCACCACGACCATGACCACCATCACGGTCATGATCACGATCACCACCACGACCACGTTCACCTCGCCGACCCGAATGACACCAGCCACGGTGACCACTCGGGTTACGAAACCGGAGTGGAGCGCGTGACCATCCTCGAAGACATCTTCAGCGAAAATGATCACCGCGCCGAGCACAATCGCGAGCTGCTGGCTGAGCATGGCGTTGAGGCCATCAATCTGATGAGCTCCCCGGGTTCGGGCAAGACCGCGCTGCTGGAAAAGACGTTGGCGGCCGCGCAGGGCAAGCTACGCGTCGGCATCATTGAGGGCGACATCGAGACTGCCCTCGACGCCGACCGGCTGGAGGGCTATGGCGCTCAGATTTCGCTGCTCAATACCGGCAACGGTTTCGGTGGCGAGTGTCACCTGGATGCCCCGATGGTCTCCCGCGCGCTGGAAGGGCTGGATTTGTCCACGCTCGATCTGGTCATGATTGAAAATGTGGGCAATCTCGTCTGCCCGGCTGAATTCGAGGTCGGTGAGACTCGCAAGGCAATGGTCTACTCCATTACCGAGGGAGAGGATAAGCCGGTCAAGTATCCGGTGATGTTCCGCTCCGTGCAGGTAGTGGTCATCAACAAGATGGATCTCGCCCCGTACCTCGACTTCGACATGGAGCTCTTCCGCGCCAACCTGGAAAAGGTCAATCCAGGGGTGAAGGTGATTGAGGTCTCAGCGAAGACTGGCGAAGGCATTGACGAATGGCTCCGCTGGGTTAACTCGGCGCTGGTTGGTTAAGGGCGCTGGGGGGCCGTCGTCAAGCGAGGGGAGTTCGGCATGCCTAACGACGACCCCCGATACCCCCCTGCGTCACTCCAACCCAGTAGCGGGGAACAACATTTACGCAACATTTTTTATTGCATATTAAATAGTTATAACTGCACTGCAGCGCCGTTATTCAGGTTCTTATTAGGTCGCTATACTGGTTATGTATGCGGCATTGGGCCTTAGTACTTGAAAACCTTGAACCCAATAACCCTAATAACTAAGCAGAAGGCGCAGCGGAAAAATGATCAGTGGCGCGAATTGGCAAGAAGGGACCCTCGGCGACAACCTCGCACGAGCTGGTGTCTCACGGCGCAGTTTCATGAAGTTTTGTGGCACCATGGCGGCAATCTTCGCCGCCGGAACCCCCAATGTCGGTGAGGCTGCGGCACAGTCGCTGACCCCATCGGCGGAGGAGATTGCAGACAAGCTCTCGGCTGTTAAGAAGCCGAAGGTGGCATGGCTGCAGTTGCAGGAATGCACCGGATGTATGGAATCAGTCTTGCGTTCTGGTGGCACTACGGCGGAAGACGTGGTGCTGAACTTGGTCTCGATGGATTACAACGAGCTGCTCATGGCGCCGTCGGGCCATGCGGCTGAAAAAGCCCTGGACGACATGAATGCCGAAGACCATATTCTGGTGGTCAATGGCTCTATCCCGATGGGCGAACATGGTGCGTACTGCACCATTGGCGGCAAGTCCGCAGAACAGGTGCTGCTGGAGGCGGCTGAGAAGGCCACCGCAATTCTGGCCGTCGGTGCTTGCGCTGTCTGGGGTTCAGTACAGGCAGCAAAGCCGAATCCGACCGACGCTAAGGGCGTCGATGAGATTATCAAGGACAAGCCAGTGATTAACGTCTCTGGCTGCCCGCCAATCGGTGAAGTCATCACGGCAACCCTGACGTACGTGCTCACTTACGGCAAGGCGCCGGAAGTCGACGCTGAAGGGCGGCCAAAGTTTGCCTACGATCAGCGTATTCACGACTCCTGCCCACGCCGTGCACACTACGATGCCGGTCAGTTTGTGAAAACCTTCGACGACGAGGGCGCCCGTAACGGCTGGTGCCTTTACGAGGTCGGCTGTAAGGGGCCATCCACGTTTAGCCCCTGCCCAATCGTGCAGTGGAACTTGAAGTCCGGCTGGCCAATTGGTGCTGGTCACCCATGTATTGGCTGTACTGAGAAGGATTTCTTTGACCAGTTCACCCCGTTCTACGACAAGCTGCCGGGAATTCCGGGCATTGGTGTGGAGTCCAGCGTGAACAAGGTCGGTGTTGGCTTGCTGGCCGCCACCGCCGCAGGTGCCGCTGTTCACGGCGGTCTCACCGTGGTGAAGGAAATGAAGATTAAGCGCTCCAACGGCGAAGAAAAGGTGCTCGCCGCGTTTGGCGGGGTGGAGGGCAAGGAGCCTCCGATGGTCGACCTTCCTCCGAACTCGTCCGATGCGCAGGGCGAAACAGCAACCGATTCGAAGGACAGCTAAGGGCAAAAGGACATGGCTACGGAAAAAGTTGTAATTGACCCGATTACCCGCATTGAGGGGCATCTTCGTATTGAGCTGGAGCGCGAGGGCGACAAGATTAAGACCGCCTGGAGCGAGACCACTCAGTTCCGCGGTATCGAGACCATTGTGAAAAACCGAGATCCTCGCGATGTCTGGGCATTCGTGGGCCGTATCTGTGGTGTGTGCACTGGTACTCACTCAGTGGCATCCATCGCTGCAGTTGAGGATGCTATTGGTTCCACGCCGCCGCCGCAGGCACGTCGTATTCGTGACCTGGTGATTGGCTCGCAGGAGATTCACGATCACGTCGTGCACTTCTACCACCTGCATGGCTTGGACTGGATTGATGTCACGAAGGCACTTGAGGCGGACCCGAAGAAGACCGTTGAGTTCGCACAGTCGATTGGCTCGACGTGGAAGGGCAATAACGAAGAGACGTTCGCACGAGTCAAAGAGACTGTTCAGGGCATCGTCGATTCCGGTCAGCTGTCCATCTTCACCGGCGGTTATTGGGGTCACGAGGACTACCGCCTGCCACCTGAAGCCAACTTGATGGCAGTGTCGCACTATCTCGACGCGTTGGCGTTCCAGCGCTCTATCATCCGTATCAACACCGTGTTCGGCGGTAAGAACCCGCACCCGAACTTCCTCGTTGGCGGTATGGCATGCTCCATCGACCCAGATCGCTCAGAGACGGTCAACCAGGTTGGCATTGATCAGATTAAGTCCTGGATTGACGAGATTGTGGAGTTCGTCAATGACTGCTTCTACCCAGATGCAGTAGCCATCATGAGCGTCTACAAGGACTACTTCGACATTGGCCGCTCCTCTGACACTTTCCTGGCCGTGGGTATGGCTGGAGCCACCTATTCCGGCGACCCGGCTAAGTCCCGTGTGAAGACCGTGCATCCAAACATCAAGCCCGGTGTCATTCTCGACGGTGACTACACCAAGCTTCACCCATTCCAGCCGGAAAAAATTGAAGAGTTCATCAACTCTGCCTGGTACACACAGGAAGCCGGCGACGATGTCGGTCTCAAGCCGTACGACGGCGAGACCACCGTCAACTACACCGGCCCGAAGCCTCCGTACGAGTGGCTGTCGGACAATGAAAAGTACACCTGGTCGAAGGCGCCGCGTTACGACGGTCGCGCTGTCCAGGTCGGCCCTGTCGCCCGTGTGCTATTGGCATACCTGCAGAAAGAGCCGGAGACAGTGCGCCTTGTCGACGAGGTTATGAAGAAGCTCGACCTGCGCATTGAGCAGATGAACTCCACTGCCGGGCGCACTTACGCACGTGCTGTGGAATCTGTGACCACCGCTAACTACCTGGCGGATCACATTTTCCCGGAGTTCGTCGAGGCGCTGAAAAACGGTGACATCGATGTCTTCGATAACAGCCGTTGGGAGCCGTCTTCGTGGCCGGAGAAGTGCCAAGGAGTGGGCTTCATCGAGGTCGCCCGCGGCATGCTCAGCCACTGGGTAAAGATTGAAAACGGCAAGGTGACTAACTACCAGGCCGTGGTTCCTACCACGTGGCTGGCCGGTGGCCGTGACCCGAAGGGCCAGCTTGGCCCGTACGAGCACGCACTGGCTGGCGACGGCACGCATCCGCTAGTTGATCCTGAGCAGCCGCTCGAACCGCTTCGCACAATTCATTCCTTCGATCCATGTATGGCCTGCGCAGTCCACGTTTTGGATCCGTCGGGCCAAGAAATGTTTAAGGTGACGACGGCATGACACCCTCAGTGAGTGAAAATCCGGAACTGCAACTTAAAGACTCCAAGGGCAACCCCCTGGTAATCGCGGTCATTGATGCCCACACCAGCCACTGGCTGTCGCCCTCTGAGGTCATTCAGGCCGCAGCAATCGTTCCGGACGATTCTCGCGACCCCGTTGACCTCGCACTCAAAGTCAGCTTGCGTCGCCGCCGTGATGATCTTTTCCATCTCGACGGCCAGCCGATGATGAAACTGGTCCCGGATTCCTATGACCCGGCAACACCGGATCGCCGTTACTCCATCGCTAAGGTGCACGGTCTCAATATCGCCGATCAAACGGTCGATGTCGCAATCATGCGCGGTGAGCTGGATTCGGTGGTAGCGGCATCCACGATGTCCCGCGAGGAAGGCGTTCTGCTTCGTCGTAACGCGAACATGCACCATGGGCGTGGGCACCGCAATATGGGTGTGGCACTCGCCCCCATTGACAAAGACGGAAACATCACCGGAGATTTCATCTTCGAAGGTTTCGTGGCAATGGGGCTTCGGAAACTCGACGAGGCCATTGAAGAGAATAAAAAGGGCTCCGGTTCGTGGGTCGAGGTTCACCTATGGGGATGGGCGCTGCGCGTTCAACACTGGTTGAACCTGGCGCTGATGCTGGTGATGACCTTCACCGGCTGGTACATCATGCAGCCCTATCTGACAGAGCGCACCTACGACGGCTCGGCCGCGGGCTTTGCCATGGGATATGTCCGATTCGCGCACTTCTTAGCCGGGTTCCTCTGGATTGCAGTGGGGTTGTGGCGCTTCATCCTGTTGTTCATCACCCACGACCGACAAACACGATGGCGTGCACTGTGGCCGATTTATAACAAGCAGGATGTCAAAGACCTCTGGCACACGATGCAGTACTACCTATTCCTGCGCAAGGAAGGTCCCTTCTACTTCGCCCACAACCCGCTGCAGCAGCTGGCATACACCGGCATTTACGCGATGTGCTTTATCCAGATGCTCACGGGACTGTCTCTGTACGCGATGATGGATCAGTCCAACTGGTTCTTCCAGCTGCTGGCAATGCCAACGCACTGGATTGGAATCGGCTATTTCCGCCTGATTCACACAATCATCATGTACCTGATTTGGATCTTTGCCATCATTCACGTCTACTTGGTTATCCGCTCCGATGCGGTGCACAACCACGGTGGCCTGTCGTCGATGATTGGCGGCTCGGTCTGGCTACCGCGAGGTACCCAGCCGGTTGACTCTCCGCGCATTGGATAGGGGCGCATTGAGCAGCGACAAGACAACCTACGCGAGCGCCGATGCCGTCACCCCGTTGGTGACGGTGCTCGGCATCGGCAACCCCGTCATGGGCGACGATGGTATCGGTCTGGAACTGCTGCGCCGGCTCGCCCCAGAACTGGAATCCGCAGGGATGGGGAAGGCAACGCAGATTGGCGATTCCGCTCATCTGGTCTGGTCGCCTTCGAGCCTCGATAATCCCGCGAACACCGCTGGGCGCGGAGACGAATGGGCAAGCGCGGTTGCCTACATCGATGGCGGCACCTGCGGCATGGAGCTGCTGCCGATTGTGCAGGAAGCCAAGAATCTTTTGCTGCTCGACGCTCTCGCCGGGCCTGGGGATCCCGGGACCGTCGTCAAGCTCGTTGGTGACCAGATTCCTCGGTTGCTGGCGGCAAAGCTGTCCGCGCACCAGGTCGGTCTGCTGGATTTGCTCACTGCGGCGCGCCTGCTGGGGCAGGAACCCGAGCGCGTCGGGGTGGTGGGAGTGGTCTATGAGTCCGCGGACATGGTGGTAGGGCTCAGCGACACGGCACTTGGCGGCATTGAGGAGGCGACCGACGTCGCGCGCGAACTCATCGACAGCTGGCTTGCCGAGGAACGTGACGCTTAACTCCCAGCTTCCGCATCCCCAGCCTCGACCTCGATGCTGGAGATTTCAAACTCGCGGCCATGCCGTAAATCCGCGGTCGGTGTGCCGCAGACCGGACAGGTTAGAGCGTAGAACTCATCGATTTCATGCTCGGCTGCGCAGGCGGGGCAGTAGACCGTTGAGACAATGAGCGCGGCGTCGAACTCGGCGCCTTCACATTGCGTTGCAGCACTGGCTACGGGCCACGCGGCGATGAGGGAATCGTAGACAACCCCGGAGCGGTCACCGACACGCATCGATACCTTCGTTACCGTGCGTCCCGGGCAGACTTCGGCAATCTTTTCCACCACACTGGTCAACAATCCAAGCTCATGCACAGATACCATTATGGCGAAGCACTCAGCGCGAAGGAGGCGTAAGGCGGACCATGTCATCCGAATCCGTCCCGGTTACTCAGCACATCCAGCTCGATGAGCTCGTCGACCCATTCGAGGCTCGGCTGGATGTCTACCGCGATGACAATGGCGCTATCACGCAGGTGTCCTTCGATTTGTCCGGGCTGCCGCGTATCGACGGGATGCTCGTGGGCAAACGGGCGTTGGATGTCCCCGATATCACCAAGCGGTTGTGTGGTCTGTGCCCGGTTGTGCATCATCTTGCGGGGGTACGGGCGGTAGAGAATCTTTATGGAATCTCTAACATTCCCCGTACCGCACAGCTGATCCGAGAACTGCTCGCCGCGGGATCAACTCTGGATAATCTGGCGACCAAGTTTGTGGCCGTCGACCGTGAGGGAGCGCGTGAGCTGAAGCGTGCGGGTAAGGCACTTATGCGTGCGTCCGGGGCGCCGTCGCATTTCCCGGATGTTGCTGTGCCTGGAGGCGTGCGCTCGGCGGCAGATAGGACGCTGGTCGCGGAGGCAGAAAGTGCGCTAGAGGCGCTGGCAGAGACCGCGGTAATCAACGGTGCCGAGCTTTCGGCGTCGCACGGAGCATCTGATTCCTGGTTGGATACTTTCGATGGACTGGATGTGACGGTCGTTGATGCCAATGGTGAACTTGCGCCGCTGGGAAGTTACCTGGCGGTCGCACGGCACAACACCGATGCGCCGGCGAGAACCTTTCCCGCCGCCGACTGGCCGACGCGCGTCCGCGAAACTCGGCCCGGGGATGCCGCTCCACGGCCGGTGTTTGATATCGCTGAGAAGCCCGGCGAGGATGGCCGGATTGACCAACAGGCGGACTTCTACCGAGTGGGCCCGGTATCCAGGCAGGTTGTCGTCGATAAGCGCGGCATGAGTCCACGCGACGCACAACGCCAGCTTCTCGTTGACACGGTTGAGTGGGCGAGACGGGTGCTTGCCGACGAGGCGCTGCTCGGTGACCACGTGTGCGACCCCAATGCCGCGGCGGCGATTGAGAATGCCGACTTTGAAGGGCAACGCAGCGGAGTCGGGATTATTGATGGACCGCGCGGACTGCTGGTGCATCGCTATACCGCAGCGGCAGATGGCATCATCACAGATTGTCAGATCATGACACCGACTGCACAGAATGAGCTCTGGCTAACACGAATGCTCACCGAGCAATTATGCGGCGGTGACGGCGAGGCTGCAGGGGTCGAGGAGTCCATTTGGGCAGCCGATCCGTGTCTGCCGTGTAGCTCGGCCCCGGCGGGAGTCATGACTTTCACGATGCAAGAACAGCCCGGTGCGGCTGCGGACAAAAAGGTAACCACTAGCCGAGGTTCAGCGGAGACCCCAACGGTGGCAGAGAGGACGAAGTGACCCCACGATGTGTCTTGGAATTCCTGCTCGAGTAGTAGAAATCGCCGATGGTCCACTGCCGATGGCGACGGTGGACATGGCGGGGCAGAAGCGATCGTGCTCAGCAATGTATGTGCCCGAAGTGGCCGTGGATGATTGGGTGTTCGTCCAGAATGGTTTCATTATGAATGTTCTGGACGAACAGGAGGCCAAGGAATCCCTGGCCGCCATCGAGGAACACAACCTCATTGAGCATGTCGCTGAGGTGTCCCCGAAGGGGCATCGCTAGTTCACGCAGGTTACGCCAGCGGCATCGATGACGGGGTGCTCCTCTTCCGGAATAGCTTCGCCTTCCTCGCCGATCACATCCCCGTTAGCGCCATCTGCAAATTCATCTTCGGGGTCTCCGCTGGCGCCCGGATCAGTTGCAGTACCGTCCGGGGACAGGCCAGGACCTTCGTAGTCGCCAGCAATCGTTACCGAAATGTGGTGCGGGTCGAGGTACGGATCATGAACAATCGGCACGCCACCAAGGGCTTCCGAGATGGCTCGTGCGGCCGGGTCCTCGGGGTCAGCGGCATTGATCTGGCTGGTGGCGACACCAGCGAACTCCGCGTTACCAACCTCTCCCTGCGTGTAGCCTTTCTCTGTCAGGACACTCGCGACGCTGTTGGCCAAGCCTTCAATTCCAGTGGCGTTGTAGACGCTGACTGTGGTTTCAGCTGCGTCTTTATCAATCTTTTCCCCGGCGTCGTTCTTCTTTGGAGCCTCTTCTTCCGGGGGACCCAGCAGGGTGTCGAAGTACTTGTGAACCTGACCCTTGTCGATAGTGACCACCGACTCCCCGTAGTCGCCGACACCGTCAATCGAGGTCACTGGGATAGTTTCAAACTTCACATTGCCGCCGGTGAGTCCCTGCATCTGGGTGGCAAAGCCAGTGACATCCCAGTTGTCGTCGAGCACCACGGAGCGCTGGACGGCATTGCCCAGCTCCGAAAGCTTCGCAGGGTTTGACAGCGTGCCCGCGCGGAGAAGCTTGTTGGCGAACGAGGCCATGAAGACCTGCTGGCGAGTAATGCGGTCGAGGTCGCCACGGGGCAGGCCGTGGCGTTGGCGGACGAATGACAGCGCATCGGCGCCCATCAACGTCTGCGAGCCAGCCGGGAAATCGGCGCCGGAGAATTCGTCATAGACGGGTGCATTGAGACAGACATCAACACCGCCGATGGCATCGGTGAGCAGCACGAAACCGAGTAGCCCAACTTCTGCGTAGTGGTCGACAGTAATGCCGCTGAGGTCGCTGATAGTTTCAATCAGGGCCCTGCGTCCGGCCTCAGTGGAGCGACGCTCAATCTCCTCCGGTGATTCACCGCTGCGGGTGAGCTCATCCGCCACCATCTGCTTCGTGTTGCCGTAGACACCATTGATTTTGGTGTTGCCCAGACGGTTGGTGTGCACGTATGTATCGCGCGGAATAGAAATAGCTGTCGCTGACGAACCATCCGACGGCACGCGAATCACAATAATCGTGTCCGTGTTCGTCGCCTGCTCGTCGCCGGCGCGGAGCAGCTCGATTTCTTCTGGAGTTAGTGGATTGCCCTGGGCATCTGTGCGAGAGTCAGAGCCGACGAGCAAAATATCAGTCGCTCCGTCCTTTTCCTCGCCCAGGCCAAAGTCACCGCCGGAGCCCAAATTGTCAGTCGTGCGACCGACTGTCCACCAACCAACAGCCGAAATAACCAAAACAATGGCCGAGAGCAGCGCAAGGGTAT
Source organism: uncultured Corynebacterium sp. (assembly GCF_946998835.1). Taxonomy (GTDB): domain Bacteria; phylum Actinomycetota; class Actinomycetes; order Mycobacteriales; family Mycobacteriaceae; genus Corynebacterium. The sequence continues at coordinate 33,200 of NZ_CAMQAZ010000018.1, read as the reverse complement.
TGCGCAGCATCGGGGGCCAAGCCTGGGTGGTACTTTCTGCAGAGGAGGGTGGCGCTTGAATATCACGTGCGTGACGCGCGCGGGGCGTGTGGCTGCTCAAACCGGGGGCTCCTCTTAACAGTCTGTAGAAATAAATTCGTGCTGCATGTCTACCGTGGCATCCCACACGTCGTGACGGGGTAGTCAGCAGCTGCGGAAACTACATAAACTTTAACCGTCCAACGGCGTGCGAAGGCACCTCAACACGGTGTCAATCGTATCTACGATAGTGATAAAGAAGGATATGCCTGAAATCTCAGCTTCACATTTGGCCACTGGCGGTCAATCTTGCAGCACCTCACCCCGCCCCATCGTCGCCATTGTCGGCGCGGCGGGGCAGCTGGGAACCGCACTTCAGCGTGCCTCCTTCGCCGCTGAGGTCGAGGTGCGTGCGCTCAGTCGGGGGCAGCTAGACATCGCCGATGCGGATGCAGTGGCATCAACGCCTTTGCTTGACGACGTCGACATCATCATCAATGCGGCAGCGGTGACCGATGTCGATGGGGCGGAATCAGCCCCTGAATCGGCGCACTTGGTCAATGCACTTGGGCCGAAGTACTTAGCGGCCCGTGCGCGCGAAGAAGATGCCTATCTTATTCACATCTCTACCGACTATGTCTTCGGTGATGTGGCGGTCACCGAGATGGCGCAGCAGCCTCGGGCTCTTCGCGTTGATGATTTCACTGCGCCTAAGACCATGTACGGCCGCACTAAGTTGGTCGGAGAGAACAATGTGCGCGATTCGGGTGCGCGGTTCGCCATTCTGCGCACGGCATGGGTCTGGTCAGGGCCTACACAGCCGGAGGCCAAGGACTTCGTATCTACCATGATGCGGCTGGCGGAGACAGCAACCGACGACGATGGGGATCCGGCAGTGGTTAAAGTTGTCGATGATCAGCATGGTAACCCCACCTTCGTCGGCGATCTCGCCACAGCGATCTGGGAGTTGGCGAAACGCGTGTTGTCCAATCCGAACAGCGCACCGGCCGGAACCTTTCATGTCACTGGCAGTGGGGAAGCGACGTGGTTCGAGGTCGCGCGCGAAGTGTTCCGGCTCACCGGTCATGACCCGCAGCGAGTAGTGGCCTGCACCAGTAGTGAGTTTCCACGCCCAGCTCCACGTCCCGCCTGGTCCGTGTTGGATGGCTCCGCGTGGAGTGAGGCAGGTCTAAAGCTACTTCCGGAGTGGCAGGACACTTTAGGTTCAGTCCTGTCCTAGGGTCTAGGTTTGTGAATGTAACCTCGAATTCTCCGCAACCCTCGAAGCTTCCACTCGGCGTGGTCACCGTGACTTTTTCGCCGGGTGAGCACCTGAGCAAGCTGGTGGATTCGCTAGGCCCCGCAGCCAGCGCCTCCACGCGTCTGATTATGGCCGACAATGGCTCGACGGACGGCTCTGTGGAAAAGGAAGAAGCGAGGGCGAAGGAAACCGGAGCGGATGTTCAGCTCCTGCGCACCGGTGGCAACATTGGCTATGGCGCTGCTGCCAATCGCGGCATCGCAGAGCTGGGTCGAGCCCGACGTGCCGGTGAAATTAATCCGGACTACGTCATGCTGGTCAACCCCGACGTGGTCTTCACCCCTGGCGCAATCGATGCACTGTTGGAGTGCGCGCAGCGCAATCCCAAGGCCGGGGCGATTGGCCCGTTTTTTCGCGAAGTGGATGGCAGCGTATATCCGTCGGCACGCGCGGTCCCCGAGCTAGTCAGTGGCATTGGACATGCACTGCTCGCTGACATCTGGCCGAATAATCCGTTCTCGCGTCGCTACCGAGATGATGCGGATATGAATCGTGAACGTCCGGCGGGGTGGCTGTCGGGTGCGTGCTTGCTGCTGAGGTGGGAGGCTTTCGATCAGATTGATGGCTTCGACACCCGCTACTTCATGTATATGGAGGACGTTGACTTAGGCGACCGCCTAGGTAAAGCCGGGTGGAACAACATCTTCTGCCCGAGTGCGGAGATTCGCCATGCCCAAGGGCATTCCGCCAGCAAGCACCCGGAAATCACAGTAAAGGCCCACCATGAGTCGGCATATCGTTTCATGTCAGACCGTCTGCCGGGGCCAGCACTGGCACCCGTGCGGCTGGCGCTGCGGTTGGGGCTGTTCCTGCGTGGCAAAGCCATAATTGCTGTCAAGAAGCGTAGGAATTAATTAACTGTTGGAATAATCCTTCGAAGAAAGTTACCGATTTCATGACTACCGAAGTTCGTCCGAGCGCTGGGTTTGGCTCCGCTTTCCAGTCGGGAACGGATTCTGCCCACGAGGCAGGAGCCAACTTGGCTGAACAGACTGACGCTGTCATTCTGGTCGGCGGCCAGGGCACGCGTCTGCGTCCCCTCACCGTGAATACCCCCAAGCCGATGCTGCCCACCGCAGGACATCCATTCCTGGAGCACCTGCTCGGCCGCATTCGTGCTGCCGGTATGAAGCATGTGGTGCTGGGCACGTCCTACCGAGCTGAAGTCTTTGAAGAGCACTTTGGCGATGGCTCCGATCTTGGTCTGGAAATTGAGTACGTCTTTGAGTCGGAGCCGCTCGGTACTGGTGGTGGTATCCGCAACGTTTTCGACAAGTTGCGCTACGACACCGCAATGATTTTCAACGGCGATGTTCTCGGTGGCACTGATTTGCGCGCAGTGTTGGGCACGCATGCGGAAAAGGACGCCGACGTGACGATGCATCTCGTCCGGGTGCCGGATCCACGTGCATTTGGGTGTGTGCCGACCGATAAGGACGGTCGTGTCCTGGAATTCCTGGAGAAGACTCAGGATCCGCCGACAGATCAGATTAACGCTGGCATCTACGTGTTCCGCCGCGAAATCATCGAGTCGATTCCGGCTGGTCGCCCAATCAGCGTTGAGCGGGAGATCTTCCCGGCGCTGCTGGATCGAGGTATGAACGTCTACGGTCACGTCGATTACGCCTACTGGCGCGACATGGGTACCCCGGGGGACTTTGTCCGCGGTTCTTCCGATTTGGTCCGCGGTATTGCGCCGTCGCCGCTGTTGGAAGGCAAGCACGGCGAGGCGCTTGTCGACGAATCCGCGTCGATTGGCGGCGGTGCTCTTCTCTACGGTGGTTCGGTTGTGGGCCGTGGCGCGGAGATTGGTGCGGGAGCGCGTATTGATCAGTCGGTGATCTTCGACGGTGCGCGCATCGGCGCCGGCGCTGTGATTGAGCGCTCTGTGATTGCCGACGGTGCCGATATCGGCCCGCGGACCGTCATTAGTGATGCCATTATCGGCGAAGGTGCGGTCGTTGGTGCCCGCTGTGAATTGGTCAACGGTATTCGCGTCTGGCCGGGTGTCCAGATTCCTGATCGGGGAGTGCGTTTTTCGACGGATGTCTAGTCTGCAGCCCTCGGCGTGTCAGACTTTTGTCGCCAATATTTGATGAAAGCTACCGAAATGACATCAAAGTTGCTGGTGAGGGGTATGTGGCGGATGTGATTAAGTTTGGGCGACAGGTTTAGGGGTGAGAGTTCATCCTTCAACCTGAACTTAATCCCCAACGCGGGGGGAGGGGCTTCTGCGGCAATGAAAAGTATTGGGCCAAATTCTCTGTTCGGCTTGACCGATGGCGGGTTACACGTGTGTAATCACAAATGTGTGTTTCGCACACTAAGCCCAATTTAAAGACCCACAGTTTTTAAAAACCGCAGCAACAACCGTCAGGAGGCCCTCGGCATGGAAAAGTCCAGCATGTTTGATGGCGGCACTGCTGTGGATAGTGAGACGAATGCGGGTGACATCGCCGTGAACGATAGCTCCTCTGAAAACCAGCCTCGGCCGTTGGCAGAGTGGGCGGATGACCTTTCGGGGTTGTTTGAAGCAGTCGATCAGGACTGGCAGGAGCAGGCTCTGTGCGCTCAGACTGATCCTGAAGCTTTCTTCCCTGAGAAGGGCGGATCCACTCGTGAAGCAAAGCGAATTTGCCGTGCGTGTGGTGTGCGGGATGAGTGCCTTGAGTTTGCTCTCGAGCACGATGAGCGCTTCGGCATTTGGGGTGGTCTTTCCGAGCGTGAGCGTCGCCGTCTAAAGCAGCAGATTGGCTAGAAAGGCCGGCCGGCTTTTCCTTCCTCTCCCGATGTTGCAGTCTCCCCTTGGGTAAAGCCCTGGGGGATTTTTCGTGGAATGAGTTTGTGGCTTTGCAGCATGCTCGCTGTGGAGCCCCTCTTTATAAGAAGTTCTCGTCGAAACTCGGATCGACCTGTACCGGGTCGATGCTCAGGTAGACAGCGACCAGACGGGTCAGAACATAGCGAAGCATCTGATCGAGCTCCAGGCGGCCGGCAACGCGGCGTTCAATAGGGCGACGGAACACCACGACGCAGGGCCGGGTGGGGTTGCCTGCGCGGTCAATGCCTGCGGGGATGAGTCGGCCCAATGGCACAGGGCCATCGGCGACAATCTCCTCCGGGAAATACGTGTCTGGCCGTAGCTGCATGCGCGGAATCGTGTCAATGGCGATGTCCAGGTGTGACAGCTGCCGTGACCAACGCTGGTCCAGCGGGGCATAGGCATCGATAACTGCCTGGTCAAATGCTTCTGAACGGCTCTTCCAGCGAGGCACCTCCGGTGGCAGCAGAGGTCCCCGAGGTCCACGACCGCGTCGCAGTGAGCGTCGCAAAGAGCGTGGAGTGTAAGCCGATGAATTCATATTTGTTGAGCTTAATCGGTTGGCCCGACAACGTGGGTGAGGTGAGTCTCGGCCATGTCGCAGGCCTTCCCGGAGGCGGCGGGCGCGGGGGTCGTCGACAAGCGAAAACGCCCGGGGTGGGGAGAAAAACTATCGAAAGTTAAAGTTAGGGTCTAGACTTTGATGCCGTGAGTGTTTTTAGACGTTGTTGCCGGCCCGGATGTGGCAAACCTGCTGTAGCTACGTTGACGTATGCCTACGCGGAGTCGACAGCTGTGGTGGGGCCGCTCGCCGCCGCGTCCGAACCGCATAGCTGGGATCTCTGTGAAAAGCATGCGCGTTCCATCACCGCACCGCTGGGGTGGGAGCTCGTGCGTTACGACGTACCCACGCCGGCCCAGGACGATGACGATTTAACCGCACTGGCTGAAGCCGTTCGGGAAGCTGGCCGTAATGCGACCGGTCTGGTGCTGCGAGACGAGGCCGATACCCGTCCGCAGACATACACGATTGACTCCAGTCGCCATCCGTCGACGCGGAAATCTGCCCGCGGTCACCTGCATGTAGTTCGAGATCCGGAGGACTCGGACGCTTAGCCAGTTGAGCCTTGCGTCCCTGTTGCACCCTTCCCCAATGCCGTCGTGCCACGGCATTTCTTTGTGAGAGCCTCTCTGCGGCTAGTATCATTTCTCCAAAACTGATACTTACCCAGAGAGGTTTTTCGTGGGCACTTACAATCGTTCCGATTTGGATTCTGTCATCAAGGCCTATGACGTGCGCGGTGTTGTCGGTGAGGGCATCGACGCGGACCTCGTCGGAGCCATCGGCGCAGCCTTCGGTAACATCATGCGTGCAGAGGGCGCAACGCGCGCCGTCGTTGGCCACGATATGCGTGAGTCCTCGCCGGAGCTGGCGGCTCGTTTCGCCGATGGTGCGGCGGCACAGGGACTAAGCGTCACCCTTCTCGGCCTGACCTCTACGGATGAGCTGTACTTCGCCTCCGGAGTCAAGGAATGCCCGGGCGCGATGTTCACCGCCAGCCACAATCCAGCCAAGTACAACGGCATCAAGATGTGCCGTGCGCTGGCTCGCCCAATCGGCCAGGAGACGGGTCTTGCTCAGATCAAGGATCTGCTTGTCGACGGAATCCCGGAGTACACCGGCACCCCGGGCGAGATTGACCACGAAGATGTCCTGGAGGATTATGCGAAGTTCCTCCACCGGCTGGTAGACATCCGCTCCGGCCGTCGTCTGAAGGTTGCGGTCGACGCTGGTAACGGCATGGGCGGCCTGACCGTGCCGGCTGTTCTCGGCGACGATATGGATGTCGCAGACCTCTACTTTGAGCTCGACGGCAACTTCCCGAACCATGAAGCCAACCCGCTGGAGCCCGCCAACCTTGTCGATCTGCAGAAGTTCACGGTGGAACAGGGCGCCGACATCGGTATCGCCTTCGACGGCGACGCGGACCGCTGCTTTGTTGTCGACGAGAAGGGTAGCCCGGTCAGCCCGTCGGCTATCTGTGCGCTGGTGGCTACCCGCTACCTGAAGCAGAACCCGGGCGCGACTATTATCCACAACCTGATTACCTCCCATGTCGTGCCGGAGATGATTGTGGAAAACGGCGGCACCCCGGTGCGCACTCGTGTGGGTCACTCCTTCATCAAGGCGCAGATGGCCGAGCACGGTGCTGTCTTCGGCGGTGAGCACTCGGCACACTACTACTTCAAGGAGTTCTTCAATGCCGACTCCGGCATGCTGGCCGCCATGCACGTCCTGGCCGCACTGGCAGAGCAGGATAAGCCGCTGAGCGAGTTCATGGCTGAGTACAACCGTTATGAGGCGTCCGGCGAGATTAACTCCCGCCTGGGCAGCGCGGAGGAGCAGCAGGCCAAGCAGAAGGAAATCGAGGCTGCCTTTGCCGACCGCACGGAGTCCTCGGACTGGATGGACGGTCTGACTATTGAACTTGCCGACTCGAAGGCCTGGTTCAACGTCCGCGCCTCCAACACCGAGCCGCTGCTGCGTCTGAACGTAGAGGCTCCAACCCGCGCTGAAGTGGACGCGCTAGTCGAGGAAGTTCTCGGCATCATTCGCGGTTAACAAAAGTCCGCGTCGGCGTTATTGCACCTCGTCTGATTTCGTTTTCAGGCATGCTGGGGAGTATGACCTCGTCATTCGACTCCTCTCACTACCCGCGCCAGGAGGCGCTGTTCTACCGCATGGCCACGGAGGGCGCTGCCCTTCGCGCGGCTGCCTCCGCAACTCGTGCGGGGGCATTCGGGCAACTCCCGCTGCCGCGCAGCGCGGTCATTCTGGTGGGAAATCGCAGGGCACAGCTGGCAGCAGAGGCTGTCCGTGCGCTTGCCGACGACATCCGCTGCCCGGTCGTAATTGCGCAACAGCTGCCCAATTACGTTGGAGCCCTGGATTTGGTCGTTGTCTTAGATGACAACCCTGGCAGCCCGCTCGGCTCAGCTTTGGCTGAAGCTGATAGGCGAGGGGCCGCTACCGTCTTGGTGGATCCCGGTGAAGGGCCTCTACATGCTGCCTGTGGACACGACACGGTCGTGGTTTCGCGCCCAGCAATGGCAGAGTCCGCGTCATTTACGGGTTATATCGGTGTAATTGCCAGCGTGCTCACGGAATGTGGTGCAACCGCGTTGGCGCCGGCTGGGGTGGTCGAAGAAGTCGCTGATGCCGTGGACACCGATATTGCGGCCTGCGGCCCGCAACGGGACGAAACAGTCAACCCCGCCCGACAGACTGCGCTGTGGTGTGAGGGGCGCCGTACTCTCGTGGTTTCGACGGCCTCGGCGCTGGCGCCGGTTGCAGAACTGGCATCGCTACAGCTGCTGGAGGCAGGAGTGGTCTCGGCCGCGTCGTCGGTAAGCGAATTATCGCTCAGCGTTGGCGCGTTACTCGCAGCGGAACCGCAGACGAGTCGAGATATTTTCTACGATCCGTTTATCGATGGTGAGGATGAGGGGCCGACAATGCTACCGTTAGGGGCGATTGTTTTAGCTACGCCGGACAATGTGAACCGCTATCGGGATCACTACGGCGAGGCTAGATGGGCCCGCGTGGAGTGCCCTGCGCTCGATGCAGAGACTCATCATCCACTGGTTGAGGTATGCGTTACTGCAGCCAGAGTTGGCGCGATTGCGGCATTTTCCGCATAGGTGCCGTATGTGTCGCCGAAGCCTTTCGAGCTTTCGGCGCGATTGGCGTGCTTGCGCCAGAGTGATTAGTAGAGGAGTGATACGGGCATGGATCTGATGGACCCCGTGCTGCAGTCGTACCCCTGGGGTTCTCGTACCCATTTGGCGAGAATCACCGGTGCGGACGCTCCGACATCGAAGCCCTGGGCGGAGCTGTGGTTTGGTGCCCATGCGTTGGCATCTGCCACAGTGGCCGGTGAGCCGCTGGATGTACTTATTGCGCAGGATCCGGAAGCTGCTCTCGGCCATGCTATTGATACGGACAATGGCAAACTGCCTTTTCTGCTGAAGCTGCTCGCTGCCGATGAACCGCTGTCGCTGCAGGCGCACCCTACCTTGGCGGAAGCCCAGGAGGGGTTCGCGCGCGAGAATGCAGAAGGGATTCCGGCTACCGCACACTTCCGCAACTACCGGGATAGTAACCACAAGCCGGAACTCATTGTCGCTCTCACGACATTTGATGCTTTGGCTGGATTCCGTCCGGTAGAGCGCACGAGGGAGCTGCTCGCAGCACTGGCTGTGCCGGAGCTGGATCACTACATGGGCCTGCTGGATGCCGCGGATGATGAGAGCGCTCTGCGCGGTCTGTTTACGACGTGGCTGACGTTGCCCCAGGATGTCCTCGATGAGTTAGTTGCCGCCGTAGCTGCCAAATGTGCGGACTACAGCGGCGATGATGAGGAGTTCTCCTGGGTGGCCGAGACGACTTGTGAGTTGGCTCGAAAGTACCCAGGAGATCCAGGCGTGTTGGGCTCGATGCTGCTCAACCGTCTGCGTCTGCAGCCGGGCGAGGCCATCTACCTTGGCGCCGGACAACTGCACGCCTACCTCAATGGCATGGGTGTGGAAATTATGGCCAACTCTGACAACGTGCTGCGCGGAGGGTTGACCTCTAAGCACGTCGATGTTGTGGAGCTGCTGCGCGTGCTGTCGTTCCGTCCGCTGCCAGAGCCAGTCCTGCAGTCGCATCTGGCTGATGACGGTTGGAATGACTATGACGCGCCCGTGCGCGAGTTCCGTCTTCGCTCGCGCAAGTTGAAGCCTGGTGAAAACGTCCGGCTCAACGAAGAATCCGCTATGATTGTGCTCTCGACTGAAGGGTCGGTGACGCTGCGTCACGACGACTCCGCCATTGACCTTGCCAGCGGGCACGCGGCCTGGATTCCGGCTGTCGATGCCGTGGATATTGAGATGACCTCGGGGGAGGACGGGGCGAGCGTGTTTGTCGCAACCGTCCCGCGAGTGAGCTAGTCCTCGCTGCCGTTATCAATTGTGCCCAGGAGCCCGGAGGCGCCCGAAGCGGCACCCGAATTCTCTATGTGCGGGGAGGTATTCTGGCTGGCGCTTGGGGAGCTGGTGCCACGGGATGGCCTCTGCTCGCTGGAGGGCGCCTTCTGAGAGGGCTCAGATGGACTAAGAGGTGCCGTACCCGGTTGGGGTTGCACTTCCGCTGACGGCGGTTTCGGCGCAGCTGTCGCGTTACCGCCTTCCTGTGGAAGGCCACTCTTCGAATCCTCGGAGTCATCCTCTGGCAGCAGGGGAATCGGCTTGCTGGGCTTAGGGGAGGATACCCGATCAGAAGCCGTATCTACGGCCTCCGTGGTTGGCGAAGGCGTAGTTGTCTTCGACGGTGCCGTCGAGGACGAGCTCGGAGATGACGGTGGGATGTACGCCTGTGGTGGCAGGTATGGGTCCTCAGCGGCCCTAGGGTTCGACGGAATACTCGAATGAGGTGGCGTACTTCCCGTCGGCTCAGTCAGAGAGGGATCCGTATCGGGGTCTGTGCTCTGCTGTAACTCGGCATCACTAGGAACGGGTGGCAGTGGCGCAGAACTTTCCATCTTCGACTGCGTGCCGGCGTTTTCCGGCATTGAGTCCTCGGCAGCGCTGCTATCGGAGCAACCAACTAGCACGGCGCTCAAAGGAAGAACAGTGAGCAACAAAGCGCCACAGGCCTTCTTCACCATGCCTGGTACCCCTCTCGTACTCTGTGTCAGAATGCCACGTAACGACAAAGATAACGGTTACATCACGAGGCTTGGCAACTAACTTAACATGCTCGTTATCTTCTATCTAGGGTAAAAACCGGGTTGACGGGCGTGAATATATTCTGTGCACTGTAAAAGCGACAGGATTTCGGGTAGAACTTCGGTGAGACCACAAGCGGTTTTCCGGCTATAAGTGCCTTAGGGCGACAGCTATCGAAATGGCGGTCACGGGCCGAGAATTCGTCGGAAAGCGATACGTGGCAATTGGTTCAAAGCGCGAAAGGAGCGTGGCCACCCGACATGTCCGTCTGGGATACAGAGATTTTCGGCAACGATTCGGTCATTGAACTCTTTGATGAGGTTCAGGACCTGGATTCGCTAGATCGAGTTGGTGCACTTATTGATGCCGGCCGCATTGGGTTGGACTCCGAGAACAGTGATGAGACGGCATGTGCGCTAGCGGCGGCGGTCATCATCGCAATTTGGAATGGCGCCCCCTTCAGCGGCGGTGACATTGTGGAGGACTACGGCTTTATCCGCGAGGGAATCTCGGAGACGCACGGTCGCGAGGAAGATGCATTGGCAATCGCATCCGAGGTATTCGATAGTCTTTTGGGAGGTCTCAGTGAGTCCGACCAAGCGGCGCTGGAAGACTTTGTCGAAGCGGTAGAGTAATTTTCGTGGCCCCGGTAGTGATTCTTTAAGAAGAATCTCACCTCAAAGAGTTTTAAAGAAAGCGTTTCATGTCTTCGAAGAACATTGATTTCAAGGTTGCAGATCTCTCTCTGGCAGAGGCTGGCCGTCACCAGATCCGTTTGGCTGAGCACGAGATGCCGGGCTTGATGGCGCTGCGCGAAGAGTACGCAGAGCAGCAGCCACTGGCCGGTGCCCGGATTGCCGGCTCCATTCACATGACGGTTCAAACCGCAGTGCTCATTGAGACCCTGACGTCTCTGGGCGCACAGGTCCGCTGGGCTTCCTGCAACATCTTCTCCACTCAGGACGAGGCTGCTGCGGCTATCGTCGTAGGCCCGAACGGCACTCCGGAAGATCCGCAGGGTGTCCCAGTTTTCGCCTGGAAGGGCGAGACTCTTGAGGAATACTGGTGGTGCCTCGATCGCATCTTCGACTGGGGCGAGGAAGATGCCAACATGATTCTGGACGACGGCGGTGACGCCACCATGGCCGTCATCAAGGGTATGGAGTTCGAAGACGCTGGCCTCGTTCCGCCTGCCGACGAGTCGGACTCGGACGAATTCATTGCTTTCAAGGACATGCTCCGTGCCAGCCTGGAAAAGGATTCCGGGCGTTGGCACCGAATTGCAAAGTCGGTCAAGGGCGTGACGGAGGAGACCACGACTGGTGTCCACCGCCTCTACCACTTCGCGGAGCAGGGCGTACTGCCGTTCCCGGCCATGAACGTCAACGACGCGGTCACCAAGTCCAAGTTCGATAACAAGTACGGCACCCGCCATAGCCTGCTCGACGGCATCAACCGCGGTACGGATATGCTGGTCGGCGGCAAGAACGTGCTGGTCTGCGGTTACGGTGACGTGGGCAAGGGCTGCGCAGAGGCTTTGGCTGGCCAGGGCGCTCGCGTTCAGGTCACCGAGGCCGACCCAATTAACGCACTGCAGGCCCTGATGGACGGTTTCGATGTAGTCACTACTGAGAGCGTCATCGCTGATGTCGACATCGTCATCACTGCTACCGGCAACAAGGACGTCATCACTTTCGAGCACATGCAGCAGATGAAGAATCACGCACTGCTGGGCAACATCGGCCACTTCGACAACGAGATTGACATGCACAGCTTGCACCACCGCGATGATGTCCGTCGTGTGGAGATCAAGCCGCAGGTCGCCGAGTACATTTTCCCGCATGCCGACGGCGAGGAGCGCTCCCTCATCGTGCTGTCTGAGGGCCGCCTGCTCAATCTGGGCAACGCCACCGGACACCCGTCGTTCGTAATGTCGACCTCCTTTGCCGACCAGACAATTGCTCAGATTGAGCTCTACTGCAACGGTGACAAGTACGACAACTCCGTCCACCGCCTGCCGAAGATTCTGGACGAGAAGGTTGCTCGCATTCACGTCGAGGCACTCGGCGGCGAACTCACGCGACTGTCCAAGGAGCAGGCTGAGTACATCGGCGTTGACGTCGAGGGGCCGTACAAGCCAGAGCACTACCGCTACTAGTTTTTAGCCACGGCTATGTCGTGGCTTACTACTGTGCTGCTGGGCGGAAACTCGCTCAGCAGCATTTTCCATATCTGCCCGGATTCGTGCGCGAGGAGAAAAATGTGATTATCGCAGTTGAAGGAATTGACGGTGCTGGCAAGAACACGCTCGTAACAGCTGTTACGAAGCAGCTCCACGACCAGGGGTACTCGGTCGGTTCCATGACTTTTCCGGCGTATCGGCAGACCATTTTCGCCGACTTCGCCGACCAGGCCCTGCACGGTCAGCTTGGCGATACCGCGGACTCCGCCTGGGCAATGGCACTCCTGTTTGCTTTGGACCGCAGAGACCGTCGTCAAGCGATTGTCGACGCCGCGTGCGAATACGACGTGCTAATCATTGACCGCTACGTTGCGTCCAATGCGGCCTACTCCCTGGCGCGCACACAGGACCCGATGATCGTGGAGTGGATAGAGAAGACCGAATTCGGAGATTTTCAACTTCCGCTTCCCGACGTTCAGGTCTGCCTGGCCACATCGGTGGGGGTGGCGGCCGACCGCGCGCGTAAGCGGGAGGCGGCGGATGTGCGGCGGACTCGAGATGCCTACGAAAGGGATTCGAGTCTGCAGGAGCGAACGCTAGCGGCATACCAGGAATTTGCGTCCACCTCGTGGCAGTCGCCGTGGTTGATGCTTACCGGCGACGATGGGGCGGCGCGCCTCGTTGAGTGGATCAGCGCACGTCTGGGCTAGCTATCCTGATTGCTATCCCACTGGAAAAATACAGAACCAGGTAGTTTTACGTTTAGAATGAGACACATGAGCGCAAAAATCCTGGTTGTTGATGATGATCCGGCCATCGCCGAGATGCTCACGATGGTGATGGAGCGTGAGGGCTTCGACACCGTAGTAGTGGACGATGGACTCGAAGCCGTCAAGGCCGCAGAGCGGGAGAATCCAGATTTGATTCTGCTGGATCTCATGCTGCCGGGCATGGGTGGTGTTGATGTCTGTCGCACCGTGCGAGAGACCTCGGCTGTGCCAATCATCATGCTGACTGCCAAGACCGACACTGTCGATGTTGTCCTCGGTCTGGAATCCGGCGCGGATGACTATGTCACGAAGCCCTTTAAGCCTAAGGAGCTGGTGGCACGTGTGCGCGCTCGGCTGCGTCGTCAGGATGACAGCCCGAGCGAGACCTTGGAAGTCGGTGACTTGACCATTGACGTGCCGGGCCATGCCGTGTTCCGCGATGGTAAGGAAATTTCTCTGACCCCGTTGGAGTTCGATTTACTGCACGCTCTTGCCTCTCGCCCAAAGCAGGTCTTTTCCCGCGATGAGTTGCTGGAAAAGGTGTGGGGTTATCAGCACACCTCCGATACTCGTCTGGTCAATGTTCATGTTCAGCGTCTGCGCTCGAAGATCGAACTGGATCCGGAAAACCCTCAGATTGTGCTGACCGTTCGTGGCGTCGGTTATAAGACGGGCGACTAATTAAGAGCAGTTAGCTTTAGTGGGAGCCAATTCTTGCGTCGATTAATAGCGAAGGTTCGAAACTTCACCAATAGGGCAGTGACCTGGGCGATTACGCTCTGGCGCACGTCTATTCAAGCTCGCATTCTCACGTCTGTGGTGGTGCTGAGCGCAATGGTGATTGCGGTACTGGGTTTCGCGCTGGCGACTATTGTCACCCAGCGGCTTATCGACGCAAAGGTCACCGCCGCAGACGAGGAGATTGACCGTGCTCGAGTAGTGGTGGAGCAGGCAATTGAGAATTCTTCGGCCAATGAGTTGCAGGCGTTGCTCAATGTGGGCAGAGACGCCCTTGTTGACCGAGCGGCAGGTTCCGGAGCTGCACCCCTGTCAAGTTATGAACCATTGCTGGTGGCACCGGTGCCACGTGGCACGGTGCTGGCATCATCACCGATCAATGCTGATGTTCCACAGCGATTGCATAAAGTCGTAAAGCAGGGCCAGATTGCGTATCAGGTGCGCCAATTCTCTGATGATAACGGCAGTACGTACTCGGCGCTGATTATTGGTACTCCAACCTCAACGTCGGTCGATGGGCTCGAACTCTATTTGGTCACCTCCATGGCCGCGGAGGAATCCACCATTAAGTTGGTCCGCGGTCTGCTCGCCGGTGCGACCGTGGTTATCCTCGCGCTCCTCGGCGGTATTACGTGGTTCTTCTCTAACCAGGTGACGACACCAGTGCGTTCTGCCGCTCAGATTGCTCAGCGCTTTGCCGACGGTCACTTGCGCGAACGCATGGTCGTCCAAGGCGAGGATGACATGGCTCGACTGGCCATGAGTTTTAACAAGATGGCTGAGTCTTTGTCGACGCAGATTAGGCAGCTGGAAGAATACGGAAGTCTGCAACGGCAGTTCACCTCCGATGTGTCGCATGAGCTGAGAACACCTCTGACTACGGTGCGCATGGCCGCGGATCTCATCGCGGACGGTGCTGAGGACCTCGACCCGGCAACCCGCCGTGCCGCTGAGCTCATGAACGAAGAACTCGGGCGTTTTGAGATGCTTCTCAATGACCTGCTAGAGATTTCCCGCCACGATGCCGGTGTTGCCGACTTGTCTGCGGAGAAGGTGGACGTACGCCGTTGCGTCAATGCCGCCTATCAGCAGGTGGTAGTCGTGGCAAAGGATTCCGGTACGCCGATTCGCTTCCATCTGCCCGACGAACCTGTAATGGCCACAGTCGATTCGCGCCGTATTGAACGCGTGCTGCGCAATTTGATGGCCAATGCTGTCGACCACAGTGAGGGCAATCCCGTGGATGTCACAGTTCGCGCTAGCGACTCCGCCGTTTCCTTCACCGTCATTGATCACGGCGTGGGTCTGAAACCAGAGCAACAGGATTTGGTGTTCAACCGTTTCTGGCGGGCTGATCCCTCGCGTGTCCGCCGCACCGGTGGTACCGGACTGGGCTTGGCTATCGCGCGCGAGGACGCGCAATTGCACGGCGGCGAGCTGGAGGCCTTTGGCGTGCCGACGGTCGGTAGCTGTTTCCGCCTGACCGTACCGCTGGAGCCGAATGAGAATTTCGGTGAGCACCCACTTGGTCTGGAAGTGCCGTCACTTCCGGATCAAATTCCACACCAGCAGGAGCTAGGTTCCCTGGAATTGGAACAAGGGGCGAGCGCAGTGCAGGGTAATCGACCAGACCAGCGCGCGCGGAGCGATCACGGCACTAGCGAAGATGACCAGCAGTTAGGGCCAGAGCAATCAGGCGGAGAGGAGGAGAAGTAGATGATGCCGCATCAGCGAATACAGTCACGTCGGGCCGTACGTAAGGCAGTGGCTTTGTGCTCAGTGGTCATGCTGGGCACTTCTGCAGGGTGTACGACTATTCCGCGTGACACGAACCCACAGGTGCTACGCCCGTTCGAGCCTCCTCAGGTTCGTATTGAGATTCCTCAGCCACGTCCGAATGTCAATGCGGACATCATCCTGCGTGATTTCTTCGCCGCAGCTGCGCACCCGATTGATGATTTCCAAGCGATGCGCGCTTTCATGACACCGGAGTTGGCGGCTAGCTGGAAACCTCATGAGGCAGCGCGCGTTCTCGACGGGGTCAACCTCATCGCGCAGCGGGAAGAAGGAGAATCGAATCAGACCTTCATCGCCCGCGGCAATGTAGTTGGCCAAATCGGAACTGACGGAGCTTACGAGTCACAGTCCGAGGGCTATGAGGAAACCGTCGAGATGAAGCTAGGGGCTGACCGGCAGTGGCGCATCTCCGCACTGCCCGATGGCGTGGTCATGGAGCGCCAGGCGTTCCTGGAAAACCATGTTCCACGTAACATTTACTTCTTGGATCCGGCAGGAAATCATCTGGTGACGGATCGCCGTTGGCTCTACCGCGGTGTCAATGATGGTGCGACTAATTTGCTGACCAAGCTGAAGAATGGTCCGTCGGCTCCGTTGCGTCCGGGGGTTACTACCGTGCTCGACCCCAATGCGTCTATCTCAGTGGAAGCGGGCCCGGTAGCCGACTCCGACGGCCGTAGGGTCGAGATTACGGGGCTGGGAGATGTCTCCCAGGAGCTGCGCGTCATGTTAGCCGCCCAAATCGTCTGGACACTCGACTCCGCGGATTTCCGCGGCCCATGGATTCTCATGGCCGATGACAAACCACTGGTTGCCAGCCATGATGAGCCGTGGACCAAGGACACCGATTCCATTCAGCTATACGATCCACATCACCTCCCTGCTGATAATGCGCCCTTGCGTACGGTTGACCGCAGTGGCGTGTACGAGATTGCCGACGGTCACGCCACCCCCGTGGGTCGCGGTTGGACTGCCAGCGGAAGTACTGCGGTGATTTCCGCGGCCGTGGGTGTCAACCCGAACGGCAGCGAGCTGCTCGCAGCTGTGTTCCGTTCTAACCGGGAGGGGCGTGCAGGTTCGCCGGACAATGGCGAATCCACGTTGATGCTCGCTGGAATTCACGACCAGCCAGTGAAGGTTCTGACTGGCAATAGTCTGAGTCGCCCGACGTGGTCACCGGATGCGGAGGCAGTGTGGACCGTAAAAGACGGCACAACCGTTGTGCGTTTGGTCCGGCCGTCGGCATCCTCCCAGATTCAGCAGGAGGAAGTTGATACCTCAGAGCTCGCGGGTCTTATCACCGACAGCGGAACCACCGATCGCCCCAACGCCCGAATCTCTGAGTTCCGTATCGATCCTTCGGGTACTCAGGCTGCCATGATCATCGCCGATGAGGTCTACATCGCCACTATCGAACGTCATGAAGACCGTCCCTGGAGATTGACGCGACCGCGCTTGCTGCCAATGCCAGAGGCCATTTCGCCAGTATCACTGACATGGTCGTCGAATCAGACGGTCACTGTGGGTGGCTACAGCGGCGAGACACCGATGTGGAGTGCCTTCCCGGACGGTGCTACCAGCTCTGTACTGCCGAAACTCAACCTGACTCCACCGATTGCCGTGGTCACCGCGACCTCCTCTAAGCGCTACGCGCTCGATGCCACGGGCGTCATGGAGCTTATCTCCAGTGAGGGACAGCAGCAGTTCTGGCGTCAGGTTCCAGGCGCGCGCGGTCGAATGGCCCCAGTTTCTGTGGAATAGGCTCAGGTCTGGGGAGGGGGAAACGTTGGTATGGGGGAAAGCATCGCAAGGTGTGCTTCGGGGGCTTTACGACGTCGCCCGCGACGCAATCGGCCTGGTCATACCTGAGACTTGTCCGGTATGTGGCCGGTCGGGTCCTCTGTGTCATGGGTGCAAGGAGGATTTACAGCAGCCGCCGGTGCGGTTTTCGCCGCGGGCAGCTCTACGAGCGGCAGCGTGGGCCTGTGGCCCGTACTCCGGCGCGAGAAGACATCTCATTTTGTCGGCTAAAGAACGCGGGAGCGGTGAAGCCAGACGAATTATGGGGGCGGTGATTGCCGCAGCTGTGAGAAAGTTGGCTTCAGACGGCCACATAATTCCCCCGGAAATTACCCCCATACTTTTGATTCCCGCGCCCACGAGACTGTCCTCTAGCCGTCGACGGGGTGGGGACCCGGTGGCGATTGCCAGCGGTTTTGCCAGCAGCCAGCTCGTTAACTGTTCGGTATTGCCCCTGGTGTGCATTGACGAGCGCGCGCAGGATTCGGCTGAGCTTGGGGCCGTACAACGTCGCCGGAATTTGTCTGGACACATCGTGCCGCTAGCTCGCTTTGCGGAAGGAATTAGTGACACCCTGCGTAAACAGTGTGCTCGGGCGACAGTAATTCTGGTTGATGATGTGGCCACCACCGGTGCCACCGCAGCGGAAACTGAGTTGGTGGTGGCGTCGTTGGGCATACGCATCGACATGGTGTTGGTGCTCGCGCGGGCGTAGGCGCGCAGGTGCCGTCGGCAAGCAAAAAATTAACGTGGGGTACGTGGCATTGGTTACCCCCGGAACTGTATCCTGGGGGTGCAGAAAGACCCGTCACCGTAGACGCCGTGAGTAATCCCGCTCGCGGAAGGGCGGTGGCCATACCGGGAGGTAGGTAGCAAGTGTCCACACCTGCTGACAACAACGAGGTACTCAGCCCGAACGCTCAGGTGACCATCACCGGGCGCAACGTGGAGGTTCCAGAGCACTTCGCAGATCGCGTTAAGGCGAAGCTGGCGAAGATTGAGCGCCTTGACCCGACTTTGACCTTCTTCCACGTGGAGCTTCAGCACGAGCCGAATCCGCGTCGTGCAGATCGCTCTGACCGTATTCAGATCACCGCTACCGGCAAGGGCCACCTGGCTCGTGCGGAAGCGAAGGAAGACAGCTTCTACGCAGCGCTGGAGTCCGCTCTGGGCAAGATGGAGCGTTCCCTGCGCAAGGTGAAGGCTCGTCGCAAGATTAGCCGTTCCGGTCATCGTGCGCCGATGTCCGTCGGTGAGGCAACCGCTTCGCTGGTGGCAGAGGCGCAGGCATCGGCTCCAGAAAAGGCTGATCCGTACGAGGATTTGGTTGAGGACGTACGTCCGGGCCAGGTCGTACGTACCAAGCAGCACTCCGCAACTCCGATGACGGTGGAAGACGCTCTGTCTGAGATGGAGCTCGTCGGTCATGACTTCTACCTCTTCGTCAATGAAGAAACTTCTCGTCCGTCCGTGGTTTACCGCCGTCACGCATACGACTACGGCTTGATTGAGCTGGCAGACGAGGACAAGTAAGTCTCTATCGGAAAAAGAGCTCTCAATACCGTGTAGATTTCTGCGTTGGTAGTTAATTGCTCTTACGGCCCCGTCTTCTCTTAGAAGGGAAGGCGGGTTCGTCGTATAATTAACCGTTGCACATTAAAGTTCGACGTGAATCGGCCGGAAAGGTCCCAATTTAGTGTTTTCGCTCAGCAAGTTGCTCCGCATTGGTGAAGGCCGCGCTGTCAAGAGGCTTGGCAATATTGCAGATCAAGTCATCGCCAAGGAAGACGAGTACGCAGCTCTTTCAGATGATGAACTTCGCGCCAAGACCGATGAGTTTAAAAAGCAGCTAGCTGATGGCGCAGATGTAGACGATCTGTTGTTGGATGCTTTTGCGACGGCGCGTGAGGCCTCGTGGCGTGTGCTGGGACAGAAGCACTACCGTGTCCAGGTTATGGGTGGTGCCGCCCTGCACTTTGGCAACGTTGCTGAGATGGGTACCGGTGAAGGTAAGACTTTGACCTGTGTGCTGCCTGCTTACCTCAACGCGCTGGCGGGCAAGGGCGTACATGTCGTTACGGTCAATGACTATCTGGCTAAGCGTGACGCCGAGTGGATGGGCCGTGTTCACCGCTTCCTTGGGCTTGAGACTTCTGTGATTCTCTCCGAACTCAGCCCGGACCAGCGTCGCAAGGCCTACGCTGCTGACATCACCTACGGCACGAACAACGAGTTCGGCTTTGACTACCTGCGCGACAATATGGCGCATTCTCTCGACGATTTG
Source organism: uncultured Corynebacterium sp. (assembly GCF_946998835.1). Lineage (GTDB taxonomy): Bacteria > Actinomycetota > Actinomycetes > Mycobacteriales > Mycobacteriaceae > Corynebacterium. Next base: position 13,700 of record NZ_CAMQAZ010000018.1, on the reverse strand, counting down.
GTGCAGCGTGACCACCACTACGCCATCGTCGATGAGGTCGACTCGATTCTGATTGACGAAGCTCGTACGCCGTTGATTATTTCTGGTCCGGCGGACGGTGATCCGCACTGGTACCTGGCATTTTCCAAGATTGTTCCGCGTATGAAGCGCGACATCCACTATGAAGTCGACGAGCGCAAGCGCACCATTGGTATTCGCGAGGAAGGCGTTGAGTTCGTCGAAGATCAGCTCGGTATTGCCAACCTGTACGCACCGGAGAACTCCTCGCTGGTCAGCTACTTGAACAATGCCTTGAAGGCCAAGGAGCTGTTCACCCGCGATAAGGACTACATCATCCGTAACGGTGAGATTCTCATTGTCGATGAATTCACCGGTCGTGTGCTGGCAGGCCGCCGCTACAACGAGGGCATGCACCAGGCAATTGAGGCCAAGGAAGGGGTGGAGATTAAAAACGAGAACCAGACACTGGCAACCGTTACTCTCCAGAACTACTTCCGCCTCTACGACAAGCTGGCTGGTATGACCGGTACGGCCGAGACCGAGGCAGCCGAGCTGCACCAGATTTACAAGCTCAACGTCATGCCGATTCCTCCGAACCGCCCGAAGCAGCGCGAGGATCTGCCCGACTTGATTTACAAGACGCAGGAGGCGAAGTTCGCCGCTGTCGTCGAGGACATTCGCGAATGCCACGAGAAGGGGCAGCCGGTTCTGGTCGGCACGACCTCCGTGGAGAAGTCTGAGTACCTTTCCAAGCTCCTGCAGCGCGAAGGTATTCCGCACTCTGTGCTGAACGCTAAGCACCACGAAAAGGAAGCCGAGATTGTCGCTGTGGCAGGCCGCCTCGGTGGCGTTACTGTGGCGACGAACATGGCCGGTCGCGGTACTGACATCGTTTTGGGCGGTAACCCGGACATCATCGCCGACCTGAATTTGCGTGCCCGCGGATTGGATCCGGTGGAAACTCCGGAAGAGTACGAAGAGGCGTGGGACGCTGAGATTGAGCGTGCTCGCCAGCAGTCGAAGGAAGAGGCTGACAAGGTACGTGAGGCCGGCGGTCTCTATGTGCTGGGCACCGAGCGACATGAGTCGCGTCGTATTGACAACCAGCTGCGTGGCCGTACTGGTCGTCAGGGTGACCCGGGCGTCACTCGTTTCTACCTGTCCATGCGCGATGACCTAATGGTTCGCTTCAACGGTCAGCGCATGGAAGCACTGATGAACACGTTGAACGTTCCGGATGACGTGCCGATTGACTCCAAGGTTGTCTCCAACTCCATTAAGAGTGTTCAGGCGCAGGTGGAGAGCCAGAACTTTGAGATTCGTAAGAACGTTCTGAAGTACGACGAGGTTATGAACCAGCAGCGTAAGGTAATTTACGTTGAGCGCCGTCGCATCCTCGAAGGCGAGGATTTGAAGGCTCAGGTTCGTGACATGCAGGACGATGTCGTCGATGCCTACGTCAACGGTGCTACAGCTGACGGCTATGTGGAGGACTGGGACCTCGACGAGTTGTGGAATGCTCTCGAGCAGCTCTACGGTCCGACGTTTACCGCACAGGAGCTCATCGATGGCTCTGACTTCGGTACTCCGGGTGATCTCTCGGCCGATGAGCTGTCCAAGGCGTTGCACATGGACGTCTCGGCCAGCTATGACCAGCTTGAGGACGCGGTTGCCGCAATCGGCGGCGACGAGCAGATGCGCAATATTGAGCGCTTCACCATCTTGAATGTCATGGACCAAAAGTGGCGTGAGCACCTCTACGAGATGGACTACCTCAAGGAGGGCATCGGCCTGCGCGCCATGGCCCAGGCTGATCCGCTAGTGGAGTACCAGCGCGAGGGCTATGACATGTTCACCGCGATGATGGACGGCATCAAGGAAGAGTCGGTTCGCCAGCTGTTCCTGATTCGTAAGCAGGTCATGCCAGCTTTGGAGAATTCCGAGGAGCAGGAAGCTCAGGCGCCATCGCTGCCGACGGAATCCACTGAACAGAATCAGCAGATGACGTACTCCGGCCCAAGTGAGGACGGCAGTGCAGAACAGCAGCGTGTGAATCAGGAAGCTGAGGGCAACCGAGCTCAGCGTCGAAAGGCGGCTCGCAAGCGCCGTCGCTAAGCACTAAAGCACACGAAACGCGGTCATGACCCATGGCCGCGTTTTTGCTGTTCCGCGGCGAAATGTGCCGGTGAAGGCGCGAACGCGCTGGCCAACGCGGCAGCTACCTAGGAACTCCACTTTCTTGCCGTCGGCTGAAGCGCTGGCGTGGAAGGATTGCAACGCAACGCCTTTGAGGCCAGAATTCTTCGACAACGTAAGAATTGCTGCGTGAATAACAGGGTCAATGTTGATACGACGAAGGTCATTGACGCGTCTTCTGCCCGCAATGATGTCGAAGACCCGGCGAGTGGTCGTGCCGAGCTCGTGGCGAAGCTGGTTCTCGCAGTGCTGGACGACGTGCGGTGCCTGTGGCGACTTATCCGAACTTGGCCGGGCCGTCGATTGATTAGAGCTGGAAGCCGCAGGCGGGCAAACTTGCGCGGCAGGTGCCTGGGGTGTGGTGGTGGCTGTTGGGGCCGTCAGAGCGGTGGTATCAGAGCTGGTGGCGTTCCCGACCAAAGGGGTTGGCACCGTCGAGGCTTGAGAGACTGCGTCATTAGCCGACTTGCCAATGTGCATTGTATGCAGGAGCGAAAAACCCGAAGCTGGTTCGATGAATTCCTTACCGTGGTATCGGTCCTCAGCGACTTTCGGCAGTGCGAAGGGCATTGACTTTTGAGCTACTGCTTGAGCTGTTGCTACTGCCTGAGCCGTTGCTGCCGTCTGAGATGTTGCTGCCATGGATTAATCCCCCTAAAAACTTCCCATTGGCCACATGTGCAAGTTCCCCCTTGCTTGAGGGTTATTTTCCTACAAGTGCTGTAGGCGTGCAGCCTGGGGAAGAGGATTTGTGGCTAGCAGGGGGGGGAATTGGGGAAAGACAAGGTGACCGAAGGCGCTTGGTGCCTGTTGATGCACTGGCAGGTAGCCTGCCGACAGGCGCTGTCGCCGCAGGCATCCCGTAGGCATCCCGCAAGCGTCCCGCATAAGGCTGCGAGACATAGTAAGCGGCGGTGTTCTTCGGTATCTTCGGAAACCATCGTAAGCATCTGTGACCAGCTAAAACAGCACACTCGCAGGGCATGCGATAAACTACTGGCCATGCGCGGAATGATTATCGATTACTGTGGTGTCCTTGACGGCACGGATGAAGACCAGGCACGTTGGCGTAATTTGCTGGTAGAAGCGCGTGCAAATGGCGTCGGCCTGGCAGTCCTGTCGAATGACCCGGGTGGACCGTCGGCGGATCCGATTCGCAAGCTCGAAGACGAGGGCTTGGTAGACGCCGTTGTGCTCTCTGGTGAAATTGGCCACGAGAAGCCTTCTGCAGAAGCTTTTAACGCAGCGGCTGCGGCAATTGAGCTGCCGGCACGTGACTGTGTGCTGGTGGATGACTCGATTGAGAACATTCATGCTGCAGTCTCTAACGGTATGGTGGGAGTCTTCTACCAGCAGTTTGACCGCGCAGTGGTTGAGATTGCCGGCTTGCTGGGACTCGAGGGCGAGTTTTAATGCGCGTCTATATTCCAGCGACTTTCTCTATGCTTGAGGCGCTGAAGGAGGATGAGCTCTTCCACGCCCGCGGTGGTTGGGGCTTTGCCGTTACCGAGGAGCTCCGAGATTTCTTTACTGAGGGCGATGATGAGGAACTGGCGGACATTGCCTTCGATGAGGCAGCGCGTGCATCGCTCCGCCTGCTCGACGCTGCAGAGGGGAAGTTCCCGCATCGTCGTGTAGTCATTTCTGTTGATATTGAGGCCGAGCCGCAGTCGGATATGGGGGATGCCGTGGTCAAGGTCGGCGGCCCGATTTCGCTTGCCGACGTCGCAGCGCTCCACATTGATGTGGAAGAGGCGGAAGACAAGGTTGAGGCCGCAATTGATGCCGTCGATAAGGCGGATCTCGGCGACGAAGACGCGGAGCTGACCGTTGGTGATGCATTGGAGATTCCGCTGGCCTGGTACGACGTGGCCGAACTTGGCATGGTGGTGGATCTGCTGTAAGAAATCCGGGTAACCGGGTGCGTAGCATCGTAGAAAAGGATGCTTTGCGGGGTTAAGTAGGGACTACCTAGCAAGAAGTGTGTCCGCTCGGCGTGTCGCCGGCTGGGCACCTTTTGTTTTTTACCTCTCATGCAAGTTAGTGACCGCGGTTATGGCTGGCGGCGGCGGGCCATGCGAGTTACTGACTGCGTTTATAGCCAAAATTGTCCGAAAAATGGCTTGAAAGTGCTATAAACTCCCACAGTTTCACATTTGCAGCCCGAATTTTGTTATTTCATGGTTCCTTTCCTGATTGCTATGGGGTCTTTCTGGGTTCTTGGGCTGTGTTGGTAATCAGTTGGGACAGCGTTGGTGTTCTCTGGGTCTGCCTAAACACCTTGAATCAGACACTCTTTTTGTCTAGAAAACCCTATTTTTGGCCCAAAAGTGATTTTGCTGCGGGGGTATGTGGAGAGAAATTATTTTGTTCGGCTAATTTCCACGTCAAAGGGGTGTTACACGAGCGGGCGGGGGTGATGACAATTCTGCTATTTGTGTCAAAATCATTTGCTTCTCTTGACCAATAACTTACCGCTCCGTAGTCTACGTCTAAGTAACTTACGGGTGGGTAACATTATATCGCTCCAAGGTATACCTACAGATAAACGGTGTTATCTCTCGCTTGTCTCCGGCTGTCAAAAGGGGTTAGGAAATGGGAATTAAGACTAGGGTTACCCAAGTGTTTAAGCATTTATCCACGCCACTTTTGCCCGATGACTACACGCACTTGCTTAATCCGCTGTGGTCGAGCCGCGAGCTGCGCGGGCAGATCCAGGCAATTAATCCCACATCCCCCACTTCGGCAGAGTTGGTAATCCGGCCGGGATGGGGGATGCCCACGGATTTCAAACCCGGCCAGTTCATTGGACTCGGTGTTGAGGTCAGCGGAAAATTCCTGTGGCGCTCCTACTCGCTGACGAATGCGCCACAGCCTCACGACGGGCTGTTGACTATCAACATTCGTGCTCTCAATGACGGTTACGTGTCACAGCACCTTGTCGCCAATGTTAAGCCGGGCACGGTTGTCCGACTGGCCGCCCCAGCAGGAGATTTCTACCTCACGGAACCACTTCCAACGCGCATTGCGTTTGTTACCGCGGGCTCTGGCGTAACCCCGGTGATGTCCATGCTGCGCGATCTTGTCGCCCGTAACGCCGCAGTGGAAGTTGAGCACATTCATTCCTACCGCGGTGAGGAAGAAGCTGTGTTTGTCAACGAACTGCGCGAGCTAGAGCAGAGCAGTGCCCGCAATCCGCTGAAGTATCGCCTGCATACACGCAATACGGAGACGCAACCGCGGATTGACGCTGCTGCAGTCACCGACATCATTGCGGATTTTGGGGCGCTGGCGTCGTCGTCAAGCGCCTATGCATGTGGCCCGGTTGAGCTGTTGAAAACCCTCGAGCGGGACTTCCCAGGACTGCGAACGGAACGTTTCACCGTCGACCGAACCGCGGCGGGAGAAGTCGGCGGCACGGTGAGTTTCGGCAGCCGCGGTGATACCGACGTGGATGGGGCAACCACCATTCTGGAAGCAGCCGAGAGCATCGGGGTTGACCTGCCGTACGGCTGCCGGATGGGAATTTGCGCGACGTGCGTGCAGCAACTTTCCGACGGCGCGGCGCGGGACATCCGCACGGGCGCGACGTTTGCGGCAGGAGAGCGCGTCCGAACGTGTGTCTGCGCGCCAGCAGGGCACGCGAGCATAGAGCTGTAAATTCACCCCGCACCTACTTTAAACCTGCCTTAACCAGGAGAAACTACCTCAAGGAGTCTGGACTCTTCCTATGGCCATTTCCGATATCGCATCCTACGCCCACTTAAGTGAAGAAGACGTCGCGGAGATTGGGCGTCGGTTTGCGGAGATTGAAAAGCAACACCGCGATTCGCTGGGGCAGAAGGATGCGCGCTACATCCGTACGCTTATCCGCATTCAGCGCACTCTTGAAGTGACCGGCCGAGGTCTGCTGATGGTGCCAACCGCAGGTATGGCATTGAACAAGTTGGGGCTATTGCCCAAGTCGTGGAAGAACACTGCGCACTGGGGCTTCAAGTGGGCCGGTGCTTCTGCGCTGGGGTTGGCGAAGATTCTAGAGAACCTCGAAATCGGTCATAACACCATGCACGGTCAGTGGGACTGGATGAACGACCCCGAAATTCACTCTTCTACCTGGGAATGGGATAACTCCTGTCCGTCCAGCGGGTGGAAGCACTCCCATAACTTCGTCCACCACAAGTACACCAATGTCCTCGGCATGGACAACGATGTAGGATACGGCATTTTGCGCGTGACTCGAGATCGCCATTGGAAGCCCTCGACGCTGCTGCAGCCAGTGTCGAATGTGGTCTTGGCCAGCCTCTTCCAATGGGCGGTGGCCTTCTACGACGTTGAGCTCGGCCGCGTGTTCGCAGGCAAGAAAACCTGGGAAGAGGCTCGACCACAGCTTATGGAGGTCGTGAATAAGTCAGGGCGCCAGGTGCTCAAGGACTATGTTCTGTTCCCTGCGATGGCGGGTCCGCGCTACCGAGAGGTGGCATTTGCGAACATGATGGCCAACCTCGCCCGCAATCTGTGGGCCTACGCAGTCATCTTCTGCGGTCACTTCCCGGATGATGCAGAGACTTTCACTAAGGAGCAGTACAACACCGAAGACAAGAATGAGTGGTACTTGCGCCAAATGCTGGGCTCGGCGAATTTCCACGGTGGGCTGGCGCTGTCGGTGCTCTCTGGAAACCTGAATTACCAAATCGAGCATCACCTCTACCCGGATATGCCATCCAACCGCCTTGCGCAGATTTCAAAGCAGGTTCAGCAGATTTGCCGGGAGTACGATTTGCCGTACAACACAGGCTCGTTCCCGAAGCAGTTCTTCCAGGTGCAGCGCACGCTGCTGAAGTTGTCCTTGCCGGACCGTTTCTTGATGGCTGATCCGGACAACGCTCCGGAGGTGCGGTCCGAGGCGGCATTTGCGAAGAACCCGCAGGTGGAAGCGGTGCTTCAGTCAGGTTCCACGCCGCGTAAGGGCTTAGCGACGGGGCTGCGAATGCTCCGCCGTCTTCGTCCCGGTGTCCGCGATATTGTTCGGGCCTACACCGGTCGCTCGACGCACTCTGCCGCGCGTGGTTAGCCGTCGACCCGCTTGCGAATAGCCGTCGCGACCGCAGGCTTACGGTTCCATGGCATCGACTGCTTGTGCGGTAGCTGCAACCACGCACGGATCACGGTCACGGTCAGTGTCGCCGTGGCCGCAGCGAGGAAGAGCGCCAGGTAAGCCGAGGAGTTTTGGCCTGTGAATTCCACAGTGACAATCAATGCGAACAGCGGAGCTGCCATGGAGGCCGACAGGAATGCCGCGGCACCGAGAATCGCGAAGTCACTGAGTGGAATTGAGGGCATCAACGGTTGCACGAAGCAGCCGATGATGAAGCCACTGAGTGCGCCGAGGGCAAAGCCGGGAGTTAGCAGGCCACCGACGGCGCCGGAGCGGAAGGTCACCAGCACTGCGACGGTTTTGGCAATCAGCAGCATGACCGCGAACCCTAGCAGTGGACGGTCCATAAGAACTGTGGTTGCAGCGATGCGGCCGTTGCCCAACACTTCTGGAATCCACAGCGAGATCACGCCAACTAGCGTGAACGCGAGGGGGATAGCCCAGGCGGAATGCCAGCCGGTTGGTGCCTTGTCCATCACTCGCGAGGAGACAATGCGAAACGCGTAGCCAATGGCACCACAGACAACGCCGAGGAGCAGTGCCGCGCCGAGGTTGCCCCAGCCGTCTGAGAGATTAATCGGGCTGTAGAGCGGGCTACTCCCGACCACAATGCCCGAGGTCACTGTGGCAATCGCCGAACACGCCAGCACCACCATCACCGCAGTAATACTCAGCGATCCCAGCAGAATTTCCAAGGAGAAAATCGCCCCAGCCAGCGGGATGTGATAAATCGCGCCGAGGCCAGCACCGGCCGCCGCTGCCACCAAAATACGGCGGTGCAGCGGATCGATGTGCAGCCGATGTGACATCTGCGAGGCCACCATCGCACCGAGCTCGCGTGGGGCATTCTCGCGTCCCATCGATGCGCCTGCGGCCACAGTTCCCATCTGCAAAAACACATTGATAAGGGTTGACCACACCGGCATGGGACGACCGTTCATGCCCGCCTCAACGCTCTCAATGGGCTTGGCCTTTGTGCGCAGCGCCGCCCACATCGGTCCCGCAATCAGTCCCGCCAACACAATTCCAACAAAGCGCTGGAGGCCAGTGGTGCCATCGGTTACGACGGCAACGTCACCCTCGTGCTGCCCGTACACCGCGTACTCGATGCCGTGCATAATCAGCGCGAGGCCGGCGGCTCCGAGTCCCGTAGCAAGTCCGACAATCAGCGTGTAGATGCACAGTCGAATCCAGCTGCCGGGAGGCGGGTAGAGGCCGGTGGTATCCTTCACCGGTTCAGAGTTTGCTGAGGTTTCAGAGGATGTCTCCGCCGAATCGGTGTGGCTAGTCTCTTTCAATGTCCAGCTCCCAGTCCTCGTTGTCGCCGATGGCATTCAACAGGCGACGCACAGCCATCGCTCGACGCTGCTGAACTCCCTCCAGCTTGTCGAGGGCACACTCCGGATCCGCAGGCGGCCCCAAATGCGTGCAGCCACGCGGGCACTCGTCCGTCGCCGCCTGGATATCTGGAAATGCCGCCAGCAGCGTCTCTGGCGTCACATGAGCCAGCCCAAAGGAACGAATGCCTGGAGTGTCAATAATCCACGATGCCGCATCGTCAGCGCTTTGCGACGGCAACACCAGCGCCACCGACTGCGTGGAGGTATGGCGGCCCTTACCCACGCCACTGACTTCTCCGGTCTCCCGGTTGGCTTCGGGAACAATCCGGTTGACGAGGGTGGATTTACCCACACCGGAATGCCCAACCAAAGCGGTGACGCGTCCTGGAACATCGATGAGCTCTAGCAGGGGAGCCAGGTCATCATTGATACCGCAGACAACGACATCCACTCCCAGCGCGGAGAACTCCCCGGCAAACTCCTGCGGATCGGCAAGATCCGACTTAGTCAGGCAGAGCACCGGGCGGACACCGCCGGCATAGGCAGCCACCAGCGCGCGTTCCACAAAACCGGTGCGGGGCTCAGGATCGGCGACAGCACACACAATGAGCAGCAGGCTGGCATTGGCGACGACAATGCGCTCATACGGGTCGTTGTCATCGGCAGTGCGACGCAAAACTGTGCTGCGCTCCGCTAGCTTAACGATGCGAGCCAGCGTCCCCTTGCGGCCACTGACATCACCTACGACACCAACGCGGTCGCCGACAACAATATTGGTGCGGCCCAGCTCGCGGGCGCGCATGCAGGTCACAACAACATCCGGATTCTCATCGAGGACTACACCCCAACGGCCACGGTCCTTGGTCACCACCATGCCCCAGCGGGCATCGGCGTGGCTGGGGCGATCCTTCGTCCGCGGCCGCGACCCTCTACCGGGGCGGATACGTACATCGGACTCGTCCCATTGCCGTCCACGCCTGCGTGCTGCCACTGCTATTTACCTGCCTCGGTTTCTTCCTCCATGCCGTCGAGTCGAGCCTCGACCGACTTCTCCAACGAGCTTGGGGTGGGGGAGGCCAGACTGAGCATCTCCAGCCAGCGCAGGTCGAAGCCGGGCATGGTCTTGGCGGTGGTAGCGATATTCTCGACTTCCACGCCCTCCGTGCGCAGGCCAATGATGGCACCGGCAGTGGCCATGCGGTGGTCAGCGTAGCTGTGCCAGAGGCCACCGTGGAGTGGGACGGGGTCAATCGCAATGCCGTCGTCAAGCTCGGTGGCGCGCCCGCCGAGGCGGTTGATTTCCGTGGTGAGCGCGGCGAGACGGTTGGTTTCGTGACCGCGTAGGTGTGCGATGCCCGTCAGCTCGGTGCGCGTGGTGGCGAGCGCTGCAATGGCGGCGACTGTTGGGGTCAGCTCGCCAATCTCGGACATGTCCATCGTGATTCCACGCAGCTCCGACGGCTTCGGGCCCACGACGGTGAGGCTGGTACGGCCACCCTCGTGACGGTTGAACGTCACGGTAGCGCCCATGGCGGTGAGGATGTCGCGGATGCGGTCGCCAGGCTGCGTGGTGTGCTCCGGCCAGTCGGGCACAGTGACGCTGCCACCAGTGACAGCCGCAGCGGCCAGGAAGGCGGCGGCGTTGGACAGGTCGGGCTCGACCTGCCAGGTGAGCCCCATCATTTCGGTGGGGTGAATGGTGAACGTTGTGCGCGAACCCTCGGGAGTCTCCTCCGTAGTCTCGTCGACCTGCACACCGGCCTCACGGAGCATATCCAGCGTCATGTCGATGTGTGGGCGCGACGGAATCTCACCGGTCGGGCGCAGCACCAGGCCACGGCCATAGCGCGGAGCCGACAGCAGCAGACCTGAGACGAACTGGCTCGACGCCGAAGCATCAATCTCCACCTCGCCGCCGATATCCGGCAGGTCCTGCTCCTGGACCGAGTCGCCCAGGCGATTGCCCTGGTTCGGCCCCTGCGGATTGACCGTGAAAGGAAGGCCGTTGCCAGAGATACTCACACCGAGGCTGCGCAGCGCATCCAGCACAGCTGACATCGGGCGAGCCTTGGCCTCTGTATCGCCTTCGAAGAACACCGAGCCCTGCGCCAGAGCAGCAATCGGAGGCACGAAGCGCATGACCGTACCTGCCAGACCACATTCCACGACACCACCGCGGAGCATGCGCGGGGTGACGCGCAGCGTGTGGTTCGGGGCACCCGAGTATGTCGAGTCGGAAATAATGTCAGTTCCCAGGGCCTGCAGTGCGCGAATCATAAGATCGGTATCGCGAGAGCGCAGCGCACCATGGATAACCGATGGTGTCGAGGACAGCGCCGCAATGACAAGTGCACGGTTCGTAATCGACTTCGAGCCGGCAATCTGCACCGTGGCGCTAAAGGGCCGTCGACCGGATTCGGCACCGTCGACACTTACAGTAGGGGCGGACCAATTCTGATTTTGGGAACACACATAACCAATTATGGAACACTTCCGCTTCAGACCTCGACTAGAGGGGGAGCTACCGGCACAATCAGTTGGTATGTGTGGTCGTTTCGTCAATTTCACAGTCGCTGAGGAACTGCTCAGCACCGTCGCTGATATCCCCGGTTTGGCACCCGTGCGTGCCGACGGTCCGTTGCCCACCGCCCGCTATAACATCGGCCCGACCATGCCGATTGTGGCACTTGCCCGCGAACATCCCGGCCGCACAGGTACCATTGCAGCCACCGTGCGCTGGGGTTTGATTCCTCAGTGGGCCCGTGAAACTCCAACGACACCATTCTTCAACGCTCGCGCGGAAACGTGGCAGTCCAAGCCGACTTTCCGGGACGGCCTGCCCTGCGCAATCCCCATGAATGGTTGGTACGAGTGGAAAGACCGCCAACCCTACTTCGTCAGCTTCGGTGAGGACGCGCCGCATTTCACCGTCGCAGGCCTGTGGGCGCGATGGGGAGACATCGTCTCGGCCACGATTCTCACCACCGATGCCGTGGGAAAGCTCGGGGACCTGCATCACCGCATGCCGCGCGTGCTTGCCGACGACGAAGTCAGCGACTGGCTGGATTTCTCGGCCTGGGCAGCTAATGGAGACGTTGGCATGACTAGCGCGGAGGTAGTGGACAATCTGACAATCCGCCCGGTCAACCGCGCTGTTGGCAATGTCGCGATTGAGGGACCGCAGCTGCTGGATGCGCCCGATGGTGCAGTGCCCGGCCAAAACGAGGAGCTGTTTTAGTGCTGGGTTTAGGGCTGGTGGGGACTAGTTTTTAGTAGGAGCAGGTTGCAGGTTACCGGAGTAGCCGCGGGGTTAGCGGGCGATGTCGGCGACCGTGGCGTCGCAAAGCGAAATCAGATCGGTGGGGGACAGTTCGATGTCCCATCCGCGGCGACCACCGGAAACAAACACAGTGTCGGCGAGGGTGGCTGTTTCATCGATGACTGTGGGGAGTTTGCGGCGACCTCCGAGCGGTGAGATCCCTCCGGGGATGTAGCCGGTGGCGAGTGACGCATCATGGGGGTCGGCCATGGCGGCTTTGGAAGCGCCGAGAGCTGCCGCGGCGGCCTTGAGATTGAGCATTCCGGTGGCGGGGACGACGGCGATGCCCAGCCCAGTGCGTTTGCCGGATAGCTCAATGATGAGTGTTTTGAAGATGCGTTCGGGTTCTACTCCGAGGTGCTCGAGCAGCCAGGAGGCGGCCTCTTCGCCGAAGTTGTCGCTGCCGTGGGGGAATTGGTGGACGTGGAAGTCGATTCCCGCGTTCTGGCAGAAGGCAATGGCCGGGGTGGCGGCAGCGGATTTCTTGGCAGACTTCTTCGACATGGTTTCTATCGTTGCACACGGGTTTAGCGTCGCAGCGAATCGCCTGGTTATGTGGGGTGTGGCCGAGTCCGAAGTGAGGATGTTTTAGGATGAGTAGCATGTCAGGTGATCAGACAGGAACATCGGCCGTCCGGACTGATGAGTCGGATGAAGAGCTTGCGCAGCGCTTTGAGCGTGATGCCATGCCGCTTTTGGACCAGCTCTATGGGGCGGCACTGCGGATGACTCGCAACCCCGCCGATGCCGAGGACCTGGTGCAGGAGACTTACATCAAGGCTTTTCAGGGTTTCCGCTCTTATAAGCCGGGCACGAATCTGAAGGCGTGGATGTACCGCATCTTGACGAATGCGTACATCAATAACTATCGCAAGGCGCAGCGCCGTCCCGCCGAGTACGCCACCGATGACATCACGGATTCGCAGATTGCGGAAACCGCGTCGCACACTTCGATGGGGCTGCGCTCTGCTGAGGTAGAGGCTCTGGAAAAGCTTCCTGACGAGGAAATTCGCGACGCCTTGATGAGCCTTAAAGAGGACTATCGGATGGTGGTCTACTACGCCGATGTCGAGGGATTGCCCTACAAGGAAATCGCCGAAATCATGGATACTCCCATCGGAACTGTGATGAGCCGGTTGCACCGTGGAAGAAAACAGCTCCGAGACGCGTTGCACAACGTAGCTGTGGAACGTGGATTCTTGAAAGAAGAGAAGGGAGATTCTCCGCGATGAGCCGAGAGTCGAGCCAAGATATGGAGCAGATGCCAGAGCGCGGACACGCCTGTGAAGATGCTTTCTGTCAGGACGTCCACTCGCGCCTGCACGCATTTTTAGATGGCGAATGCGATCCGGAGGAGCGCCGCTTTCTCGAGGAACACATTCACAAGTGTCCGCAGTGCTTGGAAGAATTTGGCTCCGAGCAGGCTATACGACGGTTGCTGCGCCGGTGCTGTCAGCAACCCGCTCCTGAGGATCTCCGTCAGCGCATCACTACTCGGATTCGCGTGTCCTATACGCGGGTGGAATACCGCAGGTAATTGCTGGCGGCTAGCTTTTGGCGCGTATTCTTTCGATGCCCCCAGTGCGATAATGGGCGGATGCGTAACGCGATGATGGGCTGATGCGAAAATCCCAGGTCACGGCGATGTGACCTGGGATATTTTTGTGGAGCTAAGGGGAATCGAACCCCT
>NZ_CAMQAZ010000017.1 GCF_946998835.1 uncultured Corynebacterium sp. | reverse complement strand
AGCCGATCTCGCGGCCGCCGACGCCGATGTCACCGGCTGGGACATCGCGGTACTCGCCGATGTGGCGGTGCAGCTCAGTCATGAATGACTGGCAGAAGCGCATGATCTCCAGCTCGGACTTGCCCTTCGGGTCAAAGTCGGAGCCGCCCTTGCCGCCGCCAATCGGCAGGCCGGTCAGGGAGTTCTTGAAAATCTGCTCGAAGCCCAGGAACTTAATAATGCCGAGGTTCACGCTCGGGTGGAAGCGCAGACCGCCCTTGTACGGACCCAGCACAGAGTTGAACTGAACGCGGAAGCCGCGGTTGACCTGGACCTGACCCTGGTCGTCGACCCATGGCACGCGGAAAATAATCTGGCGCTCCGGCTCACACAGACGCTGAACCAAGCCGAAGTCACCGTAGTGCGGGTCCTTTTCCAGGACGACCTTCAGCGACTCCAGAACTTCTGCCACTGCCTGGTGGAACTCCGGCTCACCGGCGTTTCGGGTAAGAATCTGGTCATAGAGTCCCGAAACCTTCTGCTCGATATTCAAAATAAACCTCTCTGCGAAACCATTATGGCGCCCACGAAGAGCAAACCGTCCGCGGTTGTAAACCACTTCTCGGCTGCTGTAACTCGGTGGCACAGGTTGTGTGCACAAGGACTGGGCAACTGTTGATATTGAAGCGGACATAATTATACAACGGCATATTGCTGGCAAAACTCGCAGTGTTACGCGCTACACCCGCTGGCCAAGCCAATCACCGGCTCTGTGGAGTCTTACACTTTTCACCGATTAGGTAGGAAATTACCTAAATACGGCAACATTCCAGGGATACGTCGCAACAGATTCGAGCATTTCGTCAAACTCTCGCAGCACCGGGTCCGGGGGCAATTCTGCACGCGGAGTCAGTAGCTCAGACAGGTCCATAGCGAGTTCATTGAGCGAACCACCGTGCTGCTCAAAGCTCAAAAGATAGCGGAATACCTTCCTATCCCCGAGCGGTTCCTTCGGGTTCTCGCGCTCCCACTGCTCCACCAACTGCGCGTCGGTGTCCGCCGCTGCCACTGCGACATCCACATCACTAATCCGCCCGGCGCGGTCGAACTCACTCAACTTGGCACGAAATGCCTCGGCCAGCGTCTCCGATTCGGCTGGTTTCACAAGGCAGTGAAAAACAATTTTCGACATAACTCCACAGGCTAAGCCACGCGGGGCGGACTGACAATAGCCACCGTCGTCAAGCACCTGCCGTGGAATCGGCGCGCGCCTGTACACGCTAACGACGTAGTGTTGGTTTTATGCAGGCATTCAGCAATCCCCTCATCACGCTTGCCGACGGCACGGTGAAGCAAGTCAATCCTTTTTCCGGTACCCAGGTGTGGACCGTCCCTGGTCGAGGCAATCGGCCGCTGGGAATCAAGCACCCGGATCCGCAGCCGCTGACCGAGGAGGATTTCGGTTCCCGCGACTCCTTCGGCTGGAACAATCTGCTACAAACCCCGCCGGAGAAAGCCCGCGTGGTCATCGACGAATCAGTGTTCGGCGGCTACAGCACACTGACAGGAGTACTGCCCGACCAGCTCTTCGACACCACTGCCGAGTTCCGTCGCGTACCCAACCTGTTCGAAATCGTCTCCTATGACTACTGGGCGGAAAACTACGGCTTCGAGCCTGACCGTGAGACTCAGCAGCGCATGGAGGCCTACCTCGACGATTCGAAGGGCCGCGAGCACGTGCTCAATATCATCCGCACGCGCTACCGCGCCGCCGGACGCAGCGAAGAGGAAATCAGCGCGCTTTCCGACGAGGAATTGCTGCGCCGAGCCCCAAGCTATTTCGCTGGCGGCCACGATGTGATTGTTGCCCGTCGCCACTTTGTTGACGGTGCCACGCACGACAACCAGCTAGCTTCTTCTGGCACGCTGACCGTCGCCGAGCACCGCGCACTCATTGCGTTCACCGTCGAGTCGATTGCTGACCTGTACCGACGCAACCGCTACGTGCGCTATGTGGCCGCTTTCCAAAACTGGCTGAAGCCGGCCGGTGCCAGCTTCGACCATCTGCACAAGCAACTTGTAGCGATTGATGAGCACGGCGAGCAGCTCAAGCGCGAAGTGCAGGCGGTGCGCAAGAACCCGAATATCTACAACGAGTTCGCAGTGGACTATGCGGCGCGCCACAATCTGATTATCGCGGAAAATGAGCACGCGGTAGCCTTCGCTGGATTCGGACACCGCTACCCTACGCTGGAGATTTTCTCGAAGTCGGATATCTGCGAACCGTGGCTGCAAACCCGCGCTGAGATCGATGCGATGTCGGACCTGATTCACGCCTGCCATGCCGCTGCCGGCCCCACCATTCCGTGTAACGAGGAATGGCACCATCGGCCGGTCGATTTAGATGCCCGAATGCCCTGGCGTGTGATGATTAAGTGGCGCACCTCGAACCTGGCCGGATTTGAAGGCGGCACCAAGATTTATCTGAACACCATCTCCCCATGGGATTTGCGCGACCGCGTTGTCCCAGAGCTGTACCGTTTACGGGAGACCGGAAAGATTTCGGACAGCATTCACATTGCGACCGAGTGCCAGTGCCTGCCGAATTCGCTGAAGTACAATCCCCTCATCGAGGACGGAACGCGGCTGTAGGAGGCTGGCGCAGAGCAGAGAAAGAAGTTAGGAGTCTTAATCCAGGTGAGCAACAATGATGCACGACTTAGTGATGCACGACTGAGCCGTATTCGCGACCTCATCGCCACCCATCGAGTGCCGCTGGACACGCAGTGGGAAATCTACCGCTATCTGCACCAGCACCCGGAGCTGTCTCAGGCAGAGGAGAAGACAGCTGCGTACCTTGCCGGTGCTCTCCGCGAGATGGGAACTTACACCGTGCATGAGGGTATCGGTGGCCATGGTCTCGTTGGCGTCATGGAAAATGGTCCGGGCCCCACCGTGCTCTTCCGCGCTGACATCGATGCACTCCCTGTTTCTGAGGAAACAGGTGTGGACTTTGCCTCGTCTGCCACCGGTACTGCCCGCGATGGATCTGCTACCGCTGTCATGCACGCCTGTGGCCATGACATGCACATGACGGCCGGGCTTGGTTTGGCCAGCTTGATGGCAGCTACTAAGACTGAGTGGTCGGGTACCTTCATTGCCCTGTTCCAGCCCGCCGAGGAACTGGCCTGCGGTGCACAAGCCATGATTGACGATGGCCTGGCAGAACTCATCCCAACCCCAGATGTGTGCTTCGGCCAGCATGTTGTTCCCGGCCCCGCCGGTCAGGTTATGACCATGCCTGGCCCAGCACTCGCAGGTTGCGACACCATCAGCATCACTCTGACCGGCCGTTCGGCGCATGGCTCTATGCCTCACAACGCCATTGACCCGAC
Source organism: uncultured Corynebacterium sp. (assembly GCF_946998835.1). Taxonomy (GTDB): domain Bacteria; phylum Actinomycetota; class Actinomycetes; order Mycobacteriales; family Mycobacteriaceae; genus Corynebacterium. The sequence continues at coordinate 52,168 of NZ_CAMQAZ010000017.1, read as the reverse complement.
GTACTTAGCAGCCGCAATCGTGCTGCGTCTGCAGGGAATTGTGGGCCGCGAAATTCCTCCCCACGAGTTTGGAGTACTGTCCGTCGGCACGCTGCAGTCCGGCAACTCGAATAACACAATCCCCGGTCAGGCTCGGATTGTGCTGAATATTCGCTACTACTCCAACGAGGTGCGCGCCAAGCTCATTGCGGGCATCGAGCGTGTTGTTCGTGGCGAATGCCTGGCTTCCGGCACCGAGGTTGAGCCGATGATTGAGTACTCCGATCACGGCGAAGTCACCGACAATGATCAGGAGGCGTTTGCCACAATCCGCCCGGTCATGGATGCGGTGCTCGGCAAAGACTCCACTGATGCTGTGCCGTGGACCGCATCGGAGGATTTCTCAGACATCCCGCGCGGTCTGAACTGTCCGTATGTTTACTGGACGGTTGGTGTCACACCTCGAGATCAGTGGGAAGCTGCCGTTGCCGCTGACCGCGTGGTCGAAGACGTGCCGTCGAACCACATGCCGACCTTCCTGCCTGACTTCGAACCGACTGCTGCATCTGCGACTTCGGCTGCAGCTGCCGCGGTTCTCTCCTACCTGGCGAAGTAGGGGTCGTTTGCCGGCGTGGCCGATTGCCGGCGTTGAACCTCGCCAAACACCCCAGCTTGATAAGCCCAAGCAAAAAGCCGGTAAGCCGAAAAGGGCTACCGGCTTTTCCCGCGTGCGAGAGAGTTAGCGTGCGTCCTCACCAATAACATGGACATGAATCATATTGGTGTTGCCCTCATTTCCAGGAGGGGTACCAGCAACAACAACGAGCGTGTCACCGGTGTCATAGCTGTCCATGCTCATGAGCTGCTCATCAATGACCTGCATAATCTCATCAGTGGAGTCAACCTGGCGCACCAAGAAGGTCTCCGCACCCCACGTCAACGCAAGTTGCGACCGAACCTGCTGGTTTGGAGTGAAGACCAGCAGCGGCAGACGGGAATGCAAGCGAGCCACACGACGAGCGGTGTCACCCGATGTTGTGAAAGCAACCATAGCGCGGGCGTTCAAGCGCTCACCGATATCGCGAGCTGCGTAGGAAATCACGCCACGCTTGGTACGCGGCATGTGAGTCAGCGCAGGAACTTCACCTTCGCGCTCAGCAGCAGTGACGATCCGAGCCATGGTCTTAACCGTGGTCTGCGGGTACTTACCAATCGAGGTCTCGCCCGAGAGCATCACAGCATCTGCACCATCGAGCACGGCGTTTGCCACATCAGAGGCCTCTGCACGAGTCGGGCGGGAGTTCGCAATCATGGAGTCGAGCATCTGAGTCGCCACAATGACCGGCTTGGCGTTCTCGCGGGCAATCTGAATAGCTCGCTTCTGAACCAGCGGAACATCTTCCAGCGGCACCTCAACGCCGAGGTCACCACGGGCGACCATCACAGCATCGAAGGCCAGGATAATGGCCTCCAGAGACTCGATTGCCTCTGGCTTCTCCAGCTTGGCGATAATCGGAACACGACGGCCAACCTCATCCATGACTGCATGGACCAGTTCGACGTCGGAAGGCGAGCGGACAAAGGACAGCGCAATAAAGTCCACGCCCAGTTTGAGGGCAAAGCGCAGGTCGGCGATGTCCTTTTCCGACAAGGCCGGCACCGAGATGTTCATGCCCGGCAGGGAAACACCCTTGTTGTTGGAAACTGGGCCACCTTCAATAACGCGACACACCACGTCATTGCCGTCTACCTCGATGCACTCCAGGCCCACCTTGCCGTCGTCGACAAGCAGGCGGTCGCCCGGGCGGGCATCTTCAGCGAGGTGCTTGTACGTCGTGGAGACGCGGTCGTGTGTGCCTTCGACATCGTCAACGGTGATGCGCACAATCTCGCCGTCGGCCCAGTACGTCGAGTCCTCTTTAAAGCGACCGAGGCGAATCTTTGGTCCCTGCAGGTCGGCGAGAATACCAACTGCACGTCCGGTAGTGTCGGATGCTTCACGCACCCAGCGGTAGTTCTGAGCGTGGTCCTCATGCTCACCGTGAGAGAAATTCAGACGGGCAACATCCATGCCGGCGTTGACCAGCCCGGTAATCCCCTCCAGCGACGCAACTGCTGGACCGAGGGTACATACAATCTTCGTTCGTCTAAGCACGGGCTCTAGCCTAGTCGCTTACTGCGCTACGCGTCAGTTGGAAACACTGCGGGCTTCAGCAGGGTCGCTTTCTCCTCTGACTTCCTCTGCGGTTTCACGGCTCTTGCCCCGCAGAATCCATAGAGCAATCACCGCACAGAGGAAGACCACTAGCGACGTGATGTTATTGATACGCACGCCGAACACAAGCGTTGCATCGTCAACGCGCATGAGCTCAATGAAGAAGCGCCCCAACGTGTAGGCCGCGACATAGAGCGCAAAGACTCGCCCGCCGCCCATCTTGAACTTGCGGTCCGCCCAGACAATAACCAGGCAGGCGAGGACGTTCCACACCATCTCGTAGAGGAACGTCGGGTGCACAACGGCTAGCACTTCGCCTGTCGACGTTCCGCTGACCGGGGCAACCCTGCCGAACTCATCGACTCGTTGGTAAATTTCCAGGCCCCACGGAAGTGACGTCGGGCCACCGTAGAGTTCCTGGTTGAACCAGTTGCCCAGGCGCCCAATGGCCTGTCCGAGAATGATGGCGGGTGCAGCCGCATCGAGCACAGGCGCAAACGGCACCTTCCGCCATTTTGCTACCGCCCACGCAGCTAGCACACCGAGTGCCACCGCTCCCCAGATGCCGAGACCACCGTTGGTAATCTTCAGCGCATCGGCAGGATTGGCGCCGGGGCCGAAGTACTTCTCCCAGTCGGTAGCGACGTGGTAGAGACGGCCACCGATGATGCCCGCAGGAATGACTGCGATGGCAATGTCGAGAACCAACTCCGGATCTCCACCCCTGGCCGCGTAGCGGCGCTGCATCCAGTAGATGCCGATGAGTACGCCGACCAAGATGGAAATCGCGTAGCCACGCAGCGGTATCCGTCCTAGCTGCCACACGCCCTGCGACGGGGAGGGAATGTTGGCCAGATATGTGGTTGCAGTCTCAGCGAGAACAAGGGTGGAACTCATAGATGCGCTAGCTCTCTCCTCGTACGCCCGCTGCGAGTTCGCGGGCGAGCGTTACCAGGTCATCGGTGCTCTTCATAGCAGCCTTAATCAGTGCCGAACCGACGATAACACCATCTGCGAACTCGGCAATTTCGGCGGCCTGTGCCCCATTGGAGACACCGAGGCCAACGCATACTGGTGTGTCGGTGACTTCACGTGTACGGGCGACCAACTTGCCAGCTGCCGAGTCAACGCTGGCCTGGGCACCTGTGACACCCATGTGGCTGGTGGCATAGACGAAACCGGTCGACGCGGTGGCGGTCAGCTGCAGACGCTCGTTGGTCGAAGACGGGGCTACCAACATGATGTTGGACAAGCCATTGGCTTCTGCCGCGCGCTGCCACTGGCCTGCTTCCTCGGGGATGAGGTCCGGGATGATGGTGCCACGACCACCGGCGGCGGCCAGATCTTCGGCAAAACGCTCCGGACCATACTGCAGAATTGGGTTCCAGTAGCTCATGACCACACAGGTACCGCCGTGCTCAGTGACTTCACGAACCACGCGCATAATCTCGCGGGTGCGGAAGCCCGCATCCAGAGCCACGTTGGCGGCATCCTGAATGGTTGGGCCGTCCATCATCGGGTCAGAGAAAGGCAGGCCGACCTCGATGATGTCGGCACCGGCGTCAACAATCGCCTTGATGTTCTCAATCGACTTATCTGTGGTCGGGAATCCCGCTGGGTAGTAGCCGATGAATGCGGCGCGGTTTTCCTCGCGAACCTTGGTAAAGACGTCGCTCAGACTCATTTAGGACTCCTCCATCAGATCAAACCACTTAGCAGCGGTGTCGACATCCTTGTCACCGCGACCGGAAACATTGACAATAATCAGTGGCTTACGCCCCAGCTCTTCACGCAGGTCGTCGCTGATAAGACGAGCTGCAGCGACCGCATGTGCGGACTCAATAGCGGGCAGGATACCTTCCATCCGAGTCAAATCCTGGAATGCCTGCATTGCCTGAGTATCGGTTACCGGCAGGTAGGACGCGCGCTCAATGTCGGCCAGGTAAGAGTGCTCCGGGCCCACACCCGGGTAATCCAGGCCGGCGGAAATCGAGTGGGACTCTGTAATCTGGCCGTCCTCGTTTTGCATCAGAGCTGCGAAGGAGCCCTGGAAAACACCCGGGTTACCGGCAGCTGAAATCGGGGCTGCATGGCGGCCGGTCTCAACACCGTCACCGCCAGCTTCAGCGCCAACCAATCGGACCGATTCATCGTCAATGAAGTGATGGAACGCGCCGATTGCATTAGAACCGCCGCCGACACAGGCCACGACGGCGTCGGGAAGCGAGCCGGTCTCGGCGAGAATCTGCTGGCGCGCCTCCGCACTGATAATGCGCTGGAAGTCACGCACCATTGTTGGGAATGGGTGCGGGCCAGCGGCGGTACCGAAGCAGTAGTAGGTGTCATCGGCATTGGAGACCCAGAAGCGCATGGCCTCATTGATCGCGTCCTTGAGGGTCTTCGAGCCAATCTCGACTTCGATGACCTCTGCACCGAGCAGCCGCATGCGGGCGATGTTGAGACGCTGGCGAATCGCGTCGACCTTACCCATGTAAATACGGCAGTTCAGGCCAAGCAGCGCACAGGCCGTCGCGGTTGCGACACCATGCTGGCCTGCACCAGTCTCGGCAATGATGTTCTTCTTGCCCATGCGCTTAGCCAGCAGTACCTGGCCCAAGACGTTATTAATCTTGTGGCTACCGGTGTGGTTCAGGTCCTCTCGCTTGAGCCAGACGTCAGCGCCAATGTCGGCGGAAAACTTCTCCGCGTAGTACAACGGTGAGGGGCGGCCGACATAGGTGCGCTGCAGTCGGTCGAGCTCATCGAGAAAATCCTGGTCAACACGGGCCTTCGCGTAGCCATCGGTGACCTCACCGATGACGGCCATCAGCGCCTCCGGCACGAACTGGCCGCCCCACTTACCCCAGTGCCCAATGGCATCTGACTCGTGGTTCGTTGTCTCCGCGATAACCTCACCCATCGTGGGCAGGCGGTCACCGCGGGCATCATGATTCTTGAAATCTTGGTCACTCACAGTTATCTATTGTGGACTATCCCCACCTGCCTCGGGGCATAAGGCCTAAGAAACTGTGGTGCGCCAGCACAACAGGTGTGCCGCGCTACCAAAGGAAGCAACTATCGCGGCGCAATGCGGCTTCTACATCGCAACCGCGAACTACCACTATTCGCTGCGCAGTGTCGGGTGGACACCGGCGGCAACGAGACGTCGGCAAGCATCTCCTGGCTTACCTGCGGTGACCAGCCCCTCGCCCACCAGCACCGCGTCGGCGCCGTGGGAGGCGTAGTACCGAAGTTCCTCCGGCCCCTTGACACCGGACTCAGCGACCTTCACAACGTTGTCCGGCAGCATCGGGGCGAGGCGTTCGTACACGGTGAGGTCCACGTCGAGAGTCTTCAGGTTTCGGGCGTTGATGCCGAGAATCTTGGCGCCAGCGGCCTCGGCACACTCAACCTCTTCGGCGGTGTGTGCCTCAACCAGAGCATTCATGCCGAGCGATTCGGTGCGATCCAGCAGGGACTCCAGCGTCGGCTGATCCAACGCCGAGCACATCAGCAGTACCAAGTCGGCACCGTGCGCGCGGGCCTCGTGAACCTGGTACGGGGTGACAATGAAGTCCTTGCGCAGCACCGGAATGTTCACCGCGCGGCGCACGGCGTCGAGGTCGGCCAGCGAACCGCGGAAGCGGCGCTGCTCAGTCAGGCAGGAAACAACCGCAGCACCACCCTGCTCGTATTCTGCGGCCAAAACCTCCGGCGAAGGAATGTCAGCCAGCTCGCCCTTCGACGGCGAGGCACGCTTGACCTCTGCAATCACCTGCACGCCGGGCTTGGCCAGTGCCGCCACGGCATCAATCGGCGACGGTGCCTTTAGCGAGAGCTCCTTGATCTCCCGGTAGGAAATCTTGGCTTCCCGAGCAGCGAGATCTTCCCGCACACCTTCAATAATCTTGTCCAGAACGTTAGCCACGGCCTTACTCCTTATCCAGATCCGTAGGATCTACACCGGCATCCAAAGCATCCCACAGAACTCGACCCGACTGCGGGTCTTCCTCCAGATCCTCGGCAATACGCTGGCGGCGTACCTCCGGGGTCTCATACGCACTGGACTTCTGCTTCTTCACAGAACCCGGACGGCGCACTAGCAATACCGCCCCAACCAGCGCCAATGCACAACACAACAATGCCAAGGCCGGCCCCATAGCGTGCACTTCAATCGCAGCGACCTGCGCCCAGTCTGCCACAGTCACCGCATCACTGGCGCGCTGTGAGGCGCTTCCCGACGTCAACAAATCCAGTGCCCGCTGGGAATCCACACCGTTTTCTCCGCTAGCGAGCAGCGTCATCGGCGTCCACGAGGCCGCAATAGCGAGCAGCGCAGCGAGCACACCGACAATGCGGCGCCCCAGTGAACCCAAAATGGTAGTAGCAAACAGCGCAGCCACCAGCGCCAGCGCAATAGAGGTCAACTCTGGAGCCCAGACTGCACCCACCAAATCCGTGGTCGCCGGACCGGACTTATCATCGACCGTATCGACCGTCAGCCACGCACTTCGGCTGCACAACCACATTCCCGCCGCGGCCACACCGATGAGGCCACCGGAGAGCATCGTTGTCGACTTCATCGAAAACCTAGCTCCTTTCCGCTGGGACTAGTGTCTCAGCTGCCGCGACAGCTCGCAGCACAGCCGCGGCCTTGTTGCGGGTCTCTTCATCCTCAGCCACCGGGTCAGAATCACTGACAATTCCGCCACCGGCCTGAACGTAGACGATATCCCCCTTCTTCACACCTGTGCGGATGGCAATTGCCTGGTCAGTATTTCCCCGGAAGTCAAAATATCCAACAGTGCCACCATAAACACCTCGACGCGTGTCTTCGAACTTGTCGATGATGCTCAACGCGGAAGGCTTCGGCGCACCCGAGAGCGTTCCCGCCGGGAAGGTCGCCGCAAATGCGTCGACGGCCGTGGCGTCGCTGGAAAGCTCACCGGTGACCGTAGACACCAGGTGCATGACGTGACTGTAGCGCTCAATATGACGGAAGTCGTGGACAACTACACTGCCTGGGCGGCACACACGTCCGAGGTCATTACGGCCAAGGTCGACGAGCATCAGATGCTCGCTATTTTCCTTCTCGTCTGCCAACAGGTCAGCTTCCAGGGCATTGTCCTGCTCCACCGTGGCTCCGCGCGGGCGCGTGCCGGCAATGGGGTTGGTGATGACCTCACTTCCCTGGACCGCCACGAGTGATTCCGGGGAGGAACCGACAATTTGGAAAGCGGTATCGGAGAAGTCCTTGGTAGGAACATTGACCAGGAACATATACGGCGACGGATTGGAAACCCGCAGAATGCGGTAGATATCAAAGGCCGATGCCTGCGTGTCCATTTCGAACCGCTGCGAAAGCACAATCTGGAACGCATCGCCGGCGCGGATGTGCTCCTTACAGCGCTCAATGCGATCCATGTGGTCCGTGGCAGTGCGCTGACGGCGAATTACCGGCTCGGGGAAACTGACTTCCGCCGGTCGCAAAACAGATGGTTCCGACAGCCGCTCCACCATCGCATTGACACGATCACAGGCGGTGTCATACGCCTGGTCAATCCGCTCATCCGAGCCGTCCCAGTTGACGGCATTGGAGATCAGCCACAGCACACCCTCGTGGTGGTCAAAAGCAGCCAAATCTTCCACCAGCAGCTGCATGAGCTCCGGAATCTGCAAATCATTGTCAGTGGTATCCGGCAGCTGCGGCTCGATGTAGCGGACAATGTCATGCCCGAAGTAGCCAACGAGACCAGAGGTGAGCTTGGGTACCGAGGCATCGTCGGCAAGCGGAAGTTCCGTGTGCAGCAGCTGCAGCGTGCGACGCAGCGCATCCAGCGGATTTCCGCCCTCCGGCGCACCCGATGGCGCGTTGCCAATCCACGTGGCCTCCCCCGCATCATCCACCGTCAGTGCGGCGCGACTGCCGCAACCGATAAACGACCAGCGCGACCACGACTGCCCCACATCGGAGGACTCCAGCAAGAAAGTGCCGGGACAATCGGCCGCGAGCTTGCGGTAAGCCGACAGCGCCGTTTCGCCGTCCGCCAAAACCTTGCGAACCACGGGCACGACCCGATGGTGTGCAGCCAATTCGCGGAAGCGCTCACGCGTGGTCATGGTGATACGAGTCATAGCCGCTATTGTGCCACGCACCCCGGATTACACATCACTTAACCCCGGACTTCACTGGGGTCGGACACGTGCTTGACGACGAAAACCCCACCCCGGCAACCGAGATGGACTGCTTAGCCCTCGAACACGGGATGCACGTCAAAGCAGCTGTGCGAGCCGGTGTGGCATGCCGCACCGTCCTGCACCACCTGCATCAGTACGGTATCGCCATCGCAGTCCAGCGCCAGCGATGTCACTGTCTGGAAATGGCCACTAGTAAGCCCCTTGATCCAGTACTCCGACCGCGAGCGCGACCAGTAGGTGCCGCGCTTGGTAGCGATGGTGTACGCCAGGGCGTGGGAATCCATCCAGGCCATCATAAGCACGCGACCAGTGGATTCTTCCTGCACAATGGCGGGAATCAACCCGTCAGCATTGAACTTGGTGATCTTCTCGATGTCCTCGGGGAGCGTGTACTCCCGCGGATCATCTCCTGCACCGTGCGCTGCAGCGCCTGGGGCTAGACCTGTCACTGACGTACCTCGATTCCCTCACGCGCCATTTCTTCCTTGACCTCGGCGATGCTGACCTCGCCGAAGTGGAAAATGGACGCGGCCAAAACCGCGTTGGCACCGGCACGCACGGCTGGCGGGAAATGCTCCGCCTTACCCGCACCGCCAGAGGCAATCACCGGGACATCGACGGCAGCGCGGACCTTCTCCAGCAACTCCAGGTCGAAACCATCCTTGGTGCCGTCGCCATCCATGGAGTTCAGCAGAATTTCGCCGACACCAAGCTCCTCGCCGCGACGTGCCCACTCGACGGCGTCAATACCGGCCGAACGTGAACCGCCGTGCGTGGTGACCTCAAAGCCCGACGGCTGCGGTGTGCCCCCTTCGGGTACGCGTCGAGCATCCACCGACAGCACGACGCACTGCGCACCGAAACGACGCGACAGCTCGCTGAGTAGTTCCGGACGGGCAATCGCAGCGGTATTGACACTGACCTTGTCGGCACCGGCACGCAGCAGCTGGTCGACGTCCTCGACGCTGCGCACACCGCCACCGACAGTCAGCGGAATGAAGACCTCACTTGCGGTACGGCGCACCACGTCGAGCATGGTGCCGCGGCCATCCTTGGAAGCTGTGACGTCCAGGAAAGTCAGCTCGTCCGCGCCCTCCTCACCGTAGCGGCGGGCCAACTCCACCGGATCGCCAGCATCACGGAGGTTTTCAAAATTCACGCCCTTGACGACCCGCCCATTGTTGACATCCAGGCAGGGAATCACGCGTACTGCCAGAGACATAGTTTTTAAGTTCTCCTCGTGTTAGCTCAAAGTGTTAGCTCAAAGTTCTTGGCTCGGGGCATTAGCTCGGAGTGTGTGGGGGACAAAATCCCCCTTCCCGGATGTTGCTCACGTTCTAGCTCCGGAAAGTCTCCGGATGTCCCAGCTGATCAATAATCGACCGCAGCGTGGCATGGACATCTCGGGTACCCGCCAGCACGCCTACCGAATCATGCCTCCAGGGCTTGCCCGCCAGGTCCGTGACGACGCCTCCAGCTTCGGAAATCTGCAATACACCAGCTGCGTTATCCCACACATGCGGTGAGAAAGTCACGGTGCCACCGAAGGCTCCCATCGCGGTGGACCCCAGATCCACGCCGACAGAGCCGGTAATTCGAATCGTCGGATAGCGCTCGCCCACCTTTGACAGCAGCAATTGGCGCCACTTGCGGGGGAATGTGCCGTCGGTACTCGCTATGACAGACCCGAAAGCAATCGAAACCGGCCGGCCAGCCTCGGCGTCGATGTTGACGCGACGGCCGTTGACAAAGGTGCCGCTGCCTTTAGCTGCGGTAATACGGCGGCGCAGCAGCGGCATCGAGGTGATGCCGACCACCGGCTCCCCCTCATGCATGAGTGTGAGCAGCATGGCGCACAGCGGAAAGCCGTTGGAATAGTTCGTGGTGCCGTCAATCGGATCGATGACCCAGGCGGTGTGTTCCTCTGGGACCTTGCCGCCGAATTCCTCGCCATAGACAGGCAGACCGGAATACTGCGTCAAGAGCTTGCGTAGACGACGTTCAATTTCCAGGTCGGTCTCCGTCGCGAAATCCCCGCGCGGCTTCATGACGACCGGGTCTGCGCCCACGTGCTCCGTGAACAGGCCTTCGACCTCATCGAGCGCCGCTTCAGCAATAGCGAGCATCGCCCGCGGTTCCAGGGCATCCATACTTTTCTAAGTCCTTCATCCGCCGTCTCAGCCAGGGCGACGTTTCCTCGTTGACGCTTTCGCTTGACGACGTCTCCCCGGCCCCGGCCACGAAAGTGTCGTCTTTAGCCGCGGGCTACTGCCAGGGCTTCTTCCAGGGTGAAACGACCTGCGTAGAGTGCCTTGCCGACAATCGCGGAGTCGACGCCCTCATCGACCAGCTTGGCGATGGCCGCAATGTCGTCCAGGCTGCTGACACCACCTGAAGCGACGATTGGAGCATCGGTGGCCGCAGCGACATCACGCAACAGTTCCACATTCGGGCCCTGCAGGGTGCCATCCTTGGAAACATCGGTTACCACGAAACGAGATGCCCCCTGAGCATCCAGGCGCTCCAGCACCTCCCAGAGGTCACCGCCGTCGGAGACCCAACCGCGGCCACGCAGGCGCCACTGCCCCTCTTCGTTGAGTACGTCCAGGCCAATGGCCACACGGTCGCCGTAGTTGGCGATAACCTCGCGGCACCACTCCGGATTCTCCAGTGCGGCAGTGCCAATGTTGACACGAGCACAGCCGGTGGCCAGCGCAGCCTCGAGCGAAGCGTTGTCACGGATACCGCCGGAGAGCTCCACCTTCACGTCGAGCTTGCCCACGACGTCGGCAAGCAGGTCGTAGTTCGAACCGCGACCGAATGCGGCGTCGAGATCCACCAAGTGGATCCACTCAGCGCCTGCGTTCTGCCAGTTCATGGCCGCTTCCAGTGGTGCGCCGTAGGAAGTTTCAGTTCCAGCAGCACCCTGGACAAGGCGCACAGCCTGGCCGTCGGCTACGTCTACAGCGGGCAGCAGGGTCAAACTCATGGGGGCTCTACTCTCTTCGACTCTGAGCGTGGTGACGATTCCGACCCCACGCTTGTTGCTAGTTATCTCAGTATAGGTGGTCTAGGCGGCGAAATTTCGCCACCTACCAGGTAGTGCGGTTAGGGCAAATACTACCTACTGCTCGATTAGAGCGTGCCCACCCAGTTCTGCAGCAGCTTCAACCCAGCCTCGCCGGACTTCTCTGGGTGGAACTGCGTGGCCCACAGCGGACCATTTTCGATTGCTGCAATGAATCGATCGGATTCATGTGTGGACCAGGTCACCAGCGGTGGAGCGATGCGCGAATCGGTGTCGAGCTCCCACTTGCGCACTCCATAGGAGTGGACGAAGTAGAAGCGCTGATCTTCCAGCCCTTTAAACATCTTCGAACCTTCCGGCACGTCGACCGTATTCCAGCCCATGTGCGGCAGAATCGACGCTTCGAGGCGCTCGACAGTGCCTGGCCATTCACCACAGCCCGGCGTGCCGGTGACAGCTGCGGATGCGTCGGTCTCAGCCGCGTGGATACCGTCGGCGTACTCAACGCCGCGATCAAAGAGCACCTGCATACCGACGCAGATACCCATCACTGGTCGCCCACCTGCGAGCCGAGAGCCAATCAGACGCGGCCCTTGAACTCGATGCAGCCCCTCCATGCATGCGGCATAGGCGCCGACACCGGGAACGAGAAGACCATCGGCCTCCATCACGATGTTCGGGTCGGCGGTCACGATAACTTCAGCACCGGTAGTGGCCACAGCACGCTCAGCTGAACGCAAATTACCGGAGCCGTAATCAAGGATGGCGACGGTCGGGCTCTTCGTCGAAGGTGAGACTTGTTCCATGGTTGGCCATTCTAAGGCGCTGAGTATCAGCCTTTGCCATTTACCCCACGAAAGCTGACCAGCACAGGGAAAAGCGAAGCTATACAACAGCTGTGCAACAGCTACCCAACAGCTATGTAATCGCGAAATACTTTGGTAAACTCAAGGTTAACAACAGGTTAACTAGGTTATTGATTTATTCCTAAGTAGTCCATATTCCTTTCGTAGAGAGGCACTTACGCCATGACTACCGCATCCGTTCTCAACAAGTCTTTTGCCATCGTTCGCGAGGATCTTCACCGTCTCTATGGCGCGTCCTGCGATGCTGCGACCATCGATTCCATTCTCGACGATGTCATTGCGGAGCTCACCGACTCCGCCAAGGTGACCAACTTCCTGCCCGTTCTCGCCGAACGCGAGGCCACCGAACGCATCAAGGCCGCCAGCGGCTGCAAGGACTTCGCTCCTCGCCAAGAAATTCTCTTTGCCGATAACCGCGGTTCCGGTCGCAGCCAGATTGCCACTGCCCTGGCTTACCACCTGGCCGGGGATGAAGTCTTCATCCGCACCATCGGCCTAAACCCAGAGGACGGCTTGAACCCGCGCGTTATCGAGGCCCTTCATGACCGCGGCGTAGACACCTCACTGCTGACCCAGAAGACGATTACGCCCCGCGTTTCCCACCGCGCCGATGTGGTGGTGCTCATGGGCATCGACGAGACGCCAGCGGTCCCCGGCGACCGCTACGTGGAATGGGATATCGTCGATCCGGACGAGCTCGCCGACGATGAGCTGCAGTCGCTTATCGACGATATCGAGACCCGTCTGCGGGCCCTCCTTACCGAGATGAACGTCGCCGTCGCGTAACCCTACTTCTTCTTGCGCTCTCGCACCGTCAGGCGCGTCACCGCATTCTTAGCGGGGCGGGCAACACGCACAGCGGCCTCTGGCGTGTGACGCTTCACTGCGTCGCCCAGACGGCGCAGTGTAGCACGGGTGTTCTGATACTCCGCAACGCGATGCTTTCCGATGATTCGGTCAAGCACGGCCCCGATGAGACCAACCGCCAACAGCGCTGCAGCAAAGGCAAAGACTGCTGGGTATGGACGAAGTGCGGCAGCGGCAACAGCACCCAGCACAAACGAGCCGATACCGGTGCCAGAGTCAAACGACATATTCCAGAAAGCACTGGCCTCAGCGGTACGGTCACGTGGCAGTCGAGCGAACATCAGCAGCAGAGCCTCATTCTGAACGATGCCGAATCCTGCGCCATAGAATACAGCGGCAACCAGCAGGAACCAGGCCGACAGATCAAAGAGAATCAAGCCAGACATCATCAGCAGGCCAATAAAACCGCTAATCAATGCCGGGATTAGCAGCCTGCCAGCCTCGGATTTACGGTCCGCATAGATACCGGCGAAGTAACGGAACACCATCTGCGCGCCGCCGAGAACCGATAGCGCCAGACCAGCGACGATTGCGCCAGAAACCGCATCTACTTCGCGAGCCGCCGGCGCGAGGAATGCGGAAATGCCACCGAAGCCCATAGCAATCGTGCTGATTGCAATCGCGGGAATAGCCACCAGCTTCCAGGTAGCAACGTGCTCGACCGGGCTCGGCTGTGTCGCGGCAGTTCCAGGAACAGGGTCGCCAACGTCTTCCTTGCCGCCCTTGCCTTCCTTTGGCGCCGGCTTAATCTTCGGGATGAACAGTGCCATCAGCGAACCAACCAGCGAAATGACAGCACCCAAAATATAGACCGGAACGTACGAGCCGGTCTTGTCCGCAATGATGAGACCCAGCGGCAAGAAGATGAGCTCAGACAGACCAACGGCAACACCAAGCGCACCGGAGGCCTTCCCCAGGAACTTCAGTGGCACAAGCTCTGCAATCAATGCGGACTCGGCGACAGTCAACGCACCGAAGCCCATACCGCGGAGAACCGCAATGATTAGTACCAAAGCAGCATCGGTGCCGAACATGTGCAGAATCGTCGGCAAGCCCAGGAACAATCCCGAAATCAGCATGGTCATTCCGTAGCCAACACGTCGACACATGCGCGGGGTCTGCGTCTGTGTGAGGACGGTGGCGGCCATGAAGATACCGGTGTAGGCACCGGCGAGTGAGGTTCCGCCACCGTCGTCAAGAATTGCCTGCGGAATGACAGGCATGAGGAGTGACCAGCCACCGAAGGCGGCCATCACGGCGACTAGCGTAGGTACTAGTCCGGGCGCTTTCCACATGCTGTCCAGTTCGTCTAACTGCCTGCGGTCCATCACCCGGGACGCCATTTACTCCATCACTCCAATCAACCACAAAATCGCGCCGGCGAGCGCAATCACAGATAAGAGCCCGAGGATAATTGTTCCAACCCTCGATCCGGACTTATAGAGTGACCATGTTCCGCCCACCAGCAGACCAGCGACAATGAACAAAAAATAAGTGCTTAGCGTCGATGCGGTAGACACCTGCGCTAGAAGCACGTCTACAGACGTTGTTACCATCGTTTCCTCTAAAATGCCAGCTAAGGCGGATTTTTACTGTTACCTACTGTGGCGACTAACTCGCCTACTGCAGCTGACTACTACAACTGCCTGCTACAGGGTTCCCTTCGTCGACGGCACACCGTGGACTCGCGGGTCGTCCTCGACAGCCGCGCGCAGCGCGCGGGCAACGGCCTTGTACTCGGCTTCGGTGATGTGGTGCGGGTCGCGGCCATAGAGGCAGCGAACATGCAGGGCAATGCGGGCGTTGAGAGCAAAGGACTCGAAAAAGTGCTCGTTGATGACAGTCGCATAGTGGCCACCAATGACGGCGGTCAGCATCTGCTCCGGCTCCCCAGTGCCAACGAAATATGGGCGACCAGACACGTCAACCACTGCGTGCGCCAGGGTTTCATCCATCGGGATATAGCAGTCACCGAAGCGGCGAATGCCGGACTTATCCCCCAACGCCTGGGCGAAGGCCTGGCCCATCACAATGCCGGTATCCTCCACCGTGTGATGCGCATCAACCTCGGTGTCGCCGTTGGCGTGCACCGTCAGATCGAAACTGCCGTGGGAGCCGAAAGCGGTCAACATGTGATCGAAGAACGGCAGACCTGTCGAAATATCGGTCTTGCCGGTGCCATCGAGATTCACCGAGCAGACGATGCTCGATTCGCGGGTGGCGCGCTCAACACGGCCAACGCGCTCAGGGCGCTCGGCCTCCAGATGGTCCTTATCACTGGCGTGCATAAGTCAGATTTCTCCTTGTAGTGGGGATCTACCAGCGCAATTGGCTGGTCCAGCAGCATGTCCGCTCAAGCCAGCGCGGTCGCCGCCAACTTTTTAGCAGCTGCCAGCAGCGCATCATTTTCGCTGGGCAGACCAATAGTGGCACGCAGACGACCGGGCACGCCAACATCGCGAATGAGTACCCCCTCGTCCAGGAAGCTCTGCCATGCCGTCGGGGCATCTGCAAAACGACCGAAGAAGACGAAGTTCGAGTACGAGTCAATCACGTCGTAGCCATAGCTGTTCAGGGCGGCGACGACGCGGTCCCGCTCGTCGGCAAGCTTTGCGACGGTCGACAGCGTCGCATCCGAGTGGCGAAGTGCAACCGTGGCAGCGGCCTGAGTCAGCGTCGACAGGTGGTATGGCAGACGCACAAGCATCACAGCATCAATGAATGCCGGATTGGCGACAAAGTAGCCGAGGCGGCCGCCTGCGAAGTCGAAAGCCTTGCTCATCGTGCGGGAGACGACCAGCTTCGACGGGAACTCAGCCAGCAGCGTTGTCGCCGACGGCTCCTCAGTGAACTCGGCGTAAGCCTCGTCGACGATGACGATGCCCGGCGCGGCTTCAATAATGCGGCGCAAGTCAGCGAGCGTGGTCAGGTTGCCGGTCGGGTTGTTCGGCGTGGTGATGAAGATGACATCCGGTCGGTGCTCGGCAATTGCCGCGAGTGCACTGTCCATGTCGATGTCGAAGGTCTCCGGGTTGCGATTGATGCCGATGAACTCCGTCTGCGTGCCGGACGAGAGGATTGGGTGCATCGAGTAGCTGGGGACAAAGCCCATCGCGCTGCGTCCCGGCCCGCCGAATGCCTGCAGCAGCTGCTGGAGAATTTCATTGGAGCCGTTGGCGGCCCACACCTGGTCGACCGTGACTTCTACACCGGTCTGTCGGGTGACATAGTCGGCTAGTGCGGTGCGCAGTGCTACTGCGTCGCGGTCTGGGTAGCGGTTGAGGTCAGAGGCTACCTTCTCCGCTTCCGCGACCAGGTCGGCGATGAGGTCATCGGATGGCGGGTACGGGTTTTCGTTGGTGTTCAGGCGAACATCGACGTCGAGCTGCGGGGCACCGTAGGCTTCCTCACCGCGGAGCTCGTCGCGCAGCGGCAAATCTGCCAGTGCCAATTTTTCTACCGACGGCTGCGCCTGGTTGTCGGACTGCGCCTGCTTGTCAGACTGGTTGCTCATTAGTTGTCGTTCCCCTTTGCTGCACCATCGTCCTCGGAGTCCAGGAGCGTCTCAAAACGGGCGCGAATCGCCTCGCCGTGAGCTGGCAGTCGTTCTTCATTGGCCAAAGTGACCACGCTGTCGGCAACTTCCTTCAGCGCGGCCTCGTCGTAGTCAACCATGTGGACCGACTTCAAGAAGGTGTGGGTGGACAGGCCAGAGGCGTGGCGGGCGGTACCGGAGGTCGGCAACACGTGGTTAGAGCCAGCCGAGTAATCGCCCAGCGGAACCGGCGAGAAGCGTCCGATGAAGATTGCACCAGCGTTGGTAATGCGCTCAGCATCGGCGGCAGCGTTTTCGGTGTGGATCTCCAGGTGTTCAGCGGCGTAAGCATCTGCAACCTGGACACCGATATTCATGTCGTCGACAAGCACGATGCCAGACTGCGTGCCGGTGAGCGCCTCACGGACGCGGTCGGCGTTCATGGTGACCTCGTAGCGGTTTTCGACCTCGCGGTCGACGGTGGCGGCGAAATCAGCGTCATCGGTGATGAGCACGCTGGCGGCCATGACATCGTGCTCTGCTTGGGAAATCAGGTCGTAGGCGACGGAGACCGGGTCAGCGGTGTTGTCGGCGAGAATGGCAATCTCGGTCGGACCGGCCTCGGCATCGATGCCGACGACCGAGCGGCACAGGCGCTTGGCGGCGGTGACGAAGATATTGCCCGGGCCGGTGACCATGTCGACCGGTTCGAGGTTCTCGTTTTCATCGCCGTAAGCGAGCAGGGCTACGGCCTGTGCACCGCCGACGGCCCAGACCTCGGTCACGCCGAGCAGCTTGCAGGCAGCCAGAATGGTCGGGTGCGGCCAGCCGTCGTTGTCAGCCTGCGGCGGAGAGGCGACGACGAGGGACTCCACACCAGCTTCCTGAGCTGGGATGACGTTCATCAATACCGACGACGGGTAGACGGCATTGCCGCCGGGCACGTAAAGGCCGACACGGGAAACCGGAATCCACTTCTCGCGGACAGTACCGCCGGGGAGGATTTCAACAGTCTTGTCATTCGGCTTCTGAGCAGCGTGGAAGGCGCGTACACGCTGGATGGACTCCTGCAGAGCAGAGCGAACATCGTCTTCCAGCGCGCCTTCCGCGGCGTCGATGACCTCGGCAGGCACCCGCATGGATGCCGGCCGGATTCCGTCGAACTTCTCGGAGTACTCCATCGCCGCGTCCACACCGCGCGCTGCCACGTCATCGACAACGGGCTTGACCGTGGGAATCATCGAATCAACATCCGCCGCCCCACGGGGCAACACCCGACGCAGAGTGGCGGTGGTGGGAGTCTGACCGCGAAGATCAATAGTGGACAACATAATTACTTAGTAACCGCCTATTCGCACGATGGATTCATACGTGAGTACTTCGGGGCAACACAGAAATGGCAACAAAGCGGTAAAAATCTGGGTTAAAGCCAGAGACTTTATCCACTGGATTCGCTACTATTCGCCCTCAAAGGCACCCGCGAGTATGAACTAAGCATATCTTTCCCGCGTAGGGTTCATACCGATTGCCCCATTTAACCCCTCATACTGTGGTGCAGTTTTTCCTCCCACAGTGACCTATTACAGTGTTGGGGAAAGTAGAAACACGTCGTAGAAAGGCCAGCTGTTGAACCAGAACGGAAACAGCCCGGATTTGCCGGAGCTCGTCGCAGCCTACGCGGATGCGGCCGCGGCCGACAATTCCCTGGTCACGCGTCAACTGGAATCAGTTTTCGCGCATCATTTCTACGACCCGAAGCTCTTCTCCGCTCCGGAAGCCCATGGCGTTACCAAGCACGTAGGCGCGTTCTACCGCCTTGCCCGTGAGGTCACTGAATCTCTTGGAATGATGACGGCGGCTCACGATGCCGCTATGAATTGGATGGTCTGGGCCTCCGATAACGACAATGTCCCGGAGTATTGGCGTGCTCGGGCGCGACTGGCCGCCGACGAAGCCCGCCGCTACACCACCTTTATCGCTGACGGCCCCACCTCCGCTGCCGCCGAGTCAGAGATTCCGCTAATCGCACGCATGAGCAGGGAAATCACTTCGTACCGGGCACTCGTGCTTGCCGACGACCTGGATGCCCCAACTGGTAGTCACAGTGCGGTAACCGAGGATGGGATTGGGCCGCGATTGCAGGAAACGTCGGCAAGTGATGAAGCGGATGAGCCTTTTAGCCCCCGCCAATGGAAGAAGCGTGCGGCACTGACGGATGCACTAATCCGGGTTGCCAGTGCCTTGCGGATAGTCAACCGCGAGGACTTGGCACGCGACCTGCATGAGATGATTCGTCAGCTTCCAAACGAGGATAAATTTGAGTCGATTGCGCTGGCAAAGACGCTGACTGAAGCATCGCTACTGCATCGGGCCGGAAAAGTCGTCGATGCGGCACGGCTTTGCTCCTCGCAACTCAACGTAATCGGCGAGCAATCAGTGATTGCAGGCCTTGAGCTGCGACAGAATTTGGCTCGGTACTCGATAGAAACCGGCAATAGCGATACCGCGTTCCGAATGCTGTCGAACAACATCGCAGTTGCCAACCAACACCAACTCGACACTGACCATATTCTCGCGGTTCGAGAGATGGCCGACATCAACTTCGAGGTGGCACACAACAAACCCGGCGCCGAAGAGATGCTGAAACTAACTCAGCGCGCTCAAGATGTGTCGGCAGATTACCCTGACTGCGAAGTCACCATGGAAATCGCGCTGCTAAAGGCAACGGCGCTTTATGAGCTTGGAGATTTCCGCAATGCCGGCCATGAGGCAGAAACGGTGGCAAAGTGGTCTGAGCCCACTCAGGATTCCGCGCGCACTGATTTTTCCTGTGCTATCGCGGCGGAATCGGCAATTCACGAGGGAAATACTGAACATGCTGCGGTGCTCTTCGACGCCCTGGCCGATATTCGCGCCGGGTACTCGTCCCCGATTTCACCTGCAGAAACCCTGATGGATGCCGCGCTCTCCCTCAGTAACGTCGGCGCCGAGAGCGAGCTAACCGACCATCTGATGGAGCGCTCGCGCGGTTACGTCGTTGGGTCTTGGGAATCGGCCAAGTGGCACGAGGCCCAGGCGCTACTGTGCTGGGCCGTTTGGGACAACGACGGGGTGTACAAATACGCCGACGAGGCTGCCGAACTTTTCTTAGAAGCCCATGCCCCTGCCGATGCCGCACGCACCCTGACCATTGCCGTGCGCGCTGCCGTAAGCGATAACAACTATGACTGCGCCCGCAAATTCGCGATTCGTATCGGCGACTTGGTAGGCCCAGACCATCCGGTACGCGATGAAGTTCGCGACCTAATGAGGACTCTGACGAACCGCGATTAGAAGCGCACTGGGGATAATGTAAAACCGTAGTCGCCATCAGTTTTGCATCTTTCCGATGCCACGGGCGAGAATAGCCCAATGGTGTGGTGGGAAGAAGAAAACTCTGAATCCGGAATCCGAGCTGATGGTGAGGCTCTTAGCTTCCCGCCGCTGCCGACTCCGTTGAAGAAATTGCCGGACTCTCTACCGGAGTTGCTGGCCGCCTCTCGCACAGCCGGTGCCACCCTCGACCACGTCACCAGTTGGCGTGCTGTCACCACGTTCGCCCGCACGCACTGGTTGGCCGATGCGCCAACAGACTCCCCCGATGTCATTGGCGAGTTCCACGCACTCAGACACGCAGTTGCCGACCAGCTGGAATTGGTCGAAGAAGCCGCCGCCGCACGAGCCGAATGGTTACGCTGGGCTACCGAGGCCAACATCCGCCCCGCGATTCTGCACGCTCGCTCATACGGAGCCTTTGCCGAAGCTGAGGCCTTCATCGACGCAAACCCGGGTGATGCCATCACCGGTCGCCGTCCCGAGGATTCCGAAATTCCCGAGCTAATTAGCCTTACCAAGGAAATCATCGCCACCACTCCCCAACCCGGCGAGGCCTATTACTACCTGGTCGGCGCTGCTGTCGCCGGTGCTGCCGCATCACTGGCGCGCCGGGCCGAAATTGCAGGTCAGCTCTCTGAGTGGTCTGCTCGTTGGGCCCCAAAACGCAGTAGTTTCGATGACCGGAAACTGCTGCAGGCGCAGCTCGCGCACAGCCGTGGTGAGCTACGCAAGGCCGCCCGCATCACCGCCGGTGTTGCGGCAGCCCCACAGTCAGAGCCTGTCACCACCACGATTGAAGCCCGCCAGTTCTTGGCTTTCCTCTCGCTGGAAGCCGGCGAGGAGGCGGAGGCTATCCGTCAGCTTCGTCCAATTGTGCAGGCTGGTCTCGACGCGGATCTCACTGTCGCAGTGCTTCGCAGCGTACGTCTACTCTGCGCACTTCTCAACGCCCACGGCGAGTTCGCGGAATCCGCCGAGATTGCCCGCCGCGCACTCGCCAGCGCCGAGGGAATGCCGGTCAACCCCATCACGATGGATATTCAGCTCGTTTTGGCCCGCAGTCTGCTCGATGCCGGCGAGATTGACGAGGCACTGCGCTGTGCCGAGCCGGTTGCCCACTGGTCAGCGTTTACCGCCGATGAAGAACGCACTGATGCCGCATTCTCCATTGCTGCCACGGCTGCGGGACTCGGCAACAATCCGCGCCATGCCGCAAAGCTACTCATCGAACACGGTGAACACCTTGAGCGCAGTGGCGACACCAAGGGCGCCTCCAAGGCCTACCGCCAGGCTGCGCGTTCCATCATTCATGTCATTGACCTGGTCATTTCCACCGAAGAGTCCGATGACATCGATGGCTGTGGCGATTTCGACGTCAATTTCACCGCCGAAATCGTCTCCGAGGACGCTTCTGCCACCATCGACCACACGCTCAGCGAAGCCGAGGACCTTCTGCTGCGTTCCCAGAAGCTCATCTCCGACGACTGGTCACTCGCCGACTGGCACGACGATGCCGCTTACGTCTTCTATTCCGCCGGTCGCGACACGTTGGCCATCGACCACGTCGAAGCTGCCGCCGAGGGCTACCTCCAGTCCGGCGATGGCGAAGAAGCTGCCCGCGCGCTCTTGGCAGGTGTTCGCTACCGTCTCGACGCCGGCGATACCGACGGTGCCGCGGCCTATGCCCGGCGCGTCGAAGAGCTTCTGCCCCGCGACGTGTGGGAGGGGCATCCTGTTCTCGATGCACTCGACGTCATTATCATTCAGTCGCTTGACGACGGTTACTAGCGCCCCGCCCACTTCGGTGCTGTCGGTGGCACAAAGTAGAGTGTTAAGCCATGACTACTTCTGGTGATTCCGCGACTTCTAGCCCGCAGCAGCTTTTCGACGCCGCCACGGCATTGGCTGAGGAAAACAACCTCTGGGAAGCGGCACTAACCCTGATGCAGGGCTTCGAGGAGCTCGGCGACAAAGCTGATGCTCCGCAGACGGACAGCTTGGGTCGCCCCATCCGTGGCTCGGCACCAAAGCTGATGGACAAGGCCGCGGACTGGTTGGATTTGCTGGATAACTTGGAAAAGGACGGCTTCGAACCGACCGAGGCCACTCCCCCGCGCCACCTGCGCTGGGCAATGTGGCACACCTTGAACGGCCAGGCGGAAATTCGTCGAGGCCACCAGGGGCGTGCCATCGACCACCTGGAGTTGGCTGCGGGACTTTTTCAGTCCGACAAGCTCAATATCCAGGCAGTCCCGTTGCTTGCGCAGATTGCTGAGTGCCACCTGCACTTGGGCGATGTCGGTGCCGCGGAGAAGGCACTCTACCGCGCGCAGGAAACCTGCGATGAACCGTCACGGGCGCGCTGGGGAGCAGCTCTGAGCGAGATTGGCGCGGAAATCGCCCGTCGTCTGTAGCCCCCGTCGCCTGTAGTCAGAGCCACGAAGCGATACCGGGGCTGAATCAGTTACTGCTCGTCGAAGTCGAGTCCGACATCGAAGACTTTGGCTGAGTGGGTCAGCGCGCCCACAGCCAGGTAGTCGACACCACAGGATGCGTATTCACGCGCCACATCGATGGTCAGCCCGCCGGAGGACTCCAGCTGTGTTGCCGGCGAAACCTGCGAGCGGCGTTGCACCGCGATCTGAGTTTCCCAGACCTCGAAGTTGTCCAGCATGACGATGTCCGGCTTCATCGGCAGGATCTCATCGAGCTGCGCCAGCGTATCGACTTCCACCTCACACGGCAGCTCCGGATACTGAGCGCGCACCTTCTTCAGCGCACCCGACACCGAGCCAACGGCCACCACGTGGTTGTCCTTAATCAGGGCCTCATCACCCAATGCGTAGCGATGGTTGATACCACCACCGCAGGTCACCGCATACTTTTCCAGGTTACGCAGGCCCGGCAATGTCTTCCGAGAGTCACGCACCCGCGCACCGGTGCCGACAATCGCGTCGGCCCACTGGCGCGTCGCAGTGGCCACACCACTGGCGTGCGTGAGGATATTCAGCATCGTGCGCTCGGCAGTCAGCAGTCCCCGAGTCGGCGCAGAAATCGTTGCCAGAACTGTGCCGGGATGCACCAGGGTGCCGTCTTCCACGTGCTTTTCGACGGTGAACTCACCTGCGATGACCTCCTGCAGCGTCCACTCGACCGCATCGATAGCCGCAATAACGCCCTCTTGGCGGGCCACCAGGCGAGCGCGCGCCTGCGCAGATGCCGCGACCGTCGATAGCGAGGTCACATCTGGCCCGAAGCTCATATCCTCCTGCAGCGCGGTCCGAATGAGGCCACGGGTGATGTTTTCATTCAGCACTCCGCGCAGCGTGTCCTTCTCACAAGTCATAGTTAGCTAATCCTCGTCCTTTTCAAACCAAGTGTGGCACCCCAAAGTATATGGCCGCGCCAATGCTGCTTCGACTACTTTCCTTGCTGCCACAACCTGAACCGATTGCGGGAGCCGGTCGACAACCGCCAACGCCTGTCGCAAACTCTGCTCATTGCGCGTCACCCCAGCGCCTTCCTGCATTGCAGTCTGCAATTGGAAAAGCTGCCGTGGTTCCAGCTCCGGGCGTAGCTGCGGCAGGTTCTCAATCGCCGCCGCAAACTCCTCGTCCCCGGCCGGTGCAACGCCTGCTTCGGCGACTTTTTCAGCCACGCGTTTGCCAACGACCAATCCCTCCAGCAACGAATTGGATGCCAACCTGTTGGCACCGTGGAGTCCCGTCGCGGAGCACTCGCCGGCTGCAAAGAGGCCTGGCACGGTGGTGGCACCGAACGGATCGACCGCAATGCCACCACAGGTGTAGTGGACCGCCGGGGCCACCGGGATGAGCTCCTTAGTCGGATCAATCTCCGCTGCGGTCAAACCCGCTGTGATCGTCGGAAAGCGGGTGGCGAAATTGTCGATGTGACGTGCATCGAGGAAGACGTGATCCTCGCCGAGTTCGCGCATGCGGGTCGCGATAGCGCGTGAGACAATGTCACGCGGAGCCAGGTCACCGCGGGGGTCAACGCCCTCGGTCACACTGTTGCCGCGCGAGTCGACGAGAATGGCTCCCTCACCGCGAACAGCTTCGCTAATGAGATGCCTGCGACCGGTGCCGTCTGCTGCTGAGCGCTCGTCATAGAGCACGGTCGGGTGGAACTGGATAAATTCCATGTCCCGAATCTCCGCACGGGCGTCGGAGGCCATACCAATGGCTTCGCCACGGGCACCGGAGGGAGCCGTGGTCGCACGGTAAATATGGCCGACCCCGCCAGTAGCCAGCAGGGTTGCGCCTGCACGAATAGCGCCGCCACCACGGGGATCCGCTACCAAAGCGCCCAGCACACGGCCGTCTTTACCAACGATGAGCTGGCGGGCTGTGGCGTTTTGCAGCACTCGCACACCAGTGACAGATGCCTCTAGCGCACGCTCGATTTCGGCACCGGTGGCGTCACCACCGGCATGAATGATGCGGCGCGCGTGATGCCCGCCCTCTTTGGTGCGGGAATAGACGGCTGGGTTATCCGGTGCTGGGTCGAATGTGGCACCCAGCCCAATCAGCCACTCGGTCGTAGCGGCACCGGCGCGGATGATGGAAGCCACGGCCTCTTCATCGCAGTGTCCGGCACCGGCATCGAGAGTGTCCGCGATATGGGAATCGGTGGTGTCGTCGAACCCATTGGCCACATGGCCGCTGGGGTCGTCGTCAAGCCCGACGACGGCGAGCCCGCCCTGGGCGAGATTCGTGGCAGCGTCGGCGAAACGTAGCTGTTTGCGGGCACCGACGCGCCACTCGACGCTGTCGATGACCAACACGTCTAGGCCGAGCTCAATGGCTCGGCGCGCAGCACTGAGCCCTGCGACTCCCCCGCCGATGACCAGGAGGTCACACGTTAATGTCCAACTGTCGAATGACGGGCGTAGACCAAACGTGTTACTCGCCCCCGCCTGGATTTCCGATAGCAATCATGCGCTCGACCGAGGCGCGTGCCTTGTCGGCGACCTCGGGATCGACATCGACTTCGTCGGTGCCTTCAACGAGGCAGCGCAGCAGTGCCGCCGGAGTGATGAGCTTCATGTAGGAGCAGGAAGCGCGGTCGTTGACCGGCTCGAAGTCGACGTCAGGAGCAGCCTTGCGCAGCTGGTGGAGCATGCCCACTTCAGTGGCCACAAGAACCTTGCTGTTGGGCTTAGCATCCTTCAGCTTCTGCGCTTCGGTCAGCATCTCGCCAGTGGAGAGCATCTGCACGCGCTCCGGCTCGATGGTGCCCTCACCTGCGAGGTAAATCGCCGAGTTCGCGCAACCGCACTCCGGGTGAATGAACAGCTGCGAATCGGCGTTCTCCTCCGCGCGGTGCGCGAGTTCCTCACCGTTGATGTTGGCGTGAACGTGGCACTCGCCAGCCCATGCCTTGATGTTGTCGCGGCCGGTCTCACGGCGAACGTGTGCGCCGAGGAACTGATCCGGGTTGAACAGGATCTCCTGGTCTTCCGGGATGGACTTGACCACGTCGACGGCGTTGGATGAAGTACAGCAGATGTCGGTCAGAGCCTTCACGTCTGCGGTGGTATTGACGTAGCTGACGACCAGCGCGCCCGGGTTCTCAGCCTTCCACTCGGCCAACTCGTCGGCGGTGATGGAGTCCGCCAGGGAGCAGCCAGCGCGCTCGTCCGGGATGAGGACGGTCTTCTCCGGGCTCAGAATCTTGGCGGTTTCCGCCATGAAGTGGACACCACAAAAGACGATGACGTCGGCATCGGTTTCCGCAGCAATGCGGGAAAGCCCCAGGGAGTCACCGGTGTAATCGGCGATATCCTGAATCTCCGGCAGCTGGTAGTTGTGCGCGAGGATTACGGCATTGCGTTCGCGGGCGAGGCGCTTGATCTCCTGCGCCCACTGCTCATCTGCGACCACGCCACCGTAGCGGCCATCTTTATCGACGACAGATGCGTACAGATCCGATTCAAGGCGCGGCAGGCTGGAAGCATGAGCATTGGCCGCAGGGCTGGTATTCACGGAAAACTACGTCCTTACTTCAATGGGCTGTGGCTACGACCGAAAACAACGTCGTCACCGTTACCGATGACAGTTCCCGGAGGCATTCGCAGCGGACTCAAACGGGCAAGTGCAAGAGACCTAAGCTCGTCGCGGAATATCGAAAAAGCCCCTAAAACGGGGCGAATACCGACATCGAGGACGAACCTATTTTCCAAAATTGTAAGGCTTGTATAAGCCTATTTCCCAATAACTACCCCTGTTCAGTAGAAACAGTGCTTTACGACGGCTCCAGCGACCAGGCCTCACGGTCTCACTTAGTGGCCGAATCTGGGGTCGTATCCGGTGCTGTACCGGCCGCCGCTGCGGCACCGTCTGTGCCATTGTTCATCTCTGTGGCATCTGCCGCAGAGCTGTCGTTGCCCTCCGCGAAGTCCTCTTGAAACAGCACCCGCGACCACAGCGCGAGCATCGCTACCAGCGGTGCGACCAACAACGCCACATAGGCTGTGAAGTCAGGAATTACCGAGAGCATTTCACCTGGCATCAATGCCGACAAATCCGGCTGCCGCAATGTCGCAACAGACTGGCCGACGATATACGTCACAGCCGAGCTCATCAACGCGGAAAACCCAGCCCACCCCATTGCGGTAAGCATCTGCACCGGGGAGGTAATCGGACGCTTTCGGAACGCAGCAATTCCCAGCGCTAACCCGCTAACTGCGGTGACAGCTACAAACCAGAGCATCCCGATGAAACCTGCATCGACCGTTTCTTGGACCACGGCTAGCTGATCGTTGTCCAAGATTTGCACTTGCTGCATTGGTCGCAGGAAGGCCCAGGCCAAACCAGCAATCGTTCCTGTTACAACGGAAAAAAGAACAATACCCGAGGCCATTGCCACGCTCTTCTTCTCAACGTGTGGGACTCGGGTATTTTTCACAGTCATAGTTGACTAATTTACCTCACGGCGCATATTCAAAACCAGAATGCCTAGCAGCACCCAGATACTACCGATACTTCTTAGCGCTGCTCCAACATAACCGAGTCGACTTCGCCATGACGCGAACACTGTGCAGTCCAACCGTCCGGACGCACCTGCACCACCATGCGCCGCCCACAGAGCTGGCAGAACCGAGGCGCCTCCAGCCCCGCCTTGGCCCCGTAGGAGCGTTCGCGCACTTCACCAGATTCAAGGTCGGCACCGGTAAACGGATCGAACTTGGGCTCATCCCCCAGCACCATCGCCTGCAGCAGCTCGGTGGAGTCGACTTTTTTCTTCCTCCGCGCGACGCTCGGGTTAGATGTCCGCGTGCTAGACGGTTGCATTGAGAGCCTTAATGGGAAGTCGCACCTTGCCGAGCATGTCCAGGTCCTGCTCGGCCGGGCGGCCAAGTGTGGTCAGGTAGTTGCCGACAATGACAGCGTTGATGCCACCAAGCAGGCCCTGTTCTGCGCCCAGATCACCAAGGGTGAGCTCACGGCCACCAGCGAAACGCAGGATGGTCTTCGGCAGTGCCAGGCGGAAGGCCCCGATGGCACGCAGGGCGTCCTTGGCCGGCATTGGCTCGCGACCAGCGAACGGGGTGCCCGGGCGCGGGTCAAGAAAGTTCATCGGAACCTCAGTCGGATTGAGAGCCGCCAGGTCCTGAGCAAACTCAGCACGCTGCTCAAGGGTCTCCCCCATGCCCAAGATGCCACCACAGCAGACCTCCATGCCTGCCTCGCCAACCATGCGCAGGGTGTCATGGCGCTCTTCCCAGGTGTGAGTGGTAACAACCTGCGGGAAGTAGCTCTTGGCAGTCTCGAGGTTGTGGTTGTAGCGGTGAATACCCGCCTTTGCCAGGCGGTCTACCTGCTCCTGCGTCAAGATTCCCATGGATGCGGCAACGTTGATATCAACCTCTGCCTGAATAGCGGCAACTGCCTGCTCCATCTGGCTGAGAAGTCGCTCGTCCGGACCCTTGACTGCAGCGACAATGCAGAACTCAGTAGCGCCCGACTTTGCAGTCTGCTTGGCGGCATCGACCAGCGCCGGAATGTCCAGCCATGCCGAACGCACTGGGGACTCAAAGAGGCCCGACTGCGAGCAGAAGTGGCAGTCCTCTGGGCAACCGCCGGTCTTCAGCGAGATGATGCCTTCGACCTCAACCTCTTCGCCGCACCACTTCAGGCGTACCTCGTGAGCCAGCGCCAGCAAATCCTCAATGCTGTCGTCATCGAGGTTGAGAACAGCCAAGGTCTCCTCGTAATTCAGTCCTTCGCCGCGACCGAGCACCTTTTCCCGGGCGAGTTCCAAAATGTCCTGCTGCTGTTGAGTCATGGGGGTGACGCTCCTTGAGACTGGGGATAGAACTTGAACAGTGTTTTACAAATTGTTCAGTTCTCAAACTTAATACCGCATTCTCCGATTGTCGAACAAGGTTCAATTCCCGTCGTGTCGCGGGCTTTTGCCCTGCCTTTCAACCCAAGCCTCCTTCCAGATATTTACCCTTTCGTCTACGGTAGGCAGTGTGCAATTGACCAAGGAAATCATTGTCGACGCAGCTCTTACCATCCTCAACGAGTACGGTCTTGGCGATCTCACAATCCGCCGCCTGACTCGTCACTTGGGCACCGCCGCCGGCGCAATGTACTGGCACTACCCTTCTAAGCAGGCACTGCTCGGCGCCGTCGCGGACCGCATCCTGGCTCCCTGCACCGAGTTTTCCCCCACAGGCGACTGGCGTGCCGACACCGAAGCCATTGCCGAGTTGCTCTACTCCTGCCTCACTGCTCATCGCGATGGCGCAGAGGTCGTCTCCGCCGCACTCGCCACAGGCACCGCCAAGGTTCGCCCCGAGCAATTGCTTGCCGACGTCCTGGAGAATGCACCCGAAGTTTCTACCGGCATCAAATCAGCGGCTGATACCGCCTCCGTCCTCGTCTATTTCATCCTCGGAGCGACAGTCGACCAGCAAACGGCCAGTGCGCTAACTTTAAACGTCGACAAGGGCACCGTCGGCAAGGATAAAGCCGCCAGCACGGGCCCTCAAGCCAATAATGACGCCGGGACCGGTGAGGGCAATGAGAACGAGACAGCTCCTGAATACTTGGCTGAAAAAGCCAAAGAGCTCGGCCGCCAGCGCATTGCACTGGGAACCGAGCTCTTTATCGCGGGGATTGCAGCGATTGCTAAATAGCGGGGCTAGCGGCGAACTCGCGCACTAGAGCACCAGAGCTGCCACCCAACCAGCTGCCAGCAGCGGCAGGTTGAAGTGCAGGAAGGTCGGAATAACCGAATCGCGAATGTGGTCGTGCTGCCCATCGGCATTGAGCCCCATCGTCGGGCCGAGGGTCGAGTCCGATGCCGGCGAACCCGCATCACCGAGGGCACCTGCAGTACCGATGATGGCAACGGTAGCCATCGGAGAAAAGCCCAGCGATAGGCACAGCGGCACGTAGATGATGGAGATAATCGGCAGCGTCGAGAAGGACGAACCGATACCCATCGTGACCACCAGACCAACGACCAGCATGGCAAATGCAGCAGCTGGTTTGTTACCTGCAAACAGGTCTGCGGTGGCGGTCACCAGCGGCTCGACCTGACCAGATTCCGACATCACAGAGGCGAAGCCCTGCGCGGAAATCATGATAAAGCCGATCAGGGCCATCATCTTCATACCAGCGGTGAAGACGTCGTCGGCTTCACGCCAGCGCACGGCACCGGTGAGCATGAAGATTGCCAGACCAGTGAGCGCACCAATCAGCAGAGGATCTGCGTCGGTGTCCATGGAGTTCATCACAATCTGAACAACGAAGGTCACCACAATTGCGACGAGAGCGACGATGACCCGATACTTCGACACCGGTTCATCAGACTGCGATTCCGTATGCGAGGACTCTGCGATTGGCAGGTCTTCGTAATGCCGTGGCTTCCGGTAGGAGAAGAAGACGGCAATGGCCAGACCGGTCAGCATACCGAGAGCCGGGATACCCATCGTGGCCATGATGTTGATATCGGAGACATCAAGACCGGCCTTTTCGATGTTACCCAGCAAAATGTCGTTCAGGAAGATAGCACCGAATCCGACCGGAACCCACATGTACGTGGTGATCAAACCGAAGGTCATCACGCTGGTCATCATTCGGCGGTCGATGTTGAGACGGTTAAAGACCGGCAACAATGGCGGGATAATCAGTGGAATAAAAGCAATGTGAACCGGAATCAGGTTCTGCGACATGATGGCCATGGTCAAAATACCGGCGACCATGCCCCACTTAGTCCATGCCTCTGCTTTAGATTTGGTGCCTTCATCCTCTGCACCGATCTTAGCAATCAGCCAGTCAGCCAGCAGTTTAGGCAAACCAGAGGATGCCACAGCCATAGCGAAGGCACCCAGCATGGCATAGCTCAGGGCGATTTTGGCGCCACCAGAGAGACCTTCCTGGAAGGCCACCATGGTTGCATCAAGCCCCATGCCGGCGGAAAGTCCGCCGACCAAAGCGCCGATAAACAGCGCAAGCACAACGTGTACCCGGCAGACCGCCAGGATTAGCATCACCAAAACGGCGAGAAGAACGGCATTCATAAGGAAAATATTAAGGCAACCTTAAGTATTTCCAGCAACCGGGGCTAGTAATATTTCACCCCAAAACATTTCACCCCGGCTAATGCCGCACGAATGCAACTGGGCCACATGCGCGACCGAGTTTGCGCTAGTCGATTGAGACGAGCCCCTGTCCTCCCTGCACCGCATCGCCGACTTCAACATGAATGGCGCCGACGGTACCGGCGTTCGGTGCCGTAATCTCGGTTTCCATCTTCATGGCCTCGAGGATGAGCAGCACCTCCCCTGCCTCAATCGCCTGGCCTTCCTCGACCAAAATCTTGCTGACCGAACCCGCCAGCGGAGCTACCACCGAATTGGCGGAGACACCGGAGACACTGGCGGTGGCCGGCTCGACAGAGGCGCTGGACGATCCACCCAGAACGATGGGCGAAAGGCGCTTTGGTTCCTCAACCACTTCAACATCGACATCGTAGGCAATGCCGCCTACGGTCACTTTCAATTTCATGGCTCAACAATCCTTTACTAAGCAAAAAGTCAATGAGTCGGACTCAAATAAGTCGGTTGGCGAAGATGCTCACCTAGCGCAGAGTGCGCTGCTGCTGAACCTGGCGGCCCTGCGCAGCCCACGTCTTGTGGCGGTTGTATCGAATTGCCTTCACCTTGCCGCGGTTACCGAGGTATGCCGACACCGCAGCCGAAATAGCGATGACCGTATCTTCCGGAATATCCGCATCCACGCGTTTGCGCAGTTCAGCCAGTTCGTTTTCTGCCTGGTTCAGGCGTGCCGTGGCCTTCTGCAAGCTAGTCGAGGTCGCATCTAACCGGTCGGTCAGTTCAGCAACCAGCGCTCGCAGCTCCTTAATCTCACCGATGCTGTCACCCATTACTGTGGCCCCAATCCGTGCTTCTTGGCCGGGCGAACCTCGCGCTTGTTACGCAAAACCGACAGGGCGTCAGCCACACGCAGGCGGGTTTCAGCCGGATCAATCACGTCATCGACCAGTCCGCGCGAGGCGGCTACATATGGCGTCGAGAAGCGCGTCTTGTATTCGGCGATGCGCTCCTCGCGCACGCGCGCCTGCTCTTCCTCGTCGCCCGCAGCAGCGATTTCCTTGCGGAAGACCACGTTGACCGCGCCTTCTGCACCCATCACCGCGATCTCTGCGGTCGGCCATGCGAACACGTAGTCCGCGCCGAGGTCCTTCGAGCACATCGCCAGGTACGCACCACCGTAGGCCTTGCGCATGACGACGGTCACCTTGGGCACAGACGCGGCGGAGTATGCGTAGAGCATCTTTGCGCCGTGGCGGATGATGCCACCGTGCTCCTGAGTGACGCCTGGCATGAAGCCAGGAACGTCAACCAGGGTGACCAGCGGGATATTAAAGGCATTGCAGAAGCGGATGAACTTGGCACCCTTGTCCGAGGAATTAATGTCCAGCACACCGGACATCACGTTCGGCTGGTTGGCGACGAAGCCGACGGTACGCCCCAGAACGCGACCAAAACCAACGACCAGGTTGGTGGCAAAGCCAGCTTGGCACTCGAGGAAATCGCCATTGTCCGCAATGCGGATGATGACCTCGCGGACATCGTAGCCCTTCTTGCCATCGACGGGAACGATGTTGCGGAGCTCTGGATCCGGCTCGGCATCGAATACCGGGTCGACGATTGGCGGCTCTTCGGTGTTGT
Source organism: uncultured Corynebacterium sp. (assembly GCF_946998835.1). GTDB lineage: Bacteria > Actinomycetota > Actinomycetes > Mycobacteriales > Mycobacteriaceae > Corynebacterium. The sequence continues at coordinate 19,876 of NZ_CAMQAZ010000017.1, read as the reverse complement.
TCTGCGGCAGGAAGCTTAGGAGCTTCTGCGCGATCAGGATGGCCTGCTCATCATCGTCGGCAACAAAGTCGATATTTCCGGCCTTGGCCATGTGCGCATCAGCGCCACCGAGCTGCTCAGAAGTAACTTCTTCACCCGTAACAGACTTGATAACACCCGGGCCGGTAATGAACATCTGCGCCTTGCGGGTCTGAATGATGAAGTCGGTCAGCGCCGGAGAGTAGGCTGCGCCACCGGCACATGGCCCGGCGATGATGGACACCTGCGGCACCAGACCGGAGAGCCAGACATTGTTGTAGAAGACCTGTCCATAGCCCGACAGAGAGTCAATACCCTCTTGAATGCGGGCACCGCCGGAGTCATTGATAAATACGAATGGGGTGCCGTTGTCGGCAGCGGCACGCATAGTGGCCGCAACCTTGCGGGACTGTGTTTCACCGGCGGAGCCACCCATGACGGTGAAGTCCTGGGAGGCCACATGGACTGCGCGGCCGAGAACCGCGGCGGTGCCGGTGACCACGCCGTCGGCAGGCGCGTCGGCGGAGTCCATGCCGAAGTCGGTGGTGCGGTGAGTCATGAACATGCCGGTTTCACGGAAGGTGCCTTCGTCGACGAAGTTGTCGATGCGCTCGCGGGCAGTCATCTTGCCACGCTCGTGCTGCTTGGCCTGGCGGGCTTCACCGCCGCCGGCCTCAACACGCTGGCGCTGAGCATCCAAGTACTCCAGGCGCTCCTCCATAGAGGCGTCGACGCCCGGCGCGACGGCGTCCGCCGAATTCGGCTGGTTTGCTGAACTTTGCGACATTGCTATCTCTTCTCCCCGATGTTCCTAGGCGGGTTCCACCTGAACGGTCTGCGAGCGACCGCCGACGGTGACCTTGTAGCGTATTGGCTCGCGAATGGCATTGGCAGCGCCAGAGGCTTGCTCTGCCTCGCGCTTGAGCTGTTCGGCGGTCTTGCCGACGTTCTTCGGCCCTTCGCCGCGAGTGGTAAAGAATCCCGGTGCGACGGACGGGAACAGGGCGTTGGTCAGGACGTCTTCGGCGGTGCCGTTGTAACCGTCTAGCTCCTTGGCCTGCGCGACCAGGTCATCCCACTCGGGCTCGAGCAGATCAGCCGGGCGGACAGTAATTTCTTCCTTCTTGGTCTGCTCCGCTGCCTGTTTGATCAGCTCTGGGTTTCGCTCACCCGGGCACTGGCCGTAGTAGCCGAGCATGAGGTCGGCGAACTCGGCGGTCATGACCTTGTAGCGTCCCATCAGCACATTGAACACAGCCTGCGTGCCGACGATCTGCGAGCTCGGTGTCACCAGCGGCGGGTAGCCGGCATCCTTGCGAACGATTGGCACCTCTCGCATAACCTCATCAACGCGGTCGCCCGCGCCCTGGGCCTTGAGCTGATTTTCCATGTTCGACAGCATGCCACCTGGAATCTGCGACATGAAGATGTCGGTGTTGACCAGGGTCTTGGACTCGAACTCTGCGTACTTCGGACGCACCTTGCGGAAGTGGTCACGAATCGTGATCAGATTGTCCATGTTCAGGTCGGTGGTGTAGCCGGTACCCTCCAGCATCTCCACCAGCGACTCAGTCGGGTTGTGTCCCGGGCCGAGCGACATTGACGAGATTGCCGTGTCCACAACATCTGCACCGGCTTCGATGGCCTTCATCAGGGTGACCATCGTGACACCGGTAGTCGAGTGACAGTGGACGTTAATCTGGGTGTCCTCGCCGTAGGTTTCCTTGATTCCGCGGATAATGTCGTAAGCCGGCTGCGGCTTCAGCAGCGCAGCCATGTCCTTCAGCGCGATGGAGTCCGCACCCATGTCGAGTAGACGACCTGCGAGCTTGATGTACCCGTCAACGTCGTGAAGCGGAGACGTCGTGTAGCAGATCGTGCCCTGCGCATGCTTGTCGACGTTTTTGACAGCGCGCATGGCGTGCTCGAGATTGCGAGGGTCGTTCAGGGCGTCAAAAACGCGGAATACGTCCATGCCGTTTTCTGCGGACTTTTCGACGAACTTGTCGACCACCATGTCTTCGTAGTGGCGGTAGCCGAGGAGGTTCTGGCCACGCAGCAGCATCTGCAGGCGGCTGTTGGGCATCAACTTGCGGAATGTCCGCAGGCGCTCCCAGGGGTCTTCATTGAGGAAGCGGATGCAAGCGTCAAAGGTTGCGCCACCCCAGCACTCCACACTCCAAAAACCGGCCTTGTCCATTTCTTCACAGACATCGACCATGTCTTCCATAGCCATTCGCGTTGCCATGAGGCTCTGATGAGCATCTCGGAACGCTACTTCCGTTACACCAATGGTTCGTGGACTCATAAGTCCAAAACTAAAGCCCTTTGCTGAACTTCGCGCGTTGGTGACCGCGAATATTGGGGGTGCGGGCACTGAAGAGGTGTGTTTGGGGGGCCTAAATTGCCCACAAGCAGGGTTAAATGCGTACTTTTGCACGCAATTTACGTTCTTAACCGTTCAACCCGATATTTTGATAGACGGTCGTTTTAGCGGGGTACGCTCGATGGATGGGAATGTTTCCTCGCCCACGCGAACCCGAAAAGGCTCGCGAATTTTACAAAACGGTTAAGGTAGTCACATGAACCAAGCAAATACAGTCGGCGATTATCAAGTGTGGCCGGGCGAGCCTTATCCGCTCGGATCTACCTACGACGGCGCTGGCACCAACTTTGCGCTCTTTTCCGATGTTGCGGAAAAAGTAGAGCTTTGTCTGATTAGCGCCGAGGGCGAAGAGACCCGCATTGAGCTGGAAGAAGTCGATGCGCATATCTGGCACTGCTACATCCCGTCCATCATGCCGGGCCAGCGCTATGCTTATCGCGTGCATGGCCCATTCGACCCTGCCAACGGTAAGCGTTGTGACCCCAACAAGCTACTGGTCGACCCATACGCCAAGGCTTTCGACGGCGACTTCGACGGCCATCCCTCGCTGTTCAACTACGACATTCATGACCACTCAAAGCGCAACACCGAGGACAGTCTGGGCCACACCATGACCTCGGTGGTCATCAACCCGTTCTTCGACTGGGGTGCGGACCGCGCGCCGCGCACGCCGTACAACGAAACGGTGATTTACGAGGCCCACGTCAAGGGCATGACCATGACTCACCCGGATATTCCGGAGGAGCTACGTGGCACCTATGCCGGTCTCGCTCATCCTGCGATTATCGACTACCTGAAGGATCTCGGCGCCACGGCTATCGAACTGATGCCTGTCCACCAATTCCTCCAGGACGATCACCTGCGCGAAAAGGGCCTGCGCAACTACTGGGGCTACAACACCTTTGGCTTCCTGGCTCCGCACCAGGACTACGCGGCTTCCCAAAAGCCGGGCGGGGCAGTCAGCGAATTCAAGGGCATGGTGCGAGCGTTCCACGATGCGGGTATTGAGGTCATCCTCGATGTGGTCTACAACCACACCGCTGAGGGCAATCATATGGGCCCAACCATCTGCTTCCGAGGCATCGACAACGAAGCCTACTACCGCTTGGTTGAAGGCGACCGCCAGCACTACATGGACTACACCGGTACCGGTAACTCCCTAAATGTGCGCCACCCGCACTCCCTGCAGCTGATTATGGATTCGCTGCGTTACTGGGTCTCCGAGATGCATGTCGACGGCTTCCGCTTCGATTTGGCCTCCACGCTCGCCCGAGAATTCCACGATGTCGATCGCTTGTCTGCCTTCTTTGATTTGGTACAGCAGGACCCGATTGTCAGCCAAGTCAAGCTCATCGCAGAGCCATGGGATGTCGGCGAAGGCGGCTACCAGGTCGGTAACTTCCCGCCCCAGTGGACTGAATGGAATGGTAAGTACCGCGACACCATCCGCGACTTCTGGCGCGGCGAGCCATCTACGCTCGGCGAATTCGCGTCGCGTATCACCGGCTCCTCCGACTTGTATGCAAACAATGACCGCCGCCCCACCGCGTCGATTAACTTCGTGACCGCGCACGATGGTTTTACTCTCAACGACCTGGTCAGCTACAACGAAAAGCACAATATGGCCAATGGTGAGGACAATCGCGATGGCGAGTCCCACAACCGTTCGTGGAACTGTGGTGTGGAAGGCCCCACTGACGACGAGCGCGTTATTTCGCTGCGTGCCCGTCAGCGCCGTAACTTCCTGACCACTCTCCTGCTGTCCCAGGGCACTCCGATGATTAGTCATGGCGACGAAATGGGACGTGGCCAGAAGGGCAACAACAACGTCTACTGCCAGGACAACCGACTGTCATGGGTGGACTGGAACCAGACACGCACCAACTCTGAACTGGTTGAATTCACTCAATTCCTGACTGAGCTACGCTCTGAGCACCCCGTATTCCGTCGCCGCCGCTTCCTGCGCGGTGGTCCGCTGGGTGCCGAGACCGACGACCGTGACATTGCCTGGCTGACCTACAAGGGCCGTGTCATGACCACCGATGACTGGAACTTCGACTTCGGTAAGTCACTGATGGTCTGGCTCAACGGCGATGCCATTACTGAGCCCGACCGCCGCGGCCACAGGATTGAGGACGACTCCTTCCTGTTGTGCTTCAATGCCCACCACGAGGACATCATGTTCCAGATTCCGGGCACCGAGTACGCACACAGCTGGGAAGTCATCATTGACACCACGGAAATTACCGGGCGCCCGACTCGCGAGCGTCTCGTTGAGCCGGAGGGTGAGCTCCGCGTTCCAGCCCGTTCGACCATTGTGCTGATGGAGCGGCATTAGCCGGATTGGCCCCCGTAGTGCGGGGCGCGCCTGGGTCGAGGCCTGGGCCTGAGCCTGGGCCTACACAAAAATCCCCTGTCGGCGGAAGATTTTTCTTCCACTGGCAGGGGGGGTGGCTCTGAGGTCAACTCAAAACAGGGTTAAGGACCAAAAATTACGGGCTGCAAATGTGAAACTGTGCAAGTTTATGACACTTTCAGACCATTTTTCGGGCGATTTTTGCTATAAACGCGGTCAGTAACTCGCGTTGACCCGCCGTCGCCAGCCATAACCGCAGTCGGTAACTTGCGTTGGCCAGCCGCCACCAGTCCAATGGGAGCCGAGCTCGTGTGAAGCCTTCTTACGCAGATGCGCGCATATTGAACTCCGCCTGAGAGTTCAACCAGTACTCCGGCTCAGTGTCAAAGTAGTCGGACAGTCGATTTGCGAGGTCAGTGGTGACCGCAGTGCGGCCAGTGCGAAAGCGCTCCAGGGTCGAGCTTGGCACGCCGATGGCGAGAGCCAGTCGGTAGATGGACAGATGTTGTGGCTCGAGGAAATTGTCGTTCAGGATAGAACCAGGGTGCACAGGATGCGTGCTCAAATTGTTTACTCCTTATTTCATCGCTTCACTGGCATACGTTGTTTCCGCTTTGCCCTTCGCTTGAGCTCGAAAGCTCGAACGACGAGTTACCGCCATTCGTCGAAAAGTATAAGTAGCGCCCACTCAAAATGCATCCGGACATTTAATACCCCAAAACATGTGGTTTACAGGGGTACAGACACCCCCACTGCCCGAATGCACCAAAAATATTCCTATTTCTGTGAACATTTCCACATCTTCGACACCACGCCTTCGCGGCACATACGCGAAGAAAAGCGCAGGTACCGAAGCCGCTATAAGGCTCAATCCGCCATCGGCGCTACCATCTAGTGCATGACTACGACCACGCCATCCTCCGAGCCCGCCGTCGTCTTCGAGCTCACCGGCGACACGGTGACTATTACCGCAGATGGGCTCCGCCTCACCCCCACCATCAACACGGCCAGCACTGCTCCCGCAAAGCCCCTTCCGCTTGCCGACGTCGCGGAGGCCGCAGCCGCAAGTAAAAACGGTACCTACACTCCGCCCAAACGCTTTTTCCCCGGCACGGTCGACCTGGGAGCAGCTCTACCGAAGGCTCGCGTGATGCCGCATCGGGAGGCCGCGGCACAGTTACTGGCAGCTCTCATGGCAGAGATGGCCAAGAATCCGGAGTTCTACAACTCCGCTGATGCTTTTTCTGCCACTTTGATGCCGTGGGTGGCGCAACGCGCGGCGGTCACCGAGGGTGTCAGTGTAGTTGAGGGCGCGGGGGACGTCGTAAAGCACTCTGTGCCTTTTGCACCGCTGCCTTCGGGCGATGAGGTTGCCGCGTCGGATATCGCGCCCTTTGCGGCGTTCGATGTGGAGACGGCGAACGAGGACACGGGCTCGATTATTCAGCTTGGTGTTGCAATCGTGCGTGACGGGAAGGTGACGGAGCGTTATTCCTGGATGTGTCGACCGCCGAAGGGGCTGGAGTACTTCGATGAGGCCAATGTGGCGATTCATGGCATTACAGCAGCTGATGTGGCTGGTGAACCAGCATTTCCGGAGCAGCTGGCGAAGTTCGTTGATGTCGTCGGCGACCTGGACGTAGTTGCTCACAATGCGCGGTTCGATTTCACGGCACTGTCGCGGGCGTGCCGGGCCGAGGGCATCGCAGCACCGAAGTTGAACTTTGCGTGTACCTACATGTGGGCCCGGCAGATGCAATTGGGACTGCCGAATTTGAAACTACCAACGTTGGCGGAGGCCGCGGGGACGTCGCTGGAGAATCATCATGATGCGACGGCGGATGCGGTCGCATGTGCTGAGGTAGCGCTGTGGCTGATGGAACAGCAGCGGGCGACGTCTGTGGCGGATTTGAGCCAGAAAGTCTCGCTGAGCCTGGGGCAGATTGGCAGTGGTCGGGTGCGGATGGTGCGCTACGACCCGGCAGGTGTCGCTAACACGGGTGCAGGAACCAACGCCGGAACTGGCCCTGGTGCGGGTACTGGGCCGAAATCGGGTGGTTCGGCTCCGGCGCGTCGTCCGCGTCGTAACGCCAAGTGGGATGCGGCCAAGACGCCGGATAAAATTCCGGATCCGAATCCGGACGCGGATCCCAGTGGGCTTTTGTACCAGCAGCGCGTGACGCTAACTGGTGATTTTTCACCGTATGACAAGGGCTTCCTGTGGGACAAGATTGCCTTTGCGGGCGCGAACATCAATAAGGGTGTCACGAAAAAGACAACCATTTTGGTCGCCGGTCCGTGGGATTCGGTGACCTCCAAGGAAAAGCGGGCTCGGCAGCTTCAGGCTGAGGGGCAAGAGATTGAGATCTGGAGCGAGAAAGAGCTCTTCACCGCACTCGGTCTGAATCCGGAAGAGGACGGTGCGTCAGGGACGGGTGAGGCCGCGGCTGGAACGACTGGCGCTACCAGGGCAGCCAATTCCACCAGCAGAGATAGCGCTGGCGAATCTGTGCCGCTGTTCGGTTCCACTTCCCTGCCGGGCGATGACGGAATGCCACCTTTCTAAGGCCATCTTGTTGGGGGCTTTCTGCGCTTTTCTGGGACAAAATCCAATAACTGGCAGTAGCCATAGGCCAGGATTCAGCTCCTGCCGCAGCGGTTAGGCAGCAGCTTTTCCTGGTGGGCGGTATAAAGGGGAACATGAGTCGCCGACCAATTACGTCCACCTATCGTCTCCAACTCCGTGGCCCCAAGGCCGATCCGAACGGGCGCGCTTTCACGTTCGCTGACGCGGCTGAACAGGTCGGCTACCTGGCAGACCTCGGGATTTCGCACCTGTACCTGTCGCCTATCCTCACCTCTGTACCGGAGTCGAACCACGGCTACGATGTCATCGATCCGACCACAGTGAACCCAGAGCTCGGCGGTATCGAAGAGCTGCAGAAGCTCGCTCAGGTAGCGCACAAGGCTGGTATGGGCATCATCATCGACCTAGTGCCGAACCACCTCGGAGTTGAGCAGCCGAAGCTCAATGCCTGGTGGTGGGATGTCCTGACCTATGGCAAGGATTCTCAGTTCGAGCCGTACTTCGACATTGATTGGCACGAGGACAACGGTGCCAATGGCAAGATGGGGCTGCCAATCCTGGGCTCCCCGGAGGACACAGACAAGCTGGAGATTGACACCTCCGGCGACGAGCCGCTGCTGCGCTACTACGACAATGCGTTTCCGGTGCGCCCTGGTACCGAAAACGGCACCCCGCAGGAAGTGCACGACCGCCAGTCCTACCGGTTGATGTACTGGAAGGACGGGGTCATTGGCTACCGTCGCTTCTTCAGTGTCAACGGCCTGGCTGGTATTCGCCAGGAAAACCCAGTAGTTTTCGAGCACACGCACCGCATTGTCCGTGAGCTGTTGGCCGCGGACATCATCGACGGTGTTCGCATTGATCACCCGGATGGTCTCAGTGACCCGTTCGGCTACCTCAGTGAGCTGCGTCGCCTACTCGGGGATGACAAATGGCTGGTCATCGAGAAGATTCTGGGAGCTGAAGAGCCGCTGGATCCAAGGCTCCAGGTTGACGGCACGACGGGCTACGATGCTCTCCGCGAGTTCGACAATGTCTTTGTCAACCGCGACTCCCGCGATGCCATGAGCATGTTGGCTCTGCAGCAGTCCGGTTCGACCTGGGATAGGACTGCCGTGCAGGCGACAGCACAGGCTCTCAAGCACGATGTCGCGGCACACGAGTTGGCTGCAGAAGTCCGTCGTCTAGCGCGCGCCTTGCGCCGCGACAACTGGTCTATCAGCGGCACCAGCGTCAGCGATGAGGTGCTCATCGACACCATCTGCAAACTGGTCGCCGCCATGCCCGTCTACCGCTCGGACTATGTCTCCCTCTCTCGAGTGGCATCCACTGTCATTGGCGAGATGGCGGCGCGCTTCCCCTCGCGTGTTTTCGCCCTCGACCTTATTTCTGCAGGTCTGGTCGCCGGCGGCGAGGCCGCTACTCGTTTCGCACAGGTCTGTGGTGCGGTCATGGCGAAAGGTGTCGAAGACACCACCTTTTACCGCGCGTGCCGCCTAATCAGTCTGAATGAGGTCGGTGGTGACCTCGGCCGCTACGGAATGTCGGCAGCGGAGTTCCACCTGCTGCAGTCGGAGCGCGCTCGCCTGTGGCCACGGGCTATGACCACGCTGTCCACGCACGACACCAAGCGCGGCGAAGATGTCCGCGCCCGCATTCTCCAGCTCTCCGATGTCTCCGGCGACTGGGCGGAAAATGTCCGCAACTGGATGGCCATCACCCCTGCCCCGGACGATGCCACTGGCTACTTCCTGCTGCAGAACATCATCGGTGTCTGGCCGACTGACGGTGTAATCACCGATGAACTGCGCACACGGCTCCACGACTACGCCACTAAGGCCATTCGCGAAGCCGACGTTCACACTTCGTGGACCGAGCCAGTCGAAGAGTTCGAGCTTGGCATCCGTAGTTGGATTGACGCGCTTCTCGACGGGCCGTTGACCGACTCCATCACCGAGTTCGTCCGCTCGATTGCGCCCGCAGCTCTGACTACGTCCCTGTCGCGCAAGCTCCTCCAGCTCATCGGCCCCGGAATCCCAGATACGTACCAGGGCACGGAGTTCACAGAGGACTCCCTGGTTGACCCAGATAACCGCCGCTTCATCGACTACGATGCGCGCGTCGCGGCGCTGGATAAGGTCGCTCGCGATGAGGTCACTTCGGTAACGAAGAGCCCGGAACAGCCAGCGGAGTTGCCGGAGGACTTTACGGATGCCGATGCGGACGTCGCAAAGCTGATGGTGACCCACCACGGCGTGAAGCTGCGTGCGGAGCGCCCGGAGTCCTTCGTCGGCGGCACTTACCAGCCGGTTTTCGCCGTAGGTGTGGGCGAGCGCCACTTGGTTGGCGCGGCGCGAGGCCCCCAGGGCGAGCCGGAGAATGTCATTGCCTTGGTCACGCGTCGCCCGCTGGGGTTGCAGCGCGAAGGCGGCTGGGGCGACACGACCGTGACGCTGCCCAAGGGTTTCTGGACCGACTGTTTTACCGGTCACACGTGGTCAGGCACCATCGCCGTGTCGTCTCTGTTCAATTCCTTCCCGGTAGCGCTCCTGGTCCGCGAGGACGATGACGACTAATCGGATGAAAGATTCGCTTGCCGACGATTCCCGAGAACCCACCCGCAAGGCTCAGCAGGCGGAAGATCGGGAAGTCACACGCGCGCTGCAATCTAAGTACGACTCATGGGTTACACGGCATCCCACCGCCGCGGAAGATTTTGTCGATGCAATCCAAGAGATCCTCTCGGATGCCGGTCTGGCCTTTGACAATGTCACGGCACGAGTGAAGTCTTTCCGTTCCTTGCGGCAGAAGGCCTTGCGTCGTAAAGCTGATGGCACCTACACCTACCCAGACCCGTGGCACGATATCCACGACATCATCGGCGTACGGGTGACGACGTACCATTCGACGGAAATTCCGGCGATTATGGACGCGCTGGGAGATTCGCTGATTGTGCTGCGCACGATTGATAAGACGGCCGAGACGAGGGTTAGCGGCCGGCTGGGATATGGCTCTCAGCACTTGATTTGCAAGGTGTCGACGGCGGCGCCGTCAGAGCTGGCTCCCTATGCGGACATGCAGTTTGAGGTACAGCTGCGCACGGTCCTACAGCATGCGTGGGCGGAGTTTGAGCACGATATTCGCTACAAAGCACCCGAGGGCGCGACAGACCCGCGGATTGATCGAGCTTTTGCGCTGGCCGCGGGCCTCATTGAGCTGGCGGACCAGCAGTTTGACCAAGTCGTTGCCGTGCTAGAGGAATCCACTCCCGATGAGTCCACGCATGGCGGAGGCGAGCAGGCCTCTGTTCCGGCACAGACCACGGCCGATGACATCGTGGTGACCGAGGAAACCCTGCCGGGCGTGCTCACAATGCTGCTTCCGGATGCGCCGCGCTCCAAATCGGAGCATTACGGTTGGGCGGAGGAGCTACTGCAACTCAATGGCATTCGCACCGTCGGCCAGTTGCGTGAGTTACTGAACCCGCAGCGCCTGAGCGCTGTCAGTAAGGCCATGAAGTACCGCTTCACTCCCGGTCATGTGCGTGTTATCGATGACCTGTTGCTTGCCGCCCGCGGTGCCAAACACATTGAGGCAACTGCGGATACTAGCCATAATCCGCAGCGCCGACCAGCTCGCTTGCGCGCACGTTTGCAGCAATTGACCGAAGCCGGGGTTTCTATGAACGACGTCCACGAAGACGGTCGAGCTGACGACGATCACGCTTCGTAGGCCGCCCTGCCCCGCGGTCGCGCATCGGCATGGATGCGAGGATTTCCTTCGGGGGCGGCGGCGGTGAGTGGTCGATGTAGCACTGCCTGGCCACGGGCGCCCCGACTCGCTTCTTCACTGTCTTGGTTACTTCAACGATGTGCTCGCGGTGATTGGCCCACAACCTCACCGTGTCCCCAGGGACAATCAGAGCCGAGGGTTTTACAGCCTCACCGTTGACTTTGACGTGCCCTCCGCGGCAGGCATCCGCGGCCAGGGAGCGCGTTTTCAGCAACCTGACCGCCCAAATCCAGGCATCGATACGCACTGGTTCAGTGGGTAACTGCTGTTGAGGTGGCATTTACTGCGGATCCTTGTGGTTCACAATCCGCTGAACCTTTTGCCAGTTAATAAATCCACCCACCAGGCCGACAATCGCGAGAATGAGGAAGAGTTCGAAGCTCGGCGCAATGATGCCCAGCACTGCGCCGCCAACGACACCGCTGCCTGCCCACACGACTGCATTGCGGGAGTACTTTCGCACCGCATTCTTGCGGAGCTCGATGGGGTTCTGAGATTGGGGCTGAAGATAGCTCATGGGGTACATATTAGAGTGTTCTCATCGACCTGACGTAACACATCCGTCGTTGATTCGTACATTTCATCAAAAGTGTCAATACCCATAACCAACCGAACAGTCCTCCCTATTTAGGTAGGCAATTAACGCGATGGCGTAGTTCGGTTGCTAGAGTTAGCCCTATGACAGAAACTGTCCGCCCCCGCCACCGCATGGTCGACCGCGTTGCGGCGATCCTCGAACTTGTTGCGCGCTCTAACGAGGGCCTGACCCTCACTGACATCGCCCACACACTGAACTATCCTCTCAGTACCACGCAGGGCCTTGTCAACGGTTTGACCGTCACAGGCTACCTTGACGAATCAAACAAGCGTTACACGCTCGGCATGGCACCATTTCTGCTCAATGTCATGGCCGGTCGTCACATGGTCAACGTACCGACGGCCGAGCTTGAGGCAATTCACAACGAAACTGGTCTAATTACTGTGCTGGCGCTGCCGGTCGGTGGAAAGCTCTTCTATCTCAAGACCGTCGGTGAGTCCATGCGCTACCAGTACCTGACGGAGAATTTCCTACCCCGGTCGTTGTTGCGAACCTCCGCGGGGTGGGTTTTGATGAGCCGCTTTGAAAAGCGCGAACTGTGGTCATACCTAAACTCTGCACGACCAGAAGACCAGGTCTATGTAGACGATTTTCTCCGCCAGGCCGGCGAAATTGCAGAGACCGGTGTCTGTGCTGCCCCAGGCATCGCAGAAGGCGGTGGAGTCGATGGTGTCTCCATCGCCGTGGAGGAAGACGGTGCAACTGTCGCTGCGGTCTGTGTCTTCGGCCGACCGGAAAAGATTGCGGAAAATAAGGACGAATTGGTGGCGATTCTCAAGCGCCATCGCGGCGCACACTACGGCGAAGAGCCTGCAGGGCAGGAGTAGCGCAGTTAGGCCCGCAGCTCCCACCAGATTTCGCCGCCGTCCTTAGATAGATCGCTGGCGCCCTTGGTCAGAGCCTGCATTTCACCGTCAAGCTGAGCAATTCCATCGGCAGTCACCGCGATAGAAAAGTCCACGCTCTGCCCCCACTGCGTTTCCACTATCTCGTAACCACGCGCCCGCAGCTCAGCTTCGATGCGACCGGCATCGGCGGCTGGGACGCTCACAATCCTCAAGGCTCTTTGCACACGCCGCATGCGCGTGACCTTCTCCAGGCACTGTGAGACCGAGTCCGAATAAGCCCGCACGAGCCCGCCGGTGCCCAACTTGATGCCGCCAAAATAGCGGATAACCACTGCGGTTACATTTGTCATCCCCGAGCCCTGCAGCACATCGAGCATGGGCCGGCCTGCTGTACCACCCGGTTCACCGTCATCCGAGGAGCGCTCTACACGATTTCCACCGACGACCTCATGAATGTATGCGCTGCAGTGGTGACGGGCATCCGGGTACTCCGACTTGGCCAGATTGATGACCTCTCGGGCACTATCTTCGTCGTCGGCACGCGCGATCCACGTAATGAAGCGAGATTTCTTAATCTCGATTTCATTCGTGACAATCTCGCCGTCGGCGGGGACAATCAGCTCGATGTCACGCCGACGCGGCGCTGTGGAAGTCGAAGTGGATGGCTCGGTGGTCATAGTGTCCATTGTGACGTACGAGCTGGGCGCACACCCAATCACGGCCGCTCCGCCCATTTCAAAGATGACCTCGGACTCAATTCGAATCTGCGGTGTTCGAAAAAGTTTTACTGTGTCAATCCGCTGACTGACCTACCATGGGGCTCATGAGCAACTATCGAGTTTGGGCACCCTACGCTTCTGAAGCCCGTCTGCTGTTGGGCAATCCTGACGCTCCCGCAATTTTTGATATGCACCGGATGGCTGATGCCTCCGAAGGCTATAGCGCCAACTCTGGTTGGTTCGAGGCTGATGTGGCGCGCACGCCGGGAGATCGTTACGCGTTTTCACTGCGGGCACATGCGGGGCATGGCGCGCCTGACGGCGGCTCGCGGGATGGCTCCTCCCCTGCTGTCGGCGACTGGACGATCCCGCTGCCGGATCCGCGTTCCCAGTCCCAGCCAGATGGTCCGCATGGTTTCTCCGAGGTCATTGACCTCGGCGCCTACAAGTGGAAGGACTCGGGTTGGTCGGGCCGGATCCTGCCGGGTGGTCTGATCTATGAGCTGCATGTGGGCACCTTCAGTGATTCTGGTGACTTCGCAGGTCTCGTAGAACATCTGGACCATCTGGTTGAGCTGGGGGTCACGCACATCGAGCTTATGCCGGTGCAGCCTTTTGGCGGTGACCGCAACTGGGGCTACGACGGTGTGTCCTGGCACAGCGTGCACGAAGGCTACGGTGGCCCGCGTGGTCTGCAAAAGCTTATTGATGCCTGCCATCGCAAGGGGTTGGCCGTCATTTTGGATGTTGTCTATAACCACTTCGGCCCAGACGGTAACTATGTGGGCTTTTTCGGCCCCTACACCGCTGGTGGTTCGACGGGTTGGGGCGAGGTCGTCAATCTCACTGGGGATAACTCCGATGAGGTGCGCGCCTACATCTTGGATGCAGTGCGCCAATGGCTGGTGGATTACCACGTCGATGGCCTGCGACTGGATGCGGTCCATGCCCTGCATGATGAGGGGGCTTTCCACATTCTGGAGCAGATGCAGGTTGTTGCCGATACTGTCGCAGCAGAGACTGGTATTCCACGTTCCTTGATTGCGGAGTCCGACCAGAATGATCCCCGTTTGGTTCGTCCTCGCGCCGCCGGTGGCTTTGGTCTCAACGCGCAGTGGGATGATGATGTCCACCATGCGCTGCACACGCTTGTCTCTGGCGAGGACCACGCCTACTACTCGGACTTTGGTTCGGTGGAAGCGCTGGCTAGCGCTTTGGAAACAGGTTTCTGGCACGAGGGCACAATGTCGACGTTCCGCGGACGCACGCACGGTCGCCCCTTTGATTTGTCTGTCCAGCCCATGCATGCATTCGTGACATACACGACCACGCATGATCAAACGGGTAACCGCGCAGTTGGCGACCGCCCGTCCATGAACCTCACCCCGGCGCAGCAGGTTCTGAAGGCAGCAGTTATCGCCTGTAGCCCCTTTACTCCAATGCTCTTCCAAGGCGAGGAATGGGGAGCTTCCACCCCGTTTGCGTTCTTCTGTTCCCATGAGGATCCGGAGCTGCAGCGGCTCACACGCGAAGGTCGCCTTCGTGAGTTTGCCCGGGCCGGTTGGAATCCGAAGGAAGTGTTCGACCCATCGGCCCCGGAGACCTTTAACCGCTCGAAGCTCAATTGGCAGGAGGTCTCGGAAGGCTCGCACGCAGCCATTCTGTCGGCATACCGCGATCTCTTCTCGCTCCGAAAGTCGCACCCATCTCTGCGCACTCCGTGGTCGGCATCTGTGGTCACCGAATATGACGAGGACAACCGTTGCCTCGTCGTCGTGCGCAGTCAGGATGAGCGCGAAGTCGGTGCCCGCAGCTCGGACGCCTTTGAGACGGTCGCGCTGGTAGCCAATTTCTCTGACGCTGAGGCCAGCATCAACCTGGACTCCGAATTCGGTTCCGCTCACCTGCTGCACACTTTTGAGGATGCAGCTGCCAGCATCGTCAACGACGAAGCTGCCGGCCCGGAAATTACGCTTCCAGCCTGGGGCTACGCTGTCATTTCACTGAGCTAGTCCGATGCCGGCCACGGAAGCTCGGTGACATCACCGTGTAGAACGTGAGCGACCAACGCATCGGCGATGAGAATATCGCTCATCACCAGAGTCGGCACCAGGTCTGCCAGCTGTGCCCACATCGGAATCAGCTCACGGACAGCGGCGACACTAGCGTCGGAACTCTCAGCCTGCGTACGGGCCAGTACACGGGCGGCCACTGCAATAAGTAGCGACGTGCCCGGCACCAAAGTCCAGTGCAGCGCAGGATCATCCGCGTCAATGCCATCGAGCTTGTGGAAGCGGACATTGACCGCCTTGCGCAGTCGCGGCGATGCCTTTGACACCGTCTTGAACAGCACCCGAGAGGCTGCGGCGAGTTGGGTCATGACACCGGATTCCACAATCTCGGCGCGGTTGCGAACCACTTCATAAATCGCGGTGAATCGGGCGTCATCGTCGGTCAGCGGACCTGGGACCATGCGGTAAGAATCAAAGACCTGCGACAGAATAGCGCTGGCTTGAGCCTCCGGCAGCGAGGTGATTTGCACCGAGCTCTGGTCAATGGTGGCTGACTCCAAAGTCGTGTCCTGACCGCTGGCGGCGATGTCCAGCAGACCCTGACCACCGGTGGTACGTAGGTAATCCAGCTGTCGGGAGCGGTCCACGCTCTCGTCAGTGAGATCCGCCAGCGCTGCCAGCGCACCGAGCCATGGCACCCGGCGACGCCCCGGCACCGGTTTAGTGGCGCTGAAGTCGCCGAGGACAAGGCCGGAAGAGATAAACATTCCCGGCTGATCATCTAGTGCGATAACCGACCGGTTCAACGCAGCCAGGCCAGCACGCGGTTCAGCGCACAGGATGGCCCCCAACATAGGAGCGGTCAGTAGCGGGTTCGCCTGTGCCATCGCAGTTGCACGACCGGCGCGCAGGGTCACCAGTAGCGTCCACAGACGTGCGAGCTGGTCCTGATTCAGCTCACCCCACAGCTCCTGCGCACGCGCAACAGGGTCAGCGCCCTCACCGTCGAGGTCGACAGCCTCAGCGTCATCAACATGATGCAGAATAATCGACCCAGCCGCTGGCCACTGCGGATGGCGTTCCTTTTCCACACCGAGAGTCACCTGGGCGACAAAGGGGCCGAGACCGCGAAGCTCGTCGGGAAGCTCGCACTTGCCCTCAACGACTTCCAGGGCAACAGGTTCGCGCCACGGCTGACCTGCAGCCCACAGCCACAGGGTCATCGGCAGATGCGCGACATCGTCAGCAACATCAATTTCGATGACGTCAGTGGCTTCATCGTTGAAGGCAATCTGACGGATGGCATCGCGGGAGGATGCCTCCACCAGTGGCACCGACAGGCGCTTACGTCCCGTCACACGCGTCCAGTCCAGGCTGATGCGCAGGGCCTTCAGCAGGGAGATACGGTCAGCGAACTTGCCAAACTCCGCATAGCCAGTATCGCCGAAACGCTTGATGGGAATGCGACAGATATCGCGTTCACCACTGGCAACGGCAATATGCGCATGGCGCAGTTCACCCGGGGCGCTAACGACAATCTTGCCGAAGGCATCGACACGCTTCGGGCGGGTAACCAAAGTAGTGGTGCGGCGGGCGACGGATTCGTCGGCAAGCGGAACCTCAAACTGCAGCGTGCCTGGCGTGACCTGCAACTGCAGCCATGCGCCTTCGTCAGTGGAGAGCTCG
This sequence comes from uncultured Corynebacterium sp., assembly GCF_946998835.1. Classification (GTDB taxonomy): domain Bacteria; phylum Actinomycetota; class Actinomycetes; order Mycobacteriales; family Mycobacteriaceae; genus Corynebacterium. Next base: position 2,874 of record NZ_CAMQAZ010000017.1, on the reverse strand, counting down.
ACAGTGCCGGTGACTTCATCCGCCCCGAGACGCACGATGGCGGGCTCGGCCTCGAGCGGCTTGTCGCCGGAGACAACGCGGATGTCAGCGGGGCTCAGGCCCTCGATGGTGGGGATGCGGAAGCCGTCGCCACCGCCGCTGTAGGTGATGGTGAGGTCGGCCTGCTCAGCAATGGCAAAGTGCTTCTGAAAGCTGCGGCCGCGCGGATTGACAAGGCGAACCACGAACTCGCCGACCCACGGGTAATCATCGTCGGTGAGAATGTCGACCTCACCACCGGCTGCGGGTACTTCGAGGTCGTAGACCATAACTGAATCCGTGGTGAACGCGCCGTAGCCACCAAACTCGGTGACGATGGCGCGCCAGGACTCGTCCTTTCCGGACAGAGTCGGCGGGAACACCGCCACCGGCCCGCCGGCGTAAACCGGAGTGCCATAGGAGGATACTGTGCCGTCAAGGCGGGCGTGCGGCATGGTCATCCGCGGCTGGCGCTGCGGGGACGCCGAGCGGACCTCACCCGCCACTCCGGCGCGACGAACCTGAACTGCATGAACATCGCGAAGATCAATTTCAGCGACTTGCCACAGCTCCCAGTTGAATGGGCGCGGATCCGCAAGGAATGGCACCTCAGCACCTGTGACGGGGTCAACGAGTGTGGCATCGACCGGGTAGACCACTGTGGCGGACGTCGAATGTAGCGAAACCTTATCCGTCACCGACTGCCCGTCAGCACCGAAAATAAGAATAGGGTCCTCAGTGCTAATCGCCGGAACTCGCCAATGCTTTTCATCGCCGATTTCCACCAGCACATCGCGCACCGGCTCGTCGATGGTCACGACCGGTCGCGGCAGTGAATCCTGCAGGCCCACCACCGGCGTTGTCGCCACGGTACCGCCGAAGGTGACGCGCCAGGTCCGCCCCGCCGGATCCAGCGGTGTCGGCAGCTGTACGCCAACGGTCTGCGTCAGCTCGTCGAAGTACAGCTGCGGGCGGCCGGTCGTTGCCACCACTCCGACCGCTTCACGACGATTCGCAGTACCTGCAGGGCGCATACGCAGCTCTTCACGCGCAGCGGCCACCAGCATTGGTGGCAACCCCGCATCGAGCTGGCCCAGCTCTTCCCGAGCTTCCCAGTTAGCCGGATCAGCGGCAGTGGCAATGGTGTAGCCGAGGGTCGCCTTGAACAGCTTGTGCGCCTGACGAGGTGCCGTCCTGGCCAACTGACGCAGCGCCAGCGGATAGACACCATCTTCGGCCTCTGCGATTTCGGTCAGCAGCCCCTCGAGCAGCGGATGTACCTTCGACAACGCCTGTACCAGGTCATTTGCGGAAGGATTGAACAGCTCCGCTACCCCGGCAAGTTCCTCGCAGCGCTCGATAATCAGTGGCATCACCGATAGCTGCACACCCGCGTGCAGCAGAAGAACCTGTGCGGCCTGCTGAAGCTCATCCGAATCGGTCTGGTCGCTGTCAACGTCGTTAGGCAGACCGGCATTTGCCAGCATCGTCGGCACCGCGGCGGCGAGGTGAGAAATGAGCGCGCCGGTGGCCCCTGTGTGCGGATTCAGCTGCAGAGCGGCCGGCCAGTCCAGCCACATTTCGCTTGCCGACGCAACACGCGCAGCGCGGCCCACTAGCGAGGCAAGAGTAACCAGCGGGTGATTATCAACGACACTCTTCGCAGCATCAATATCGGCAGCTGTGCCACCGGCCAGATGGTGAGCCAGAAGCGTTCCCAGGAAGCGGTCGATGCGCTCGACCTCATCCATTGACAGCCCCGACCAGACAAACAGCGGCTCAACCTTGGCCTGTGTGGCTGAGTCCAGCAGCCCCGGAATCCGGGTGGCCAGGTCCTGCTCTGCGGCGGCCAGCCACATTTCGACAATCACTGTATTTTCCACTCGGACACCCTGGTCAACGCTGTTTGCCCCAGTCATAGTGGGTGGACGCTCCCCTTCGCTACAAAGCTTGCTCGAAAAGATTCACTTGATTGACAGTCCTGGGAGATTTCCCTCGGAAGTTTCCCAGATTGACCCAGCAAGTCTAGGTCAAAAAGTCATACTCTGGCGTGCCAGGCACCAGTCGGCGGCACTTCAGCGGCGAGGCATCCATACGTGCCAGCAATTCATCGAGGTCAGAGGCACGACGCAGCTCAATACCAACGAGGGCCGCACCGGTTTCGCGGTTGTTGCGCTTGAGGTACTCGAACTGGGAGATGTCGTCGTCCGGGCCGAGGACATCGCTGAGGAACATGCGCAACTGTCCAGGCTTCTGCGGGAAGTTCACCAGGAAGTAGTGCTTGAGGCCGCGGTAGACCAGCGAGCGCTCCATAATCTCGGCATAGCGCAGCACGTCGTTGTTACCACCGGAGATGATGCAGACAACAACCTCGTCCTGCTCGAACTGCATCTGCTCCAGAGCTGCCACGGACAGCGCGCCGGCGGGCTCAGCGATGATGCCCTCGTTCTGGTAGAGATCCAGCTGGGCCTCACAGACGGCACCTTCCGGCGCAATCATCGGATGAACACGATTGCGGTTGGCCTCCAGTATGTGCCACGGCAGGTCACCAAAGCGGGCCACCGCAGCCCCGTCGACAAACGGATCAGTGTGCCCCAGCGTGATGGGGCCGTTGTTCTCCAAAGCTGCGCGCATACAGGCCGCGCCCGCAGGCTCCACACCCATGACCTGGGTGTTCGGCGACATATCGGCCAAATACGAGGCGACACCGCTGAGCAGGCCACCGCCACCAACGGGCACGCAGATTGTGTCGAGCGTCAGGCCTTGGCCAGAGAGCTGCGCAATAATTTCCGCCGCAACAGTGCCCTGACCAACGATGGTGTTAAAGGAGTCAAAGGGCTCGACCATAGTAGCGCC
>NZ_CAMQAZ010000016.1 GCF_946998835.1 uncultured Corynebacterium sp. | reverse complement strand
AGGCATAGTTCAATCCTTCCTTAGCTGAGGTAGGAACTAAACCCAGGACGCTTCACTCCAAAAAACTACTATGCCTTTTATCAGCTACTACTTATCGTCGCTGGACTTATCTCCCTCTGAGGTTCCAAATTCACCTTCGACAACGACATCGGACTGAATAACCAGACGTCCCTCTTCGTCGTGGGTGTATTCAAAGCGCGGCAGTTCATTGCCCTCTTCGTCATAGCCCGGCGCGGGCGCTGCTTCGTGCTTCTCCAGCTTCTCTGGAGTATCGGTCTTCTTCCACTGGCGGGTAACCGGCTTACGCACTGCCATGTGGTCATCGCTCATGCCCTTGACCAAGGAGTACATCATCACAAAGTGGAGGAAGAAGAACGGTACACCAATAACAATCACCGCAGACTGCAGCGCTTCCAGCGCGGTTTCGCCAGAGATAAGCAGCAGGGCGGCTGCCACAGCACCGATCATGACGCCCCACAGGACTCGGTAGAAGGTTGGTGCCTTGTTCTCCTCGCCGGTGGACATCATGTCCATCACCATCGACGCGGAGTCGATGGATGTGACGAAGAAAATCATGATTACAAAGAGCGCAAACACACTGACGAGCGTTGTCAGCGGATACTGCTCCAACAGGATAAAGAGCGCCGGCGAGGGATCTCCGCCTTCGACGACCGGTTCGGTCAGAATGCCCGGCTGCTCATTTTCCAGCTCAAAGCCTGCGCGGCCAAAGATAGAGAACCACAGAATAGACACGATGGTCGGCAGCGCAATCACACCGGCAATGAACTGACGCACGGTGCGGCCACGCGAAATACGGGCGACGAACATGCCCACAAACGGCGACCAACAAATCGTCCAGGCCCAGTAAAAGACCGTCCAGGCACCTTGCTTCCAATTCGGGTTGACATCGTAGGAGTCAGTCCAGAACATAACGCGTGGCAATGCATCCAAGTACACACCAGCCGTATCAACGGTCTGGCGCAGCAGCGTCAAGGTCGGGCCCATCAGCAGCACGAAGACCATCAGCCCCATTGCTGCCCAGATGTTGGCGTTGGACAGCACCTTGATGCCCTTGTCCAGGCCACGAGCCACAGAAATCGAGGCAATCACAATAATGATGGCGATTAGAATCAGCTGCACCATCGAGTTTTCCGGGGTACCAATTACACGAGCAGCACCGGAGTTAATCTGAAGCGCACCCATGCCTACCGATACCGCGATACCGACGACAGTACCGATGATGGCGACGGCGTCGATAAGCTTGCCAGGCCATGAGTAGATTCGGGTACCGAGCAGCGGCGCGAAGATGGAGGAAACGCGCGGTGGGAGGTGACGCTTATAGATGAAGTATCCCAGCGCGAGCCCCGGCAGCGCCATGATGACCCACATGTGAATACCCAGGTGGTAGATGGTAAATGCCATCGCGGTGTTCTGGGCCTCGCGGGTCATCGGGTCTTGGCCCAGCGGCGGGTTGTAGGCGTGATTCAACGGTTCCGCCACGCCCCAGAACATCAGCATGGAACCTGTACCGCCGGCAAAGAGCATGCCGAACCACTCGGCGATGGTGTACTCGGGCTCTTCGTCGTCATCGCCAAGCTGAATGCGTCCGTAGCGGGACACGAACAGGCCGATGAGGAAGATGAAGCTTACCGAGACACCACCAATGAACAGCCATCCCAAGTTAGACGTGACCCACTCGGAGGCGGCCGAGTAGGCATCCCGAGCGGTATCCCCCAGCACAACGGTCACCGCCACAAAGAGGACAATGAAACCCATCGCTGTTGAAAAGATCAACGGGTCGGTCGGAAGGTTCTTGAGAAAACCACCCGACTTCTTTGCTTGCTTGTTTACCTGTGGCGTTGTCGTAGATCCCATTGTCGGGGTCAGCGCCTTTCACTTCTAGACCATCTGCCCCAGTCACGGGGCAGCCCAGGAGTTTTCCCTCCCAAGACGTCTACTTACGTTACAGAAGGGCGTTCACTGTTTCGACAGTCTTGAGCATTTTCGCCACGCAATAGGTCTTCATCACGCTTTCACTTCCGCTTTTCGACGGATCTAGTTTTGCGGCCTAAACTTAGTCTTTATCCCTCACCGAAATTTTCCACCGCTTGCCTTTCCAGGTTGCCTGACAGAACAGGAAATACGATGGACCAACAGCCGGTAGATACCACATTGAAAAGTAATTCCACCCCGATGCAGTCAGATGAAACGCTAGCTTTTATTTTCAGTTTCATGCTGCTGGGCGCCTGGGTCCTCGGCCTGATTTTCATTGTTACCGCTGATGGCACAGGTGGGGATGAATCCTACTTCTTCGGCTTTAGCGCCATCTTCCTGTTTATCGGCGCATTTCTCTGCTCATTTGTTTTCATCCCGATTAATTTCATCATCGGAGCGCGGTGCAAGGAATCGGCCGAAGAAGCTAGAAAGCGACGTGGCCGCCAGATTCATGCGCTGCAGATTCCGGCTTTAATTTTCCCGGTTATCGTGGTCCTGCTCATGACGGGCTAATAACGGGCTCATGATGGGCTAGCTTGCAATAACCAATCAGGCCTCGGTGACATCCAGCCCCGCAGCATGCCAGGCCACAATGCCACCTGCGAGGTTGATGAGCACGGGGGTAGCTCCACTGCCAGCGTTCTCACTGTTCAGCAGTTCAATCGCCTGTTGCGAGCGCGCCCCCGAGTGGCAGTGGATGATGACTCGCTCTGCCTCACTTGCTGCACCGTCCGCTCCGCCGGCCACTCCACCAGCCTGTGCAAGTGCCTCATTCACCGCAGCCCAACCGCGGCTGCGAATCTCACCGAGGGGCACAAGCACCGATCCGTCAATGGCCGCCTCTGCATACTCTTCGGGCTCGCGCACATCAATCAGCGGCACCCCTTCGGCAATGAGCCCGCGTGCCGCATTGGGACCAACGCTGCGCGCACTCTGTTCCGAATCGTCTTCATCTTCCGACCACGATGCTGCACACACCTGCGCAATCTCGGTCAGGTCGGAAACGGGCTCGCGCTCCGGGTCGGCGGCAAAGGACAGGGTGCGGGTGGTTGCCTCCAGGGCGTCGATAAGCACGAGCTTGCCCACAGCGACCTTGCCTACCCCAGTGAGCACCTTGATTGCTTCGACGACCATCATGGAGCCGATTTGTCCGACCATGGCACCGAGAACTCCGCCTGCGGCGCACGACGGCACGGAGCCGGGGTCGGGGATGTCGGGGTAGAGATCGCGAAGCATGGGGCCGCGGCCCGGCCAGAAGACGGACAGTTGTCCTGCGAACTGCAGGATTGTGGCCCAGACCAGTGGCGTTCCGGTCAGTTCCGCGGTATCGGAAGATAGATAGCGCGTGGCAAAATTGTCCGCACCATCGAGCACCACATCGTGGGTGGCGAAGAGTTCCTCGGCATTGTCGACGCTCAACTTTCCGACAATAGCGGTTACTGATGCCTCGGAATCGAGGCGCCGAACAGCATCGGCGGCGGACTCGGCCTTCGGACGACCGATGTCGGACTCGCGGTGAATGACCTGGCGCTGCAGGTTCGACTCGTCGACCACGTCATCATCGATGATGGTGATGTGCCCGACCCCAGCACCGGCCAGGTACAGCAGCGCGGGAGAACCCAGCCCACCAGCGCCGATGACGAGGACGCGGGAGGCCCTCAAAATGCGCTGCCCCTCAGCGCCGAAGCCCGGCAGTGTTAGGTGCCGCGCGTACCGGCGCAGGTCGCGATCCGAAAGACTGACGCCGCGCTCCGCCATTACAGGGAGTCCTGCTCACGTGCGCCGCTGATGCGCTCGGTGATGATTCCCTCAAACGACGAGCTCGCCTGGGCCAGCCGACGCCGCGGGATGCGGCCCGACTCGCGAGCTGTGAGACCCGCTTCAACGCCGAAGCGCATCGCCATTGCCATGCCCACCGGATCGTGTGCACGGGTCACAGCGGAGGCCAGCAGCACTGCATCGCAGCCAAGCTCCATCGCCTGTGCTGCCTCGGACGCGGTACCGATGCCCGCGTCGAGGATGATGGGCACATTCGCGCGGTCCACAATCAGCTCGATGTTGTGCGGATTGAGAATGCCCAGGCCAGTGCCAATGGGCGAGCCCGCCGGCATGACCGCTGCGCAGCCCAGATCTTCCAGTCGCTTGGCCAGCGCCGGATCGTCATTGGTGTAGGCGAAAACGACAAAGTCGTCAGCCACCAGCTGCTCCGCAGCGTTGACCAGCTCGACGGGATCTGGCAGCAGCGTGTCCTCATCCGCGATGACTTCGAGTTTGAGCAGATTGGTCTCCAGCGCCTCGCGGGCCAACTGCGCAGTCAGCACCGCGTCACGAGCGGTATAGCACCCCGCGGTATTCGGCAGTGCCACGATGTTGTTGCGCTGCAGAATCTCAAAAACGTTCTGCTTCGTGCCGGGAGTAAAGCGGCGCATCGCCACCGTCGTCAGTTCGGTGCCCGAGGCCACCAGTGCGCGCTCCAGCGTATCCATGCTGGTCGCGCCGCCGGTTCCCATAATCAGGCGGGAGTTCAGCTCCAGCCCGCCAATGCGCAGTGGTTCGCGCGCGGTTTCGTTTCCTTGTGCGGACATATGTGCTTGTGCGGATTTCCCAGTCATCTCTAGCCTCCCTGAACTGCTGTCACGATGTCGATTGCACCTGCCACGGGCGTGGTCGCCCACTTGGCACGCGGAATCACCACGCCATTCACGGCCACTGCAATCCCCAGGCGGGTACCGTCCGCGGCAGTGCCGTCGTCGTTAAGCGCGTGCCCAGTGTGCTTTGCGACGAGATCTGCGACCATCTCCCCCTCATCCGGTGTGTAGCCTTCGCCATTGAGTGTTGTGGTGGACATAAACGAGCCTCCTCTAGTCGCTGAAGCGGAATGGGTTGACGGCGGAAAGAAGCGCCGGGTCGTTGTCATTTTCTCGACCGGCGACGACATCGGCCGTGAGATTGGAACCGATAGCCGTAAGCAGAATGCCGTGGCGGAAGTAGCCGGTGGATACGGTCAGGCCTGGAGCCACGCGACCAATCATGGGGACATCGTCCGGCGAGCCTGGCCGGGCGCGCGCGGTCATTTCGTAGATTTCGCAGTCGAGAATGCCCGGTACCAGCCTGTATGCGTCGCGGAGTAGCTGGTGGACGCCTTCGGCGGAGACGCCGGTCAGGTCATCTTCGCGGGAGGTGGCGCCGAGCACGACGGTGCCATCAGCGCGCGGAACGATATAGACCGGTCGCCCCTGCACCACACCCCGAATAGTGCGGGTGACCAGTGGCTGCAGGCGCTCCGGCACACGCAGTCGCAACACGTCCCCGTAGACCGGGCGCAGTGGCAGATTCAGATTCTCAGGCAGCCCCGCGATGTCAGCGGTGTTCAACCCCGCGGCCAGAATGACCTCATCGGCGAGGTAGTCATTGCCGTCCGCACCGCGCAGTCCGATGGCGCGGCGGGGGCCTTCATCGGAGGTGTAGATAACCTCTTCCGCGCGGCTGCGGATGACGCGGTCTCCCAGGATGGCCAGCAGCGCATCTGCGAGAAGACGGGGATTGACCTGGTGATCTCCCGGAATATCCACCGCGCCAACACAGCCCGGCCCGAGTGCCGGTTCTGCCCGGCGCGCCTCGGTAGCCGTGATGCGATTGATCTTCATGCCCATGTCGTGCTGCAGCTCAACGAGCTCGCTGAGTGTCTGCCGGTCGGCGGCATCGCCCGCACAAACAAACGTGGAGTTTTCGATATACCCGACATCCTGGCCCGATTCCTCAGCGATGGCCTTGGCAAAATCGCGGTAGAGCTTGCCCGATTCCACCATCAGCGGATACAGCGTCGGCTGATCCCATACAACCTCGGCCACCGGCGCCAGCATGCCGGCCGCGGCGAACGTTGCGCCGGAAACGGGCTGGTCATCGAGGACGGTCACCTCGAATCCCCGGTGGAGGAGCCTCCATGCCGTCGCTAAGCCGATAATGCCCGCGCCTGCGATAACAACACTTGACGACGTATCCCCTGTGCCACCCTCATTGGCCGAGGCAGCACCCACAGCGGCAGCATTCACTGCCATTCCTCCCTCCGGCGGCATAACCCGCATCAGGTATAAGCGGTCGGCGTTTTTCGCCCTCTCAGCCAGCGGCATCTCATCGATACCGAGTACGGCTCCCGCGGAAATTGGTACTCCCCCATCATATGACTTCCGGCTCACAGCCACGACACCGCATCCGCAACCTCGCCTAGCATGGGGCCATGAACGACTCCGCTGCCACCCGCGCAACACGACGCGCCCTGCTTGCCGACGCCCACCTCTACCTCTGCACCGACTCGCGCGCATCCCGCGGTGATCTACGCGAATTCCTGCACGCCTGTTATGAAGGCGGCACCGACATCATCCAGCTGCGTGACAAGAAGGTCGATACCCGCGACGAAATTGCCGCCGTAGAGGTCCTCGCCGAGGTCGCTGCCGAACACGGCAAACTCTTCGCTGTCAATGACCGCGCAGACATTGCCGCACTGACCGGTGCGGACATCCTGCATGTGGGACAGGAAGACCTCACGACCGAGCAGGCACGCCAGATCGTTGGCCCCGAGGTCCTCATCGGCCGGTCCAACCGCAATCTGGACATGTTCGCCGCCTCGCTTGCCGACGATGGCATCGATTACGCGGTAATCGGCCCGGTGTATGCCACCCCGACGAAGCCCGACCGCCAGCCTGTCGGAGTCGACATGGTCCGAGAGGCTGCTGCACTCGTGCGGCGAGTGCGCGCGCAGGGCTCGGCGGAATCACACCAGGATTCCGTGGCCGATATTGTGCGTCCACACGACCGCGGCGCTGGCGACCCGGTCAAGCCATGGTGGGCAATCGGTGGTATCAATGCCGAGACCGCCGGCGAAGTTATCGGCGCTGGTGCGGAACGCATTGTGGTGGTTCGCGCGCTGACTGAGGCGGCGAATCCGGAAGAGGCAGCGCGTGCCCTGCGCGCTGTGGTTGCGGGCGGTCGCTGAGTTTCCTGGGTCAAGTAGCAAAATGTGTGTCTGCTCGGCGTGTCGCTGGGTCGCCGGGTGGGCGCCATTTGCTGCTCGGCCCTACTTAGCCCCCAATGCGAGTTAGTGACTGCGTTTATGGCTGGCGGCGGTGGGACGATGCGAGTTACTGACCCCGCTTATAGCAAAAATGGCCAGAAAAATGGCTTGAAAGTGCTATAAACTCACACAGTTTCACATTTGCAGCCCGTTGAGCGGGGCGTAGACCCCGCCTTTCCACGCTGCACCTTCCACACTGTTGGTTGTTGATTTCCCATCGCGGCGGGCCCCGCGTGCGCGGACTCCACCGCTTGCCCCTACTCCCCGGCGAATGTCTCCAACTGTCGAATGGCGCCCGAGACAATCAGGAGGTCACCTGCGGTAATACGGTCGTCGGCAAGCGCAGGGCGGAAGCGCTGACCGCGCTTTTGCACGGCGACAACGGTAATTGGTGCGCTCTGATTGATTTCCGCGACGGTCTTATCCAGGCAGTGAAGCGGTGGCGCGACCTTGCCGACAGCGTAGTCGCGATCGAACTCCAGGAAGTCCTGGACCTTGCCGCCGATGAGGTGCGCAATACGACGACCGGTGTCGGCCTCCGGACGGATGACATGGTGCACACCAATTTGACCCAGAATTTTAGCGTGGGCCTGGTTATCGGCCTTTGCCCAAATCATGGGTACGCCCATGTCTACCAGCGCAGATGCGGTCAACAGCGATGCCTCGATGTCACTGCCAATGGCAATCACCACGCGTTCGGCCTCATCAACGCCGAGCTGCTTGAGGACCTCCGGCATGGTGGTGTCGGCGGCGACCACGTGGTCGAAAGTTGAGGACAGCTCCTGCACTACCTTCTCGCGGTGATCGACACACAGAACCTCGATACCGCCAGCGACCAGCTCCTCGCCGAGGGCCTGGCCGAAACGCCCCATCCCGAGAATGACAACTGGCGACGAGCTGGCCTGTTTGGAGAAATGCTCCGCGAAACCTGCAAACGGGTTGAATGTTGAGTTAGCCAATGAAGGGCCTTTCTTCCGGATATTCGTAGACGCGCTGGCGTGGGCGAGCGGCTAGGGCCGTCGCCAAGGCGATGGGGCCAACACGACCGGTGAACATCAGCACGATGAAGATTGCCTGTGCCGCCACGGGCAGGTCAGCGGTGATGCCGGTGGACAGGCCTACCGTGGCAAAGGCACTGACCACTTCAAAAAGGATTTGGTCAGTAGAAAACTGTGGCGCCAAGAAACTGACTGCGATTACTGCCAGGAAAACCTGGCCAATACCGAACGCGAGGACGACGAGCGCCTGGCGCAGCACTTTGGGGTTGAGGCGCCGCCGAGCCACAGACACAGAGGTATCACCGCGAATCTCAGCGAGAACGGCGGCGAGAATGACTGCCGACGTAGTGATTTTCACGCCACCTGCAGTGCCGCCGGTGCCGCCACCAATGAACATGAGGAAGTCGGTGCCCAGCAGTGTCGATGGGTGGAAATCTGCATAATCGAGCGCATTGAAACCAGCCGTTCGCGGGCTGACACCGGCAAAGAATGCGTTTAATAACTTCTCCCCTGCGGAGAGTCCAGTCATGGCATTGGACCACTCGCCGAATGCCACCATGAGCGTGCCCAAGGCAATGAGCAAGATGGTGCCTTTAATGGTGAAGCGAGAGGTTAGCGACCAGCGCTTCGGCAGCTGTCCACGGGTGCGAACGCTGAACCACGCTTTGACGTGCCGCCAGATCTCAAGCAAAACAGGAAAGCCCAAACCACCAATGATTAGAGCGAAGGCCAGCGGCAAGAGCACCCAGGCATCGCTGCGAAAACCAATGACGTTGTCGGTGTACAGAGCAAACCCGGCATTGTTGAAGCCGGAGATGGCATGGAACACGCCCTCCCAGGCAGCTCTCCCCCAGCCGTACTCATAACCGAAGTGGAACCGCAGCGTTAGTACCACTGCTACAACGAACTCCACCAGCAGAGTGAAGCTGACAGCAGCACGGACAACCCATGAGATTTCCCCCATGTCCATACCGCGACCTTCGACGCGCGCACCCGCGCGACGGTTAAGGCCGAGCCGTCCTGCTACGAAGAGACCAAAGAGTGAAGCCAAGGTCATGAATCCGAGACCACCCAGCTGAATCAACAGCATGATGACGACCTTGCCGAAGGTTGACCAGTGAGTGGCCGTATCCACGGTAATCAGGCCCGTCAGGCTTGTTGCCGAGGTGGCTGTGAACAGCGCATCGGATAGCGCCGTGGGCAGGCACAGATTCCCGGGGCTCGGGGCGCACTGCCCCTCGGGATTCCTATCGGCGGCCGAAATCGGCAGCATTAACAAAACCGTGCCAACGGTTATGAGGGCGGCATAACACCACACCACCAGCGTCGTGGGACGAACTCCCCGGCGTGACTTGGCGTGCTGCCGCGACAGCGTAATCACCATCGGAACGTTAGTCCCCGCAGCCAGTGGTGTCGAGAGAAATCGTGGAAATTCCCCTCAGGCAGTACCCGACTTATAGGGGAACCGCCTTACGCCCTAGACACAGTTGAGACGCTTCTGTAAGCAACCTGTGCCCAACCTCGCCCCCATGCCCTACCCCGCTTTGGCCGCTAGGGAAACCATGGGTTATTGTCATTTCCATGATGACACCCCTGATGAACACACCCGCGCCAAGCGGCGCACAGTGGTGGTGGCTCGCCTAAGTCCGCGAGCAACGTCACGTCATCTCATTAGTGTCGACGGCAAACCCGTCAAGTACGAGCTCGCAAGAAGATAAATCTGGCGGGCTCTTTTCTTTTATCGGTTCGAGACTTTTATCAGTTCGAGAAAAGAACCAGGGCCCGCTGAAATAAACAACAGCAACGAAAGGCCCTTCCAATGACTAATTTCAACCCCAGCGCGGATGCCATCGCCAAGGCTGCGGCACCGACTGCAACCAGGGTTCCGTCGTCAAGCGTTGATGGTGCGGGTGAGGTGCGCGAAACCCTCCTACCCGCATTTTTCGGTCGTTTCGGCGGACAGGAAGTGCCGGAGTTTCTGCTGCCGGCACTCGATGAGCTGGAAGCGGCTTACATCGAGGCAATGAGCGATCCGGAGTTCCTGCGTGAGCTGGAGGAGCTGCGTCGCGATTTCCTCGGCCGCGCGACTCCGCTGTTCGAATGCCGTCGCCTCTCCACGCCGAACACGACGATTGTACTCAAGCGCGAGGACTTGAACCACGGCGGCGCGCACAAGGGCAACAACGTGGTCGGCCAGGCACTGCTGGCAAAGCGCATGGGAAAAACCCGCCTCATCGCTGAGACGGGTGCAGGCCAGCACGGCACGGCCACCGCAATGGCCGCTGCGCTGCTGGGACTCGAGTGCGAGGTTTACATGGGCGCACACGACGTCGCCCGCCAGCACCCCAATGTCGAGCGCATGGAGCTGATGGGCGCAAAGGTTGTTCCCGTCACCACCGGCGACGCTGGTTTGAAGGATGCTATTGACGAGGCGCTGGTCGAGTGGAGCAAGACTCTCGACTCCACCTTCTACCTGCTGGGCACCGCCGCCGGCCCGCACCCATTCCCAACCATCGTGCGTGAATTCCAGCAGGTTATTTCAAAGGAATCGCGCAGCCAGATGGTCGAGCGTTACGGCAAGCTTCCCGACGCTGTCATCGCGGCCGTCGGTGGCGGCTCGAATGCCATTGGCGCATTTGCCAACTACATCGATGATTCCGATGTCGCTCTGATTGGCGTCGAACCCGCAGGTGAGGGCCTCGACACCGACCGTCACGGCGCGCCCATCAACGCGGGCAAGACTGGCGTCCTTCACGGAATGCGCTCATTTGTCATGCTTTCCGACGACGGCGAGGTGTTGCCATCGCACTCCATCTCGGCAGGCTTGGATTACCCGTCCGTTGGCCCGGAGCACGGCATGCTGAAGGAGAATGGCCGCGCCAGCTATGTCGGAATTACCGACGAGGAGGCGCTGGAGGCATTCCAGCTTCTCAGCCGCACGGAGGGCATTATTCCGGCGATGGAATCCTCCCATGCGCTGGCGCAGGCCATTAAGATTGCGCGACTCCGTGAAACTGACCCTGCTGCGGGTAGCGAGCTTGGGCTTCCGGTCCACGAGGACGATGAGCCTTTACTGTTGCTCGTGAACCTGTCGGGTCGCGGCGATAAGGATATGGAGCAGGTCCGGGAATTCCTGAACCAGTAGGGATTCCTGAACCAGTAGGGATTGTGTCTGTTAAGCAGCGCGGCGATCGTCGGCGGCGATGCCCTGCTTCGGGTTCGCCTCCACGATGGCTTCGGCAAGCAGCGCTGCCAGCGCATCCTGCTTGGATTCCTTGCCGTCGGTGAAAATCGGGGACACAGTATCCATAATCTCGTTGAATGCGTTCATCAGAGGTCACCTCTCTTAAGATCTTCTCGATCTTGATTGTTGGACTTCTCCAATCGATTCTTTGCGATCTCGCAGTTAAAACTGTTGTTTCAACGAACCGTTTGGAACTTATGGTTTGCAACCGTAGACCACAACACACGACCTGGCAAGCGTAAAAGTTTCTTTTTAGTTAACCTACCGTTAACTTTCAGGCGCTTTTTGGTTCACTATTGAACCTTTGGATATGGCCCCGACACCGCTTCCCCACCGCAGTCCCACGATCTCCGGCAATGGCTTCAAGAATCCAACTTTTCCACGATTGGAAGCTACGCGCGGAGGTTTCTTTCTATCGGACGGAAACCAACCGCCCAGGACTGCACCACAGTCTCCGCTGAATGTGCGTTACAAATGATGCCCAACCCCCACCCTAAACAGGGCCACCCCTCGCGTTTTGGTAGCCGGCTCCAGACCTAGGACGGAACGCAAAACATCTAACTACCAGTACTTATACCGCGCTGTCAGTATTGGCAATTGACCCCTGTATAGCCACGCCACCTAGCGAGGCACTCCACATACACCCCGCTGATATCGACGGGTGCGAACACCTCCGCGGAGTCATTAGTTCCGAGCGTTTCCCCTACCTGCCCCCACTTGCCCACCAACTGAAAGCTGCAAGAAATAGAGCGTTTCGCACCACCTCAAAACTAGGCGCGAACCAGCTCAGCGATCACCCCCTATCAGCTCATGTGAAGCACCAGCACGCGCCTTCACATTCCCCATCCCAACCAGCTAAATAACATCCCCCAAAAGGGTGATGCAAATCACACTTTATGAGCCGCTGACTACCGCTCGCAGCCGCCTTTAACTACGCCCGGTGAACTCCCCAATACGCCTGACAGCCTCCTCCATCTCGGATGTCTCACCGGCGAAGCAGAGACGAACCCACTCATGGCCGTTCTCAGTGTCAAAGTCGATGCCGGGAGCAACGGCCACGCCTGTTGCGGCCAACAATTCCCGCGCCCACACCATGGAGTCGACGGAGCTCGGGTCGTCGTAAAGCCCTGCGATATTGGCGTACACGTAGAACCCACCGTCGGGCGGGGCGATGTTGCCGAGTCCAACGCGCGGTAGTCCTTCGAGCAGGACATCGCGGTTGCGTGCGTAGCGCGTCACGTGCGAATTCAGCTCGGCGATGGATTCAGGGCTGAACGCCTCCACCGCCGCAGCCTGCGAGATTGCCGGCGGACAGACAGTGAGGTTGGCTTCGAGGCGATCCAGGGGTGCTCGCAGCCACTCCGGCACGATGAGCCAGCCGACGCGCCAACCGGTCATCGAGAAGTACTTACTGACACTGCCGACCACGATCGCAGCATCGGAGAACTCGCGTGCCGACGCACACTTTCGCCCATAGGTGATGCCGTGGTAAATCTCGTCGGAAATAAGCAGGCAACCGTGCTGCTCACACCACTTTGCAATGGCGCGAAGCTCCTCGGCATCGATGATGGTGCCCGTGGGGTTATCCGGGCTAGTGACAATCACAGCCTTGGGCACGCGCGGAAGTGCCTCCAGGTGCTGGGCGGTGAGCTGGAAACGGGTCTCTGGGCCACAGTCGATTTCAACAATGTTGGCGCCGAGTGCCTGCAGAGTATTGCGGTACGCGGGATATCCCGGGCGCGCCAGCACGATGTCATCGCCGACGTCGAGCGCTGCGAGGAAGAGCGCCACGAAACCACCGGAAGAACCTGTAGTGATGACAACATCAGCGGCTTCCGTCGCCGTGCCGTAATTCTCACGATGCCAGGCGGCGATGGTTTCACGCAGCTCAGGCGTGCCGACGGCCGCAGTGTAGCCCAGAACTTGATTCTCCAAATCAGCACGTGCACGGGCAATTGCGGCAGCCGGGGCCGCGGTTGCGGGCTGCCCCACGCACAGGAAGAGAGCGTCGCCGTGAGTGCGCTGACGCTCCTGCGCGGCAGCGAGAACATCCATCACGTGGAAGGGTGCGACCTCGCTGCGGAGGGATGCTAGGTCGCGCTGCGGTGGTTGCGGTGACTGCGGTGCTTGCGGTGATTCGGCGTGCATACCTTCATCTTTGCAGCCGCGGAGACCACCCGGGAAATCTAGCTTGTCCCCGGGTGGGGCGATCTGGGGAGATTGGCCGGTTACTGACGCACTCCCCAGGGCGGTCTAGCGTCTTACCGCACTACTTAAATGGAAATGCGCCCCTCAACCGCAGGCAGTGCAATGTCGGTGCGATAGTGCGAGCCCTCGAGCTTAATGGTCTTGATGGTCTCGTACGCCTTGTCGCGGGCCTCTTCCAGCGTGTCGCCAACACCAATGACGTTGAGCACACGACCACCAGCGGAAACCAGCTCCCCTGCGGCGTTGCGGGCAGTGCCCGCGTGGAGAATGCCATCTGCCTCACGGCCAGGCTCTGCACCTTCGATGACATCGCCCGTGCGGGTCGACACCGGGTAGCCTTCGGCTGCCAGCACAACAGTCAGAGCGTAGCCATCACGCCAGGACAGCGGACCAAACTCCGCCAATGTGCCGGTAGCAGCAGCGTTGAGCAGCTGAGCTACCGGAGATTCCAGCAACGCGAGTACGGCCTGGGTCTCTGGGTCACCAAAACGACAGTTGAACTCAATGACAGCCGGGCCGTCCTCGCCCCAGGCCAGGCCTGCATACAGCAGACCCTGGAATGGGCAGCCACGAGCGGCCATTTCCCGAGCGACCGGCTCGCAGACCTCGGTGACAATGCGCTCAGTTGCGCCTTCCGGCAACCAGGACAGCGGGCTGTAAGCACCCATGCCGCCGGTGTTCGGACCTTCGTCGTTGTTGCCGACGCGCTTGTGGTCTTGCGCTGGCAGCAGCGGAACGACGGTTTCACCGTCAACCAGGCAGAATAGGGACACTTCCGGACCGCCCAGGAAGGACTCCAGGAGCACCGGGTTGCCGGCAGCCAATACAGCCTTGGCGTGCTCAAGAGCCTCAGCGCGGTCCTTGGTGACCACTACGCCCTTACCAGCAGCCAGCCCGTCATCCTTCACGACCCAATTCGGGCCAAAGCGGTCAATAGCTGCCTCGATGTCCTCATCGGAAGCCTCTGGCTGGATAGCCTCTGCCGAGGCGGTCTTCACCCCAGCTGCCTTCATGACATCCTTGGCGAAAGCCTTGGACCCCTCAATCCGAGCCGCATCGGCATTCGGGCCAAAGACTGCGAAGCCGGCGTCACGCAGTGCGTCCGCCACACCCGCGACCAGCGGAACCTCTGGGCCGATGACAACCAAATCGGCCTCGATTTCCTTGGCCAGCGCAACAGCGCCAGCGGGGTCATCCACGATCAGGGGATGCATGGTTGCAATCTCACTCATACCCGCATTACCAGGGGCTACGTGAAGATCCGTAGCCTGCGGGTCCTTACTCATTGCGTACAACAGGGCGTGCTCACGGGCACCGGAGCCAATTACGAGGATGCGCATAGCCAACATCTTACTAATCAGCCCGGATAACTCTCATCGAGCCCAACCCCAACACCGGAGCCAACCCCCAATCCGCCATTCGGGTTACCCTTGGCACATGAGCACAGTATTTACCAAAATCATCAACGGTGAACTCCCAGGTCGTTTCGTCTACCGCGATGACAGCGTCGTCGCTTTTCTGACCATCGAGCCAATCGCACCTGGTCACACGCTGGTCGTTCCTATTGAAGAGGTGGACAAGTGGACTGACGCTTCGCCTGAGCTGTGGGCTCATCTCAATGAGGTCGCACAGAAGGTCGGCCAGGCTGTTGTCTCCGCTTTTGACGCTCCACGCGCGGGTTACCTCATCGCCGGCTTCGAGGTTCCGCACACCCACATCCACATCTTCCCGGCGCACGACATGTCCGGATACAACCTACAGTCGGTCGATCGCAATCCTTCTGCCGAGTCCATGGATGAGGCCGCCGCTAAGCTGCGGGAAGCTCTCGGCACTGATGAAAATGGAAAGTTGGTGCGCTGATCGACGCGTCAAAGCAGGATTTTCACGACGAGCAGCCACCGGTAGCCCCTACTCCTAAGCCGCAGGAATCAGAAGCACAGAAACCGGTCGCAGCTGAAGAATCACCGCCACTCCCCTATGCCATCTTCCGTCCGCTACGCGGTGTTTTCGAAGATTACTGGGGAGCCGAAGTGTCCAGGTCTCGGCCGTGGCCAGTCATCCTTCTCCACGGAACGGGCCAGGTCAAAGGCATTTGGGAGACCCTCGGTAACCAATTGCGGGAAGATGGCTGGGCGGTCTTCGCGCCGGATTTCGGGCACCGTGCGACGGACCCCATCGATGAATCCATCGATATGCTCGTGCCCTACATAAAGGCTGTCCTGCACGCGACCGGCGCCAAGCACGCCGTTATCGTGGGGCACTCGCAAGGTGGCTTAATTGCCACCCTGCTTTCTCTGCGCATTCCCAAGCACATCAAGCATGTCGTCTGCCTTGCTGCCCCCAATCACGGCACCAACTTGGGCGGCATCGCTTCCGGCATCACTAAGATTCCCGGCACAAAGTCACTGATGAGCAACTTTGTTCAGAGCTATTGGGGTGTTTCCGGCTTGGAACAGCTCACGGGTTCAAAGATGGTGTTGAACGCTAATTCCCACGATATTCTCGGCCCGGGTGTTACTTACACCTGTATTGCCACCAAGTATGACCAGCTCATTTCCCCGCCACAGTCCTGCTTCTTGGATGATGGCGGCACCGACATGGTCACCAACCTCTACGTGCAGGACACGTTCCCTCAAGCCATCGTTTTGCACGAGCAAATGGCGCACGATTGGCGCCCCCGCGCGCTTACCCGCGAGGCACTGTTCAAACTGGTAGGCGAGGATTTTGACCCGACCGAGCACGCAGAATAGTCCGATGCTCGCGCGAATCTTCCCACCGACGACCGCGCGCCCGTCCCTGCCTAATCCAACTCCGATGTCAGGAAACCTCACCGACCCCGTGCCGGTCATCGCTTTACACGGCACGCTCGACAGTCCCGGCGCGTGGGCCCCGCTTGCCGACGGTCTCCGCGCCCGCGGCCGCCACATCTATATTCCGGCCTACGGAAACCGTGGCACTGCAGCCATTGCGGATTCGGTTGCCGAAGTCGAGGCCTATATCCACCGCCTCTGCGCTGAAACAAACTCGGACACGGTCGATATCGTGGCCCATTCACAGGGTGGGCTGCTGGCTTTCCTGCTGTTTATGCGCCTAGCGGACCATGAAGACGAGCGCATTTCATTTCGGCGTGTCATCAGCGTGTCGGGCTCTGTCGGCGGCGTAAACCTAACTGGGTTTTCCCGCATTTTGGCCTGGCAACATGGGGCTCTGGCCCGCTGGCTAATGGGCCAAGCTCTGGCCGATCAGATTGCGGTAGCGGCCGGAACATACGAGCTTCCTCCAGCCAACACTGGCGCACACAATCAAGCCAGCAAGGCAGCTACTCCTGACTGGATTAATGTCATCAGCCACCACGACAGCCTAGCCATTCCGTGGTCCGATACCGCGCAGCGCTTCCTGCCGGGCAGCCGAACTATTTTGCTCGAATCCGAGCTAGGCGGCAGGTCTGTTGCGCACTGGAAGCAGCAAACAGACCCCGAAGTCGTAGCGCTACTGACCCGCCTATTGGCCTAACGCTCTAACCTAAAACTTGTTCAGCGACTCGCGTGCGGTGACGACATCCGCAAGCAGCTGCTGCGCGGCTGGCGAAGGGTTGTCCGAGGTGAGAGCCTCGATAACGACATCGGGAAGCCCTGCGGCGCGATAGTCATCGACGGTGACATCGCCATACTCGAGCACGCCGTGGAGCCATGCGACCGCGCGCGACTCCGGCGAAATGCAGCGACGCGCAGTGCGCTCCTGCTGCACGAGCGCATCGCGATTTTCCACGCCACGCATACCCAGGCGCGCAAGGGTACGAGCAGCCGAGATGAGGTTCTCACCGGCGACACGGTCCTGCTGATTCGGGTTGGCCGGCGGCTTCTTGCCGCCACGACGGCGCACGTAGAGCTCCTGCTGGCCGATACCAACCAGGGAACCATCGCGGTTTCGAATCACGGAGGTGTATGGAACGACCGTCGAATAGCCGCCTTCTGTTTCGGCCTTCAGCTTTTCGACCATTTCATCCGGCACCTCTACCTCGAGGTAGGCACCGTTCTTACCTGGGCGGATAAATTCAAACGAGCCCGTTCGGGTCCACGCCTCGTACTTCTTGGCGTCCAGGCGCTGCATAACCAGCGTGCCGAACAGCACGTCCGTCATCGAGAACAGCGCACCGCCGAATGCCGCGCCGTGCATGTTCGCGGTCAGCGCGTTGAGACGCAGCTCCAGCCGACCGGCCGACCAGTCTTCCGAAATCTCTGTAATTCGGATGCCGGTGCCAAACAGCGGCGGCCAAATATTCAGCAAAAACTTTGCTTTGGCCGGGGACATGTCTTTCTCGGCAAGTTTGTACAGGGTGCGTCGCAGCGATGGACCAATAGTCATAGCTATATACATTAGGTGCTGACCGAGTGAGCGCGGGCATTATCGTCAGAAAACAAAGCATCCCCGCTCCCGCACCTTGCTTTACGACGGCCCCCGCGCCGCTAACCCACTATTTACGCAGTGGACTGATTTAGGCAGCGAACCGCTCCGCTAGCGTATTGACCCGCTGTAGGAAATAATCCCGCAACTGCACGTAGCGAGGATAGCCGTAAACGCCGCGGTCAGCTGGGTCATCAAATTCCCAGCGCTCAGTTTCTACATCCGGCGCGATGTAGTCCGATACATCGATTTGCCCCACGACAATGACCACATCCGCACTATCTGCGAGTGATGGTGTGAGCTGGTGCGGATCGCCATCGCACCGTGCCCCCACCTCGCAGAGTGCGCGCCGCGCATCTTCATCCAGACCGCGGTCATCATCATCGATGCTGATACCTGCTGACAAAACTGTTAGCTCTGGGGCAGCTTGACGCAGCAGCCCTTCTAGTACGCGTGAGAGTCCCATGTTTGAACTACTGACAAAGAGCACCTCTGACATGGGCCTATCGTAGAATATTTTTCTCCGAGAAATCACCCCAGTTTGTGGGGTTTCCTGGAAGGTTTTACAGAAAACTATCAAAAGCGCCCATAGCGCAGGCCCTTTCCCGAGACCAGCTCTATCGACGCTTATGGCTTAAAACAAAATCTCCCTTACATATCGCCGCAAACCATGTGAAGCATGGGGCTCGAGTTGCATATGTGAATACTCCGTGCCCTGTGATTTCCCGGGTGTCGGTGATGCGCTGTCCTATCGATGCCATATTCACCTATCGATGCGCACCAGCGTGTCCATAAGTGAATAGCTCATCCATATGTTGACCGGGGCTTCTGAGGGGGAGCGGACTTTCTACTAGACGATTTCATCCCTCATGCTAGGCAACCCCTACTTACCCCCACACCCCCACAAAAAACCAAAGAACCCCAGGGCGGAAAACTTCCTGACCTGGGGTTTTGGAGCCGGAAACGGGACTCGAACCCGTAACCTACTGATTACAAATCAGTTGCGCTACCAATTGCGCCATCCCGGCAACTTTAAAGCGACCCTTTTGGCGTTAGCCGTCGCTGGCTCGAAAGAATCAGAGTCAACCTGAGATTCGAACTCAGCTGTGCCGCTGACAGGCGATTCTACAGGTTGGTAGGCAGAAGTTAAAAACGACACCACAGGAATACTGTAATCGCACTTCTTGAACACTTTTCTACACGCTAAAAGCACTGTTCAGATAAGTAAATTCGCCGCCTCAAAAACGAATTGAGATTCTCGGTTGCTGACGAGGTAGTGTGACTATCGCTAAATCACTGGGGCTATGTTTCTGCAACGTTTCCGTATCGCGTTTTTACAGCATCTCTGCAACGCAACCCTAGGCAGTAACGGGAAAGGAAGTGTCGACGTGTCATTCGACGGTGGCAACAATTCCAACGGCGGAGAATCCAACGGCGGAGAAAACTCCGCCGCGAAGGATAATCTCTACGACGCTGAAGCCGCTGCCTCCTACGACGCTGACCCCGCTGTCGCCTACGACGACACCCCACAGACTCAGTTTCCCGCAATCGAAGAGCAACCCACGTTCAAGCAGCGTGTAATCGATTTCGTCTCCGGTCCGGCAGCGACTGTCGACCTCGTGCACTCGACCACTGCCCCACTACCCCTGGCACCAATCGACTATTCCGACCCCAGCCAGGTCACGGCAGTCCTCGACCTGGCTGCTCGTATCGGCGGGCTGCTGCTGGCATGCGGCTCGGGCAATCGCGATACCGAACTGCAGATCAAGGCCGTGACCTCGGCCTATGGTCTCACTCAGATCCAAGTCGACATCACGTTGACCTCCGTGACGGTCTATCACCTCATCGGTGCCCGCCGCACACCCATCACGGCTATGCGCGTCGTCACTGCACCGGTGCCCGATTTCGAGCGCCTGCGCCACACCGACCGTGTCATCCGTCGAATCCGCGCAGGCCACATGAGCTTGGAAGAGGCCATCGAAGCCATCGACAAGGTGGAGCGCGAACCTGCCAAGTACCGCCTCCGTGTCATCTACGCAGGCTGGGCATTACTGGCCTCGTCTGTGACTGTGCTACTCGGTTCGGGTTTCGAGGTCGCCCTCATCGCAGCTGCCGTCACGCTGGCTATCGTCATCGTGATTGGTGAGCTCGCCGCCCGCGAGTTACCCACGTTCTTCCAAAACGCAGTCGGCGGTCTCATCGCCACACTCTCCGCTGCTGTACTCAATGCGGCACAGGCATACCTTCCCTTTGAAATGCAACCCTCCAGGCTAATTGCCTCGGGAATCATCGTTATGCTCGCCGGCCTTACCCTCGTACAGGCACTACAGGACGGCATCACCGGCGCGCCCGTGACAGGCTCGGCACGCTTCTTCGACACGATGCTGCTGACCGGCGGCATCGTCGCCGGCATCGCAATGGGCATCGAGTTTTCCGGAATGCTGGGCATTCCGCTTCCCGACGTCATCGCGGGCTCCGACCTCAACCTGGCCCAGGCGACAGTGCGGGTGATAGCGGGAACTACCGCCTCAATCGCATTTGCGTTGGCCTCGAATGCTGGATTCACGGCTTTGGCCGTGTCCGGCACCGTCGCCCTCCTGGGGTCGATGACCTACTACTACGTGCTGACCCCTCTGGGAGTTCACCCGGTCACCAGCGCGGGCGCGGCAGCAACTCTGATTGGCCTAATTGGCGGCCTGCTGGCACGCCGTTGGTCCATCCCTCCGCTGATTACAGCAGTGGCAGGCGTAACCCCGCTGCTTCCAGGTATGACGATTTACCGCGGCATGCACGCACTGCTGCACGACCACCCAACTAAAGGTTTTACGGCACTGGCCTCAGCGCTAGGCATTGCGACGGCGCTGGCTGCCGGCATTGTGCTCGGTGAATGGATGGCACGCAGGCTGCGCCGGCCTCGCGCGCTGCGCGAAGACAGCGGTCTGACCCGTCCGATTCGTGCGGGTATGCGCCGAATCCGGCCGGTGAACCCGAGGACTAAACCTCGTCGTCCACGCAATTACCGCTTCAAGGGCGGTCTGAACCCGCGTGTGGACTAACCATGCCGGGCTAGCCACCTCGTGCGACAAGTACCCCTTGGGCTAGGAGCACTCCTCGCGAGCATTGTCCACTCAGCGCGACCTATCAACAACGTGGTAGAATGTGGTTTTTGTATTGTACGTAGCGCTTCAAGCTGAAACTGCGTCATCACAACCCTTATCTCCTACCCACTGGGCCCAGTTGAGTTCGGTGCCGGAAGTATGTGGTGCGATGGCTAGCAGAAGTAGGTGAATCAGGCGCAGTTAAAGGCCATGCTTGCCAGGAGGATTCGTGCCACCGAAGGTCACAGACACTCGCACTGCTCAGAACGAGGCTCTTCACAAGGTCGAAGAAAAGACCGCTGCTGGCGCACGGCGAATTGTGGCTACCTTCGCCGAGGACTTCTACGATGCCGTCACTCTGATGTGCATGCTCGGAGTGGAGAAGGAAGGCCTGAGCTTCAAGAAGGTCCACGAGGAGTACGAGAAGGAAAACGCTCCGAAGACCGCGAAGCGCACCCGCAAGTCCACTAAGAAGACTGCGAAAAAGTCGACCAAGAAGGCAGCGAAGAAGACCACTCGCAAGACGGCGAAGAAGGCCGCAAAGAAGGCCTCTAAGAAGACGACGAAGAAGGCTGCTAAGAAGACCACCAAGAAGGCTGCTAACTAACGGGGTCACGCAGCATGGGTCAAAGCGGAAAGAAGGCAGTCGCCGCAGTAGCTGTCGTTGCTGCAGTAACCATGACGGCTACCGCGTGCCAGCCAAAGCCGGCAGCGGAGATCGTCGGCAAGCAATGGCAGATTACGGCGATTTTTGACGACCCAGAGCTACCCCACGGTGTGCCTGATGGCACACAAGCGCCGATGATTACGCTGGGGCAGACGACCTATACCTTCGCCGATTCCTGCGGCAACAGCTCCGGCTCTCTGCAGTGGAAGGGCGAAGCAGTCGAATTCGGCGCCCCGGAGCGCACTCGCAGTTTGGACTGCTCGGCGCAGGCACAGACCTACTCGGAGCGCTTCCACCAGATTGTTGCGGGCGAATTCGCCTACACATACGACGACAACGGCCTGCGCATGCGGGAGATTAAAGATGCCAAGCCGGGCGAGGACCGCCGCGGCTGGACTGCAACGACCTCGGGTTACACCGAGGGACGCTGACGCCATTTTTGCTCGATAGGCGCATCGGTGCCCGGGTGAGAGACGCGGGCGTAAGAACCGCGGTGGTAAATGAGCGGATTGATTTCTTCACGCTTGCCGATGGACACAATATCGGCAGTCACAATCCAGTGGTCGCCGCCCTCGTAAACATCGACAACGGTGCAATCAATCCATACGGAGCAGCCGTGCAGCAGCGGATTGCCCAGCTCAGAGCGGGTCCATGTGCCCATCTTGAACTTTTCGCCGTTACGACGGCCAAAGGCTGCCGAGATGTCCTCCTGATCCTCGGCCAACACATTGACGGAAAACCGGCCGGAGTTTTTCACATGCGGCCACGACCGCGAAGTCTTCATGACAGTAAACAGAACCATTGGCGGAGTGAGACTCAGCGAAGAGAAGGACTGGCAGGCAAAACCGTACCTTTCGCCGTCATCCTCGGTGGCGATAATGGTCACGCCGGTGGTGAACTCGCTCATCGCACCACGGATGGACATTTCATCTAATTCGACGGGACCGCCAAGTTCGACGTAGTCGTCACCGTTGGCTTCTGGAGTACTGAAAGTCACGGCTGATTGGTCGGTGCTCGAATTTGCTGAATCTGTCATGTAGTAGACCTTAATCTGAATCCCAACGCAGTAAAGACGAGGTGGGGGTTTTATGCCCCGCGGGCGGCCACGAGCTCTGCCGCGGACGGCTAACCCGCCGACGGTGCCGCGGTAGTGGCTCCGACGACAAACTCGGTCTCCAGCAGGACGCGGGGAGATCGCCGCTCGGAGGAATCTGAAGGTGCGGCGTTCTTGCCGTCGGCGGAAGCACTGCCGACCCCCGCACTATCGGTGTCAGCACCCTTGCCGGCCCCAGCAGTCGCAGGGGCGAAACCGCCGTCGTCATGCGCGGCCTCAAGTTCCTCGGCTAGGGCGCGACCAACCGCGATGCCCTTCTGTCGATTCGGCTGTATGACAGTTGTCAGCTTGTGGAAGAGGGCGCGCTCAATTCCGTCAAAGCCGGTAATGGACAAATCCTCGGGAACACGAATGCCGTTCTCCTGGGCATACTCCAGCACTGCAATTGCCTGGGTATCCGTAGTGCAAACTACCGCCGTGAGATCAGGGTTCTCTGTCAGTAGCTGACGAGCGGCATCGCGGTTGTTCTCACGGTCATTGAGGTGGCGCTCGATGATAGGCACATCCGCGTGCTGAATACCGACTTCGGCAAGCGCCTCCAATGCACCTTCTACGCGGTTCTTCTGCACCTGGTGATGCGCTCCTGCCAGCCGCTCCTCGGTCACATATCCCGAGTTAGGGGTACGCGACAAGCGCACCGAGAGGATCCCCACCTTGCGATGCCCAAGCTCAGTCAGATGCCGCACCGCCGGCTTGATGGCCTCGCGGTCGTCGATACCCACGAACGGCAAAGCCGCCACGTCTGCGGGTTGATCACACACGACCGTCGGCAAGCCGCGAGCGCGCACCGCGGCGAGGAACGGATCGTTGTCAGCGACGGAGTAGACCACGAAGCCGTCGACAACTGCCTGTCGGATCAGGCTGAGATCGACATCGCCGCCTTCCTCGGAAGAAGCTGGGATGACCAGCATGGAGTCGCCCATTTCGCCGAGCTCCTCCGCGAGTCCCGCGAGAAAATCCACGGACGCGGGGTCATCGAATGCGAACGGGAGGTGCTCGGTAAACAGCACGCCGATGGCACCAACCCGACGCATGCGCAGACCGCGAGCCATAGGATCCGGCCCCGGGTAGCCGAGCCGCTCCGCAGTCTCCAGGATGTGCTCACGCAACTTCTCGGAGAGCTGGTCAGGGCGGTTGTAGGCATTGGAGACAGTCGTACGCGAGACTCCAAGCTCAGCTGCAATGGAAGCCAAAGTGCCACGACGACGCTTGCTCTGCACAGGATACCGCCCCTTCATAAAAAAGTTCAGCAGTGGCTGCTCACCGAAATAGCCCATAGGAAAGAACTGCAGTTCTACGGAAGCGAACTACAGCGAGCACCACACGCATCTGATCGCGGACAATGTTACCCAACGGAGGTTTACAGCTGTCATTTCCGCCACTCCGTCTGTCAGCCGTCTTGTTACTGCGGCGCCGCATTCCCTACTATGATGATGAACCTAAAAGACAACTGTTTTCAATAACGGTTGACGTTCAAGAGGTAAAACACTGCAATTTAGCTCGTAACAGGATTGGATAATTTTTATATGAAGGCACGCTTTTCCACGCGCATCGCGGCGCTAGTCGCCAGTGTCGGCCTCGTCGCAGGCCTCGGCGCATGCTCCAGCGACGATGACAGCGCTACAACCGCGGGCGAGTCCACAGGCGACATCAAGGTTGTCACCTCCACCAAGGTCTGGGCAGACATCGCCGACGCTGTCACGGACGACGAGAAGGTCTCCATCGACCCAATCATCGCGTCGAACGACATCGATCCGCACTCCTACGAGCCAGCCGCAGCCGACATGGCGAAGGTAGAGCAGGCCGACATTCTCGTCGCAGGCGGTGGGCATTACGACGCATGGTTGACCGCCTCCCTGCGTGACGCAAAGGATAAGGTCATCATCTCTGCGCTGCCGCAGGAAGACGGCCACGACCACGAGGGTCACGATCACGAGGGTCACGACCACGAGGGCCACGACCACGACGAGCACGAAGCCGAAGGCCACGAAGCCCACGAGGGCCACGCTCACGATCATGGTCACGAGGGCCACGACCATGACCACGAAGGCCACGAGCACCACCACCACGACGGCGAAGCCAACGAGCACGTCTGGTACGACACCGATGCGGTGGAAGAAACTGCACAGCAGCTCTCAGAAGCTCTGACCAAGATGGGCGCCAAGGCCGACACGAAGGCCGTCGAAAAGGAAATCAAGGACATCGAAGAGGCCAAGAGCAAGCTTAAGGCCGCCAAGGTCGCTCAGGTTCACCCGCTGGCCG
The DNA here is from genome assembly GCF_946998835.1 of uncultured Corynebacterium sp. Lineage (GTDB taxonomy): Bacteria > Actinomycetota > Actinomycetes > Mycobacteriales > Mycobacteriaceae > Corynebacterium. The sequence goes on along the minus strand of NZ_CAMQAZ010000016.1, from coordinate 34,458 downwards.
ATGACATCCTGAAGGACACGAAAGTAAAGGACATCACCCCGAAGGACTACCGTCAGTCCACGTTGAATGAGTCCGAGCCGTCGGCAAGCGATGTCAATGAAATGCTCAAGCTGATCGAGTCCGGCGAGCTGGACTACCTCATCGACGCACCGCAGACCCACGACCAGGTTTCCCAGCGACTTGTCGAGGCAGCCAAGGCCAAGGGCGTTAAAATCGTCAATGTTTATGAATCGCCGAGCGCCGACCAGTCCTTCTTTGACCTCTACAAGCAAACCCTGTCCGATATGGAGTCCGCATAACTTTGCCCACACTGACTTTTACTGACGCGGCCGTCGAGCCGCTGTGGTCCGACCTCAATTTGGATGTCGAACCCGGCGAATTCTTGGCCATCCTGGGCCCTAACGGTGTCGGCAAATCCACGCTGCTAACCACTGCCCTGGGAATGCGCCGTCTGACTCACGGTTCAGTAAAAGTCGAAGGGAACCTGGGCTACATTCCGCAGCAGCGGATGTTCGAGCCGTCACTTCCCATTCGGGTCCGCGATCTCGTCGAGTTGGCTGCAGGCAAGAACCGCTCCACCACCGACGAGATGCTGGAATTCGTCGGTGCGAGCGGAATTGCACACCGTCGCGTCGGCACCCTCTCTGGCGGACAGCAGCAGCTCGTCCGCCAGGCGCAGGCGCTCGTTTCGGCGCCGGATTTTTTGCTTTGCGACGAGCCTTTGCTCTCCCTCGACCCCGCAGCACAGCGAACCACGGTTGCGCGCCTGGACCGACACCGCCGGGACAACGACACGGCGGTTGTCTTTGTCACCCACGACATCAATCCTATCCTGGGCGTCTGCGACCGCGTGCTCTACCTAACCCCGCACGGGCATGCCGTCGGGCCGGTCGAGGAAATAATCACCTCGGAAACACTCTCTGAGCTCTACCAAACCAAGATTGTGGTTGCCCGTGTCGAGGGAAAGTTGGTTATCGCCTAATGACCCTACTGGCTCAATACTTTTCCGACACCGCTGCCCTACTCCAAGTCGGGTTCGTCCACAATGCCCTCATTGCTGCAGCTCTGCTTGGGCTGATTTCCGGCATCATCTCGCCGCTGATTGTCATGCGACAGATGAGCTTCACCGTCCACGGCACTAGTGAACTGGCACTCATGGGCGCATCCGCGGCTCTACTACTTGGTGTCAGTGTCAGCAGCGGTGCCATTATCGGCTCGGTGCTCATCGCAATAGTCCTGGCGGCGCTGTCGCTTCGAGGGCGCCAAGATGCGGTTGTGGGCGTGGTTTTGAGCTTCGGCATGGGCTTATCGGTGCTGTTTATCCACCTCTACCCTGGCCGGACAAGTACCGCGTTTTCACTTCTCACCGGCCAGATCATTGGTCTGACTGACACTTCTCTATGGACGATGGCCATCGTCGCGGTCATCGTCGTCGGCGGCGTTGCCTGGAAATGGCGGCCGCTGCTATTCGCCTCCGCTGACCCCATCATGGCCGCCGCCTGTGGTGTCAATGTGAAGGCGCTGTCAATCTACTTCGCAATTCTCACCGGTCTCGTCGCCGCCCAAGGCGTGCAGATTGTCGGCTCCCTGCTGGTCATCGCTCTGATCATCACCCCGGGCGCCGCCGCCGCATTCGTCACCGCTTCACCGGTGAAGGCCGTCATTTTGTCAACCATTTTCGCCGAAGTCGCGGCCGTTGGCGGCATTGTTCTCTCACTCGCGCCGGGCATCCCGGTCAGCGTTCTAGTGACGACAATCGCGTTCGTCATCTACCTGACCTGCTACGCCATCGGAACAGTGCAGTCGCGAAAGGCAACGCGTGACGACGTCCAGGCGGCCAAGTGGAGTAAGTAGACACAAGTAAATTTCGGCGCAGTATTAGACACGCCAATGATAAAAACGCCGAGCAGCCCTTCGAGCGGCGATTATGAAGAAGACGCGTCCGTCTTCCCTCTCGCCACCGAAGGGCTACCCGTATTTTGCTGGATCCTCAAAAGAAGATTCCAACACCCCCAGCTCTTTTAAGACTGCGAGGCTGCCGAAATGGGATGACTCGGCAGACAGAAAAACTAACGCTGAGGATGTCTTGGTCTGACATCTCAGTGACCCAAAGCTAGCTATACAAGCCACCACTAGGTCCGTGCGCATCCCTAAACTACGACCAATTACGCCCCCATTTCTAGGACCATGATTTGCCGCCCTCCCCACGGGAAACGACGGATAATTTTCTGTTGAAAGTGATACTAATGTGGGTATTTCCGCAGCGCACGCCGGGAATAGAATTACTTTTAAAGTATTGAACTACTGGGGGTAGCCATAAGTACCGGCCACAATCTAGAACCCAAAATGCCCCACGTAAACGCCGTTACTATAACGAATCGATAATGGCGTCCACGGGGGCATCAAGTGCGCTACTCGCTGCTCTTTGCCCGGCGCTGACGGGCAAACTCACTCAGGGTCACACCGGCGGCAACGGAAGCATTGAGCGACTCAACCCAGCCAGTCATCGGAATGGACATGATGGTGTCACAGGTATCGCGCACCAGGCGCGAAAGTCCCTTGCCCTCAGAGCCGACGACCACAACCACCGGGGTGGTGCCGTCGTAAGTGTCCAGCGTGTGGTCGCCACCGGCATCCAAGCCAACGACCTGATAGCCAGCCTTCTGGAACTGCTTGAGCGAGCGCACCATGTTAGTCGCACGCGCAACTGGCAGACGCGCCGCAGTACCAGCCGAGGTACGCCAGGCCACGCCCGTAATGGCGGCCGAGCGACGCTCCGGAATCACCACACCATGACCGCCAAAGGCAGCCACCGAGCGAATGACCGCACCCAGGTTACGAGGGTCGGTGATGTTATCCAGACAGACGATTAGACCCGGCTCACCGGTCTTGGCCACAGAATCAATCAGATCTTCGACAGATGCGTACTTGTACGGCGGAATCTGCAGGCCGATACCCTGGTGCATGGTGTTGCCGGTCATGGTGTCCAACTCGTGGCGGGGTACTTCGCGAATCGGGATACCACGGGAGTTAGCAATACGCACTGACTCCTGCAGGCGCTCGTCATTGTCGGTACCCAGCGCCACAATCAGCGCTGCCGCTGGCACCTTTGCATGCAGGCACTCCACGACCGGGTTACGGCCAACTACCAGCTCGGTGCCATCCCCCTTGCGCTCATGACGCCCCGAGTCACGGCGGCGCTTCTCTTTCGCCCGCTTATGAGCTGCGTGATAAACGCGGTCCTCCGCCTTCGGAGTCGGCCCCTTGCCACGCAGGCCCCGCTTCTGGCCGCCAGAGCCGCCAACGTTCTTCTTACTTGCCTTGCGCACTGCGCCACGACGACCGTTGCCGGCCATAGCTACCTGCTTTCTGTTGTTAGTAGTTTTCTCTAGCCTTAAGCCAGCTTTTCAGCCCTAGTCAGCGACAGACCATGCCGGACCATCCGCGGTATCGGTTACCTCGATTCCCGCTTCCTTCAGGCGGTCGCGCACAGCGTCAGCCGTAGCCCAATCCTTCTCCGCACGAGCCCGGGTGCGCTCATCCAGCTGGTGCTCCACCAGCACACCGAGCGCATGCATTGCCGCATCAGAACCGGAATCGGAGGTTGCCCACTGTTCATTCAACGGATCGAAACCAAGGACTGCGGCCATAGCGCGGACAGCACCGGCAATCTCCTTGGCCTTGATCTCGTCGCCGTCGGCAAGCGCCTGATTGCCCGCACGCACAGCGTTGTGGATTTCCGCGAGGGCGCGCGGGACAGAGAGATCGTCGTCGAGCGCGGCTTCGAACTCCGGTGTCCACTCACCGATTTCGATATCGCCGAGCTTATCGACGGCACGGTGCACAAACGCCTCGATACGACGGTAGCCCGCCGCCGCTTCCTGCAGAGCCTCCTCGGAGTATTCCAACACGGAACGGTAGTGCGCACTGCCGAGGTAGTAGCGCAGCTCAACCGGGCGAACCATGGTCAAAATGTGCGGCACGGAGAGAACGTTGCCGAGCGACTTCGACATCTTTTCACCGGACATGGTGACCCAGTGATTGTGCATCCAGTAACGGGCAAAACCATCGCCAGCTGCGTGCGACTGTGCGATCTCGTTTTCGTGGTGCGGGAACTGCAGATCGAGACCACCGCAGTGGATGTCGAACTCAGAGCCCAAGTAGTAGGTCGCCATAGCGGAGCACTCCAGATGCCAGCCAGGGCGGCCATTGCCCCACGGTGTCGGCCACGAGGGCTCGCCCGGCTTGGCGGCCTTCCACAGCGCGAAGTCGTGTGCGCCGCGCTTGCCCGGGGTGTTGGTCTCACCCTGCTCCATCTCCTCGACGCGGTTGCCCGAAAGGCTGCCGTAGTCGCTGCCCTCAGCCTTCGACCAGGCATCCACATCGAAGTAGACACTGCCATCGACGGCGTAGGCGAAGCCGTTATCCATCAGACGCTGCATGTACTCAACCATCTGAGTGACATGCCCAGTCGCGCGCGGCTCCACGCTCGGCGGGAGCACACCGAGCTGGTTATAAGCCCAGGTAAATTCACGCTCAAAGCGGGAGACCCACTCCCACCAAGGGCGACCGTGTTCGGCGGCCTTGTTCAAAATCTTGTCATCGATATCGGTGACGTTGCGCACGAAAGCGACGTCATACCCCTTGGCCATCAGCCAGCGGCGCAAGATATCAAAGGCCACGCCGGAGCGAACATGGCCGATATGCGGCTGGGCCTGCGGAGTCGCACCGCACAGGTAAATGGAGGCATGCCCCTCGCGGAGGGGCTCAAAATCCTTCAGTTGGCGGGTTGCGGTATCGAAGATTTGAAAAGTCACAGCCCCGAGCATAGCGGGGAAATAGATGCGGGTGAAAAAGAGAAAACGGCTAGCACACACGGGCAATGTGTGTGCGCTAGCCGTCAACCGGAAAAGTGCAGAAAATCCCTGCGGGAAGGAACCAGGGTTATCGACTTATGCGTCGGCGTCTAGGTCGACCGGCTTGTCGCCAGCTTCATCCTTCTTCTCACCGGCGGCACCTTCCTGCGCCAGCGCGCGGTGACGCTCGATAGTGGCATCGACCCGGGCAAACACGTCCTCGACCTTGGCCTCATCAACGCCGTCGGCAAGCGCGAGCTCACCGACGAGAACCTGGCGAGCCTTGCTCAACATGCGCTTTTCCCCGGCGGACAGACCGCGGTCCTGATCGCGGCGCCACAAGTCACGGACAACCTCAGCGACCTTGTTAATGTCGCCCGACCCCAGGCGTTCCTGGTTGGCCTTGTAGCGGCGGGACCAGTTGCCGGCCTCTTCCACGTCGGTCTCACGCAAAACGGAGAAGACCTTCAGCAGCCCTTCTTCCCCGACGACGTCGCGGACACCGACCAACTCGGCGTTCTTGGCGGGAACCTGGATATTCAGATCACTCTGCAGAATCTGCAGTACGAGGTACTGAACGGTCTCACCGTTGAGCTCTCGTTCAATGATGTTTTCGATCTTCGCAGCTCCGTGGTGCGGATAAACTACGGTATCGCCAATGCTGAATTCCATGTAATGCACACGCCCTTTCCAACGGCCTTCCACCCTATCATGTCCCCCCGTGATTTTACGGGTAGTATGAGAACATCTTAGGAAGACACTAAGGTGTTCTTTAAATACTGAAAATCCTATCGCCCATCCTCAAGCTACTGGAGGAAATCTAGTCATGGCCTTCAAGTCCGTACTTCGCCGCAGCGCCCTCATCACCGTCTCCGCAGCATCCGCAGTTGCACTCGCTGCTTGTGGCGCCGGTCAGATTTCGCAGACCGCAAATCAGCACCCGGCTGTTGACGGTGCGATGAACGGCGGCGACGATGCTGCCGGCAAGGGTGCTGAGAACACCAACTCGGCTCTCGGCTTCGTCAATATCCGCGACGCTCACATTCTGGTCGACCCGGAGGCTGGCACCGCCGGACTGAAGTTCTCCGCCAGCAACCAGCAGCGCGCGACCGAGTCGGTCTACAAGCTGAAGTCCATCACCGTCGAGGGTCTCGGCGACGTTCAGCTGAAGAAGGTTGCTGAGACTCCTTCCTTCGCTAAGTCTGCCAAGGGCGAGAAGTCCCTGCCGCGCGAGTGCCAGATTGTTGCCGGCCCGAAGTCCGTCATTGATCCGCTGGCTAAGACCGCCAAGGACAACACCGGCTGCATCGCTTACTACACCAATGAGCTGGATCCGGAAACTCTGGTTGGTGCCAACAGCAGCGCTGCTGGCCAGAACCGCAAGGCTACCTTCGAGTTCACTGACCCGCAGGGCAACGCCAACACCTACGACCTGGACATCACCGTCTCCGCTGACATCCTGGAAGCTGGCACCCCGGATCGCGGTGCCGACGGCGCAATCGAAAGCAAGTAAGCGCAACACAGCTGCAACTCAGCACAGTCCTGCCCCCGCAGTAACGCGAAGAGCTTCATCGAGCGGGCATGGGGCGATTGGTCGCTTGATACGGGCCACGGCAGTACAGTCATCCTTGACGCAAGTCATTGACTGACTTAGACATTGACTACTGCCCTGGTCCGCTCTCGCGTATCTGGGGCAAATTTTTCTGCGGCATCACACACGCCATACATATGGTTGCGGCTGTCGCGCCCCTCATTTTGAAGCAAAGGCGGTTGCCCCCGTGGCCAAGACCAAAGACGAAGCCTACGAATGCTCAGCATGCGGTTGGCAGGTGTCGAAATGGGTCGGCCAATGCCCCAACTGCAAAGAGTGGGGCACACTAGAAAAAGTCACTATCCGCTCCAGCAGCGGAAAGTCCACCTCCGCTCTTGAGGACAAGATTGCCGCCAAAGCGGCTAAACAACGTCGCCGCAGCGCTGCCGCAACGCAGCCCGGCGCGCGGGGTGGACGTCGTAAAGCATCTTCCACGTCCGTCGCGGCCGAGAGCCAGCACCTCGCGCAGCGCGCGCTTGACGACGAGGCGGAGGAGCGTTTCCTCGCCGAGACATCCGCAACTGATCGGATTCCCGCTTCTTCCTCCGAACTCACGGCTATTACGGGGATTTCAGCCAAGGCTGCGCACGCAGTGCACACGAGCATAGGTGAGCTGGATCGAGTGCTCGGTTCCGGCATCGTGCCCGGCTCGTTGGTGCTGTTGGCGGGCGAGCCGGGAGTCGGTAAGTCGACGCTGCTGCTTGAAGTGGCATACCGCTGTGCCGACGGCGATTTGGGCCCGACACTGTACGTCACCGGTGAGGAGTCGGTGGGACAGGTTCGCCTGCGTGCCGAGCGCACTGGCGCATTGTCCGACTCGCTCTATCTGTCAGCGGTGTCGAATATCGAGGATGTCATCGACCTGACGCTGGAACTCGCCCCCGGTCTGCTCATTGTGGACTCCGTGCAGACGATGCGTGCCGACGTCGAAGGCGCCCGCGGTGGCGTTGCCCAGGCTCGTGCCGTGACCTCCGCACTGGCGGCACTGGCGAAACAAACTGGCACCGCGATTTTCCTGGTAGGGCACGTGACCAAGGACGGCAACGTGGCCGGTCCGCGGACGATGGAGCACCTAGTTGACGTAGTCCTGAACTTCGAGGGCGATAGGCACTCGGGGCTGCGTTTCCTGCGTGGGCTGAAGAACCGCTTCGGCAGCACGGACGAGGTGGGCTGTTTTGAACAGACCGCGGGCGGAATTGCGGAAGTTGAGGATCCTTCGGGGCTGTTCTTGCATCACCGCACGCCCACGTCGGGAACTGCGATTACGGTGGCTATGGACGGGCGCAGGCCGCTGCTGGCGGAGGTTCAGGGCCTGGTTATCAATACCGAGGCGCACAACCCGCGCCGCAATGTCTCCGGCCTTGATCCGCGTCGCGTGCCGATGGTCGCGGCCGTGCTGACCGAACACGGCAACTTCAAGCAGCTGGCGCGCATGGAAATGTATGTGTCCACCGTCGGTGGCATGACTCTGTCGGAGCCCGCTGCGGACCTGGCAATTGCCCTGGCACTGGCCTCGTCGATGACCAAGCGCACCTTCCAGGACAAGACGATTGCGCTCGGGGAGCTCGGACTTGCCGGCGAAGTGCGACGGGTCACGGATTTAGAGTGGCGTCTCAAAGAAGCTCACCGGATGGGCTTCGACACGGCAATTGTCCCCAGAGGTGCCAAAGGCCCGGCAGGGATGCGACTGCTGGAAGCAGGCACCGTTGCCGAGGCCATTGAGCTTGGATTGGGAACTAAGCGCTAGCGCAGGTTGAACGTGTAGGCATCAGAGTTGTTGTCGCCAATCAGGCCGTAGAAGATGTACGAACCAGACGGCACTGGAACTCGGTCAGCCTCAGAGCACTTATTCGGTGCCGAGGTCAGACGCGACCACTTAGCGGCGTAACTAATCTCCTCGCCCGGTGCCAATACCAATTCACCGTGTCCTTCGGAGTCGTTGCAGTCCACATCCGACCAGATTCGCTCATACGTTGCCAGGTCGTACACCTCGAAGCGCAGCTGCTGCTCATCGAGGTTCACGCGGCATTCTCCGCCGGTGGGATTGTGGACGCTAATTGCCAGAGTTGGCTGTTCATCACCATAGTTCGGCTGATCCGAATTCGCCGTAACCTGCAAGTCCGCGAGGCTACAGTCCTTCTTCTCAGCTAAGGCCGCCTGGGTGTCATCCTTAGCGGGATCGTCGCTTTCCTTGTTTTCCTTCTTTGCGTCCTTGTCCGACTTGTCCTTCTTCGAGTCCTTGTCGGACTTAGGCGCATAAGGCTCCTTGGGCTTGCCCGGAGGAGATACCTCTTTCCCGTCGTCCCTGGAGACATTCACAGGTTCAGCATCCTCGCTGTCCCCCCGGCTTACCAGGGCGGAAATACCCCAGCCCAAGAGAACGAGGATGACAAGGAGCAGCACCAGCGCGGCGATGCGCCGACGCCGGTAGATTTCTGGAGGCAGCTTATTGGTCACACATTTAGGTTAGCGGGTTCTCGCTAACGCCATGCGTAACGACGGTCTCAGCGCGTCCGTCCTCCAAGCGGTACCGCATACCGACGACTCCGACCTCCCCGGACTCCAAACGCGAGGAGATTTCCGGCGAGCGATCAATGATGTGATTGACAATCTCGCGGACATGGCGACGCTCGAACTCATCGATTTCCGTCTCGCCATCCTTGCGAGCCGCCAGCAGCGACGGAGTGACCTTTTCAATTAGCACACGCTGGAAACCACCCGGCAGGTCGCCGCCGTCGAGAGCGCTCTTTGCCGCAGCCACCGCGCCACAGGACTCGTGGCCGAGGACAATCACCAGCGACACACCGAGGCCATCAACCGCGAATTCCAGCGAGGCCAGCACCGACAGGTCGGTAATCTCGCCAGCAGTACGAATCACGAACACATCGCCCAAGCCCTGGTCGAAAATAATCTCCACCGGCGCACGGGAGTCCGAGCAAGCCAGCACGACGGCCTTTGGCTTCTGCCCCTGAGTCAGCTGCTTACGACGAACCAGGTCCTGGCGGGGATGCGCAGTCTTACTCTCGCAGAAGCGGAGGTTTCCGCGCACCATCGATTGCCATACACTTTCAGGAGTCCTCTCAGAATTGCTCATACTTACATTGTGCAACGTCACCGCGATCTTTGGGAAAGCGAGAATGTAGATTGACCTCTGCAATTGGCCAGTCCGACGACTTCGACGAACACGTCGACGCCGCCTTACGTGATTGGTATCGCGCCAATATGCGGCCACTTCCCTGGCGCGAAGAAGGCACGTCACCGTGGGCTGTGCTCGTCAGCGAAGTGATGAGTCAACAGACCCCCGTCGCCCGCGTTATCCCTTCGTGGCGCGCCTGGCTGGAAAAATGGCCCACCCCAGCCGATTTAGCGCTCGCGCCAAAGAATGAAGTTCTGCGCATGTGGGGAAAACTCGGTTATCCCCGACGTGCGCTCCGGTTGCGTGAATGCGCGGAGGTAATCGTCGATAAGCACGGCGGCGTAGTGCCGAACGACGTGGACACACTGTTAGCCCTTCCGGGGGTAGGAGACTACACCGCTCGCGCAGTGGCGGCGTTCGCTTTTGGCGCGCGCACCCCAGTGGTGGACATCAACGTACGCCGAGTGCTCCGCCGCCACCGACAGGGCACGTACCTGCCCGGCACTGCCAAGCGGGCCGACATGGCGCTCGTCGAGGAATTCCTACCACTCGACCCCGCCACTGCCGCCGAGACCTCCGTCGCACTCATGGAACTCGGTGCTACGGTCTGCCGAACGACCCCCGACTGCGATGCCTGCCCCATCGCCGCCAGCTGCGCGTGGATCGCCGCCGGGCGCCCTGAACCCGAAGACCACGAAATCGCCGCCGCGAAACGGCGCGTACAGAAGTTCGAAGGCACCGACCGCCAAGTCAGGGGCTTGCTTCTCGACGTGCTCCGCGCCGCCGACTCCCCCGTCGAACAGGCTGCCCTCGATGCGATTTGGGATGATGCGCACCAGCGTTCCCGCGCACTGTTTTCCCTGCTTGACGACGGCCTCGCGGAGCAAACCCCCGATGGCCGCTTTCAGTTGCCCAGTTGAGGCCTCGGCGCTGCCGCAGCAATGACCGGACTGGGGCAGGTTCGTTGCCTAGAATTAGGCACATGAAAGCCTCGCCCTCTCCATCTCAGCGCCAGCGCTGTCTTTTGGGGATGAACGTGGTGCTCGGAATCTCCCTACTTGGCACCAGCGCGGGGGCACTCAGTGGCTGCTCAGCAGTGGATGGATTAGGTGCGATTGGCTTCGGTTCCTCAGATTCTTCCTCCGCTGTAGAAGCTAAGCGACTGCCGCCGGGGCAAGTAATTACGCAGACACCATTTCCGGTCAATGCGCCCGCACGCGCACAGCGGGTCGTGTTTTCCTCCACAGGGGCAAGGGATCAGCGCCAAACAGCGGTGTCCGGTACGATTTTGCAACCCTATGCCCGCTGGTCGGAGAAGTCCCCACGGCCTCTGGCGGTGATTGCGCCGGGGACTCTCGGTATGGCTGATAACTGTGCCAGTTCGGTTGCGCTGCGCTACGAAGCACCACCGACACCACCGGCGCCGGAGCTGCTAGCGCAGGGCTGGAATGTCGCCATCGTGGATTACCAAGGGCTCGGAACCCCTGGGGTGCATCCATATCTCAACCGTGAGGTTGCCGGGAATAACACGCTCGATATGGCACGAGCCGCCATTGAGGCCTTGCAACTGCCAGCGGAAACCCCCATCGCGCTCTTTGGCTACTCCCAGGGAGGAGGTGCCACTGCGGCGGCAGCGGAGCTAGCTGAGGAATACTCCCCTGAGCTGAATATCCGCGCCGTATACGCCGGGGCTATTCCCGCTGACCTCACCGACACCGCACTACACATTCGCGGCTCGGCGCTGGCGGGTCTCGTCGGTTACTTCATGAACGGCTTGGTTGCCGAGTATCCGGATACCAAAGAACCAATTGAGCGCATGCTGAGTCCCCTTGGGCAGGACTTCTTGAAGTTCACGGCCGAAGAGTGCATTGGCGCTACCGTCGAGCGCTGGCCCCGCAATGACACCAAGGCCTTTACGGCCAATGACTTAGGAATCGCGGAGAATCTGCGCTCGGCGAATCTCGCCCCCGTCGTTCGCCGCCACGTAGACGAACAAGCTCTGGGCACAAAGACTCCCAGTATGCCAGTGTTTGTCACACATAACGCACTGGATGATGTGTTACCCGTGACGTCGGCACGCGAGCTTGTACAAAAATGGCAAAAGGCCGGCGCCGACATCACCTATGTGGAGGTCGACGAGGACCTCGGTGATGGGACGCACGGCCTTGCCTACGTGCTCACCCACGACGAGATGATTGCGTGGGTCAATAAGAAAATGGGGTACTAGCGCGCTAACCGCCAGCCGCTAACTACTTATTCTTCTTCCAACGACCGCGGAAGGTCAGCCCCTTGCCCAGTCGGACGGTGTAACCGCCACGGCTGTTGATGGTCACCGGACCGATGCGCTTAGAACCGGACACACCGGAGCCGGAATAGTTCAGCCACGTGTTCTTATCCAGGTTCTGCTTCTTGCGGTAGTTGAGTCCCATTTAGTTCTCTCCCTCGGAGTTATCAGATTCGGTCTCTGCCTCAGCAGCAGCCTGATCTGCAGCACCTTCGATGTCATCGGATTCAACGCTCAGGGTGCCATCAGCGCTACCGAGAACATCCTCGGTCTCCTCGGAGCCACCCAGGGCGCCACCGTCGGCATCAACGTTACCGACCTTGCCCTTGTTGGTGAAGGTGAACTTCGCCTTGTCGATGTCCTTGGACTCGCCATCCCAGCCCTCGACATCGATGAAGACGGTCTCGCCGAGACCAACCTCACCGTAGAGAATCTTCTCGGAGAGCTGATCTTCAATCTCGCGCTGGATGGTACGACGCAGCGGACGAGCACCGAGCACCGGATCAAAGCCACGCTTGGCCAGAAGGTTCTTAGCGCGGTCGGAAATCTCCATGGTGATGCGCTTCTCACCGAGCTGATCGCTGACGCGGTCCAGCATGAGATCGACCATCTGAACAATCTCAGCCTGGCTCAGCTGCTTGAAGACCACAATCTCATCAATACGGTTCAGGAACTCCGGACGGAAGTGCTTCTTCAGCTCGTCGTGGACCTTGTCCTTCATCCGTGCGTACTTGCCGTCTTCATCGGCCTCGCCGACACCCGAGAAGCCCATCCCCACGGCCTTGGAAATATCGCCGGTACCGAGGTTCGAGGTGAAGATCAGGACAGTGTTCTTGAAGTCCACCACTCGACCCTGCGAGTCAGTCAGACGACCGTCTTCCAGGACCTGCAGCAAGGTGTTGTAAATCTCCTTGTGGGCCTTTTCAATCTCGTCGAAAAGCACGACGGAGAACGGCTTACGGCGCACCTTCTCGGTGAGCTGGCCGCCCTCTTCGTAGCCGACGTATCCGGGAGGGGCACCGAAGAGACGCGATGCGGTGAAGCGATCGTGGAACTCACCCATGTCAATCTGAATGAGTGCGTCTTCCTCGCCGAAGAGGAACTCGGCCAGAGCCTTCGACAACTCGGTCTTACCAACACCGGACGGGCCGGCGAAGATGAACGAACCGGACGGACGCTTCGGGTCCTTCAGACCAGCACGGGTACGACGGATTGCACGGGAGACAGCACTGACGGCTTCTTCCTGGCCGATGATGCGCTTGTGCAGCTCGTCCTCCATGCGCAGCAGACGCGAGGACTCCTCCTCGGTGAGCTTGAAGACCGGAATGCCAGTCCAGGAGGCCAGCACCTCAGCAATCTGCTCCTCGCCGATTTCAGCGATGGTGTCGGACTCACCCGCACGCCACTTCTTTTCGCGTTCGCGGCGCTCTTCGCCCAGCTTGCGCTCCTTGTCGCGCAGGCCAGCTGCCTTTTCGAAGTCCTGCCCATCGATGGCGGCCTCCTTCTGGCGGCGGACATCGGCAATCTTGGAGTCAATCTCCTGCAGGTCAGCCGGGGCAGTCATACGCTTGATGCGCATGCGAGCACCGGCTTCGTCAATCAGGTCCACAGCCTTATCCGGCAGGAAGCGATCGTTGATGTAACGATCCGAAAGCGTAGCCGCAGCAACCAGTGCCTTGTCCGAGATGGACACACGGTGGTGAGCCTCATACTTATCGCGGACACCGCGCAGAATCTCAATAGTGAGATCCACGCTCGGCTCCGGCACGTTCACCGGCTGGAAGCGACGCTCAAGAGCGGCGTCCTTTTCGATGTGCTTGCGGTACTCATCCAAAGTGGTAGCACCGATGGTCTGCAGCTCACCGCGAGCCAGCTTCGGCTTCAGAATCGAGGCCGCGTCAATTGCACCCTCGGCGGCACCGGCGCCGACCAGCGTGTGAATCTCGTCAATAAACAGGATGATGTCACCGCGCTGGTTAATCTCCTTGAGCACCTTCTTCAGACGCTCCTCGAAGTCACCGCGGTAACGGGAGCCCGCAACCAGCGAGCCCAGGTCGAGAGAGTAGAGCTGCTTGTCCTTCAGTGTCTCCGGCACACGGCCATTGACGATGTCCAGCGCAAGACCCTCCACGACGGCGGTCTTACCAACACCCGGCTCACCAATCAGCACAGGGTTGTTCTTGGTACGGCGAGAAAGAACCTGCATAATGCGCTCGATTTCCTTCTCACGGCCAATCACCGGATCCAGCTTGCCCTCGCGCGCTGCCACCGTCAGGTTACGGCCGAACTGATCGAGCACCAGGGAACCGGACTGGTGGTTGCCCTCCTGCACACGAGCACCGGAGGTGGCACCGACCGGACGCTGCTCCGGAGAACCATCGGACTCATCCCCCTGGAAACCGCTAAGCAGCTGAATAACCTGTTGACGCACGCGCGGAAGGTCAGCACCGAGCTTGACCAGAACCTGAGCGGCAACACCTTCGCCCTCACGAATCAGGCCGAGCAGCAGGTGCTCAGTACCGATGTACTTGTGACCCAGCTGCAGAGCCTCGCGCAGAGAGTACTCCAGCACCTTCTTTGCACGCGGGGTAAACGGCACGTGACCGCTCGGCGGCTGGGAGCCACGGCCAATAATGTCGACCACCTCAGAGCGCACAGCGTCCAGGGAAATACCCATGGACTCCAGCGCCTTGGCAGCCACACCGTCGCCTTCACTAATCAGGCCGAGCAGGATGTGCTCCGTGCCGATGTAATTGTGATTGAGCTCGCGTGCCTCATCCTGCGCCAGGACGACAACGCGACGTGCTCGGTCCGTAAACCTCTCGAACATCACTGCCCTTTCAAGTGTCTATATTTGCCGTAATTCAATAAAGGTTGTTTCACCTAGCTTAAACGCGACACGACGCAGATTAATCCCTATAGCCGTACGCCAGTAGCGAACAGGCAGGTCGACCGAGGTACAGCACCCATTACGCACCGAAACTAACGACACCAAACCGACGGTGTCATAGCTCCACCGACGCCAGCACCGCTCCCTTCGGCGATTCTTCTCCCGCCATCGGCTCGACTGTCACTTTTACCGCCATGGTGTCCGCAGGCAGCGGCATCCACACGTCCGTGTGCGGCTCTTGTCCGATAACACCTGCCGAGCGTGCTCGCCCGGCGCTGTCGATCGACCACACCTGCGCGCCCATGCCGTCATCCAACTGCGGTGCACCATTGACCATGGCACCGCCCTTGTTCATGTCTTCCGAGACAACAACATCGAGCGTCGCGCCATCCGCACTAAACGAGGCTGAGCGCACGTCCTTAGCTGCCATAATTTCGTGCATGGTGTTGGTGCCACTGTTCGCCTTCTCTGCACTGACAACGATCGAAGATTCCGACCCCGCATCGTCGTCGGGCCAGACGACGAATACACCCACACCTGCAACCAGCACCAGTGCCGCCGCAATGCTGGACACCACCATCCAGCTACGCCGGAATCCGCCGTCAGCCGACGCTTTACGACGGTCACTGAGGTCAATCACCTCAGCGAAATCGGTATCCGCTACGGGGGCTCCTTCCGGCTCTCCTATCGAAGCGGCACGCTGCGGGAAGTCATCCAGCTGCGACATTATGGAGCCTTTTAGCTCCACCGGTGGAGCCACCGGTTCCGCATATTGAGCAAGAGCCTCCTCAAAAGCATCGGGAAGCTCAGACGAATTCGACGTGTTCTTCTCAGCCATCGTTACTTCACCCCTGCCTCAATATCAGATGCTCCTACATTCGGCGACGCTGATTCCACGCCTTCGTCGTAGTGAGCCGCACTCGCTGACAATTCTCGGTGGAGTTTTCGAAGACCATCCCGCAATCGCGTCTTCGCTGTTCCCAGTGGAACTCCGGTGGCCTCTGCCAACTCGCGATTGGTCAGCCCCTGGAAATACGCCAGCAAAATAGCGGTCTTGTGCGGCTCCCCGACTCGTTCAATTGCCGTGCGTACCAGCTCGCGGTCGAGATTGGTCAGTGTTGCCTGCTCAACCGACTCCACAGCCTTTGCCGCATCCAGGAGCGCATCCCGGTCGTCTCTGGTCACTGCTGCGCGATGCGAGCGCAACCGGTCAATTGCGCGTTGCCTGGTCAACCGGAAAATCCAGGCTTTGGCGCTTCCCTTGGCAGGGTCGAATGACATCGATTGTTGCCATAGCTCAAGAAAAACTTCCTGAGTAATTTCCTCTGCCTGCGCGCGGTCATGCAGCACTTGCACGGCAAGACCGAGCACCTGGGAGGCCGTGACGTCGTAAAGCGAAGAAAATGCCTCACGATCGCCATTTTGAACACGTACGAGTAACTCGTTGACGAGCTCGGATTCATGCCTCACAGGTGTTGATAATAATTCACGCACGGCCACAACGAGGAACCGAAAAGCTAGTTGCTCATGCGGTCATCGTCGTCGTGATCGCCGTCCATGCCGTCCATCTTCTCTGTCGACATCTCCATGGAAGTCTCGGAAGGAGTCATTTCGGCATCAGAATTATCGCCACAGGCTGCGAGGCCAAAGGCCGCACCGGTCGCGACTGCGCCCACAACGACAACTCGGGCTGCAAAAATGCGCAGGAAAGCTCGGTTCTGGGAAGCGGAATTCATAGTTTCTCCTATGTCGTATCGAATAGCTTCACCCTCTACTACGGAGTCGAGCGCGTAGTTGGATTGGAACATCTTTCTCAAAATTTTTTCCAGGGGACACTATCCACTTCCCAATCCGTTATCAGGGGTCGGTCCGTATTGGTGGATGAATCGAAGTTTTAAAGGAGAACAATCATGATCCCCGAAGTGATCTTGATCGGCGTTGTCGGAGGCCTGGTCACGGGCTTGTCTCCGTGCATTCTGCCCGTACTGCCAATTGTTCTGGCCGTATCTGCCGACGCCAAACGCAAGCCAATTCTCGTAGCGCTCGGCATCGCCTTGAGTTTTACGGCCATTACTCTGCTCGGAACCGTTGCGCTATCAGCATTGGGCCTGCCAAGCGGCACGCTGCGATGGATTGGCGTGGCGCTGCTAGTGATTGTGGGGCTCAGCATGCTGATTCCCTCGCTCGGCGAGTTACTAGAGCGACCTTTTGCCGCCATTAGCGTGCCGACGTGGATTTACGACCGCACCAGCGAAGATACGCAGCCCGATGGCTCGACGAAGAGGAGCTCCGGTTTCGGCATTGGTCTTGCCCTCGGAGCGGTGTATGCACCGTGTGCGGGCCCGGTGCTGGCAGCGGTGACAGTCGCTGGAGCGACCGGAAAGATCGGCTGGCAGACAGTCATCTTGGCGTTCTCCTTCGCCTTCGGCGCCTGCGTGCCCCTATTCTTCTTCGCGCTGGCAGGCTCCGCGTGGTCGAAGCGGGCCGACTTTGCCTCCAAGCACCGCACCGGAATTACCCGGGTGGCCGGAGCTCTCGTTTTGGCTCTCGCGTTGGCTATTGCCACCGATGTGCCGGCACAGCTTCAACGCACGCTGCCAGACTGGACTGCCAGCGTGCAAGAGAAGTTCAATTCCTCGGACAACACCCAGAATGTACTGGACGGAATCGGCGGGGCCACTTCTGGCTCCGCGTCGTCGTCAAGCCTGAAGGACTGCCGCAATGGTGACCCGAAAGTGGCGGCGGACTGCGGACCGGTGCCAGCTTTTGAAGGCCTGACCAATTGGATCAACACGGATACGCCCGTGGATCCCGCGCGACCGGAAAAGGTGGGGGATGTCCAAACAATTACGCTTGTCGATTTCTGGGCCTACGCCTGTATCAACTGCCAGCGAGCGAATGAGCACATCACTAAGCTCTACGACCACTACCGCGACTACGGCTTAAATGTCGTCGGCATCCACGCGCCTGAATACAGCTTCGAGCGCGAACCAGCCAACGTGGCTGCCGCGGTGAAGGAGCAGAAGATTCACTACCCCGTCGCACTGGATAATGAGTTCCTGACCTGGTCGAACTTCAACAACCGCTACTGGCCGGCCCACTATCTAGTTGATGCGCAGGGGCAAATTCGCCAGATTCATGAGGGCGAGGGCGAGTACTCCGCCACCGAACGTGTCGTGCGCCAACTGCTTGCCGACGCGAACCCGGGCATTGACCTACCTGCGCCTATCGAAGCCGACGACACGGACAAGCCGATTGCGACGCAGGACCGAAATCTGGAAACCTACCTGGGCACTGATCGGGCTCAGTTCTACAGCAATCCCCCACGCGAGTACCGACCGGGACCACATAACTTCGCGTTCAGTGATCCTTTTGAGAAGGGATACAGCTTGGAAGGGCCGTGGGAACTGCGGGGGCAGTCGATTGTGCCCGCTGGGCCCGGCGCAAAGATTCACCTGAACTACTACGCAGCGCTGGTACAGATCGTGGCATCTGGCGAGGGTGAGCTGAAGGTGACGGATGACAACGGCAAGGTCACGACTTTCCCCGCAATGACATTGCCGGGAACGATTGACCTCTTGCGGTCAACGGACGGTTCGCCGCTGTCTGGAAACCTGACGATTGAAATGCCGGAATCAATGACCGCGTACTCATTGACCTTTGGATAACCGCTTTCGGAGCACGACATCGAGGACGACGAACCTGCAGTTTTTGACCGTCTTCGCTGGTTATGGAGCTGTTCTTCACAAATATTCGTTTCTGATAAAGAATTTTGCAAAAGCTACACAAAAGTGAGCTGGGACACTTATTCTTGCTACAAAAGAAACTAAATCGGCGGTCCTGCTGATGAGGTTTCGATGATGCGGTTTCGCCTACTTAGGGCTCTCCGAAGACCACAGAACATAGACCACGGAAGATGAGTGACAATGACATCTAATCCCCCGGCCTCGATTCTCAATAAAGTGCGCAAAGCTTCGCGGGCTACCTCTGATCTAGTTCTCGGCCTCGCACCGGTAACACAGGCAGGTGTCCTCGGCTCGATGGGGCCCGGTGCCGCCGGCAAGGCACTGACCTCCATCTACCGTTGGGACTTCCTGCCAGCTGGTCTCCTCGGCATTGCCGCCGGCCGCGACCCTCACCACACCGCCATCATCGATGACGGTGGCTCGCTGACCTACGAAGAGCTGCATGAGCGCTCCACTGCCCTGGCACGCGCACTTCGCCACGGCGATATTCAGCAGCGAAACCGAATCGGTGTCCTGGCCCGCAACCATCGCGGTTTCATCATGGCGCTGTGCGCTCATGGCCGTCTCGGCACCGATCTGGTGCTGCTCAATACCGGGGCCGCTGCTGAGCAGACCCTGGCCGTGATTCGCGAGCAGAAGATTGACTTCCTCTTCATTGATGAGGAATTCACCCACATGCTGCCGGAGGACTTCGATGAGTGCCCGGTCGCTGTGTCGTGGTTCGAAAACTACGGTGATACCTCCTGCGTCCGTGAAGGCTGGACCTCCATGCAGGAGATGCTGAAGACCGCACCGCCGGCTAACTGGCCAACTGCCGAGTTACCTCGCCGCCCCCGTCGCGGTCGCGTTATTATTCTGACTTCCGGCACCACCGGCACCCCGAAGGGTGCGAAGCGTCCGGAGCCGCGCAGCTGGACGCCCGCGTCTTCCATCATGAGCCGTATTCCGCTGCGCCAGCGTCGCCCAGCATACCTCGCGGCACCGCTGTTCCACACCTGGGGATTCGCGACTGCGCAGCTGTGCATCGCACTGCGTTCCACCATGATCATGCGCCGGAAGTTCGATCCAGTCGACAGCCTCCGCATCATCGAACAGCACTCGCCGCATACCATTTTCGTGGTGCCAACCATGCTGCAGCGCATGATTGAGGTGCTCCCGGACAACTACGACATCGGGGCGACATCGCTGAGGATCATCGCATCGTGTGGTTCGGCGATTCCGGAGGGGATTGTCAAAAAGACCCTCGAGCGCTTCGGTCCGGTTCTCTACAACCAGTACGGCTCCACCGAGGTCAGCTGGGCGACTATCGCCACCCCGGATGAACTCAAGAAAAACCCGACCACGGCAGGTCGCGCACCACTGGGAACCCGAGTCCAGATTCTCGACGAAGACGGAAACCGCGTCTCCGACGGCGAGACCGGTCGAATCTTCGTCGGCAACAACATGTTGTACGAGGGCTACACCCGCCCCGGCGCGGACAAGCAGGTCGTCGACGGCATGGTATGCACCGGTGACCTGGGCCGCATGGAAAATGGCCTGCTTTACATCTCCGGCCGTGAGGACGACATGATTGTCTCCGGCGGCGAGAATGTCTTCCCCCGTCAAACCGAAGATGCACTCAGTCAGCTCGAGGGCGTCCGCGAGTGCGCAGTCGCCGGTGTTCCGGATGAGCGCTTCGGCCAGGCACTAGTCGCCTGGGTCGTCCGCGACGACTCCCCGGAGGGCCGCGCCCTGACCAATGAGCAGATTCGCACATTCGTCAAGCAGCGACTTAGCCGTTTCGCTGTTCCGCGCGAGACCGTGTTCCTCGATGAACTGCCACGTAACGCAGTCGGCAAGGTTGTTCCCCGCTTCCTGCCGAAGCCGTGGGAGAATGCCGCGGAGAAGGTGGCCTAGGTCGCTGGGACCGTCGTAAAGCCAACAGCAGCCGCGAAAAGGACGCGGTAAGCACTTCCTACTGTGGAAGTCACCGCGTCCTTTTGCCTGCGCTGATAGTGCTCAGAGCTGACTACCCAGCATTCAGAACGCCGAAGTCAGTGACGGATTCACGGAAAATTTCCTCGCCGTCCCGGGTCACTGTCACTGCATTCGGGGTGACGGTATAGGTGTAGACCCCATTCTTCGCTACCGCGCGGTTCGTGGAGAAACTATCGACCTTATACGCATCCGGGGCATCCGAGATTTCGCTGAAGTCCCCAATGTAATGGCGCTGTTGACGGTTATTGGAGTTCTCGCAAATCACGGCCTTACCCGACGGAGTTTCCGCCAACATACGCGCGTAATATCCGCCCGAGCAGCGCGCGTTACTTCCGACCCAACCGCCGGCATCGATATCATCGCGATCCATCCCAAACGCGCGAAGTCCGAAGTTACCCCTCTGGGTTGTCTTCGTGGTGGATGTCTCCGGCTGCTTCGTGGCTTCCGGCTCAGCGGTCTGGGTATAGGTTTCCGTGTACGTCTCCGCCGGTGCAGAAGACGCAGTGCTTGACGACGCATCCCCCGCCGCAACCGTATCGGGAGACTGCGGGGAATTATCGGAGGAATTACTCAGATAATATGCACCACCAATGCCGACAACCGCGGCAAGCGCGACACCGACAATGCCTAAAGCCACATACAGACCGTTGTTGCTGTTCTGCTCAGGCGCGGGAGCCTGCGGATAAGCCGGATACTGCTGGGTGTAATCTCCCTGATTCGGCCCCGGCTGCTGGTACTGGTACTGATTCTGGGGCTGGCTCTGAGGCCCACCCTGCGACTGCTGCCAGGCAGACGCTGCATAACCGTCCTGCTCCCAATCCTGCGGGGAGGACGAACGCGGGTTGTACTGGTCGGTCATCGCTTAAAAAATTCCTTATTACTTCACAGGCACACCTGTGCTCGGCCAATAACGTTGCAGCTTTGCGAAGGCTCTTACCCATGGCGATTACCCATGGCACGTATTCATGGATATTCACGGTGCGTATCCACGGTGCATGTTCATGGTGCACGCCACTGCGTACTATCTATTAACACTATTTGTTGCCCAGCGTACCCTTGATTCACGCTAGAACTAGTTCAGAGCGGAACCTTGTTCTTGAAGAAATTGACGTAATTTCGATCGGAAATCTTTCCCAGCATGAATTCCGGTTCCAACCCGAACATCGACCATCGAGTCTTTGCGGACCACGACAACGACTGTGGTGTTGTCGTGCGGTGGTAGCTAATTTGATAGCCGTCCGTGTGAACTCGAATCTGCGTATAGCCGCCCGGATACCCCAATGCTGCGCCGCGCTCACAGAAGTCCGTAGCCCCATAGTCGGCAACACCACGACGACTGCGGTGCGTATGGCCAGCGAAAACTCCCTTAGCACCCGGTGTGGCGGCGAGAATCTCCTGGAAAATCTTGGACTGCTGCGCCTCCACCATAAACGCCTCACCACCGAAGTGCGAACGCACCGCATCCTGAGTAAACGGATGGTGTGCGAACAAAATTGTCGGCCGCTCTGGATCCTCCGCAAGCTCTGCACGCAGTGCACGCATCTGGCGCTCACCAATACGGCCGCCTGCAAAACCAAACTCCGCAGTATCAACACCAATGAGACGCACTTCGCCAACACGCGTTGACCAATGCTGCTGCGTTGGCACTAGCCGCTGGCTGAAATAATCCGGAACAGCAGTCTTACCCTTGCGGATACCGCGCCCCCGGAAACCGTTGATATTTGGAAGCCCCGGCGGGTGCACGTCGTGGTTACCGCGGGTGACAAACCAGTCTTTTCCAAACTCACCAAACCCATCCAAAATACCGATGAGCTCGTCATATTCCTCTGGGCGGTTGCTATCCGTGCAATCGCCATTGACGACGAGAGTCTCAATCCCGGCGGCCTTAACTGTGTCCACCAAGCCCTGCAACTGCATAGAAGGAAAGGGCTGCTCCCCCGGATTCGAGGAAAGACCGAAGTTACCAATGCGAATGCCATCGTGATTGGGCTTACCAATATGCGTGTCATTCGTCAGGGCAAACGTTGCCAAATGTGCACCCGTTAATGCTGGCAGAGTGCTAAAGACGCCTGTTTTCTCCGGCGCAGTTTTGCTCATGGTGATATTCAGCGACGGAACCGCACGGCAGTTGTGCGACCAGCATTCAAAGCGATACTCCCGACCTGGTTCCAACCCATCAATGACAACGTGGTGGTAACCCGACTCTGAGTAACCCTCGTACACGAGTTCCAATTGGGACGAATCCACCGGACCGATCAGCACCCGTTCATCAGAAGGGACGGTCGGCTTAATGAAGCCGTACGCTGTCTGCACCCCCGGAGCATACGTGGCCCATGTGAATGCGACCGACGTGTCCGTGACTGTGATGACTTCCAAGTCGCTGGCCAGAACCTGCCACGACTTTGAATCTGACTGGGTAAGTCCCAGCCCCGACGTGACATATCCCAGACCGTAGGCTCCCGAGGTTTTCGCAACAGCCATTGAACTTGCAGCGAGAGTCGCAACAGAGAGGTAGGCCCGACGGGAAATGCTCATGGCAATAAAGCCTAGAACCTAAAGATGAAAAATAGATTAACTTTCCCTCTAATCTCAGAAAATAGGGCTACCCCACCGAGGACTCCACCGAGGGACGTATAGCCCCAAAGCACGCACAAGAAAGCACCGCCCTAGCCAAGTGGTGGCTGGACGGTGTTTTAAAAATGTGGCTTGAGCATCTCAGATGAACTTTTACCGGCTCACCTGCATGTAGATAGCTCTGAAACTGTAATTACTTGAGTTCCTTGGAAGACAGCCCCAGGGTGCGGCGAGCAACGACGAGCTGCTGAATCTGCTGGGTACCTTCGAAGATATCCAGGATCTTGACGTCGCGGGACCACTTCTCCAGCAGGTTCCGCTCAGAGTAACCGAAGGTGCCTGCCAGCTGAACAGCACGCAAGCAAATCTCGGTGCCAGCACGGCCTGCCTTCGCCTTACACTCAGAAGCCTCAAGGGTATTCGGCTGCTTGTTGTCAGCCATCCACGCAGCGCGCAGGGCCAGGAGGTAAGCAGCCTCCCAATCGGACTCCAGCTTCAGGTACTCAGCTGCAGCAGCGCTCTGGGTGTGTGCCGGTGCATCGTAGTCAATCTCAATGCCGGCCTCTTCCAAGATGCGACGCAGCTCTTCCAGCGAAGCACGGGAGACACCGATGGCCATACCGGCAACCAGCGGACGCGTGTTGTCGAAGGTTGCCATTGCGCCCGCGAAGGACTTCTTAACATCAATCTCCGGGGAGCCCAGCAGGTTCTCCTTCGGAACGCGGACGTTGTCCAGGCGCAGCACAGCGGTATCCGAGGAACGAATACCCAGCTTCTCCTCCAGGCGCTCAACAGTAAAGCCCGGGGTGCCCTTCTTCACCAGGAAGGACTTGATGGCAGCGCGGCCCTTGGACTTATCTAGAGTCGCCCACACGACGACGGAGTCGGAACGCTCACCAGCGGTGACGAAGATCTTCTCACCGTTGATGACGTACTCATCACCATCGAGCTTGGCGGTGGTGGAAACGGCGGAGGAGTCAGAACCGAAGGACGGCTCGGTAATAGCCATGGAAGCCCAGGTCTTACCGAAAGCCTCCAGCTGCTCATCAGTAGCAACTGCGGCAATAGCTGCGTTACCCAGACCCTGGTACGGCAGGGACAGGGTCAGACCCACGTCACCCCAGCAGGTCTCAATAACGTTGAGCAGCGATGCCATGTTGCCGCCGTTTTTCACGCCAGCGCGCTTCGCCTTCTTTTCATCGCCGCGTCCGCCGGATGCACCGGAGAAGCCACGGCCACCGTCTGCCATGCCGTCCATCATGGAGGCAAGGGTGTCGAGCTCCTTCGGGTACTCGTGCTCAGCGAGATCGTACTTACGGGAAATCGGTCGGAAGATCTCAGCGGCGGCCTGATGCGACTGGGACGCGCCCGCCTTGAGGAACTTCGGCAGTTCGAGGTTAATCATTTTCTTTCCTCTTAATTCTTTTCGGCTGAAGTATCTAGCGGTTTACAGAACGACGACGCCTTCGGCGACGCCAATTGCGCGGAGGTCACGGTACCAACGCTCAACCGGGTGCTCCTTGGTGAAGCCGTGTCCACCTAGCAGCTGCACACCGTCGGAACCAATCTTCATACCCTTTTCAGTGGCGAAGGTCTTAGCCAGTGCTGCCTCGCGAGCGAAACCGCGACCCTGGTCAGCACGAGAAGCACCGCGGAGGGTAATCATGCGGAGACCGTCGAGCTCAATCTTGATGTCAGCGACCATGAAGGCCACTGCCTGGCGGTGGGAAATCGGCTCGCCGAATGCCTGACGCTCGTTGACGTAAGGAATGACGTAGTCGAGAACTGCCTGGGAAGTACCCATTGCAAGAGCAGCCCAACCGAGGCGGGAGCGACGCAGAATGTCGAGGTATGCCTCTTCGCGCTCCTCGGCAGAGGTGCTGGCACCACCGAGAATGTTCTCAGCCGGAACCTTGACATCCTTCAGAACAACTCGCCCCAGTGCGGCACCGCGCAGACCCATCGACGGGTCAGCCTCTACGTGGAGGCCCTCAGTGTCGGACTCGACGATAACCAAAGCCGGCTTGCCCTCGAGCTCAACACCAATGACGAAAAGCTCAGCTGCACCGGCGTTCGGAACGAAGGACTTCACACCGTTCAGGACCAGCGAATCGCCCTCGCGCTTTGCGGTGGTTTCAGGCTTGCGTGCGTCGAAAAGCGGGCGTGGCTCTGCGAGAACGACAGCGGCAGCCGGGACGTTCTCACCAGCGAATGCCGGCAGGTAGGTCTTCTGCTGCGAGTCGGAGCCGTGCGCGGTCAGAGTGGCGGCGACACCGGCCGGAGCCAGCACAGCCAGAGCCAGACCCATGTCGCCGTAGGACAGAGCCTCTGCCACCAGAGCGTTGGTGGTGACGTCCTCACCAGTAGCGATGCCCTCGAAAGCCTCCGGGACGTTAATCATGGTGACACCCAGCTCCGATGCCTCGGAGACGAGGTTCTCCGGCGGAGTTGCCTCGTGGTCAGACTTGTAAGCGGTCTCGCGCAGACGGGACTCAGCGAACTCCTTCACCGTCTCGACAATCATCTGCTGATCCTCGGTCGGGGTCAGGTCGAAGAGCTGCTTTGCCTTCTCCTCAGCTGCGGCTTCCTGCGCAGCCTGGGCCTCCTCCGCCGGACGCTCCGGCTTACCGGAACCGGAAATCTTCTTAAACTGACGGTTAGCGGCACCAAGGGTCTTGAAACCGGACTTGGTGGACTGGTACACCACACGGTCGATCTTTGGCTGAAGGTCGTACTTCTGGGCGAAGTCCGAACCAGTAATCGACGTGATGAACCGCATTGCCGCTCCGATAGCGTCGCGACCAGGGTTATTGCGGCCGACGGTCGAATCTTCGCGGTTCTTCTTCTCGCTCATGTGATCATGGCCTTTCGAGTCAGAACTATTACTGGCATAACAATAAATCAATCGCGTGACAGCTGTCACAAGAATTGGAAAAACAATGCCAAGTAACAGAAAACTTTCAGGTTTCTGACTTGTCAGGCAACAAACAGGGTTAGCTCAGTGGTGTTCCCACGAAAAAGGCGCCCCCGGAGATGAGAGCGCCGCGTCACGTCGCGTGAGTCGTTTAGATTGCGTTTACACTTCTGGTTTCACAATCGGGAACAGCACGGTTTCACGGATGCCGAGGCCGGTCAGGGCCATCAGCAGACGGTCGATACCCATGCCCACACCGGTCGTCGGCGGCATACCCTGCTCCATTGCATGCAGGAAGTCCTCATCCAGAACCATCGCCTCGTCATCGCCGCCGGCGGCCAGACGAGCCTGATCCTCGAAACGCTCGCGCTGGACAACCGGGTCAACCAGCTCGGAGTAACCAGTAGCCAGCTCGAAGCCACGGACGTAGAGATCCCACTTCTCCGTCACGCCCGGCTTGGAGCGGTGCTGACGAGTCAGCGGAGAGGTCTCAACCGGGAAGTCACGGACGAAGATAGGACCGTCGAGCTGATCTTCGCAGAGCAGCTCCCAGATTTCCTCGACCAGCTTGCCGTGGCCCCAGCCGCCCTTCTCCGGAACCTCAAGGCCAATCACATCAGCAATCGCCTTGAGCTCCTCGACGGTGGAGTCAATGGTAACTTCCGGCTGACCAGGGAACTTGCGAGCAAGAGCCTCGTTCAGCGACGGGTACATCTCAATCTGCTTCCACTCACCGCCGAAGTCGAACTCCGTGCCGTCGGCAAGCGTGACCTTCGTCGAACCGAAGACCGCGACGCAGATTTCCTGGATGACCTCGCGGACGGTGCGGGCGGAGTCGTCATAAGTACCGAATGCCTCGTAGTACTCGAGCATGGCGAACTCCGGGCTGTGCGAGGAGTCAATGCCCTCGTTGCGGAAGTTGCGGTTGATCTCGAAGACGCGCTCCATACCGCCGACGACACAGCGCTTGAGGAAGAGCTCCGGCGCAATGCGTAGGTAGAGATCAATGTCCAGCGCGTTGGAATGAGTCACGAACGGACGTGCAGCAGCACCGCCGTGCAGAGTCTGCAGCATCGGGGTTTCGACCTCAAGGAAACCGCGGCGCTCAAGAGCGTGGCGTAGTTCGCGAATGACCTTGATACGAGTCAGAGCATTAGTGCGAGCCTGCTCACGCATAATCAGGTCCGTGTAGCGGTGGCGCACACGGCTGTCCTCGGACAGGTCAGCGAACGACACCGGCAGAGGACGCAGAGCCTTCGAAGCCATCTGCCACTTGGTAGCCATCACGGACAACTCGCCGCGGCGCGAAGAAATCACACGGCCAGTAATGAGGACGAAGTCGCCCATATCCACGTCGGACTTCCACGCAGCCAGAGCGTCTTCGCCGACCTCAGCCTTGGAAAGCATGGCCTGCAGGGTGGTTCCGTCACCCTCCTGCAGAGCAGCGAAGCAGAGCTTGCCAGTGTTACGGATAAACATGACGCGGCCAATGACGGTCACGACGTCCTGAGTCTCCTCGCCGGCCTCGAGGTGCCCCCACTCCTCGCGGACATCCTTGAGGGAATGGGTACGGGGAACCTCAACCGGGTACGGCTGAATTCCAGCCTCGAGCAGGCGGTCACGCTTCTCGCGGCGAATACGCAGCTGCTCAGGAACGGTGGCGGTGTTTTCAGGGGTCTTCTTCGCGTCAGTCACGGCTATAAAGGTTAGCCGACTACACCGCCGACCTGCTACTCGCCCACTCCTTGCGAAACACCCGATGGATTATTCCCCCGCCTCCCGCCAACCCCGACGAATATCTTCCACAATTCGAGGATGAGCAAGGGTCGACGGTTCTAATTGTTGAGGACCGTTATCGGCACCGAACACGGTTGCGGCTCGGGCCACGTCAGGAGTGAAGAATCGAAGCGGCGGGGAGCCGTCGTAAAGTGCGAGCGAAGGAGGCTCAGGCGTGGCCTGTGCTAGCACAAAACCCCAGTCTCCAAAGGTGGGAACGTGCACGTGATACGGGGTGGTCGACCAGCCTGCGGCGCGAATCGAGCTGTCGGTGCGCCAGAAGGCCTGCGGCGTCGAAAACGGCGAACCCGACTGCACCACAAGCTTCGCGCCCGGCGCAGCCACCGTGCGAATCAACCCGTAGAACTCCTGAGAGTACAGTTTTGCCAGCACTGCGTTGTCGGGGTCGGGAAGGTCTGCGTAGATGGCATCGAACTTCTGCACCTGAGTCTTGCCGCGTGCTTGGTCATGGAGCCATGCGAAAGCGTCCGCAGTCACCTTCTCCACGCGTGGGTTGTCCAGACTGCCGTGGTTGTCTTCCCGCAATACAGTGCGGGCGACCTCTATAACCTCTGGGTCCAGCTCCACCTGAACAATGCGCTCGATGTTGGGCATCCTCAGCAGCTCCCGGGCTGCCAGCCCGTCGCCCCCGCCGAGGATTAGAGCCGACTTCGTATCCTTATCCACCGCCGGGTAGACCAACGACTCGGTGTAGCGATACTCGTCACGGCTGGAGTACTGGAGCCCTCCGTCGAGGTATAGCCGCCGATCCTTACCAAATTGTGTGACGACGATGTCCTGGTACTTCGAATGCTTAGCAAAAACAATGGGTTGAGCGTAGAGCGACTGCCGAGCAGTCGCCTCAATATCTCGGATACCAGCCAATAGTGCTACCAGCGCAACCAACGCCGCGCCGAGAGCAGCGACAGATACGACAAGTGCTCGACGAGACAGCATCTGCCTCAGCAGCAGTGCGGCAATAATCAATGCCGCGGTGACATTGATTAGGCCTGCGATGGCAGTAGCCTTCAACATACCCACCGTTGGCAGAAGCACAAACGGCCAGACTAATCCACCGACCAAGGCACCGAAGTAGTCCGCAGCGTTGAGATTCGCCAGCACGCGACCGGTGTCCTCGGCGGAGGTAGTCCGGCCGGTCTGCAGAAGTGTCATGAGCAACGGCACCTCGGCACCGACGAGCGTTCCGATCACGAAAGTCGCGGCGACCAGCGCCCCAAGGCTCTCGCCTGTGACGGAAAATACCCAGTACAGAGCGGTTGCGGAAACGCCGCCGAGCAAACCCAACGAGCACTCGATGCCGAGGAAGGACACAGCGGCACGGCGAACAAGCGGCTTCGCCGCCACGGCACCAAAGCCCAGCGCCGCGACATAACCGGCGACAATCAGGGAATTCGCAACGACGTCGCCGCGGCCCAGAGAGGCCGACAGCGCCAGTAGCGCCAGCTCATAGACTAGACCGCAGGCGGCACAAGCCGCCACGGAACCCAGCAGGAGAGCCCGCCAGCGCCGAGAAGTCGTGGTCTCCATCTACGACAGCGCCACCGCGTTAATCACACCGATAACGATGAAGGTAATCGCGGCCAACGCCGCTCGGGGGCGTACCTTCGCATCCATCACAACATCGCGGAAGCGCCCCGGAATCAGGGCTTCCAGCACCAACAGCGATGCTGCCTGCAGCACAATGCCAAGGGCGCCGTAAACGAGAGTCTCCCCCAGGCCGACCATCAGGCTGTCGTCGGATGCGCGAATTACCGAAACAACAATGCAGGCCAGCGCAATCTGCTGTGATCCCGCTACCATTGCGGCGCCCGCACGGTTTTCGACAAACACCAGGTCACGCAGTTTCCCAGGCGTGAGCAGGTCGAGGACGATGAATCCAACCATCAGCACCAGAGCTCCCGCAAGGAAGTAACCGATGGTGGCTGGCACTCCGACCGCCAGATGCTCGCCCACTGTTGAGGACACAATCGACTGCGCCGTGAGAGTAGCCGCCCCGGTGGCAGCCATGTACGTTACTGGTTCCATGGTTATTTCGCTCCTCCGTATGATCCGGCCGATCCACCCGAACCGCCCGAGGGGGCGGAGGGGCCGAAACCAGGGCCGAGATAGATGAAGTGCCCACTCGAATAGCGGCCCCCCAGTGATTCGCGAGTGATCAGACACGTGTCTTTCGCCCCCGCCTCAGGGACCTGACGAGAGACGATGAACAGATATTTTTGAGTTCTCAGGTACGCCGCCCCGTCATCTTCGTTGTAAGCCTGTGGCCTGATTTCCTCCCGCAGCTCGCGCCCAACCTCAATGGGGTCACGGTCACCACAGTTCCAGCGCCGGTCAATTCCATTACTGGCTTGCGTCGCAGACACTGCACCGGACGCGGACGGAAAGCGATCACTAATCCGCTCCTCCGCAGATTTCCCGCCGACAAAGATACCAACAAGACAGACCATAACGCCGATAACAATCAGCGCGTACCCAGCATTTGCGCGTCCCATAGACTCAGGAACCTCCCTCTACGCTGTCTGGCGCTACCCTCTGGTTGTCAGCAACAGCAGTCCAAGTATTCGACGTCCACACGAACTGCCCCGGCGGGTAGCCATGCCACGTTACCCAGCGATACCCCTGTTCAATCGGCTCCGCGGACAACACAGTCAGCGCGTCGGGCGAACCGGGAAACTCCGCGACGACCGAATGGGGATGCCCCGCGCCAAACTCGCGTCGTAAAGCATTTGCACGCTGAGCGAAGGCTTCTGGCGAGAGGTGCTCCACGCGAGAGTTCACCGTCACGCCCGCCCGGCTCAGGGGCACACCGTGTGCCGCGGCGCATGAAATCTCCTCGGTGAAATGCGGATTCTCCCGCTTACCGACGAAAACCACATGCGACGCTCCGAGAACTCCCAGCGTCAGCGGCGGTGTCCTGCCGTCGGGGTGAGAGATAACCGTCTCGCAGAGAGTGTCCGGGACTTGGCCGTCAATGGCAACACGGAGTTGCTCCGCAGCGGTGTCTTTGAACGGCACATCTAGGATTGCCAGCGACATAGCGGCCACCACTAGCGATTGTCCGCGTCCGGATTATGGTCCGGAGCTGCCAAAACGTCAATCTCACCGGGGAGAATCCTAATACCGGTTGAGGCTTCCCACATTGAGTCACCGTAACGCTCCAGCCCGAGCAAGCGACCGTCCTCGGACTTGTAGTCAACGAAGTCCGTAGCCCCCTCCGGCGGCAGCCCAGTGGTACCGGTCGCGGTGAAGCGGGCGCTTCCTCGCTCCTCCTCCCAGTACTCCACACCGTCGACAACGATGGGATTGGCTGGTTCGAAGCTCCCTGGAAGCTTGCGCCACCAGGTGAGGATAACTTCACCCTCATCTTCCTCAACACCGAACCAAGAACCATCCGCCCCACCATCGACGAGATGCTCCCACCAGCGGAACGGTCCCTGCGAGAGCTCAAGTGATCCGCGCACGATATGGGAGGCGCCGCCGTAGTTCAGAATTGCGCCCGGCGCGACAGAGGTTGGACCGTACTTGCGGTACTCGTCCGTCATCAGCGGATCGACAAAACGCGCCCGATCGGAGCCCGGAACCTCGGTATTCCGACGTTCCACGGCAACGACGATGATGCCGATGATAACGAGGATGATGCCGATTATGACAATGCTGTTCACTAGGTTTAATCCCATCGATAGTTCGGTGGCGCTGAGAAAACGCCCAATTACTAACTTTCTACCGAATACAGTCGCGGCGCGTCGTCGAACAATAACTTTCGTTCGAGACGCGCCGCGATAGGCCTACGCGCTAATCCGCACGTTTTTGCTTAGCTCCCAGCCACGGGCAACCTACACACCAATCTTCTTGCCATCAGTGCGTACAACCTGAACGACTGCCGGGCGCGGCTGCTCCTTGCCACCATCCGGCCAGTGCGAGGTCGGGTTGGTGGTCGGGTCCGGGTTATCACCGACCGGGTGGCCCTGATCCGTCTCAATCTCACCCGGGTGCTGGACGTTGACCATGACGCGGTTGGAGAAGATCTGCGGACCACAGGTCTCAGCAGCAACCGGGACAGTCAGGAAGCACTTGGTCTCACCACGACGCTCGCCTTCGACAGCAACGGCGAACAGACCGTCGTTGGAGTCCAGAGCATTACCGTCGGTGGAAACCCACAGGTTGCCGTACTCGTCGAAGGCGACGTTGTCCGGGCAGGAAATCGGAGAGACCGATTCCTTGTCGAAGCCACCGAAGTAGGTGTAGGCCTCGTTCGGGTCGCCACAGACCAACAGGAGGTTCCATTTGCCCTTGGTACCAGCGTGGTCATCTTCCATCTCCAGAACAAGACCATTCTTGTTCTCAGTGATAGGTGCGACCTCAGTCGCGTCCTCGTAGGGGCGCCCAGCACCGTCAGTCTTCTTCGCAGCCTTGTGGTCCTGAGTCTTGCCAGAGTTATCTGGAGTTGCCTTTCCGCGGTACTTATTGTTGGTCAGTGCCGCGTAGACCTTACCGGTCTTCGGAGACGGCTCGATGTCCTCCGGGCGGTCCATGCGGGTCGCACCGACCTTATCACCTGCAAGGCGGGTGTAGATGCAAACTTCTTCAGCGGTCATGCCGTCAACGTGGGACTCGTGCTTGCCATCAGCCTTGGCAGTCATCAGCGGAAGCCACTCAATGTCACCGTCGAAACGGCCGTCCTTCGGCAGCTCACCGGAGCCGTCAATCTCGGACTCGGAATTACCGTTGAACTTTCCGACGTAGAGCGTGCCCTCGGACAGGATGCCCATGTTGTGCTTGAGGTCGCCCTCCTTGACCTTGCGGGAGGAGACGAACTTGTAGATGTATTCGAAGCGCTCGTCATCGCCCGAGTAGCACACCACGGTGCCGTCGTCGGTAACGTAAATCTGACCGGCCTCATGCTTGAAACGGCCCAGTGCGGTGTGCTTGACCGGGGTGGAGTTCGGGTCAGATGGGTCGATTTCTACCAGCCAGAAGAAGCGGTTCGGCTCATTCGGCTCCTTGGAGACATCGAAGCGGTCATAGTACTTCTCCCACGCGCGGTCGGACAGCTCTTCATTCTTGACCGAGTAGCGCTTGAGCTTCTTAACTGTGTCCTCATCCTTGAGCTTGCCAACGTTGCCGAAGTACTGGTCAACGTTCTCCTCACCGGACAGGTAGGTACCCCACGGAGTAACGCCACCGGAGCAGTTGTTCAAAGTACCCTCGATCTTCATACCGGTCGGGTCAGCCTTGGTTTTCAGCAAATCGTGACCAGCAGCCGGGCCGTCGACTGTGAACTCGGTGAAGCCAGTGATGCGACGGTTACGCTTGTCGCTCAGAATCGGCTTCAGGAAGCCCTTGTCATCCTCTTCCACAGCAAGGATGGTCTGCCCGTGAGCAGCCAGTCCAATGTCAACCTGCTCCTTGGTGGCATCTTCCTTCTTGTAAGCACGGAACATCATCGGCTCAGTGGTGTACTCATGCGAGCAGACGTACAGCAGAGTGCCGTCTTCAGCCTTGATCAGGCCAGCGAAGTCATTGTTGAAGCCAAACTGCTTCTTCTGGTTTTCCGGAGTCTGCTTGTCGAAGTCGAACTCCGGACCGCCCTCGTGAATCGGGTCGCCCCAGCGAATCAGAACATTCTGCTCGTAGCCGTCCGGGATAACGACTGCGTCTTCCTTATTCGGCTTGACGACGTCGAAACGCATACCCTCCGGCGATTCACCCTTGCTACCGTCACCGGCTGCAGCGGTACCGGAGGCATCGGCACCACTTGCGCTACTGCCTGAATCGTCGGATGAGCAAGCGGCCAGCACGGCGCCACCGCCGACTGCAAGAGCACTGGCACCAGTGACCTTCAGTGCGGCGCGGCGGGAGAATGCGCGCTGAGAGAAGGCCTGCTTCGCAACATCACCGAAGTACTCGTTGTCAGAGAACTCATTCGGAGCATCGTCAGCACAAGCATTACCGCACTTGTAAGTACAGGTCAGGGAGCTGCGAGAGGTAGCAAAAGAATTCGTCAGCAGATTCTTGCCAATACGAACCATGAGGAGACCGCCTTTGTTTAGCTTCAACTAGGTGAGGACATGGATAACTAAAACTTTTAGATCCTCTAAGAAGCTAAGGACGTTGTGTTACTTTCCGGTTTCTAAAAACCAACTCGCCAATGAGCTTTAGCTGACGGTCTAATGGCTTACACTTTAACGCAAAGTGAACGCCCTGGTGTTGTGGTTTTCCAGCTCGGCTTTTCTCTCCAACTGCGCAGTCGACACCCCAGCTCGCGGGCTGTGCGGGCTAGATCTAGTTCTCTGGGCTACGCGGATTCTTCAGCTCAGAGCCCTCCGGCACATCCGCCGGGTCATTGCCACTTTCTAGGATCTTGTTGTCCTCGTCGACGAAGATGACATTCGGCTTGTACTCACGCGCTTCGGCATCATCCATCATGCCGTAGCCGATGATAATAACCAGGTCACCCGGCGAAATCAGGCGGGCAGCGGCACCATTGATGGAAATAATGCCCGAGCCGCGCTCACCAGTGATGCAGTAAGTGGTAAGACGGTTGCCATTATTGATATCGACGATGTCGACAGCTTCACCTTCAAGCAGGTCAGCTGCTTCCATCAAATCAGCGTCAATCGTGCACGATCCAACGTAGTGAAGATCAGCCTGAGTCACCGTGGCACGGTGAATCTTGGACTTCAACATAGTGCG
>NZ_CAMQAZ010000015.1 GCF_946998835.1 uncultured Corynebacterium sp. | reverse complement strand
CCAACCAAACACATAAACCGCCTGGCCGCGCTGACCTCCAGATACATTACACACAGGCCCAGATTAAAGCGAATCCCCTGATAGACCTATGAAAATGCGCCACTCAAGTTAACTCCGTACGCCGATTCAGAGCCCTCCCATAGCTAGGTCACTACTAGTCAACGACTCAAATAGGGCCCGACTACTCAGTCAAAGCCCCACCACTTCGACAGACCTGAGTTACTGAGGCAAAGCCATCTTGCTACCTGCGAGTCGTCGCCAAGCGGCGGCAGACGCGACCCCCATCAACGCACCCGCGCCGAGAAAGACGCTGCCCGCGCCCAGCGCGGCAGCACCCAAACCAGCGACCGGCGGCAGGATCACCTGCGCCAGGCGATTGCCCATCAGCCGAATGGAAAGAGCCTGTGCGCGGACATCGGCATCCACCAAGGAGCTCACCCATGTCATCGACATCGGCATCACAAATCCCCACGCCAAACCACAGATTCCAACGGCAATAACCATGAGCCACGCGCTACCAAGCCACGGCATGGCAAGAAGAGGCAGGACACCTGCGCACACTGCAATAATCAGGACACGGTCACGGTCGGCGCGGCGCAGTACGGTCGGCATGAAAGCGCGAGAAATGATTGCAAGACCGCTGCGTGCGCCGAGGATGGCCGTCACTTCGGCAACGCTGAAGCCCAGTTCACGGCCCAGCACAGGCACATATGCCGTCAACAGGTCAATGGCGACGATGACCGCAATTGATACAGCCATGGCGCTGGTCATCCCGTCGATACGCAGGATGTTGAGGACCGACGAGTTACCAGCTTCGCTTTGCGACGGCGCGGAAGACGCAACACTGCTAGCCGCTTGTACTTCGGCGGCTGCGCTCGCTTCGTGCCGTCGATAAGCGGTGGCGACTGGCCAGCCGATGACCAGGGCGAGCATGCCGATTCCCGCCATTACCCAAAGTGCGGGAGTGGTCGCCGTGCTGGTCGTGCTGTCATGGTTAGGCGTGAACAAACCCGCGCCGACGATGCCGAGGAACTGACCAACAGAGATGCCGAGAGTGAAGTAGGCAAAGAGACTATCCAGGCCGGCGACGCCACCACGCAAATGCGAAACCATGCCCTGAGCGGCAATCAGCGTGGTCATATGGGCAAAACCCAGAGCGACGTAGCCGAGCAAAAGGATTGATAAGTTCGGCGAGAGCGCCATTACTGCCGTGGCGACGACGGTGGCAATAAGGCCGGAGTACATGACTTCGGTGGCGCGGCGGCTGTCGACAAGCTTGCCTGCGGGAAGCGCGATAATAAGAGGTACAAGTGAAAATGCGGCAGTGAACCAACCGATGGTGGCGGCGGAACCGCCGAAGTCGAGGACTCGCCAAGAAAGCAGCACGCGACCGCCGTTGAAAACCGCTTGCCCCATCACGGTAATGAGAACCAAAAGGCCGAACCAGCGTCTCATACCTCTTTATAACTTCCCTTCTCCTGTGTGGTCGCGCTCGTCGAGTGTCAATTCCTCCGCATTTCTCTGCACGTCAGCCCCACATCGAGCGGTTTTCTCGCGACGACTCGCACGCCCGCCGACCCGCGCAGAGCGGTCACAGTGATGCGGCTTATTAAGAATAGTCCCTGAAGTTAAACATGTTTAGGGCATAGAATGAATTATTCGGGCATCCTTGTCGATGTAACCGGTTTGCTTAATTTAGTTAATAAAGAATCAGGAATTAGGAGCCATGCTTGAACGCACATTGGTGTTCGTCGATACGTCATATTTATTGGCGAGCTTTTACAACTCGTGGGAAACCGGAGCCCGCGGGCAATTAGAAATCGACCTTAGAGAAGTAGTTAGTGTCCTTGACCGAATGATTAACCAGCAGCTGAACCAGCCAGTTCAGCGGCAACTTTGGTACGACGGCATCCCGGAGTCGGGGCCGCATCGTTACCAGCGCTCGCTGCGCACTATCGATGGTGTTCAGCTGCGCGCAGGTCAACTCATTGAATGGGGCGACCGGCGGACGCAGAAGGCCGTCGATACGCGCTTGGTTGCCGACATGGTCGTCGCCGGCCTGCGCAATCAGGTTTCCGATATCGTGCTGGTCTCGGGCGATGCGGACATGCTGCCCGGTGTCTCGGAGGCATCGGCCGCCGGAGTGCGCGTGCACCTCTACGGCTTCGGCTGGGACTCCATGTCCGGTGCGCTTCGCCATGCCTGTGATTCGACGACAATCCTCGATCCTCGTGAGGACTTCGCCGATGCCATGCAGCTCAACGTTCTCGAAGGACCGATCCCACCGGTCGCCCGCACGAATAAGCCGCTGGGCGATGCCGAACCCATCGAAGATCTCGGCGCCACCCGCGTGCCGGATACGCGCATCACGCCTCCGGGCGAGGGCTCGCTTGACGACGGCACGGAGACCACTCCCTCCTCTGCCGACGGTGACACTGCCACATCGGAGGCCAACACTCCGGAGGTGCCGCAGGACCAGCGCGTTGTGCCCTCCCCCACAGCGGCCAGCGGCTCTGACTGTCGTAGTGAAGACAATGCCGCGGCCACACCGACTGCCAAGGCTGACTCACCGAAGTTCAACGAGGTCGAGCATGCAGCCAAGATGGGTGCCCGGGAGATTCCGGCGCAGGCTGAGCACCGCGCTGAGGTAGAACGCACTGGTGGCGCTGAGGCTGCGCAAACGGCGCCAGCGGCCTCGGGTGTTTCGGGTACCTCGGGTGCCTCGGGTGCCTCCCCATCCCAGCCAACTCAGTCGACCCAGCCAAGTCAGCCAACTCAGCCATCGCCAGCGGCTATGCCCGGCGCGACGACTGAAACCGCTAGAAACACTGAGAACAGTGGCGGGGCCGAGAATGGGGACACAGCTGGCAATGCAGGGTCGGCGGCGGAGTCGTCGGCAAGCGAAGGCAGCGTCAGTGAGAGCACACCAAAGCCAAGCCCGCGCCCGAACCCGTCGATGATGGCACCGCGGAGGAAGCTGCGCAGTCGGTATGTGCCCCTGCCGAACGAGGTGTGGGCATCCGCGGGGTTCCAGACGCCGTTCGATGTGGGCCAGCAGTATGCGAACTGGTGGTACGAGAATATTGCGACCGAGCAGGCACGCGATAGCGCCCACTTGCTCTCCGGCGGTGGACTGCCGCCGGACATTGATCGTCCGCTGCTGCAGTTTGCGTGCGAGACTCTGCACGAATACACGCTGACGGAGACGCAGCGTGTCAATCTGCGCGATGGTTTCCACGCGGGTATCCGTGGGGTTCTGCTCGCCCGGAAGAACGGCAAGCTGGAAGAGTAGCGCGGCTAGCGGTCTGGTCGATGCTGTCGGCGCCAAAGGCGCTGTTGACGCGAAAAAGTGTCGGGGTTTATAGCAGTTTATGGCGGATTTTCCCGCTCACACTGCTATAAACCCCGACACTTTCTTGTTTGGTTTCTTGTTTGGTGGCCACTGGTGGCCGTCGGTAGTCGGTTAAGGCTACTTCGCGTCGTCTACATCTGCCGCAGTGTCTGCCGCGGTATCGGTTGCGCTGCCCGCTTCGGTGTCGGTGGTATCCTCAGCGACCTCTGCATCCGCGCTATCCTCAGCGGACTCCAGCTCACCTGCGTTGCCCTTCGCGGCAGCACCGGACTCGAGGGCGGTGTTCTCGTTATTCATCTGGGCGCGGATCTCAGCCAGGCGCATATTGGCAGCGGCATCGCGAGTGGAGGTCTCAATCTCGGCCATACGACCTGCCTGTGAGGACTCCGCGAGCTCCTGGGCACCCAGCGCATTGGCGTAGCGGCCTTCAATCTTCTCACGGACCGAATCCAGGGTCGGCACATTCGGATTTTCAGAAATTCCCTGCATACTCTGAAGAGTCTTCGATGCAGTCTCCTGCATCTTGGCCTGATCCGCCTGCGACTCAAGCTTGCGAATATCCTGCTTAATCTGCTCGTAGCGAGCCTGTGACTGCTGCGCCTGACGCTGTGCCTCCTCAGCAGCAGATACGGCCTGCTGGTGGAGCTGCGTGGTGTTCTCCAGCTCCTTTTCCACATTCACCAGCTGCGTGGCAAACACCTCCGCGGTGCTTTCCATCTTCTGCGCAGTTGCCTCATCCCCCTTGGCGCGAGCCTGATCCGCATTAGCGAGAGCCTGGCGGGTGTTCTCAGTAATCTTGTCGCGCTCGGAGGTCAACCGACCAAGCTGCATCTCCAGCTGATTGCGGTTGCCGATAATAGCCGCCGCCTGACGCTGAATCTCCTGATGACGCTGGCGCTCAGCCTCAGCAGCCTGTGCAATCTGAACTTTCGGGTCCGCGTTGTCCTCAATCTTCTTGTCGAATGAAGACATCATGTACTTCCAGCCCTTAGCAAATGGATTAGCCATGCAAATCCAACCTTCCTCAAATATGCGGCGTAAGTTAACAGAACCGAGAAAATTCCATCTTTTCAAAAATTGTACGTGAGCTGGCTCGCTCTCTCTCGATAAACAGAATGAGCTAGTTGACGGCGAGCGCGACTCGCACAGAGTTGTAGACTCTCTAAACATGGTTCATTGCCCTAAACGCGCGCACCGTGGAATCGCCGCGAGTCTCGCCGCGGTTATTACTCTGTCAGCCACTGCACCGCTGGCAAACGCGACAGCCACAGCAAACGCTGATACCACCGGCACCGATGCATTTCCCCAGGTAGTCTTAGCATCGCCATCCTCGACCGAGCCCACTAAGCCGTCCGACGCAAAAACCAAGAAGACCCCTGAAAAGGCCTCTGAAAAAACCACGGAGAAGACCCCGGGCAAGACCGCTGACAAGTCGGCGGAGAAAACCGCTTCAACGACATCGGAAAAGTCCTCCACCAAGCCGTCGAAAAGCACTGCGAAGAGCAATCCGAAGAAGTTTCCACCGATTGTGCCCGGAGCCAAAACCCAATGGGGTCAGGATGTGCAAACGCGGCTCGACGAAGTGACCGAGAAGTTCGACGATAAGGGCGGCATGCTCGGCATGGGCATCCTGGACCGCCAGACCGGTGAGTTCATCTGCAATTCGCATTGCGACGATAAGTTTCGGCTTGCCAGTCTCATGAAGGTGTTCGTCGCCGACGTTGTGGCCTACTCCAACTACACGCCACCTAAGAAGGGCGAAATTGTTGCCGGCAAGGGCGATATGCCAGTCGAGGGCAACCCCGATGCCATGCTGCGCGATGACATGATTCGCTACTCCAACAACGAGGCGACCGACGCGCTGTGGGATGCCTACGGCCAAACTCGCATCGTTGACAATGTTCGAGACCGCTATGGCCTGTCGGATAAGACTGTCGGCTCGCCTATGTGGGGAGCCACCACCAGCACCCCGGCCGACATGGTCGCCTACTTTGACCGCATGCTGAGCGAAAAGGGCGGACTGAGCCACACAGAGACCAGATACATGCGTCAGCTGATGTACTCGCTACCGCGATACTCTTACGGCGATGCGGACCAGAACTTCGGCCTCCGCGCTGCACTGCCGAAGGAAACCATCGCAAACAAATCCGGCTGGTACGAAGAGCAGCACACCACCGCCGGCTTCTTAGGCGACAATGACCGCTACGCCATCGCTGTTCTAGGCAAAAACCTGACCGCTGACGATCTCACCGAAGCCGTCAAGAACGTATTCCCAAGTGGACAGGTGCTGCCAAAAAATGAGAAGGAAACAAAGCCCACCTACACCAGCATGCCCCTTTCGACTGAGGAAGACTCGAACTCAGTCAATCCAGCAGTGTGGGCACTAATGGCCGCAATCGTGGGCTTTGGCCTCGGCTGGCTCATTCGCAGCCAGAGCGCGGACTAGAACAGAATTACTCGGCGGCGCTGTCTTGTGCCGCCTGCTCGGCGATCTGCGCACGGACATCATCCATGTTCAGCTCCGACGCCTGGCCAACCAGATCACTCAGAGCGGTCTCCGGCAGCACACCGGAGTGCTGGAACAGCAGGATTCCCTCGCGGAAAACAAACAGCGTCGGAATCGACTGAATACCCAGAGCTGCCGAAACCTCCTGGTTGGCATCGGTGTCCAGCTTCGCGAACACTACCTCCGGGTGCTTCTCCGATGCCTTCTCAAAGATTGGAGCGAACTGGCGGCACGGACCGCACCAGGATGCCCAGGCATCAACGAGCACAATGTCGTTGTTCTGAATGGTCTCAGCGAAAGTCTCGTTCGTAATATCAACAGTTGCCATGGGACTAACTCCTCTTACTCTTTAATGTCGCGTTCTAAATTCACGTTTTTTACGTAGGTTTTTACCCGTTAGTTCCCCACAACGCACGCGGGGGTCGATTCATTCCCGCGGGGTTCGCGGAAACGTCGTAAAGCGGCGTGTTTTAGTGATTGATGCGGACGGTGTTGACCTGTTTGCCCAGGCCATCGATGGTAATGACCATCTCCTGGCCGTTTTGAAGGTATGTCGGCGGATTCATGCCGTGGCCGACGCCCGCAGGAGTGCCCGTGGAGATGACATCACCCGGGTTGAGCTGGACGAACTGCGAAATGTAGGCGATCAACTTCGCGGGGGAGAAAACGAGATCGGCAATTGGTGCATCCTGACGTAGCTCCCCGTCAATGTACGTGCGCACGCGAGCCGAATCCGCGTCGAAGGCATCAGCAGTGAGCATCCACGGACCGAAAGCGCTGGCACGCTGCAACGTCTTGCCCTGCAGCCACTGCTCGGTGGCGTACTGGAAATCGCGCTGCGTGAAGTCATTCATAATCGCATACCCAGCGATAGCCTCCTCGGCCTGCTCCTCCGACA
Organism: uncultured Corynebacterium sp.; assembly: GCF_946998835.1. Taxonomy (GTDB): domain Bacteria; phylum Actinomycetota; class Actinomycetes; order Mycobacteriales; family Mycobacteriaceae; genus Corynebacterium. The sequence goes on along the minus strand of NZ_CAMQAZ010000015.1, from coordinate 53,264 downwards.
CCCGCAAGCACGTCTCGCCGACGATAACTGCGAGCTCACCTTCGTAATCGAGCTTGTTGGCGCTGGCCTCCGGCACTCGGATGTCATCCTTTGCGCCGGCCACGGCATCAGCAAACTTCGCGAACAACGTCGGCACCTCAGGGCGCTCGTGCCCCATCTCATCGATGTGGGCGGCGTAGTTCAGCCCGACGCAGACAATCTTGCCCGGGCGCGTAATCAGTGGCGCGAACGCCCACGCACTCTCCGCCATGACGTTGTCAGGATTGCTCCCCGCCTCCGCCAGGAGTTCTTCCGCTTCACGACGCCACCCTGGCCGCGCTAACACATCCCCGAGACAGTGGTCATCGAAAAGGACCGCTACGCCGTCGCCGAGAACAGCGGCGCGCGTTCCACCCTGGTGTCGCAACGTTGCTAGACGCATGGCTCTCTCATTTCCCCGTGGTTATTCTTTTTCTCACTACTGCGGCCTGATTATCTCCGCCTCCACGCTACCGCCTTGGCGAGCCGAGTTAGGAAGCAGGTTCGCCCTTAGGGGCGCGCGGGGCTGCGCTGAAAGACCCGTTGCTCCGGCGTTGTCATGCGCACAACCCACGCCGGGCGGGCGAAGAGCCAGCCGGCGCCAATGGCGAGCAGAAGCCGGTGCAGACCCAGACACAGCACTGCCGCGATAATGGTCACCAGCGGGGTCATGATGACCAAGTGCGGGTCACTCGGCAGGATGAGGTCGAAAACAATCATGACCACAACCAGCATGGGAATGTGCATGAGGAAGATGGGCAGCGTTCGGCCACCTATCTTTTCAAAAGGTACGACCAGGCGAGTGTTCTGCAGCATCGCCATAACATTAATTGCAGCCAATGCGCCAGTGGTGGACAGGTACACGCGGGTGAAGCCAACGTTGCCATCGTTAAAGCTGGAGTAGGTGACCTGCACCCAGATTGCCACCGCCAGGAACGCCGTCAGTGTCACAAGCAGTGAGAGGCCGCTGCGACGCTGTGCCATCCGGAAGATCCAGGGCGCACCATACATGCCCAGCACGTAGAAGAACAGCATCTTGCTGACGAAGTCCCACGACCAGCTGGATGACGCAAAAGGAGCCCAGGCGCTAATGAGGCCTGAAACAATCAGCTGAATCGCCGGATGTACCCACCGGAATGCTCGTGTGAGGATTGCAAACAGCGCCAGGGCCCACAGGAACCACAGGTAGGATGTCGGCTCGATAGTTGCGTGAAGAGTGTTGTAGATACGCGGGCCCCACGCGCTCCGGTCCGTAATCGGCGGCGGATACACAATCCCGTCCGCATCCACATGCGTATACGGCATGAGGAAAAGCACCAGGTCACGAAGTGGCACCCAGATTACATAGAGATAGACCATCACCCAGATTCGGCGATTGGCCAGCTTATGCCAGGACTCTTTGAGCGCCTTGCCGGCAAACAGTCCCGACAGCAGGAAGAATAGCGGCATGCGGATGGGTCCGAGGAAGAAGTTGAAACCCGCCCATTGCGCCGTGTAGTAACCGTGCGCCTGCAGCTCGGTGATGGCATGGCCGAGCACGACGAGGAGGATGCACAGCCCCTTGGCCGCATCTACCCAGCCGACGCGCTGCTTCGGTGCGCGTTTCTGGCTTTTGGCTTTGGCCTCCGCTGCCACGGGAGCGGCAGTTGATGACATAGTGCTTCCCCGCTTCCCGACGACTCCGCGTAACCCTCAATAATCCGTAAAACCCTGTCAACGCACGAAAACTCGCTCCGCTGACTGCCACTCACCTTACCTAGCCACCCGAGCTGCACTAATTTTGGGTGGCTAGGCCCGCTGACTAGAGTGAACCGCTGGGCTCCTCAGCGAGGTTCGCGAACCTGGAGTAGTGCAGCTGGTGGGCCACTGCAATACTTCCGGTCGGTCCACCACGGTGCTTCGCGACGATAATGTCCGCCTCACCAGCACGTTCATGGTCAGCCTCTTGCGAGTCCGGCCGGTAGATCAACATGACAATATCGGCATCCTGCTCCAGCGAACCCGACTCACGCAGGTCCGAGACCTGGGGCTTCTTATCCGTACGGGCTTCCGGGCCACGGTTCAGCTGTGAGATTGCAATCAGCGGCACCTCTAGCTCCTTCGCCAGCAGCTTCAGCTGACGGGAGAACTCCGAGACCTCTTGCTGCCTTGACTCGACCTTCTTACCCGAGCTCATCAGCTGCAGGTAGTCGACCACAATCATCTTTAGATCGTGCTTCTGTTTCAGCTGACGTGCCTTCGCGCGAATCTCCATCATGGTCAAGTTCGGCGAGTCATCAATAAACAGCGGGGCGTCCCGAATCTTGTCACCGACCTCGACCAATTTGGTCCAGTCTCGTTCATCCAGGTCACCGGAACGCAACGATGCCATGTTGATCTTCGCCTCGGCGGACATGATGCGCATCATGATTTCATTGCGCGACATTTCCAGCGAGAAGATAGCACTGGTCATACCGTTGCGGATGGATGCCGAACGCATGAAGTCCATCGCGAGCGTGGACTTACCCACACCCGGGCGGGCCGCGATAATCACCATCTGACCTGGATGAAGACCGTTGGTCAGCTTATCCAGGTTGGTAATTCCCGTCGGCACGCCCTGCGCCAGACCGCCGTTTTGGGTAATGAGATCCAGTTCTTCCAGCGTGTCATCAAGGACATCGGCAATGGGAACGTAGTCATTCTTCGTGTTCTCGCGACCGACGCTGAAGATGAGTTGCTGTGCCTCATCCACCAGCTGCTCCGGCTCCGTATCCTCCGCACCCGCATAGCCAATTTGGGCAATTTTCGTGCCGGCCTCCACAAGACGCCGAATTGTGGCCTTCTCTGCGACAATGCGCGCGTAGAACTGCGCATTCGCCGCTGTGGGCACCAGCGAGGCCAACGTGTGCAGGTACAGCGGGCCACCAATGCGCTCCAAGTCGCCAGTACGGTCCAGGCGCCCTGCCAGCAGAATGGGATCGATCTCCGATGACTCACCGTAGAGGTGCAGAATCGCCGAATAGATGGTCTGATGCGCCGGCCGGTAGAAATCCTCCGGTGTCAGCTGTTCATATACATCCGCGACGACCTCGGAGTTCAGTAGCATCGCACCGAGCACGCTCTGCTCTGCCTCGATGTTGTGCGGCGGCGTGCGCTCAAAGGTCGCCCCAGCTACGGCACTCGCACGTGCGCCACGTCCACGGTCTCGCTCCCAGTCCCGAGTCCCGCCCCCGCTTGACGACGCTCCGTTGCCCGAGCTTTGTGAAAACGAGTACTCCTCCGGTGGCGCATCCTCTACCGGTGGTTCCGGTGGCAAGGGAATGTCATCGAAGGAATCGTCGTGGGAATTCACCGCGAAAGAAGATCCTTCCTCCCCTGCCCCGGCTTGATCACCATCACCTACAGGCTGACTCATTGTGAGCTGCTCCTCCCCTTCTGAACCACTTTGGCGCTTGTCCAACCGCCGACATGTAGGACCCTGACTATCTACCGCAGTTATACCCGCTCGGCCGGATTGACGGACCTGTAAAAGTACCCTCAAAAGCAGCGGAAGACAATCTTCTGACTACTTTATCCCCGAAGTTATCCACAACTCCTGTGGATAAACCTGGGGAGAACGTGTGCACAAGCAGGAAAAGCCCAGGTGAACTACCGGTAACCCTAAACTCTCACTTGAGGGTTAACGGGGGTGGTTCATATTTGCCCTGGTCAAGAATCTTCTTCCCAGGTCAGGCTGCATTTTCTTGAAACTCTAGCGAATTCAGGAATGAAGAGCCGCTGTAACATCAGTACTGCTCACGCGGGTGTTATTAACGCTAAATTAATAAGACTTTTGTGGGCTCGAAAAAAGTTATCCACGACGGGTGCATAAGTTACCCACAGGTTTATCCACAGGAATCGTCGTTAAGCTGTGGAGAACTACCAAGGGTCTGCCGCGGCACCTGCGTAAAGAGCCTCAAACCGGCCTAAAACCACGAAAAGCCCCGACCTCTCACTACGAAAGATCAGAGCTTCACGTGTGCTGTTGTCATTGGGCCTCGGAGCCCGCGCACATCTTTTAAACGCAGGACTCGTCGGCCGCCGTCAAAGTAAAAACTTTAAACCGCGAAATTACGCGGCGACGACCTGTACGGAAACATGCGCGGTGATCTGCGGGTGCAGCGCGATGTCAACGGTGTGCTTACCAAGGGACTTAATCTGGCTCGGAGCAAGCACGACTGCGCGCTTGTCGATAGCCTGACCGGAAGCCTTACGAACTGCATCGGCGATGTCACCCTTGGTGACAGAACCGAACAGCTTGCCATTTTCCGAAGCCTTCACAGCAACGGAGACGTTGTCGAGCGAATCAATCTTCTGCTTGACTTCACGTGCATGGTCGAGGTCGCGAATAGCGCGAGCCTCCTGGGCACGACGAATGCCCTCGATCTGCTTTTCTGCGCCGCGGGTGGCAACAATTGCCAGTCCACGAGGAAGCAGGTAGTTACGTCCGTAGCCGGCCTTGACCTCAACGATGTCGCCTGCGACACCGAGCTTGTCAACGTCGGCGGTGAGGATCAGCTTCATGATCCCTGCCTTTCGCTGGATATGTCTTTAAAAGATTTTGAGAATTGTGGATGCTAAATCTGCTGCAAACTAGTCACGTAGTGCCGTGGCTGGAAGGAGCTTAGAACGGAGGCTCATCGCCGCCGAAGCCACCACCGGCCGGAGGAGCTGAATTCCACGGATCTTCCGCAGGGGCTCCGCCACCAAAACCGCGATCGCTCTGTCCACCCTGATTGCCCTGGTTACCGCCAAAGCCACCGCCGAAACTGCCGCCGGCATTTCCACCCTGGCCGCGATTACCGCCACCAAAGTTTCCACCGCCATTGCGCGGAGTGCGCGTGACCTGAGCTCGAGCGAACTTCAGGGACGGACCCACCTCATCGACCTCAACCTCGAAGACAGTGCGACGCTCGCCCTCACGGGTCTCGTAGCTGCGCTGGCGCAGACGACCCTGGACGATGACGCGCATACCCTTGGAGAGACTCTCTACAGCGTTTTCCGCTGCCTCACGCCACAGGCTGCAGGTGAGGAACATGCCCTCGCCGTCAACCCACTGGCCCTCTCGATACACTCGCGGAGTCGACGCGACGCGGAAATTCGCCACGGCGGTGCCGTTCTGGGTGTACTTGAGCTCTGGGTCAGCAACCAGGTTGCCAACCACCGTGATTTGTACGTCTCCCTGAGCCATGCTTTTTCTCCTCGGTTGAATTCTGTCGAGCTGATGATGGGGGCTTTCGCCCGCTATCCTACGGCTTTCGCATTCCCGGCGTGCCTCATTCGAGCACTACGGATTCGCGATTACGGCGCAGATTAACGATCAACCCGCAGCACCTTGGTGCGCAGGATGCTGTCGTTCAGATTCAGACGACGGTCGAGCTCCAGCACGGTTGCGGACTCGCAGGTGAGGTCGACGACAACGTAGATGCCGTCTTCCTTCTTCTCGATCGGGTAGGCGAGGTGGCGCTTACCCCAGATGTCCACCTTCTCCACCTTGCCGTTCTCCTTGCGGACAACGTCGAGGTACTTCTCCAGGGACGGGCCTACGGTGCGCTCATCCTGAGACGGATCGATAATAATCATTACTTCGTAGTGACGCACGGACCTCATCACCTCCTATGGTCTAGTTCTTGTATTTCGGCTACACAGCGTGGTGTGCTGGCACTATCTTTCATGCCAACCGCTATGCAGCAGGAGGATCGTTGCGTCAAGCAACCCTGCCAGGGTACCGCAGGCAGATGTATATGTCCTAATCGCAAGTGCCGTCGGCAAGCGGAGTTGGCCAGCAGGGTTGGTGCGTCGAAAAGAAAAGAGACGCACACAGGTCTACTACGTGCGTCTCGTGAAAGTGTGAAGTTATCGTGCGAGCAGTGGGCAGCCACGTCCTAGCAGCTGACTGCCTATCCTGCGTCCTACATTGACGTGGAGGAGGCGTGCGTCAACGCGATAATCACCGGGATGACCGTCGCGAAGAGGAAAGCCGCAAGACACAGAGCCCAGATAATCGCCGGCTTCCACTTCTGCATGAAGCCCCAGAAAGCGGTACCGAACATCAGGAAGCCAATCGCGACACAGACGATGGTGAAAATTACCCAGCTATCCATTTACTGACCACCCTCGGGGTTACCTGGATCTCCGCCGCCCTCATTTCCACCACCGGGAACTCCCGGAAGCGGAATCGGCAAGAGATCGGCAATTCCACCACCATTGCCACCCGGGAATGGCGGCGGACCAGGCTGCTCCGCAGAGGACTCGGGCGTCGACTCCTCGGTCGCTGACTCTTCGGTAGTTTCCGAGGTACTGCTCTGCTCAGAGTCACTGGTCGACGACTCCTGGTACTGCGGCGCGCCCGCGACTCCCCCGACTGGCTCCGGCTTAGAGAAGTACTCAAAGTCCTTACTAGCCAGAGCGTTGTCCATCGTGTACTTCCACAAATCGCCCGGGGTCTGAGCACCATACATGATGCCACCGCTGGAGTTGTACAACGCCGAACCGTCGACGTTGCCGACCCACACCGCAGTCGACAGCTGCGGAGTCGAGCCAATCATCCACGCATCCTTGTTCAGACCGGTGTCACCCAACTGCGTGGTACCGGTCTTAGCTGCCGACGGACGGCCACCACTCAGCGGCTTGTTGCTGTAGCCAGCAATCGGCTGCATGGCCGAAATCACGTTGGTCGCCACTGCCTTGGAAACCCGGCGGTCACCATTGTCAGCATTGGCCTCGTACACAATCTCGCCCTTGGAGTTCTCGACCTTCTCCACGAAGTGAGTCTGCTGGTAGACACCGTCATTTGTCAGAGTTGCCAGACCAACGGCCATATCCAGCGGACGCGTGAGGTACTGCCCCAGAGCAATACCGTCCTGCGAGTGACCATTGTCATCCATCAGCGTCTTTTCAATCCCCGGGAGGGACTCAGCCACACCCAGGCGGTGCGCCATCTTGGCGGTGTCATCCGGACCATTCTTCAGGTCACGCTGCAGGCGAATGAATGGAGTATTCAACGACTGCTTCAAGGACTCATAGATTGGGAGAACACCACCACCAGCGCCTCCGGCGTTGTACAGAGTGACGTTACCGGACTGGACGGGTGCCGAAGAGTACTGCGCGGTCAGTGGAATGCCCTGATCGAGCGCTGCCGCCAGGGCGAAAATCTTGAAAGTAGAACCGGTCTGCAGCCCACTGTTGGCGTAGTCCCAACCAGTCGGATCATCGCCACCGTAGTAAGCGCGAACAGCACCGGTCTTCGGCTCCACCGAAACGATTGCAGCACGCATGCCGGTTGACTGGTCGATGTAGGTCTCCATCGCATCCAAAGCTGCCTGCTGAACCGTCGGGTCAATGGTCGTCGTAATGCGCAGACCACCAGTGTTGACCTCCTGCTCGGAGATACCTTCGCGCTCCAGCTCAGCCAGCACCTGGTTCTTAATCATCGCAGCCGCGCCCGGTTCCGGAGCCTGCTTCGGCGCCAGCGCCGGGTCGATGGTCTCCGGATACTGCATACCCCCGCGGTCCTGCGGCGAAATGATGTTCATCTCCACCAGACCATCGAGAACGTAGTTCCAGCGGTGCTCCGCCTCCGGACGATTCGTCCACGGATCCAGAGCGGACGGACGCTGAATCGAGGCCGCCAGAACCGCGCCCTCTTCCACATTCAGCTCGCCGACTTCCTTGCCGAAGTAGGCCTTCGACGCAGCAGCAATGCCGTAGGCGTTACGACCGAAGTAGATGGTGTTGAGGTAGGCCTCAAGGATTTCATCCTTGGTCCACTCACGGGCCATCTTCGCCGACATCACCAACTCTTTAGCCTTACGAGTCAGTGTGCGTTCATTGCCCACCACGGCATTCTTGACGTACTGCTGCGTAATAGTCGAACCGCCACCGGCGCTGGAGTTACCAGTCACCAGACCGAGGGCCGCACGACCATAACCGGTCAGCGAGAAACCGGGGTTGGTGTAAAAGTCGCGGTCCTCAGCTGCCAGAACTGCATTGCGCACAGCATCCGGCACCTGGTCGATAGTGATATTGCTTCGGTTACCACCCTCCGGAACAATGCGGGTGATTTCCTTCTCGCCAGTGCGGTCATAAATCACCGCAATCTGGCTATTGGCCAATTCCTCTGGTTCTGGCACGTCCGTCGTCGCGTAGGCAACACCAAACACAACGACCGGCAACAAAACCACCAACGCCACGGCGAGAGCGAGCCACGCTATAATCCGCCGCTTGGTATCGACGGACTGTTCATCTTGCGCCATCGGGTCTTCCTCTTCATGGTCATCTGGGGCGCCCTGCCCCTCCGTCGGCTCCGATTCGCTTACCGACGTCATTTCCGAATCGGTAACCGGATTCTCCTTATAGTCACCGACTGAAGCTACATCTATGTCGTCGCTGAAGTCGTCGTCCAGCGATGCATCATCGGAGCGTGCATGCGTGTTGAAGGAGTCAGCGTCCGGCTGATCCCACCACTCGCCTGATGAATTAGACCCCTGACCCTCGTGAGGGTTATTAGGACCGCCTGGGTTATCGGGTCGATCATTGCTCACGGGTGCTCTCCCTAGTTTTCTGACTCTTCTCGAGCTGCCTGAAGTGTCCGGATCAGGAAACTCCACTTGCACCCGAGGCACACCTCAACTTCTTTGACGGTGCACGAACCATACTCATTAACTATTGCGGATAATTCGTTTTCAGTACAAGCAGAGCCCGAACGACGGCCCAAATTTTCTCCGAATACCCAGAATACGAGCCGGAGGTCCGATTTGCGACATACCGGGCACTCTTCCTGGGACTTTCTGCCGTGAAACCGCGCAGCGGCGACCAATCGAGCATCGGCATCGCAGAGTGATTTCCGTGAAATCTCCCCTGCGCGCCACTGCTCCAATAACTGCTTCTTGAGCAAGGAGTGATCAATCTCGCCCTGCCATGTCATCACGAGGACAGATTAGCAGGTGCGCAGACGCGGATTTCACCCCCGCTTGATCGGTAAACACGTGCCCCCTAGCGGTGTGGACATCGGCAAGAAACGCATAAAGGTATAACGTCACGCTCGTTACCTCGCTCGATGCGTGCACCCGCTCACGGACCCCCACCGCAGGTGCTGGGCCCTGACTCGGGGCCCTGGTTCGAGGTCCCCACAGTGCGAGGTCAAAGCCTCCGAGCACAGACTTTCAAGGAGAAATACCAAATGAGTTCAATTCGCGTCGCTATCGTCGGCGTGGGCAACTGCGCCTCCTCCCTGGTGCAGGGTGTCGAGTTCTACCGCGATGCAAAGCCGGACGAGACCATCCCTGGCCTCATGCACGTCGTCTTCGGCGACTACCACGTCTCCGATGTCGAGTTCGTCGCAGCTTTCGATGTTGACGACAAGAAGGTCGGCAAGGACCTCTCCGAGGCCATTGTTTCCTCCGAAAACTGCACCATCAAGATTGCTGATGTCCCCACTCTCGGCGTTGAGGTTCAGCGTGGCCCGACCCTCGACGGCGTCGGCAAGTACTACGCGGACACCATCGACGAGTCCCCGGCGGAACCGGTCGACGTTGTCCAGGCCCTGAAGGATGCCAAGGTCGATGTCCTGGTCTCCTACCTGCCGGTTGGTTCCGAGCAGGCCGACAAGTTCTACGCACAGTGCGCCATTGACGCTGGTGTAGCTTTCGTCAACGCCCTGCCTGTCTTCATTGCCTCCGATCCGGAGTGGGCCAAGAAGTTCGAGGACGCCGGTGTTCCAATTGTCGGCGACGACATCAAGAGCCAGGTCGGCGCAACCATCACCCACCGTGTCATGGCGAAACTGTTCGAAGACCGCGGTGTCCGTCTCGAGCGCACCCTGCAGCTCAACGTCGGCGGCAACATGGACTTCAAGAACATGCTCGAACGTGAGCGCCTTGAGTCCAAGAAAATCTCCAAGACTCAGGCCGTGACCTCCAACCTCACCGGTCCGCTCGCTGGCAAGATCGATGACCGCAACGTCCACATCGGCCCGTCCGACTGGGTGGACTGGCTGGATGACCGCAAGTGGGCCTACGTCCGTCTCGAGGGCAAGGCCTTCGGCGAGGTGCCGCTGAATCTCGAGTACAAGCTGGAGGTCTGGGACTCCCCGAACTCTGCCGGCATCATCATCGACGCTGTTCGCGCCGCCAAGATCGCCAAGGATCGCGGTATCGGCGGCCCGGTCTACGCCGCTTCTTCCTACCTGATGAAGTCCCCGCCGAAGCAGCTTGCCGACGACGTTGCGCGAGCACAGCTCGAAGCCTTTATCAAGGGCGAAGACTAAACGGACTAAACGCTAAAGACGCGCCACAACGCCAATGCGCCAATGGCTACCTGCGAAGTAGCCATTGGCGCTTTTGCGCTTTTCTGCCTAGTTGACCGCGACGAAGTGGAGCACGCTGTGCTCGTCGTAAAGCTGTCCGCAGATTTATCGCGCCGTACTGAGTTTTTGCGTAAGAACCGAGGGTAACTATCTGATTTTATTGCCAAAATCAGCAGTTGTAGAAAAATAACTAGCACCCCAAATAAATTTCGTATTGGCAACTAGCACTGTTCGCATATAACATCGTCGCTATGACTTTATCTTCGGGCTCGCTTGGCACCCCTGATGCCATTACTCCTCTCGCGCTCGCTGAGCGCATCCGCCCTCTTCTAACTCGCGCCGAACTGCTCTACAGCCGCCGCTCCTCGGAGTCCCAGCTCAGCCGCGCACAGCTGTCCATCATGATGACTCTGGAGACACTGGGCGCCTGCCGTATCAGCCAGTTGGCTGAGGCAGAGGCCATCCGCATGCCCACCGCCTCCAATGCGGTGCACCACCTCGAGGTTGCCGGCATGGTCGAGCGGGTCCGCGACAGCAAGGACCGCCGTGGTGTTCGAGTGGAATTGACCGACCGAGGCCGTGAAGAGCTGCACCGCGTTTCCGAGGAACGCAACCAGCAGATGGCTGAGATGTTCAGCACCCTGACTCAGGAAGAGCTGGAATTTGGCGCTGGTCTTGAAACGATTCTGTCTAAGATCCTCGACAACTACCCAGAGCACCCGAAGACAAACCCGGGCATCTAGCTCCTTTTCGCTCTGTTTTTCAGCTAACCCTTGCGCGGTTTACGCTCCGCAGGCAGGACACATAGCCTTTAGGTTTTATAGTCGGCGTTTTATATATGCCGACTTATCCACGTAGGCTATTAGCCAGAAGCACCACTTGGATATTTCTGGTTAATCACAGGAGGATTAGCGATGGCTTCCCGCCCGCTTCGTATCATGATTGCGTGGCGTCCAGGCGAATACGGCTCTGAAACACTGGCCTACGCTGCCTGGTTAGCTCGCACCACTAAGGTGCAAATTCGCGTCGTAAGCGCACTTTCACGCGGCTGGCCGCTGACCTCACTGGCCCGGTTGAGCACCAACGACTCCTGGGTTGCCAACGAGACCGAGTCTCTGCAGAAGATCATCAAGGATGAACTGAAACTTGCGGGTCTGCGCAAGGGCATGCTTGACGACGATCCTGTGCGGATCATCGAGTCCTCCAGCGAATCCACGACTATCTGTAACGAGGCCGAAGAATTCGAAGCCGATGTAGTTCTACTTGGCACCCGCCGAAGTAATACCAAGGATTGGGCCGCCAAGAATCGCAGTCGCTTTACTGCGGGTTCCACCTCAGATGCGCTGCTGCATTATTCACCAATTCCGCTGGGGCTGGCTATCCCAGGCGCGAAGCTCTCCAAGCACGGTGTCACTCGCGTCAGCATTTGTTACATCGACACCCCGCAATCGCACCACGCGTTGAATAAGGCTGCTGACCTGGCATATCGCTGGGAAGTTCCACTGCGCCTGGTGTCCTTTACACCCCGCGGTGCGACCATGTACCCCACGGAGAACGGCTATGGCCCGTCCTCCGACTTGATGATTGAATGGCGCGAGCAGGCCATGGGGCTACTCGATCGCGGTATCGACCGTGCGCATACCCGTTACCCAGATTTGTCCATTGATTCAGAAGTGGCCTCCGGCAACGGTTGGGAAGAGGCCATTCAGTCCATCAAGTGGAAGAAGGGGGACCTGCTCGTCTTGGGCTCGTCCACGCTCGGCCCCTTTGGACGAATTTTCATCGGATCGTCGACCAACCACATTGTTCGCCACAGCCCGGTGCCAATGCTGATTACCCCAGCCTAATTACTCCGGCCTAATATGGCAGGCACATCAAATGGCATTAGTACGGTATTAGTACGGCATTTTAGAGGCGAGGGGAGCAGATGGTAGACAACACACCTGAGCGCGATGAGGATGAACTCTTCGACGAGCTTGAGCGCAAGATGTACTCCGGCAAGCGCGCCTATGTCTACACCGCAGGCGTGATTCTTACGACCCTGCTGGCGGGCCTCATTATTGGTATCGCCGGCGCAATCGTCGGTGGCCCCACCTGTGATGCGGGCAAGTCTAGCTTCATCTGCTCACGCACTTGGGAGATTCTCTTCCCGGTTGTCCCAGGCGTAATCTCCCTGGTCGGCTGCCTTTTGGGCTTCTGGCAGACCTACGTGGAGTGGAAGAACTTCCGCAACTGGCGCCCGTGGCTGGCCATGTGCTGGGTGCTCATGCCTTTCACTTTGATGTGGATGGTCTCCACATTCGGTGTCCTTATCCTTGGCGTGAAGTAGGGGTAAGAGGCGGCCAGCCTCGGTGCCACCCTCTTGAGGTTTTTGCAAGAAAGCCTCAAGCGAGAAAGTGTCCGGGTTTATGACAAATTTGAGCCAATTTTAGGCCTCAAACTGTCATAAACCCGGACACTTTCTTGTATGCACTGGCTTCCTTGGCTACTTCTTCACAACCAGGTTGACCATCTTGCCCGGAACGACAATGACCTTCACGATATTGCCACCGGCGTTCTCCACAGCTGCGACCACCTTTTCGTCGGCACGCGCCACGGCCTCAATGTCCTCGCGGGAGGCATCGGTTGCCACGTCAATGCGGGCGCGAACCTTGCCGTTGATCTGAACTGGCAGCTCAACGGTGTCGTCGACCAGCCACTTTTCGTCAACTGCCGGCCACGGACCGTGTGCCAGGGACTCGGTGTGGCCGAGGCGGCTCCACAGTTCCTCCGCAATGTGCGGTGCCACAGGGCCAAGCATGAGCGCCAGCGGCTCCACAGCAGCGCGCGGTGCACCGGCCGAACCGTAGGTCTTGGTCAGGTAGTTGACGTACTCAATAAGCTTTGCGACGGCCGTGTTGTCACGCAGCTCCGCGTAGTCAGAGGTAACCCCTTCCACGGTGCGGTTGAGGGCCTTGAGGTCGTCGTCGGTAAGCGCTGCGTCCGTGACGGCGAGCTCGCCGGTGTCCTCGCTGACCACCAGGCGCCAAGCGCGCTGGAGGAAGCGCTGCGAGCCGACCAGATCCTTCGTAGCCCACGGGCGGGAAGTGTCCAGCGGACCCATGGCCATCTCGTAGACACGCAGGGTGTCGGCGCCGTAGTTGTCGCAGACTTCGTCGGGGGAGACGGCGTTCTTCAGGGACTTGCCCATCTTGCCATACTCCTGGAATACCTCCAGGTCAGAGCCATCTTCGGCGCCTCCTGGGATGAGGAACTTACCATCGCGCTCAACAACCTGATCCGCCGGCTGGTAGACACCGCGGGCATCGGTGTAGGCGTAGGCCTGGATGTAGCCCTGGTTGAACAGGCGACGGTATGGCTCCTTGGAGGTCACGTAGCCGAGGTCGAAGAGGACCTTGTGCCAGAAGCGGGAGTAGAGCAGGTGCAGCACTGCGTGCTCAACACCACCGACGTAGAGGTCGACACCACCCGGGTCGTCCTTGCCGTGGGTCTCCGGGCGCGGGCCGGTCCAGTAGCGCTCGTTTTCCAGGTCGACGAACTTCTCAGCGTTGTTCGGATCGATGTAGCGCAGCTGGTACCAGGAAGAACCTGCCCAGTTCGGCATGACGTTGGTGTCGCGGCGGTACTTCTTCTTGCCATCGCCGAGGTCGAGCTCGACGTTGACCCAGTCAGTGGCCTTGTCCAGGGGAGCCTTTGGCTCGGTGTCGGCGTCGTCCGGGTCGAAGGTGACCGGCTTGTAGTCCTCGACCTCTGGCAGCTCAACCGGCAGCATGGACTCGGGCAGTGCGTGGGCGTGGCCGTCCTCGTCGTAGACGATGGGGAAGGGCTCACCCCAGTAGCGCTGGCGGGCGAACAGCCAGTCGCGCAGCTTGTACTGGACCTTCTCGTGGCCAGTACCTTCCTTCTCCAGCCACTCGATGACAGTGGCGATGGCGGTGTCCTTGTCCATGCCGTTGATGTCCAGGCCGGAGTCGTTGGCGGAGTTCACGCATGTGCCGTTACCGACGTACGCTTCCTTCGCAATGTCGCCACCTGCGACAACCTCGCGGATTGGCAGACCGAAAGCGGTGGCGAACTCGTAGTCACGCTCATCGTGAGCGGGTACGGCCATGATGGCACCGGTGCCGTAGCCGATTAGGACGTAGTCGGAGATGAACACCGGCACCTGCTCGCCGCTGACCGGGTTGGTGGCGTAAGCGCCCAGAAAGACGCCGGTCTTTTCCTTGTTCTCCTGACGTTCCAGGTCGGACTTGGAGGCGATTGCGGCGCGGTAAGCGGCAACGGCCTCAGCCGGGGTTTCTTTGCCGAAGGTCCAACGCTCATCGACGCCCTCGTAGGAACCGCTGCCGGCTTCGACCAGCTTGTCCACCAGCTCGTGCTCTGGAGCGAGCACCATGTAGGAGGCACCGAAAAGGGTGTCTGGGCGAGTGGTGAAGACCGTAATCTTGGTGGAGACCTTCGGCCCGACCTCAGCTGTAAAGTCGACCTCGGCACCGCGGGAGCGGCCAATCCAGTTGCGCTGCATGGACTTGACCTTGTCCGGCCAGTCCAGCAGCTCCAGGTCGTCGACCAGGCGGTCGGCGTATGCGGTGATGCGCATCATCCACTGACCCAGGCGCTTGCGGAAGACCGGGAAGTTACCGCGCTCGGAGCGGCCCTCGGCGGTCACTTCCTCATTGGACAGCACAGTGCCGAGGCCCGGGCACCAGTTGACCATCGAATTCGACTGGTAGACCAGGCGGAATTCATCGACGGCTTCGCGCTGCTCAGTCCCGCTGAGCTCGGCGTAGACACGACCGTCCTTGGTAGCCATCTCGCCGGACTCCAACAGCGGAATCAGCTCATCGATGCGACGTGCCTTCTTCTGCTCCTCATCGAACCAGGCGTTGTAAATCTGCAGGAAAATCCACTGGGTCCACTTGTAGTAATCCAAGTCAGTAGTCGCGAAAACACGACGGCGGTCATGGCCGAGACCCAGGCGGCCCAGCTGGCGCTCCATGTTGGCGATATTCGCTTCCGTCGTCACGCGCGGGTGCGTACCGGTCTGGATCGCGAACTGCTCCGCCGGCAGCCCGAAGGCGTCGTAGCCCAGGGTGTGCAGCACGTTTGCGCCTTGCATGCGGTGGAAGCGTGCGAAGACGTCGGTGGCGATGTAGCCCAGCGGGTGGCCTACGTGCAGGCCGACACCGGACGGGTACGGGAACATGTCCTGGACGAAAAGCTTGTCCTCCGGCGGAGTCGAGCCGTCGGCAGCTGCTAGATCGCCCACCGGGTTCGGGGCGTAGAAGGTGCCGTTATCTTTCCAATACGCCTGCCACTTTCCCTCTAGCTGAGTCGCCAGCTCGGGGGAGTAGCGGTAGTCGGTGGCTTCTGCCGAGGACGAGGACTTTTCGCTGTTGGTCATGGTCTCACAGTCTAATAGGTGCGTTTGGCACGTGCCCAACCACCTATATAAATTGGAGGCATGATTGTCATCCCTGTAATTACCCTGGTTCTGGCTGTTTGCGTAGCCGTTGTCGCTGGTTTGGCATGGTCGGCGAAGCTGCCGGGTAATAACTGGATTGGAATTCGCGCGCCCGAGGCTCGAAAGTCGCAGGAAAACTGGGATATTACGCACCGTGTTGCCGGTCCGCCGTGGGCTGTGTCTGCCATCGCTTTCCTCGGTGCCGCCATGCTCGGTTTCCTCGCCGTCCGCCCGGAGGCCTCCGGTTGGATGTGGCTGTGGTACGCCGTCGCTCTGCTTGCCGGTATCGCCATGCTCGGCGTCGGTGCGGCTATCGGCTCGCACACCATCGCGCTTTACGACGCCAAGGTCTCCACCGAGTCCGACTCCGGTTGTGGGTGCGGTGACGGTGACAGCGGTTGTGGCTGTGACTCCGCCGCCACTGACGCTGCTGCTAATGCCTCGAACAAAGATGCCTGCTGCTCCGACGACCCGGCAGCTGACTGCGGTGTCTCCGGTGGCTGCGGCTCCTGTGGGCTGGAGGGACTGTGCACGGACCAGGGCACGTCCTCGAATGCCACCTTCAAGCCGGTGGACAAGGATGCGCTACGCAAGGCAGCTGAACAGCAGAAGTAAAACGTTATTGCAGGAAAAAGCTTCTGCAAAACGGTAAAACAGCAAAACAGTAAGACAACATCTGGTTGCACACTAAGCTATTTGTTCATGTGGCAACGAATTGTGAATTGGCGTCCAGATCCCCTCATCGTCGGTATCGTTGCTGCAGCGATACTGGCGATTATTTTTCCTGCAAGCGGCACGACCGCTGAGGTTTTCGGCTGGGCAACGAAGATTGCCATTGGTTTCCTATTCTTCCTCTACGGTGCACGCCTGAGTCCGCAGGACGCATTGGCCGGTGTCAAACACTGGCGACTGCACGTGACCATTCTGGCTTTCACATTCGTGCTGTTCCCAATCCTCGGCCTGTTGATGAAACCGCTGGATTTGATTCTCTCCCCAGGGCTTTACCTGGGCATTCTGTACATGACGCTGGCCCCGTCAACAGTGCAGTCGAGTGTGAACTTCACGTCCATCGCCAAGGGCAATGTCGCTGGTGCGATTGTCAGTGCTTCGGCTTCTAACCTGCTGGGCATCGTCGTCACACCGGTGCTAGTGATGCTGCTGATGGCCACTGGCGGTGGCGTCCACGTTGATTCTTCGGTGTTTTTGGATATTTCGCTGCAGTTGCTGCTGCCATTCGCAATCGGCCAGGTCACTCGCCGCTGGACCTTCAAGTTCGCCGCGGCAAAGGTGACCAAGAATGTCGACCGACTTTCCATCGCAATGGTTGTCTACGCCGCATTCTCCCAGGGCATGGTGCAGGGCATTTGGTCGAAGGTACCAGTCGGAGACATTGTCATTCTGTGTGTGCTCTCGGTCGTGCTGGTGGAGTTCGTGTTGCGCCTGTCTGGTTTCATCGCAAAGAAGATGGGCTTCGACCGCGGCGATCGCATTGCCATTCAGTTCTGTGGTTCGAAGAAGTCCCTGGCCACCGGCCTGCCAATGGCCGCTGTTATCTTCGGCGCCGATGCCAGCCTCTACATTTTGCCGCTGATGATTTTCCACCAGATTCAGTTGATGATCTGTGCGGTCTATGCCGCTCGTTGGGGCAAGGAGGCAGAAGCTGAGCCGGAGCGACAGCCAGCGTAGCGCGGTCTCATAGCCAGGACCGACCTGGGACACGTAGCTGAGAGA
The DNA here is from genome assembly GCF_946998835.1 of uncultured Corynebacterium sp. Taxonomy (GTDB): domain Bacteria; phylum Actinomycetota; class Actinomycetes; order Mycobacteriales; family Mycobacteriaceae; genus Corynebacterium. The sequence goes on along the minus strand of NZ_CAMQAZ010000015.1, from coordinate 35,727 downwards.
CGAATCCAGCCTGGGACATAGAGCCACATATACTGGGGCGCACAATAGGAAGTTCGGTTTTAAACGAGCAAACGAAAGTGTGAAATCCAATATGGCTAACGAGAATCCGGCCCCTGTCTCACCGGAGCAGCGCGCCGCAGAAGAGACCGCAATCAACGAGTTCTGGTCGTGGTGGAACTCTTTTGGCGCCGATGCACTCGACGCAATGTTCAGCGTGCAGCTCGGTGTCGATGGCGCACCGAACGCCGCCGATGTGGACATTATTGATGTCCAGAAGGAAGTCGGCGGCCGCATCGCCGCTATTAATGACCGCCTCATTTGGGGTTTTGAGGCCGGTGCTCCGTATTCTCGCCATCTTCTGACTGTGAGCGCCGCAGGTGACCCGGAGCTGCGCCCAGTCGCTCGCCGTTGGCTGGAGGCCGCGCCTGACGACGGCGCAGTGTGGTCTTTCACCGACCTCCGTCAGGCAGACCCGGCGATGAAGCTGTCGCTGGGAGATGTCGCGGCCACGTTGGTTGCGCAGGGCTCTCTCGATGCTGAGGCTCCCGCCGAGGTCGACCCGGCAGATGCCCGCGTGGCTGTGAGTACTGGCCATGGGGCAGTGGACGTTCGCCTGTTCCACCCGCTGTTCCCGGCAATTGCTCAGCTGGAGGACGGCGAGCGCCTGGTAGCTCAACTCGGTTTCACGCTGCTGCAGCTGGCTCTCGGTGAGGAGGACTTCGGCCTGTGGCTGCGCGGCTTTGCCTTCGCTGGCGAGGAGCCTGAAGGTGCTATCCCGCTACCGGAGCTGGGCAGTGTCGTCGAGAAGCTCGCGGAAGAGTGCCCGGAGTGGCTCACCATTGATGCCGAAGCCAACGGCCAGCCGCTCGTCGTCGCTACTCGCGCTCCGATTACGCAGCTAGTGAGCCCGACTATGACGCAGCATGTCCTGATTCAGCTCATGCTTGCTCGCATTGATGACAAGGGCTTGCCGACGGACGAGTCCAAGGAATCCCTCTCTGAGTTCAATACCGCTGCTGCCGAAGTCATCGCTGAGGACAAGGGTATTTTCGTCGCGACGGAACAGTGCGATGGCATGGCTCTGATGCACTTTTTCATTGACCCAGCCTCCGACGCTGAGGCTGGTTTGCGTACGCTTGCGGAGAAGTGGTCCGAGGGCGAGCACGTTGTTGACACCGCTTACGACCCGGCTTGGCAGCGCGTCGGTCACCTGCGCGTGTAGTCACACGACCAGGTTCACGAGCACCATATACAGCGCCGTGCCCACAAATATCGAGGCCACGGTGTTGCGCCGCCACCAGTGCAGGAAGATGGTGACCACCAGCGCCACGGGCACGGCCCACGCGGCGCCGGGGTCGCCACCCTCGCCGCTGAGCCCCAACCGGCCAAAGACGGTGTAGGCAACCAACGCAACCATGACTCCAACCGGCATGGTCGTGCCGAGGAATTCGAACAGGGGAGAGCCCTTCAGAGTGCGCACGAAGGCAAACGGCAGTGCGCGCAGCGCAACTGTCACCGCACCCATCGCAAAGAGCGCGGCAAGCACATAGCCAGAATTGGGCAATGCGGTCATGCGCGCTCTCCCTCCGCCGTACGCTCCGTGCTTGCCGACGTCATGCGCATCACCCGATCCACTCCCGGTGACCACACGCGCAGCAGCAGGATTCCGAAGTACAGAAGCAGCCCGATAACCAGCATTTGCTTGGGGTTAATCAGCCAACCCACCAACGTGCAGACGATGGCCGACAGGGGCAATGACCAGTCCTTGGAAGTCTCAAACGCGTCCATGGCCAGCACCGTAAAAAGCGCTACCAGTGCGAACTCGGCACCGCGGATCCCCTCGGGCAACGCTGCTCCCGTCAAGGCCCCGACAATACCGGAGCCCACCCACAGCAATTGGCAGAGAATCTGAATCGTGAGCAGGCGGCGGCCCGACATCTCTTCGGTTGGATTCGCCGCAGAGACAATAGCATACGACTCGTCGGTAAGCGCATATGTCGAGTATGCGCGACCGAGACGGGAGCGGATCCTGTCGCGGGGGAACGTCAGCCCATAGAAGACGTGGCGGAAGTTGACCATAAACGAGGTCACTGCACAGCCGAGCAGACCAGTATGGGCCATGACCAGGCCAACAGCGAGGAACTCCATCGACCCCGCATAGACCACAATGGAGAAGATTGGTGCCCACCACCAGCTAAAACCGGTCTGGGCGACGAGCAGCCCAAAAGCGAGGCCCAGCGGAATAAGGCCCATACCCACGGGCAGTGTCTGCCGAATACCGGCGGCTATGTCGCTGCGGTTGCTAGTTGCAGTGGCGTTTACCTCGGCGCTATTTCCCTCGATATTGATGTTCTCACCCATTTAGTTGTCGCGGACATCTACGGGATAGGTGCCATACAACGGCAGCGGCCAGGGCTGACGGCGCATGCAATCACCCCAGATGTCAGCGGCAGCAGGGGCAAGTACATCGGAGGGCAGGGCGGGGGCGACGTACCAATCCCCGCGGTCGAGTTCGTCTTCCAACTGACCCGGATCCCAGCCGGCATAACCGGCGAAGATACGCGCACCATCGATGCGATCACGCACATCCTCCGGCTTCACACCGATGTTGACCAGCGCAAACCGGTGCGCGATACGTTCCATCAGCGGTGCGCCGGTGATGTTGTCGGTCTCCTCTGAGACGGTGGCGCCATTTCGCACCACGCCAATGCAGATTGGCTGCGTCTGGTTGACCGGGCCACCGACGTAGAGCACCGGCGGCTTAGCCATCAATGGCGCCCAGGGCTCCAGCACATTGTGCACAGGAGTCTGTGAACGCTGCGTGAGGTCAACGCCGAGGGTGCCGTGTTCATCGTGCTCAATGAGGAAAATGACCGAGCGGGCGAACTCCGGCGAGAGCATGCCCGGCGCGGCAAGCAGCAGCATGCCGGCGGCCGGGTCATTGCGCTCAAGGCTGGTAAAGAACCGGTCCCCATAGAGGTTTTCCGGATTAATCGGTGCCATTAGCTCTCACTTTCGCTTTCGGCCGGCTCACCGGACTGCTCGTACCACCATTTTTTCAGCGCCAGAATAGCATCTTCGCGCTCCAGCGGACCGGACTCCAGTCGCAGCTCTTTCAGGTAATTCCAGGCCTGCCCGACTTCCTTGCCGGGCTTTAAATCCAGAATTTCCATGATCTCGTTACCGTCCAGGTCCGGGCGCACACGTGCGAGGTCCTCCTGCTCGGCGAGCTCTTCAATTCGCGCTTCCAGGCTGTCGCAGGCTCGCGCGAGGCGTGCTGCTTTACGACGGTTCCTCGTCGTACAGTCAGCCCGCACGATTTTGTTGAGCCGTTCCAAAAGGTCTCCGGCATCGGTGACATAGCGGCGCACTGCCGAGTCCGTCCACTTGCCTTCGCCGTAACCGTGGAAGCGCATGTGCAGATAGACCAGCTGTGAGATCTCGTGGCTGGTCTTCTTCGGGAACTTCAGCTTCCGAAGACGGCGTCGCACCAGCTTCGCACCGACCACCTCATGCTGATAGAAGGTGACGTTGCCCTGCTCGTTGTAGGCACGGGTGGCGGGTTTGCCGCAGTCGTGCAGCAGCGCCGCCCAGCGCAGCACGAGATCCGGTTCACCCGGTTCTTCCTGGTCAATGGCCTGCCGCATGACCTGCAGGGAGTGTTGGTAGACATCCTTGTGCTGGCGGTGTTCATCCTGCGTCATGCGCATGTCGGAAATCTCCGGCAGGACGCGGTCAGCCAACCCGGATTCCACCATCAGGTCGATGCCTCGACTGGGGTCTGCACCCAGGATGAGTTTGTTCAGCTCAGCGGAGACGCGCTCAACCGTGATGCGGTCAATCTCGCTGGACATTTCCTTTAAGGCCTTCAACACCCGCGGTGCCACATCGAACCCGAGCTGGGATGCGAAACGGCAGGCGCGCAGCATGCGCAGGGGATCGTCGCCAAAGCTAATCTCCGGCGCACCTGGGGTATCCAACACCCCCGCAACCAAGTCTTCGAAACCTCCGAGCGGGTCGAGGAAGGTGCGGGTACCGTCACCATGCAGCTCGACGGCGATGGCGTTACAGCGGAAGTCGCGCCGGATTAGGTCGCCTTCCAGCGTGTCGCCAAAGGTGACTTCCGGATTACGGCTCACCTGGTCGTAGGTGTCCGCACGGAACGTGGTGATCTCCACCTGACGGCCGTGGCGCTCTGCGGACAGCGTGCCAAACTCAATACCGGTATCCCAAACGATGTCGGCCCAGTCATCGAGAATGGCGCGCGTTACCTCCGGGCGAGCGTCGGTGGTGAAATCAAGATCCACCCCCAGGCGCCCTAAGAGGGCATCGCGCACAGAACCGCCGACAAGGTACAACCGGTGGCCGGCCGTATTAAACGCGGCCGCCAACGAATCGAGAATTTCCGACTCCTTGGCAATCGCCTGATCTGCTACTGCGAGCATTGCGGTCTTGCGCACTTGTGGGTCCACGTCGGCAGCAGCCGGAGTAGCGCCGTGGGGCGTAGTGTCCTCGGGCTGTTCACCATTTGTCGTTGAAGGAGTCGATTGTGTCACGACCGACACAATACCCGCTTATACCTATAAACCCGGTAGTCTAAGTGGAATGAACAACGTGGTACGCAATGACAACTCGGCGGGAACGAACCGTCGACGTCGTCGGCGACCGCGCAGAAGGGGCGGCGCTTCCGCGTCCACCAACACCAATAGCGCTACTAGCAGCGGAAATTCCGCGAAGCGCAACAACTCTGGCGCCAATGGCCCCAAATCGGGCAAGCCAATCTCCGGTGGTGCCAAGAAGTCTTCCAAATCATCGAAGTCGGCACGGGGCTCGAAGCAGTCGCACAATCGCGGCAGCCGCAAACACGGGCAGGATAGGCACAACCGCCGTCGTAACGCACAGTCGAAGCGCACGAATAATCGTCGCGCGCAGGCATCGCGCCCGCAGAATACGGCGCCGATGCAGACCTCGATTGAGACGTCAGCGGGCGGATTGGTCGTCTCTGGCCTGGCTGAGGCGGTCGGCGACGGCGGCAAGGTCGATCTGTCGCGGATTTATGTTGCGCTGATTGGCCGGCACGATCGCCGCGGACGTCTGCTGTGGTCAATGCCCAAGGGCCATGTCGAGTCCGGCGAAGCCTTCGATTCCACTGCCGAACGCGAAGTCTGGGAAGAGACGGGTATTCGCGGCGAGGTCATCGAAGAGCTCGGCGTTATTGACTACTGGTTTGTCTCCGACGGCATGCGGATTCACAAGACCGTGCACCACCACCTTCTGCGCTACGTCGATGGCGATTTGAACGACGAGGACCCCGAGGTCACTCAAGTCATGTGGGTTCCTGTGGATACCCTCGTGGAACGGCTGGCCTACGCTGACGAGCGCAAACTGGCCCGGCGCGCACACAATATGCTGCCCGATCTCGCCCGCGCGGAGAAGCGAGCAGGTCGGCAGACGCCGAGGTGATTGCCTCTATGTTCAGGTTGGAGTTGCCAAGGACTGCTGTTCGTAAAGTCACGGCCGCTACCGCTGCGCTCGTACTGTGCTTGCCGACGGCCGTTGCGCCCCCAGCTTTTGCACAGGACCAGCAGCTGTGGGGAAGCAGCACCAATCGTGTCGGCGAGCAAGGCCCCCTTCGGCTTTCAATAACCGATTTCACACCTCAGGTCGCGCCTTTGCATTCGACGCTGACCGTCAAAGTGCAGGTGCGCAACACCTCTGATGCGGATATCAGCAATGTGTCGCTGCGCCTGCAGCGAGCTGATGCGTTGGCTTCCTCTGCCGATGCGCGGACGATTCTCGCCGAGCCCGAATCGGTCTTCAATGTGGCTGGTGATTTCAGTACCCCGATTGTGCTGAAAGCGGGGGAGACGCGCGAGATTACCTTGAACGTTCCTATCTCCGCGCCGGCACCGGAGGGACTCGACATCACTGAGGCGGGTACATTTCCACTGCTCATCAACGCCAATGGTCAGCCAGTGGATGACATTGACCGCCTCCTGGCAGAGACGCGCGTACTACTGCCGGTCACCGATCCGCTTGCTGCGACGGACGAGTCGGGGGAACGTGCCGATGACGAGGAAGATACCGACACCGATGCTGGCACTCCCGACGCGCCGGCCAACCAAGACCCCGCGCCGTTTTCCCTGATTTGGCCCATCAGCCAGCCAGTACCACTAGTCGGTGGCGAAACCGGTGACGCACCCTCGTCACCGAATCTCATTCTGACCAATAACTCACTGGCAGATTCCCTCGACAATGGTGGCCGTCTCGACGGCCTGCTCACATCATTGGAAAAGGGCTTCAGTGGGCCCGATGGACAACGGCTGCGGGAGTCAACGTGCATCGCTATCGACCCAGAGACCCTCGATGCGATCTCCCGGATGACCGACGAATACTGGATTGGTAACAGTCGGCCAAGCCCCGTGGAGGCCTCTCCACGGCTGCGTGATTCCTGGGGCAGCGCGGACGATACCAACCTCACGCACATGCCCGCTAGCGACGCTGCCGCTTCCTGGCTCGAGCGCCTGCACAAGCTCACGCAAGACACCTGTACGCTGTCGCTGCCATGGGGTGGTACCGATATCAGTGCTGTCGCTCGCGTTGGCGATCAAGAGCTTTCCATGGAGGCACTTGCCGCTGGTCAGCACACTATTGCCAAGCATTTAAATGTCCAGACACTGCCGGGGGTTTACCTGCCAGCCGAGGGGTTCGTGACGTCGGAAAGCACTCCGCTGTATTCCGCGGCCACGGCCCTGGACGGAATCACTCCGGAGCGCGCATTCGAAGACCGCGCAGATCAGGACACGTCGGCACCGCCCCCACCGACTCCGCCAGAGGCGGCACACGATACCACCGTGTTAGTCGCGGACAACACCGCCGTCACCGCCGACGGTCTGACGTTGCCCACGGGCCACAGTGGCGTGCTTGCCGACGGCAGCCGCGCCTTCGCCCTCCCCGGAGCACTGACGGCCTCTCTGGCGGCGACCGGACGATCGCCGCAGACGGTGGCGTATTCGAACGTGCTCGGCCGTTACAATTTCAGCATCGACTCCGAGACTGCACGTATGCAAATGGCAATCGGCACGATGTTCCAATCACTGGCCGATTCGAATGATTCCCGCGCAGCCGTGGTGGCGGCCCCACCGGCCGGTTGGAATCCTCGCGCCAGTGATGCTGAGGATTTCATGGCCGCAGTTCGGGACGCGGTGCACTCCAATTTGGCGGAGCCGACACCACTGGCTGACACGCTTAGCAGCGCGGCTCACGACCTAGATGCGGGGCCTGTCACCCCAATCGACGAGATAGCCGATCCCGCGCCGGTGAATGAGGCACGCGTGGACAAGGCGCAGCTGGCCTCGCGCGAAATCACTGATCTCACCACAATCATGTCCAACAATTCGAACGTGGCACTCACGCGGTATGAATTCACCCGCCCGCTGCGCCACGACTTGCTGCGCTCATTTACGGCGCTCGGCCGACGGGACATGACGCATTCCGCCGAAGTACAGCAGCAGAGTGAGGAGCTCAGTGACCAGGCGCTGATTATGACTCGGCGCCTGCGTAATTCGGTGACCCTGGTGGCTCCTGGTGGTGTCTACACGCGCGCAACTCAGTTGTCACCGGTTGTGGTGCTGGCACGCAACGGGCTGCCGCTGCCGGTGCCCGCGTTCGTGCGCGTAGGAGCTGGTGATTCGGTGATGGAGGAGAAGTACGAAGCTTCCATCCCCGCTAAGGGATCGGTGACTGTCCAGTTCACTCCGAAGTCAGGTGACGATGCGGAATTCACTTCGGCAACCAATGCGCCGGAAGGGCAGCGGCCGCGAGGAGGCGGCGCTAGTTCCCACAATTTGTTGCTGTGGCTCGAATCTCCCGATGGCGCGCCTATTTCTCAATCAGTGAGTATTTCCGTGCGATCGGGCGCTTCGGTAGGGATTCTGGCTGTCGTGACACTGGTCGTCGTCACTGTTGGCGGGTTTTTTGCTGCAAAACGGTCACAGCCCTTTCGGAAATAGACCTCCTTTTAAGCAACAATAGGACATGTGACTGACTCAGACGCGCATAAATCTGGACTTCGAGGCCGCATTCGTCGCCCCGCGCCGCCGGCCCCGGTACCGGCGGCACGGCCGACAGCCGAACTACAGTCGGCAGAAGCAGCCCCGGACCTGACCCGCGTATCCGGCCGCAAGGCAAGCTCCGACACTGCCCTGGAGACGAAGGCCAATACGCCATCATCGTCGGCAGCGGAGAAAGCGACAGCAACGGCAACGACTGCCGACGATTCCACAGGGAACTCCACGGCGGATGCAGATCAGGGACAGTCGAACTCTGACATCGTGGCCTCGACGGGCTCGATGGCGGTGGCCACCCTCATCTCGCGCATCACGGGTTTCCTGCGAAACCTGCTTATCGGCGCGACGCTGGGCCCCGCTGTCGCTTCAGCCTTCAACGTCGCCAACACCCTGCCAAACCTGATTACGGAAATCGTCCTCGGCGCGGTGCTGACCTCCCTGGTGGTGCCGGTGTTGGTACGCGCGGAGAAGGAGGACCCGGACCACGGTGCCGCCTTCATCAGACGCCTCTTAACCGTGTCGATGACACTGCTGGCAGTAGTAACGGTGCTGGCGGTGATAGGCGCACCACTATTGACCAGACTGAGCCTCAATGAGGCCGGCAAGGTCAACGTGCCACTGGCTACCTCATTTGCGTTTTTATTATTGCCGCAGATTATCTTCTACGGCATATTTGCGCTGCTCATGGCGGTTCTTAACACCAAGGGAATCTTTAAACCCGGCGCGTGGGCACCCGTTGCCAACAACGTTGTAGCCATTGCCACGCTCTTGCTCTATCTGCTGCTGCCCGGTCAACTAAGCCCGGATTCGGATGGTTCCCTATCCGATCCGCATATTTTGCTGCTGGGTCTTGGCACCACCTTGGGTGTCGTTATTCAGGCGGCCATTATGGTTCCTTACCTCAAGCGCGCGGGTATTGATCTGCGTCCGCTCTGGGGCATTGACGACCGTATCAAGCAGTTCACTGGTATGGGTGTTGCGATTATCACCTATGTGGCGATCTCCCAGGTCGGCTATTTCATCACCACCAACATCGCCTCGACTGCTTCCAAGGCAGCGCCAATGATCTATCAGCAGGCATGGCTGCTGCTACAGGTGCCCTACGGCATCATCGGTGTCACACTGCTGACCGCCATCATGCCACGCCTGTCGCGCAATGCAGCCGACGGCAATGATGAGGCAGTGGTGCGCGACCTTTCGATTGGTACTCGCCTGACCATGATTGCGCTGGTGCCAATCGTTGCCTTCTTCACTGCCTTCGGCCGCCCGATTGCCGTCGGTCTGTTCGCCTATCTTGAGTTCCCCCGCGAGACCGCGGAGATTCTCGGTTGGACACTGTCGTTCTCGGCATTCTCGCTTATCCCATACGCCATTGTGCTTCTGCACCTACGCGTCTTCTACGCCCGGGAAGAAGCGTGGACACCGACCTTCATCATCCTCGGCATTACCACCGTGAAGGTGATTCTGTCGTTCCTCGCCCCCCGCCTGGCCTCTGACGACGAGACCGTTGTCGTCCTGCTCGGTGCTGCCAACGGTTTCGGTTTCGTCGCAGGTGCGGTGATTGGCTACTTGCTGCTGCGCCGCACGCTCGGGCACTTGGACAGTAAGGCGACCATCCACACGGTGCTGTGGGCCTTGGGTGCATCGATTGTTGGCGTTGCCGTTGCTTGGGGTGCATTCGCACTGACCGACCTCGGACTGTTCAACTTCTTCGGTTCCTTCGGCGTACTGCTGCAAACCATTGTCACCGGCGTGGTTTTCCTCATCGGTACCGGCGTTGTACTGGCCCAGGCCCCGCTGGAAGAGGTACGGGTTCTCGGCGGCTTCCTCGGCCGTATCCCGGGTCTGCGCCGCTTTGCTCCACAGCCCCATGCCGCGGACAATGCCGTCGCCGACCGCGATGCCATGGAGCGCGAACGCGGTTTCGCCGCCGACGCTTTCTCCATCGCCCCGTCGAACCTCATCGGCGAGGCTACGGGTCTGGCAAACGAGGGCTTCACCGCCTCGCCGCTCCTGCCACCGATGCCGACGCAGGGGTCTCGACCGACCCGCTATGTGCCGGGCGAAATGGTTTCGGGCGGCCGTTTCCGCCTGCGCTCCGAGATTGCCACCTACCCAGGTCTGCGCCTGTGGCGTGCCATGGACATGGGTGATCCCGACAACTCGGATGTCGCGCTTGTCTTCGTCGACACGATTGCGCTGCCGTACTACGACAGCTCGCCATCGGCCGCCGCGCAGAAGATTGCGACCACAACCAACGAGCTCCGTGATTTGGCCAGTGCCGGTATGTCACGCATTCACAGTGTGGCAAAGACGCGCACCGAGGTTCTGATTGTCGCCGACTGGACCAGAAGTATCGGTATTGATCGGTTCGACCAGGATGCGCACCCCGATGCCCTGGCGCTCGCGGTGGCTTCCCTCGCGGAGACGGTTGCCGATGCCCACGAATCCGGCCGCTGCCTGGGCCTGATTAACAAGCCTGGACAGTTGCGCATCAGTAGCGAGGGCCAGATTTACAACGCTTTCCCCGTCGTTTTGCCCGATGCCAACGAGCGTTCAGACTACGACGCGCTACTGACAGTTGTCGATGAGTTGTTTGCTCAGGCACCTAATATCCCGTCGGATATTTCCGAGGCAATTGACCGCGCAAAGCAGGCCGACCCCGAGGCCTTGGAGGAGCACCCCTCCCCGGCCCGCACGCTTGCCGAAGAACTGCGCTCCGCGGCTCTCGGACCCGATTCCTCTGAATTCCTGGCCATTGATCCCGATACCAGTTCGAATGAATCCGTCGATGCCAACGGCAAGGTTCAGCAGTCTAAGGGTTATGGCAAGAGCCGCACCCGCGCATTCAGTACCGGCGCAATGGTTGTCGGTGTAGTGATTGTTGGTGCGCTCGTTGCCGCCGGCATCTTCGGCCTGGTCAACCGTTCGGCCGATGCTCCGATTAACTCCGAGTCTGTGCGCCGCGCCCCCGCTAAGCTCACGGCACTTTCGCTTGCCGACGCCAAGGAGTGGCAGGCCGACAGCGATAACCCGGCAGCTGGCCCGGACAACCCAGATTTGGCCGGTCGGACTATCGATGATGACGCGGAAACCTACTGGGTTTCGTCCAATTACCTCAGCCAGTTCGGCAATAGTCCAAACGACTTCAAGCCCGGTGTAGGTATTCGAGTAACTCTGGACGAGCCGGCTACTATCCGTGAGCTCAAGGTCGTGGCGACTCCGGGTGCGCAGATTGAGGTGCGCGGCCTACGCGATGCCACATCGACAAACCTGGACGGCACGGAGGTGCTCGGCCACGCAACTGCCACCTCCGGTACCACCACTATCGACATTGATGGGCATGACACAGAGTGGAAGGATTTGGTTATCTGGGTCTCTGGCTTGCCGACGGCCGCAGAGTCGGTAGCCGACAGTAATTCTGATACGGAAACTGATACTGACGATACTGACAATCCACTTGTCGGAGACCGTGATTTGGCCGTGCAATCTCCAGAGACTCTAGTCCCCGTCGCTATTGGCGACATTCAGGTTCATGGTTCGGAATAGTCGCCTGAGCTGGTGGTAGGTAACGACGACGTAAGCTGTTTGAAGTTATCCACAGCCACTGGAACATTTTGAAATCCATCCACAGCCCGCGGTCTCCACGGCAGTTTTGCCGAGCGGAGAACGCGGGTTTCGTGTTTGCATAGGAGCCATGAACTTTGGGGGAAGAAAACGAATTGGGGACAGTCACCGCAAGGCCCGGGCGGGTCGGCGGCTGGGGGATTATGGCGTCGTCGGCACGCGAAAGCAAGCAACGGCTGACGAGATTGATCGTGAATTGTTGAAAGCTCACTTGGCGGGGGATCGTCGGGCGTTTGCGGTGTTGGTGCAGCGTTATTATTCGCAGTTGGTAGCGATGGCGAGGCGATATCGTCGAGATGATTTTGATCCGTTGGATGGAGTGCAAGAGGGCCTGGCGCGTGCCATCGCAGGCGCGGCAAATTTCCGGGGGCGATCGACCGTGGCGACGTGGCTTACGTGCATTGTGAAGAATGCCTGCATTGATCACAACCGTGGTCGATTCGGAGAGGTTCCTCTTTGTGACAGGGACGAGGATTTTGAAACGTTCATTGGTTCACAGCCAGTGCCATGCCCGGATGTTCCGCTACGCGTGACCATGGCGGCGGCGCTGGAGCAGTTGCCTCCAGATCAGCGAGATGCACTGTTGTACTTGGATATCTTTGGCTATTCGCTGCAGGAGACCTCGCGCAGTATTGGGCAGCCGAGCGGGACCTTGAAGTCCCGGCGGGCACGGGCACGTCATACACTTCGGCGGCAGTTGGAAGAAGTCCAGGCGGCCTGACAATGGCGGGGGAGCGCGGAGGACCGGAGAATAGGGTTGGCTGGGTTCACGTTGGCTGAGATAGCTGGTTCCGGTAGTTTCTTTGTCGGAGCTGAAAAATCTGCTTACTACTGAGCATCACGGATTGTCATGTGGTGTGAGAGATTAAAATTATAGGAGTCTTCATGAGCGATATCGTTCACGACCTGATCATCGTTGGTTCTGGTCCCGCCGGATACACGGCTGCTACTTATGCAGCCCGCGCAGACCTGAAGCCTGTGGTGTTCGAGGGCATCGAGTTTGGTGGCCTGCTTATGACGACTACTGAGGTGGAGAACTACCCAGGTTTCTCCGAAGGCATCATGGGTCCGGAGCTGATGGATCAGATGCGTGCACAGGCGGAACGCTTCGGCGCCGACCTGCGTATGGAAATCGTGGATCGCATGGATCTCACGGGCGATGTTAAGTCCGTGTGGGTTGGCGAGGAAGAGCACAAGGCTCACGCCGTCATTCTGGCGACCGGCGCCGCGCCGCGTTATGTTGGCGCTCCGGGCGAACAGGCTCTGCTCGGTCACGGTGTCAGCGCCTGCGCTACCTGTGATGGTTTCTTCTTCCGTGATCACGATATTGCTGTCATCGGTGGCGGCGATTCTGCGATGGAAGAAGCAACTTTCCTTACCAAATTCGCCCGTTCGGTGACTATTGTCCACCGCCGCGATGAGTTCCGCGCTTCGAAGATTATGGTCGAGCGCGCACAGAACAATGACAAGATTCGCTTTGCGACGAACAAGGTCGTATCCCAGGTTCTTGGCGAGGACAAGGGGTCCGTTACCGGCCTGGAGTTGGAAGACACGGTTACCGGAGAGAAGTCCGTCATCGATGTGACAGCAATGTTTGTAGCAATCGGCCATGAGCCACGTTCGCAGATGGTTCGCGATCAGCTCGATTGCGATGACAATGGCTACATCAAGGTAGCGTCCCCGAGCACTCAGACTTCACTGAAGGGTGTCTTTGCCGCAGGCGATGTCGTCGATTCATATTACCAGCAGGCTATTACAGCAGCCGGTTCTGGCTGCAAGGCTGCACTGGATGCTGAGCACTACTTGGAAACTGTTTCTAGGTAGCTAACGGGGAGATAACTTCCCTACCTGCTCTAATGCCACCTAGTTGGCGTTTGTCAATTATTGGTCCGGGCCAACGATTTCTCACAACCAATAATTGAAAATTCCGATAATCGGTTGCACGAATCGTTGGTGGGGCTTAAAACGTTCGCCTTCAAACTTGCGTCTTCAAGATAGTTGAAACAAAGCGATGTGCCTCATACTCGGAGATGCCAGCCAGTAAACAACTTCAATAAACAACTTAGTACTTCACCTACATCATCGGAAGCCCTAAATTCCGGGTCCTTTTTTCACTCACACCGGTGCCAAAGGCTGACGAAACTAGGTTGAAAAATTAGAATCAACATAACTAAGAACCCCATAGGAATTTATCTGAAGGAGAGGAAATTCATGGCTCCAGTAACCGTTACCGCCGATACCTTTAAGTCCGACGTCATCGAGTCCGATAAGCCAGTACTCGTTGACTTCTGGGCAGAGTGGTGTGGCCCGTGCAAGAAGATCTCCCCAGTACTCGACGAGGTTGCAACCGAGCTCGACGGTAAGGCTGTTATCGCTAAGGTCAACGTCGATGAGGAACGTGCACTCGCTGGCATGTTCCAGATTATGTCTATCCCGAGCCTGCTTCTGTTCAAGGACGGCAAGAAGGTAGACGAAGTACGTGGTGTCCGTCCGAAGGCTGACATTGTAAAGCTGATCGAGAAGCACCTTTAAGAGGCTTCCCCAAAGGGAATTTTGGGGCACTCGCTTTAGAGGCGAAGTCACGCCGCGTCGGTGCACACCTCGTTACTTACGGTTCCGTCGGCGACACGCCATTAAAATGTGACTAAAGTTGCTTGTGTGATTTAGTGTTAACTCTTGGGTGTCGTCGTCGGGCTTTCCGACGCGCCCTCGTAACAATCAATTTTGCGCCGGCGACCTGGTACTCTAGCTTGAAAAGGCGAATTACGCCTTCCTTAATACTGCGGAGGGGCCACGTCACCGCGCCAAGTTGGAAAATGCTACTGAGAAAGGCCTCTGTGGGCGTTTGGGATTTCTTGATCGGAGTCCCATTTGACTCGAGGGCCAGTAGTACTGATTAAGCGCGGTGTGTCCCCGCAACGCCTTAGATGTGAGTGTGGAGTTCGGAAGGGAGTCTTCGTGCCAGAGTTTCTGAAGGTGGGCGATCGGTCACCTCGGGTCGCCGAGGTGCGATCCACCCTGGCCCGTCTAAGCCTTTTGCCGAACTGGAAGGGTTCGGCTGCGGAGGAAGAGTCCCCTCAGTGGTCTGGCGACGATGACCTCTTTGACGAGGAACTGCGCGACGCACTCCTGGCTTTCCAGCAATCTCGTGGCGTGTACGCCGACGGTATTATCCGGGACAATACTCTGCGCCTGCTGCGGGAGGCTTCCTACACACTAGGTACCCGCGTTCTTTCCTACGACCCACTGTCACAGATGACCGGCGAGGACGTGGGTGTCCTCCAGGCCACCTTGCAGGAACTCGGCTTCCACGACGCACGCGTCGATGGCCACTTTGGGCCGAAAACCGATGCCTCTGTACGCGAGTACCAACTCAACTACGGGCTCGAGCCCGACGGTATCTGCGGTCCAGTTACTCTCCGTGCGCTGAGTTATTTGGGCAGAAGGGTTACCGGCGGCTCAGTCAGTGCTTTTCACGAGAAGGAAGTACTCCGCTCGATGGGCCCGAAGCTCTCGGGCAAGCGCATTGTCATCGATCCCGGCCTTGGAGCAGAAGACCCCGGGATGCTGGTAGATGGCCCGTATGGCCAGATTTCTGAAGAAGAGATTCTTTGGGATTTGGCATCACGCATCGAAGGTCGTCTTGTCGCCGCAGGTGCGGAAACCATTTTGTCTCGTCCTCGCACCGACAACCCGTCGATTGAGGATCGTGCTGAGATGGCAAATGCGTTCGGCGCTGACATTTTCATCTCTCTGCAGGCTGATCACTATCACAATGACCGTGCCAGCGGTGTTGCGACCTTCTACTTCGGTTCTATGAAGGGTTCCAATTCGATTCTGGGTGAGCAGCTCTCCGGCCTTATCCAGCGCGAAATTGTCGCTCGTACGGGCCTGGTGGACTGCCGCTCGCACGCTCGCACCTGGGATCTCCTGCGTTTGACCAGGATGCCTACGGTGGAAGTAGTAGTTGGTTACCTGACCAACGAAAATGACGTGGCACTCCTGTCCTCACCCGATCAGCGCGACATCATCGCCGAATCTATTGTCGTTGCGGTCAAACGCCTATATCTCGGCGAGGAGGAGCAGCAGCCGATGACCGGTGCGTACAGCTTTGCTCAACTTATTGAGGAAGAAAAGGACTAAGTTCTCACTCCTTACTCCTCACTCAAGTGCCTGAACAAACAGTCAACTCAGATACTGAACAAGTTCGAGCGCATAAATGGCTCTTTTGCGCTTAAATCCAGCGCACGGCCCACCTCTTCGTCCCAGTCGAGTTCCGCATCCAGCTCAATACGTAGTTTCGGATGAATCGGGTGCGGTGTCACTACCCGAAACCCTGAGTTAAGTAGCGTCCGCGTGCGAATCACGTCACCTGCGTTGTGGTTAACGGCCGCTAGGGAGTCAGAAATACAGGGCTTCGGGTTTAGTTTCTCTTCGAGTTGCGCCTCAAAGTCAGCAATTAGATTCTCCGCACCGTCGTCAGGCGAGTCCGATGATGGCATCGGCGCCGACATAGAATCCGTTGTGCCACTACAACCAAAGGCCTCCACCGCCGAAATCCCGCGTAGCGCGAGCCTGTGCAGTGCAGTCACAATGAGCACGCGGAGCATGTCATCGTCGACTTCTAAAGCGTTGTAGTGCAAACTCGTCAGCGCAATTGCGTCCGGTGAGATTGGTCCGGATGGCATGGAAAATGTCGTCGGGCAAAAACGTGGGGGAGCGAAGAGCAGCGTGCCGACGGTCTCAGGTTGCCCATCGAAATGCGTTGCCGAGGTCTTTCTTCGGAGCGAATACCCGCAGGGGCCCCAGGAAAGGTAGACGGTGTTGAGCCATGCCTCCTTCTCGAGGCGTACCTGAGCGGCTAAATCGGGGCTTAAATCGCGATTTAGGGAGGTTTTAGACGGTCCGTCGATGTCGGTAGGGGATTGATCATTCGGAGGCCTCAAATGGGCGTCGGATGCATTATCCCCGCCCTGTGGATTCCCGCCCATTGGGCTGGTATGCGAATCGGTTGTCCGCGGATCATGCGAGAAGTGGGGTAGGGCAGTAGAGGTATGAATACTTTCCATGCCCTGTTCCCAAAATAGACTCAACATCGTCTCCGGGTAGATGGCATCGATGTCGGCCAGTGAAATTTTCTCGATGAATACGTCTGTCACGATATACGCGCTTATTCTTCGTTGAGATGCATCAGGGACATGATGCGATCAAAGTCTTCAAGGTTTCCGAATTCGATCACAATCTTGCCTTTACGCTTGCCCATCTGAGCGGTCACCTTCGTATCGAAAGAGTTCGACAGTCGATCAGCCCAGTTGTGGAGGACCTCCGGTTGCGGAGTTGGCTCGCGGTGTTGCTTCTTCGGTTGCTCGCCAGCGTTTAGCAATGTGACGGCTTCTTCAGTTGCACGAACCGAGAGGCCTTCAGCGACAATGCGCTCTGCAAGCCGCTGCTGCGCCTCCTTGCCCGCCTTGATACCAAGCAAGGCACGCGCGTGACCTGCCGACAAGACACCCACCGCTACTCGACGCTGCACTTCCACCGGCAGCTGCAGAAGTCGAATCATGTTGGTGATAACGGGTCGTGAACGACCAATACGATCGGCAAGCTCGGCCTGGGTAACACCAAATTCCTCCAGCAGCTGTTGGTATGCTGCAGCCTCTTCAAGAGGATTGAGCTGAACACGATGGATATTCTCCAACAGGGCGTCGCGGAGCATATCCTGGTTTGGCGTGTCACGCACAATCGAAGGGATTGTGTCGATTCCAGCTCGCTGAGAAGCTCGCCAACGACGCTCACCCATAATGATTTCAAACTCAGGCTGCGGTGCATTTGGGTCTTCCTTGCGTGCCGCATCTAGCGCCGCACCGCGACTATCTTCAGTGATGGGCCGGACGATGATTGGCTGCAAAAGACCAAATTCGCGAATGGAATGCGCTAACTCATTCAGCGGCTCCTCGTCGAAGACCTCTCGGGGCTGCTTCGGGTTCGGCGTAATGAGCTTTACGTCAATTTCTCGATAAGTAGCGCCGAATTCAGCTGCGGCCGCGTCTAAATCAGCTCCCTCTGTGTCAGCATTGACAATTGAAGTGGGAGCCTGGCTAGAAATTGTTTCACGTGAAACATTATCGGCTTCTCCCTTTTTGCCTTTAGAATTAACGTCACTGTGACGTTTCGCAGCTTCATTGTCATTAGCATTGCGCTGCGTATTTTTCAGGAATTTTTCGGACTTTTGGGTTTTATCGGATATGGCTTGAGAACCAGTCACAGCCGCACCCGTTACTCCGCTAGAGTCACTGCTTCCTGATTGCGGCGACCCTTGAGTACGACGGGGGCCAAAAATAATATCCGCAGCACTCTCACCAACAGATGGGTTTGCCGCTGGAGCAGTTGGGATCAAGGCGGCGATACCGCGGCCAAGTCCTCCCTTGCGGTTCTCCTTCTTCTGATTCGACATCGCTTACTACTCCTAGTGGCTCTAGTTTGTCTCGCTGGAATTTAACGGGGTAGGGGAGGGGGTTGGCTTCTGACCAATAGCGCTTCCGGCCGGAACTGAGGAATAGTCACCTCGAGTTGCCAGCTCCTTTGCGGCATCCAGGTAAGCAACCGCGCCACGGGAACCTGGATCGTAGGAGATAACAGTTTGCGAGTAGCCTGGTGCCTCCGAAACCTTTACGGACCGTGGAATGAGATTACGGAGGACAACCTCACCGAAGTAGTTACGCACCTCATTTGCAACCTCTTCCGAAAGCTTGGTACGACCATCAAACATGGTGAGCAGTACAGCGGAAATGTGTAGCTCCGGGTTGAGGTGCTGACGAATCATCTGCACATTATTCATCAGCTGAGTCACGCCCTCCAGAGCATAGAACTCACACTGAATCGGTATCAGCACCTCATTGGCTGCGGTCATCGAATTCAGCGTTAGAAGGCCAAGCGATGGTGGACAGTCGATGATGAGAAAATCAAAGCCATTATCAATGAGGTACTGATCTGGGACGGCATCGAGAAGTCGACGTTCACGGTTGAGAAGTGAGACCAACTCAATCTCGGACCCGGCCAAGTCCAATGTCGCTGGCACGCAGAAAAGGTTCTCTGATTCCGGCGAACGCTGAATGACGTCATCAATCTGCAGCTCACCGATAAGCAACTCGTAAGTCGACGGAGTACCCGAAACATGTTCAATACCCAGAGCCGTCGATGCATTACCCTGTGGGTCGTTATCAATCACCAGAACCTTAAGCCCATGTCGAGCTAAGGCCGATGCGATGTTAACCGCAGAGGTGGTCTTACCGACCCCGCCCTTCTGGTTAGCGATAGTGATTCGACGCGGTCGTTCAGGTCGCGGAAGCGATAGCCTATTCGGGGCCTTAACTTGCGCTGCTCGCTGAGCTGCCGCAGCGATGGGTGTATCTTGCCAGGATTTCCGGCTCATTAACTATTCCCCTTACAAGCACAGCAATCACCAATCATGGCCACTGGAGTGCGGATAAAAACTCAAAAGCTGAAGATTGCGGGATTGTTTCACGTGAAACACCCACTTTAATCGGCAGGATTATTCCTTGCCGGGATACTCATCCCACTTTAGCCCGTCGACGCTATGGGCCTCAACGCCTAAACTCAGACGGACGCAGCGCTGACAATCAAGGCAGGGTAGTGGGGTCCTAAATTACTTCTTTTGGATAATCACAGCATACGTCGGGGTGTCTAGTACTGAAGCCCCCACCTCTACAACAAGAGGATTAATTCCCTTTGCTTTAGTGATGAGTTTCGCGTCGCGGTCAATCTCCTCCTGAGCGGTTCCGCCCTTCAACGCAACCATCGCGCCACCGGACTTCACCAGTGGCAGTGACCATCCAGCCAGCTTTCCGAGCGGAGCTACCGCACGAGAGGTTACGACATCTACCTGTCCAACTTCTGCCCGCACCAACTTTTCTTCTGCTCGACCGCGAACAACCGTGACGTTATCTAAACCGAAGTCGGTTACAACTTCATTCAAAAAGGTTGTGCGACGGAGCAAAGGTTCCACCAGTACAACCTTCAGGTCCGGCCGCGCCAGCGCCAGGGGAATTCCCGGCAATCCTGCACCCGATCCGATATCGGCAACGGTGAGCCCCTTACCAATCGCCTCCCCAACAACCGCAGAATTAATAATGTGCCGATCCCACAACTTCGGAGTCTCACGCGGACCAATCAAGCCGCGTACGGTCGCCTCTTCGGCCAACCATGCGTGGTAACGACGCGCTAGGTCCGCCTTGTCTCCAAAAACACGATTAATGACCGCATTCACCTCTACGTCATTCACCTTTGCGGAATCCGTTTGCTTACCGACGTTCCCCGAGTTGCTACTCACCAGTTTCACTAACCTTTCTTGCGCAATGGGGCAGAAGTACCCTCACACTGTCAAGCTTCTCTCAATACTCCTAGTGTACGGCAGCGGCTCTGCGATGTTTCACGTGAAACATTAACCGCATGAAAGCGTGAAACCCCAATCATCCTCAGCGCAAAATAACAATCATGTAATAACAGTGGTTGGATTTAATGTCTGGTTCTTTAGCCCCTTGCCCATTCGGGAAAGCCGGACAAAATTGCCCATCAAAGATGACACCAGGAATAGGTTGTTAAGAGAGTAGATTGACACCTCGGCAACTAAGACAAAAAATCGCCCCACACGCGTCGTGTGGGGCGATTTCAAAAGTATTCAGTTGTGTAGACGAAGCACTATGCTGCTTTAGCTATTTTTTCTTACGCTTCCGATTTTTCCGATTCGCTGGCTTCTGTCCCGGCGCCGGTTTAGAAGCCGGCCCCTGCTGTCCCTTGCCCGAGTTGCCGTCTGGCAGGTGATCGGAAGCCTTGTTGCCGTCAACGTTCTCACCGGACTGTGCCTGCTGAAAATTCTGACCGGCCTTACGCTTGCCGCCCTTCTTCGGGTTAATTGGCTTCTGACCAACCTTCGGAGCCAGCTTCTCCTGTGCCTCGCGCTTAGCAGCCTTCTTAGCCGCGACAGCTTCCTTCTCTTCCTCATCCAGCTTGCCGAAAATGTAGCGCTGCTGGAAGTAGGTCCACACGTTGTTAGTCACCATGTAAACCAGAAGACCAATGTGCCAGAACGCACCCGTGACAAGAATCATGATTGGGAAGAACCAAAGCATCATCTTGTTCATCATGTCCATCTGCTGACCCATGGGGCCTTCCTGGCGCTTGACCAGACCAGCTTCCTGGCGAGCACGCGTGCGCTCAACCGACATGCGAGCGTTAAAGTGCGTTGCCAGTGCGGAAATAATAATCAGTGGAATGGCAACGACCATGATGTCCATGCGGGTGAAGTCCGCCGGCGTACCAGGCACTGTGAAGGCTGCGTACTGATCTTCACCCATACCGACCGAACTGGACAGCGGGGCGTTGAACACACGAGCCAGAAGGAACGACCGAACCTCGTCCACACCGAAGATGTAGTTAGGGGTGTTCCAGTTCTGTTCCACCGACATGCCGAGCGCGTTACCGGATGTACCCGTGCGGTTAAATGAACGCAGCACGTGGAACAGGCCAATGAAGACTGGCATCTGGACCAACACTGGCAGACAGCCGCCCAGCGGGTTGACACCCATTTCCTTCTGCAGCTGACGCATAGCGAGCGCCTGCGCCTGCTGGTCGTTCTTGTACTTCTCCTTGATGGCCTGCATCTCAGGAGCGAGTTGCTGCATCTTGATGGCAGAACGCTGCTGGTTCATCATCGGCTTGAACAGCAGGATACGGATGGTGACCACAAGCAGAATAATGGACAACACCCACGAGATACCCGAGGAGGGATCAAATAGGAAACCTGAGGCCTTATGCCAGAACCACAGGATGGCCGAAATCGGCCAATACACAAAATTGAGCACGGTCTAGGATCACTCCGTTCTTTAAGGGACAGCGCACATGCGCGTTCGTCTACAAAGCCCTGTCAAAAGCTCAGCATTACTAGAGGTTACCTGTGCATTCGCTTCAACCACGAACCCAGGCCGGGGAATGTGGAAGGAACTGGGTCCCAGCCACCCGGATGCCAAGGCGCACATCGAAAGATACGCAACAAAGTCAGCCACAGCCCACGGATGGCTCCGAAGCGTCGTACGGCCTCAAGACCATAAGCGGAGCAGGTCGGTTCAAAGCGACAGGTGCTCGTAGGCTTCAGGTTGGAGATGCGACGACGGTAGAAAAGAATCGCCCTCTCGGCCACACGGGCACCGGGGCCGTGGGCGAGGGGGCCGTCGTCAAGCGAATTAGCGCCGGCGTTCGTAGGCGGCGAGTGCCGATTGCACATCGTGGGACAGCTCCTGGCTGGTGGCTGTGGCAGATGCCGGCAGCGCGCGAACGACAATGTCCATGGTGGACGGTAGCTCCTGTGCAGCCTCAGCCATGATGTGGCGGAGTTTGCGAGAGACTGCGTGACGAGTCACGGCGTTGCCCACAGCTTTAGATACAACAAGACCGACACGTGGACCACCAAACCTGGCAATCTGCGTATCGGTCTTGTTTTCACCGCCGGGATTAGCGGTATCACGAATATGCAAGACCAAAGTCTTGCGTCCGATTCGGCGTCCACGTCGCACGGTGACCGTGAAGTCACGCGAGGAACGCAGCTTATTGCTCTGGGGGAGCACCGAAATCGGTGTCCTCTTAATTAAGCGGACAGGCGGGCACGGCCCTTGCTGCGGCGTGCTGCCACAACGGCGCGACCGGAACGGGTACGCATACGGGTACGGAAGCCGTGCACGCGTGCACGACGGCGGTTATTCGGCTGGAACGTCCGCTTCGACACGGTTGACACTCCTTGAAACTCAAACGACCACGAGTCCGCGCTGAGCGCACCACAGTAAACCCCTCGCTTCGAGTGCGAGGCAGCGATGCACCTGACGCATTCCCGTGATGCACGGAAAATTTACTTGCCGACAGGTTGAAAGCTACAAGCGTTCTGTCGGGTCCAAGCATGAGCTCGGACTCATATCTCAATGGATATGAAACACCCAGATAGGGTACGTCGAATCGAGCGCGGAATTCAAATCAACACGCCGCATTTACCTGGAGAATCATTTTCCAAGTTTTCTGGCAGTACCGATGTTGACCTGTGGAAATACTAGCTTGTACACCGCAATCCACAGGGGATTGAACCGATGAGCTGTGGATAACTTCCACACCACGAATCACAACGAGCAGGGGAAATAGCGCGTTTACCTAGGTAAACGCAGACTAGGGGGTCATTTTTCATTGTGGGCAAACTGTGGATAAGCTGTTAATCAATTAGCGACAACGTTTATCCACAGGTGTGGACAAACATGTGGAAGTCCTGCTCGGGGCGTATACCGCCTTGTGTAGAAATACCCCACAGGGCGAATTACAAGAAATAGCCCCCAAATGGGAATACATGGCACTTTTTCCACGCCAAAAACACTCCACAAAACGAGTCGCCTCGATAAATTTTGATGAACGTAAACATGTAAAAGGACATCTACACAGTGAGCGAACAACCAGAAATGCCAGGCGGACTCTGGGAGCAGGTAGTTTCCATCCTGACTTCACCAGAAGGTGCGCCGGAGTTGGGTATTGCACCGCTCCGCCCGCCGCACAAGGCGCTGCTGCGATCGGTAACGCACACTGGTGACTTTCCGGGCTTTTTCCTCCTCAGCACCCAATCACCGGTTGTCCAGGCACTAGTAAAAGAAGAGCTCAAGGGCATTATTGAAACCGTTCTCACATCGCTAACGGGCGAAGAGCTGGAAACGGTCATCACTGTTGCCGATCCCGCCGATGATGCTGATGAGGGCCAGGCGGCAGAAGCTGTCCAACCATCCGGACAGCAGTCTCCGCAGCACTCCGGACAGGTCTCATCTGCAACTTCACGTCCACCGCAAGCTCAGCGCCAGCAGCAACAACCGCAACAGCAGTCTGGCCGTAATTACCCGTTCCCCAATGCCGGTGCGAACGATTTCAATATCCCTGAGCAGCACCAGGGATCGGCGCAGACGCACCAGTCAAACGTGCGCAGTCAGCAGGGTGCCCAGACACAGCATCGTCCCATGGACGCCGTCGATTCCATGGCGCAGGGACTTTCTCACTCATCGGCCGAGAATCCAATGACGATTGCTGATCAGCGCCAGGTCACAAGCCCTTTCCGCTCTGAGAGCCACGGCACTCCAACCGAGATGAGCACGCCATTCGAGGAGCCCACTCTCAACCCGAACTACACCTTCGAGACCTTTGTTATCGGTCCGCAGAACAAGTTCGCCGCCGCTGCCGCCGTCGCTGTAGCGGAGTCCCCAGGGCGCACCTACAACCCGCTGTTTATCTCCGGCGGTTCAGGCCTCGGTAAGACGCATCTGCTCCACGGCATTGGTCACTACGCCAAGCATTTGTACCCTAACCTGCGCGTTCGTTACGTTTCCTCGGAAGAGTTCACCAACGACTTCATTAATTCCGTGCGTGACGACGCCCAGGAATCCTTCAAGCGTCGCTACCGCGATTTGGACATGCTCATCATCGATGACATCCAGTTTTTGGAGGGCAAGGAAGGCACCCAGGAAGAGTTCTTCCATACGTTCAATGCTCTGCACCAGTCCAACCACCAGATTGTGCTGTCGTCGGACCGTCCGCCTCGGGAGCTCAAGACCCTGGAAGATCGCCTTCGCACCCGTTTCCAATGGGGCCTCAACCCGGACCTGCAGTACCCAGACCTGGAAACTCGAATCGCCATTTTGTCGAAGAAGGCACAGCTGTCTGACCTGGTAGTTCCGCATGATGTGCTCCAGTACATCGCAGAGAATACTTCATCTTCTATTCGTGAGCTCGAGGGGCGTCTGCTACAGATTAGCGCTCATGCATCGATGATTCATGAGCCTGTGACCTTGAAGTTTGCGCAGGAGATTCTCGGCGCTGACGAGATTGAGGTGCAGATTACCCCGGAGATCATCATCTCCACCACAGCTGAGTACTTCGACCTCACAGTTGCGGATCTGGTGGGCCCAGGCAAGACTCGGCCAGTTGCCCATGCCCGCCAAATTGCGATGTACCTGACGAGGTCCTTCACTGAGCTTTCGCTGCCGTCGATTGGGCGAGAGTTCGGAAATCGTGACCACTCGACGGTTTTGCACGCTGAACGCAAGATTGTTAAGGAAATCCAGGAAAAGAAACCCTCAAAGGACCAGGTCAACGACCTGACCACGCGCATTCGGGATCGAGCTCGCGGGACGGCCTAACACCGCGGGCTCGGAGTGCGGAATTCTTGTTATTAACTGCGGTTTTTCCGTGCACAGAGCTGTGGACAACTAGCAAATTTTGTGGATAAAAATTGGAGTCCGACCATTGTCCACAGACACCCCAAGTTATCCACAGCTAGACACACTGGTTATCCACAGTCTGAAACCCCTGAAGACCAGCGGGAATCATGTAATTTCACAATGTGCACACCCCCTATTACTCCTCCCGACTTTAAAAATCTCTAGAAACTCCTAGATAAAAGGGGGCCTGCGCACAACCTCGCTACTCATAATCTCAGTCGGACTACAGGATTCTCAGTGAGCTCTGTGGCAGTCTGCAGTAGAGTTGTACGATGGAATCTTTGTAACTCCAGTCTTGTGCGCTGACATCGCACACTGGGGGCAGCACAAAAGACGGCCAATAACAGACATCCAATACCGGTGGAGGAACGATGGAGCAGACCGAAGTCCGTATTCGCGCGGCCAAGGACGATCTCGCGGGTGCGGTGAGCTGGGTTGCTCGTAACCTGCCTGCACGTCCGACTCAGCCGATTCTGCGCGGCATGATTTTCCTTGCTGATGACAACGGTCTACAGCTCGCTGGCTACGACTACGAGGTCTCCACTCAGATTCGTATTAGCGCTGAGGTCGATGAGCCCGGTCGCTTCGCCGTCAACGGCAAGTTGGTTTCTGACATTGTCTCTAAGCTGCCGAATAAGCAGGTAGAGATGCACTTTGATGGCACTAAGGTCATCGTTCGCTGTGGTTCTTCCCGCTTCGAACTACCGAGCCTGACGCTGGAGGACTACCCGCAGCTGCCAGAAGCTCCGGCAGCTACCGGTACTGTCGATGCTTCGCTGTTGGCCGAGGCCATTGGCCAGGTCGCCATCGCAGCAGGCAAGGATGAGTCGCTGCCGATGCTGACTGGTATCCGGATGGAGACCGAGGGCAACGAGGTCACCCTCGCGGCTACCGACCGTTTCCGCCTGGCGGTTCGCAGCTTCGAGTGGGAGCAAATCCCGTCAGGAGAGACCAAGCTGCTCATCCCGGCCAAAACCTTCGCGGAGACTGCCCGCACGCTTGACACCAGCTCCAGCGAGCCGGTGACCTTGGCATTCGGCGATGGCTCCGATGACCGCGAGGTCGGATCGGAAGGTCTGCTGGCGATTCTCGCCGATCCGCGTCGCACCACCACGCGACTGCTGGACGCCGAGTTCCCGAAGTTCCGTCCGCTGCTGCCGAAGCAGCATTCCTCCATGGCTGTTGCCCGTGTTGACCAGCTGCAGGATGCCATCCGCCGTGTGTCCCTGATGGCAGATCACGGTGCGCAGATTCGCATGGACTTCTCCGACGGCCAGGTTGTCCTCTCCGCTCACGGCGACGAGGTCGGCCATGCGGAAGAGACCGTGGCCTGCAACTTCTACGGTGAGCCGCTGCTGATTGCGTTCAACCCGCAGTACCTGCTGGAGGGGCTCAGCGCTGTTCGCTCCCACCGCGTTCTGCTGGGCTTCACGCAGCCGTCGCGTCCTGCGATTCTCATTCCGGAGCCGGAGGAAATTCCGGAGCTCGGGGAGGACGGTTACTTCCCAACGCCGGAGACCGACTTCACTTACCTGCTGATGCCCGTGCGCCTGCCGGGCTAGTCTTCGGCTATGCACATTCGGTATTTATCCTTGCGCGACTTCCGCTCCTGGCCGGAGTTGGAAGTCGAGTTCGCGCCTGGAATTACCGTTTTTACCGGGCAAAATGGCTACGGCAAGACCAATATTGTCGAGGCCGTTGGGTACCTCTCCACGCTCGGTTCGCATCGAGTTTCTACGGATGCTCCGTTGGTCCGCTCGGGTAGCCCGTCGGCACGCATTTCTGCGACGGCGGTCAACGATGGCCGCGAGCTGACGGCGCATCTGCTTATCAATCCGCACCGCGCGAATCAGGCGCAGATTAATCGCACGCGGCTGAAGTCCCCGCGGGAGCTGCTGGGAATCGTCAAGTCGGTCTTTTTCTCACCAGAGGATCTCACGCTGGTCAAGGGCGAGCCCGCCGCGCGCCGCCGCTACATCGACGATTTGCTCGCTTTACGACGTCCCCTGTCCGCCGGTATCCGCATTCAATACGACAAAATCTTGCGTCAGAAGAATGCGTTGTTGAAGTCGGCGAGCTCGACGCTGCGACGTGGCTATTCTTCCTCGGAGGGGCAGGCAGCACTGAGCACGCTGGATACCTGGGATGCGCAATTAGCCCAGGTGGGAGCGGCGTTAATGGCTGCGCGCATGGACTTGATCGCCGAGCTTTCCGAGCATGTCAGCCAGGCCTATGCCACACTCGCGCCGCATTCGCGCCCGGCCAGAATCGCCTATGCGCCGAAGGTCGACAGTGTCGATGGCGGCCCACTGCCCAGCGAACCGGAGCTGCTAGAGGCACTGTTGCTGACGAAGATGGCCGAGCGCCGCACCGCGGAGATTGAGCGCGGTTCCTGCCTCGTCGGTCCGCACCGCGATGATCTCGACCTCATTCTCGGCACCGATCCCGCTAAGGGCTTTGCCAGCCACGGCGAAACTTGGTCTTTTGCGCTCGCGTTGCGTCTCGGCGCGTACTTTTTGCTCCGCGCCGATGGTCCCGATCCCGTCTTAGTGCTTGACGACGTGTTTGCGGAACTCGACCGGCATCGTCGAGAAGCCCTCATGGACATTGCGCAGCAGGCCGAGCAGGTACTGATTACCTCGGCGGTCGGGGAGGAGCTGCCACGAGCACTGGTGCAGGATTCGTCGGTGACTCATCACACGGTGACGGTGACGCAGACCGAGCAGGGTCGGATTTCGCTTTTGGATGAGGATGGTCGAGAAAATGGAGCCGGATAACTCACCGGAAGAGGAAAACGACCTGGTCAGCGAAGCTTTCTTCCGCATGCGTGCTGCCGCTAAAGAGGGTGGGCACAAGTTGCCGAATCTCCAGCGGCCGCCGAGGAAGAAGGGCTCGTGGGCTGGTCTCGACTCCCGTGTGCCTGTGAAGGCCGCGGAGGGGATTGTTGCGGACGTCGATAAGCAGCGGGCAGCGCAGGCAGTGGTGCGGGACCGCGCCGGCACGGTGATTTCGCCGAGTCTATTGAAGGAGTCGGGGATTCGGCTGTACCGGAAATATGATCGTCGACCTGCGCCGATTGGTGCGGTGCTGAATAAGGCCGTGGTTGATCGCGGTTGGCAGATTCACATCGCCCACGGTGTGATTATGACGGAGTGGGATTCGATGGTCGGCAAGGTTGTTGCGGAACACTCCCAGGTCAAGGAGTTCAAGGACGGCACTTTGGTGGTCGAGTGCCAGTCGACGGCATGGGCAACTCAGCTGAGGTTGGCGCAGCGGCAGGTGTTGAAGTCGATTGCGGAGCGCGTCGGCGATGGTGTAGTCGAGGAGATCAAAGTACTGGGCCCGAAGGCGCCGAGTTGGCGCAAGGGCAAACTGCACATTGAGGGCCGAGGTCCGCGCGATACTTACGGGTAAAGGTCGGTAAAAGGTCTACGAATAATCGTCGATATGCGTAAAACTGCGAAATTTGCTCCTTTGAGCGCATCAGCTCTATCCACTGTAGGGGACTACGTTGGGGTAAGATAGGCAGGAGAATATCGGCAGGCGGTTCTTGGGACGCTATCGACACCTACCTAGCCAAAGTGGTTAGTACTGATAGCGCTAAGCCGCCGGCCTATTTTTCGCGCGCTGACGAATGTGGCGCGGGGAGAGAACCAAGAATAGGAGACGCGCCGAACCGTGGCTGCTACCGAACATCAATATGACGCCTCATCGATTACGATCCTCGAGGGCCTCGAGGCCGTGCGTAAACGACCGGGTATGTACATTGGCTCGACTGGTGAGCGTGGCCTGCACCACCTGGTGTGGGAAGTTGTAGATAACTCCGTCGATGAGGCTATGGCGGGTTACGCCACCGATGTTGAGGTCACCCTGCTGGAAGACGGCGCTGTAGAGGTCCGCGATAACGGCCGTGGTATTCCGGTGGAAATGCACCCGTCGGGCATGCCGACGGTGCAGGTGGTTATGACTCAGCTGCACGCCGGCGGCAAGTTTGACTCGGAGTCCTACGCCGTTTCCGGCGGTCTGCACGGTGTGGGTATTTCGGTGGTCAACGCGCTGTCGACACGAATGGAAACCGAGGTCATCCGTGATGGCTACACCTGGTACCAGAACTTCGACCACGCAGTTCCGGAAGAAATTATCCGCGGTAAGAAGACTCGCGGTTCGGGTACCACGCAGCGTTTCTGGCCGGACCCGGAGATTTTTGAGACCACCGATTTCAAGTTCGACACCATTGCTCGCCGTCTGCGCGAGATGGCGTTTTTGAACAAGGGCCTGACCATCACGTTGGTGGACAAGCGCGTCTCCGAGGAGGAGCTCGAGGCCGAGGCTCTGGCGGAGCAGGCGGAGACCGAATCTGCTGAGGTCGCCAAGGATGCGGCCACTGCCGAGCAGGAAAAGGCCGAGAAGACCACGAAGCCGAAGGAGCGCCGCAAGGTCTTCCACTACCCGAATGGTCTGCGCGATTATGTCGAGTCTCTGAACAAGTCGAAGAACATCATCCACCCGACCATCATTTCCTTCGATGCTGCAGGTGAGGGCCACGAGGTCGAGATTGCAATGCAGTGGAACTCGGGCTACTCCGAGTCGGTGCACACCTTCGCCAACACCATTAACACCATCGAGGGCGGTACGCACGAAGAGGGTTTTCGTTCTGCGCTGACGTCGCTGATGAACCGTTATGCGCGTGAGCACCGCCTGCTGAAGGAGAAGGAGAATAACCTCTCCGGTGAGGACTGCCGTGAAGGGCTTGCCGCCGTCATTTCGGTGAAGGTCGCCGACCCGCAGTTCGAGGGCCAGACGAAGACCAAGCTGGGTAACACCGAGGTGCGTTCCTTCGTTCAGCGTATGACCAATGAGCACATCGGCCACTGGCTGGAGGCCAATCCGGCTGAGGCCAAGGCCATTGTCAACAAGGCCATCGCGTCGGCGCATGCTCGTCAGGCGGCTCGTAAGGCCCGCGACCTGGTGCGTCGTAAGTCCGCAACGGATCTCGGTGGTCTGCCGGGTAAGTTGGCTGACTGTCGTTCGAAGGACCCGAAGCAGTCCGAGCTGTTCATCGTGGAGGGTGACTCCGCAGGTGGTTCCGCAAAGGCGGGTCGAAACTCGCTGTTCCAGGCTATTTTGCCGCTGCGCGGTAAGATTCTGAACGTCGAAAAGGCGCGCCTGGATAAGACCCTGAAGAATAACGAGGTCCAGGCCATTATTACGGCGCTGGGCACCGGTATTCACGACGAGTTCGACATCGAGAAGCTGCGCTACCACAAGATTGTGCTGATGGCCGACGCCGACGTCGACGGTCAACACATTGCTACGCTGCTGCTGACACTGCTGTTCCGCCTGATGCGCCCGCTGATTGATGAGGGACACGTCTACCTCGCTCAGCCGCCGCTGTACAAGCTCAAGTGGGCAAAGGGCGAGCCGGGCTACGCCTACTCCGATGCCGAGCGCGATCAGCTGCTGGAAGAGGGCCTGGCTGCCAACCGCAAGATCAACAAGGACGACGGCGTCCAACGCTACAAGGGTCTCGGTGAGATGAACGCCGCAGAGCTGTGGGATACCACCATGGATCCGGATCACCGCGTACTGCGACAAGTTGCGCTCGAGGATGCGCAGAAGGCTGACGAACTATTCACCATTCTGATGGGCGATGACGTTGCTTCACGACGTTCGTTCATCACCCGTAATGCGAAGGATGTTCGCTTCCTTGACGTCTAAACCGGTACCTGGTTTGTAGTCTGGTTTTTCGGCTTGTCGGTTCCCCTGACAAAACCTCTGTTCAACCATTAATGTTTATGAAATGGAAGATACGCGAGGAAGCATGGTCAACGGGGAACCACCGGTCGAGCCACGTATTGTGCAGGAGACATTGCCCGATGGCTCCGTGACCCCGATGGCGCTTCGGACTCCCGAAGGTACGCCTCGGGGCATTGTCGTTATTTGGCCGGGCTTTGGCATGGGTGCTCGCTATTACCGGCCGATTGCTCAGGAGCTGCAGCGCCGTGGTTTTTGTGTCCTGACCTCAGAATTACGGGGCCAGGGCAATCAGACGGCGGTGGCCACCCGCCGCCATAATTGGGGCTACCAGGATCTTGCGTCGGTGGATTACCCGTTGGCAGTGGCTCGTGCCCGCAAGGAGTTTGACCATCTCGCTGCGGGGGAGGGACCAGGGGAGGGCACAGGAGAAAAGCTGCCCGTCTACCTGCTCTGTCATTCCATGGGCGGCCAGATTGCTTCGCTGTATCTGGCTCGACCGGAAGCGGACGTGGCCGGCGTGGTGATGGTTGGCTCCGGCACCCCGCACTACAAGTGTTTTACCGGCAATGAGTACAAACGCCTCCGTTACGGCGCACCGTTCATGCAGGTGGTGTCCCAGATTCTGGGTTATTGGCCAGCAGGTAGGTTTGATGTGGCCGGCTACGGTCGGCAGGCCCGTAACCATGTGGTGGAGTGGGCGCGGTTCTCGCGCACGGGTCTCTTGCGACCCCGGGGTGCGGACATCGACTATGCCGCTGAGATGCCGAAGGTGACCACTCCGGCACTGCTGCTGAACTGTGGTGGTGACCGTGACTGTCCGGAGGCTTCGGCGCAGGCGCTGGCGCGGATGTTGCCAAATTCGGCGAAGTACGAGTTCATTGAGCAGCGCTTGGGGCACAACCGTTGGGCGCGTGAGCCGCAGGCTGTGGTTAATCGTCTCGAGCGGTTTATTGAGGAAATTTAAATCCCGTCTTTGACCAGGTCCCAGCTCTCCGCGAATGACACCTCTTCGCCGTTGATTGTGAGGAGTATGTGCGCGAGCAAAGCGCCCAACGCGGTGTTGCCGGAACTCATTGGTTTCACGTGAAACGTTGCAAAAGCGACCGCCTGCGCTGCCGCGGAGAGTGTCGGAAAAGTTCGATGACCAGCGATGACACCCGCACTGGTGGCGGCAATGGTGCTGATTGCCCACGGCCGTACGAGGGTAGCGTCGGCCAATTCCGGCACATTGGTAACCAATTCTTCCATGGCCGCCAAAATTGCTGCGTCGCTGAGTGGCTGAATCTTCGGCGCTCTCATTCGAGTGATCCGCGGGGTCGTGGAGAGCTCAACTTTCGCAGCAGTGCCATGTCGGTATCAATCACGCTTGCTGTGATTTCCCGAGCCTGTCCTTGCTGAAGAACCCTCTCCGCGGCGGATTCAATCGCGCGGATGACGGCCTCGTGTTTGGATGCGCCCTCCATCTGTGCCAACAGCGCCAGGGCGGTGTCCTGTTCTTTCGTGAGCCTTAAGGTCATTGCCATTGGTGCACTCGCATCTCGCTCCCTCGCTTCTCGCTCCTCAAAAATCAGAGAAGTGATACCACAATGGTATCGAAAAGTTGCACACGACGTCGTAAAGCGTGTTCTAAAGCCCTGTAGAATGGATGCGAACCTCTTGTAAGTAAAGGAAGCAGTCATTGAGCGACGATAACAACAACGACGGCTCATCCTTCGGAAGTGGAGTATTGGGCCACCAAGTTCGCCCGATCGACATCAATGAAGAGATGCAGTCGAGCTATATCGACTACGCCATGAGCGTGATTGTTGGCCGTGCGCTGCCGGAGATCCGAGACGGTCTCAAGCCAGTGCACCGCCGCATTCTCTACGCCATGTTCGACAACGGCTACCGCCCGGAGCGCGGATATGTGAAGTCCGCAAAACCGGTCTCGGACACGATGGGTAACTACCACCCGCACGGCGACAGCGCTATTTACGACACCATGGTGCGCATGGCGCAGCCGTGGTCCATGCGCTATCCGCTTGTCGACGGTCAGGGTAACTTCGGCTCCCGCGGTGACGACGGCCCCGCAGCTATGCGTTACACGGAGGCCCGTCTGACGCCGTTGGCCATGGAAATGGTCCGCGACATTCGCGAAAACACCGTCGATTTCCAGCCGAACTACGACGGTCGTACGACAGAGCCAGTTATTCTGCCGTCGCGTGTCCCGCAGCTGCTGATGAACGGTTCCGGCGGTATTGCCGTCGGTATGGCCACCAACATCCCGCCGCACAACCTGCGTGAGGTGGCGGATGCCATCAACTGGTGCCTGGACAACCCGGAAGCGGATGAAAAGACCACGCTGGATGCGGTCATGGAGCGCATCAAGGGCCCGGATTTCCCAACTGCCGCCCAGATTGTCGGCGACAAGGGCATCAAGGAGGCCTACACCACCGGCCGCGGTTCAATCCGCATGCGCGGTGTGACCTCGATTGAGCAGGAGGGCACTCGTCAGTCGATTGTCATCACCGAGCTGCCGTACCAGGTCAACCCGGACCGCATGATCGCCAATATTGCGGATCAGGTCAAGGATGGGCGTCTGCAGGGCATCGCCTCGATTGATGACGAATCCGACCTGAAGTGGGGCATGCGTATCGTCGTCAAGCTCAAGCGCGACGCCGTGCCGCGTGTGGTGCTGAACAACCTGTACAAGCACTCCCAGCTGCAGACCAGCTTCGGTGCGAACATGCTCGCCATCGTCGACGGTGTGCCGCGTACGCTGCGCATTGACCAGATGGTGACGCTGTACGTCGCCCACCAGATCGAGGTCATTGTTCGACGGACCCAGTTCCGCCTGGACGAGAAGGAAAAGCGTGCCCATATCCTGCGCGGCCTGGTCAAGGCCCTGGATATGTTGGACGAGGTCATCGCCCTGATTCGCCGGTCTGCCACGGTCGATACCGCGCGTACCGGCCTGATGGGGCTGCTCGAGATTGACGAGATTCAGGCCGACGCCATCCTGGCGATGCAGCTGCGCCGTCTGGCTGCCCTGGAGCGCCAGAAGATTATCGACGAGTTGGCCGAGATCGAACTCGAGATTGCCGACCTGAAGGACATCCTGGCCAAGCCGGAGCGTCAGCGCGCCATCGTTAAGGAAGAGCTGGGCGAGGTAGTGGAGAAGTACGGCGATGACCGTCGTACCCAGATCGTGGCCGCTGAAGGCGACGTCACCGAAGAGGACCTCATCGCCCGCGAGAACGTGGTTGTGACCATCACTTCCACGGGCTACGCCAAGCGCACCAAGGTTGATGCCTACAAGGCACAGCGCCGTGGTGGCAAGGGCGTGCGCGGTGCGGACCTGAAGCAGGACGACATTGTCCGCCACTTCTTCGTCTGCTCCACGCACGACTGGATTCTGTTCTTCACCAATAAGGGGCGCGTCTACCGTCTCAAGGCCTACGAACTGCCGGAGGCCACTCGCGCCGCCCGCGGTCAGCATGTTGCCAACCTGCTGGAGTTCCAGCCGGAAGAGCGCATCGCCGAGGTGCTGCAGATTCAGAGCTACCAGGACAGTCCGTACCTGGTGCTGGCCACCAGCGAAGGCAAGGTCAAGAAGTCCCGCCTGGAGGACTACGAGTCCGCACGCTCCGCTGGCCTGATTGCCATCAACCTGCGCGAAGGCGACTCCCTGATTGGTGCTCGTCTGTGCTCTGCTGACGATGACCTGCTGCTCGTCTCCGAGCGCGGACAGGCCATCCGCTTCACGGCCTCCGACGACGCGCTGCGCCCGATGGGCCGCGCCACCGCTGGTGTCCAGGGCATGCGCTTCAAGGGCGATGACAAGCTGCTCAGCATGGTTGTGGTCGAGGAAGATCACAACCTGCTGGTCGCTACGACTGGTGGCTTCGGCAAGAAGACCAAGCTCAGCGAGTACACCCCGCAGAATCGCGGCGGTATGGGCGTCCTGACGCTGAAGTATGACCCGAAGCGTGGTCCGCTGATGGGCGCCCTGGTGGTCGACAACGACGACGAAATCTTCGCTGTCACCTCCGCTGGCGACATCATCCGCACCAACGTCAACGAGATTCGCGCTACCTCGCGTGCCACTAAGGGCGTGCGCCTGGTCAATCTCGCTGACGGTGTGGAGCTGCTGGCTATCGACCGCAACGTTGAGGATGAGGGCGAGGAGACCGCTTCCAAGGTCTCTGAGGCTGGAACCTTGGACGTAGTCCCGAAGCGCACCGGCACCACCAAGAGCACCGGTGCCGCTGAGTCCGGTGACTCGGAGGCGGAGAAGGAGTAAGCGCATGGCCGAAACTAACTTGGTAGTCGACAAGGTGAGCCCCTGGTCCGCCATGCGCATTACGGCGGCCACTGGCTTCATTGGCTTCCTCGTCTGGCTTGCCGCGGTCGGCCTGCTCTACCTTTTGCTCTCCGGGATGGGGCTGCTCGCCCCCATCAGTGAATTGATTGGCGGGGAGGACTCCATCGGCGCGGGTCTCGTGCTCGGCCTGGCAGCCGCTGTTGGCGCGCTGTGGTGGGTGCTGTCGATTGGGTTCATGGCCCTCGGTGCGGTCATCTACAACGCCTGCGGCGGTCTCGTTGGAGGTCTCAAGATCTCGCTTGCCGACGACAGCTAGGCTGCCTTGCCTCCTTATGGCCCCGGTGTCACCCCCGTTCGGTGGCCCCGGGGTCGCGTTGGTTCAGAGGTGTTTTTAAGTGAACTGGTCATGGAGTAGTTGTAATGACTACTTAATGACTGCTTTTTAGCTCAATATTTAGGCCTCTGACCAGGCGATTTGTGAAGTGTCATGGTTACGGGTTAAGTTATATCTCGTTCCACGGGGCCTATAGCTCAGGCGGTTAGAGCACTTCGCTGATAACGAAGGGGTCGGAGGTTCAAGTCCTCCTAGGCCCACTACCGAACAAGGTATAATTGCTCGGTGTATGGGGCTTTAGCTCAATTGGTAGAGCACTTGACTCTT
>NZ_CAMQAZ010000014.1 GCF_946998835.1 uncultured Corynebacterium sp. | reverse complement strand
CAGATCAACTGCTAAAAATCAGCCCAATCGGACACACTTTTTGAGCCTTAACCCGCCTTAACCCACGTGCTCCTTAAGAGAAATAACTAAAGCCCCTACCAGCGTTTCCACTGGTAGGGGCTTGGAAATTGGTGGCGGGGGCTGGATTCGAACCAACGACCTCTGGGTTATGAGCCCAGCGAGCTACCGAACTGCTCCACCCCGCGTCAACTGTCCTGGCTTTTACAAGCACTCACAGCGGGCGCTGACCTCTCCGGCCAACGAGAAGTAACTGTAGCACGGCGTTCCCAACAAAGACCAATCCCCAGGTCATAGCCGGTTTCGCTACAACCTGGGGATCCTCTAGGCCATAAGAACCTATGATTCTCGGTCAATTACTCACCGCAAGCCTTACTCGCTCTAAGCCTTACTGCCCGTTAGCCTTCTGGTAGTCAGCGGCAGCGCGATCGAGCTCGGCAAGTGCCTGGCCTTGCGCTGCGTAGTCACCGTTCTTCTGGGCGTCGTTAAGCTTCTGTAGCGCGTCGGAGATACGGCGAGCGGCGTCGTCACGCGCGGCGACATCGACCTTGCGCTCTTCCTTCGGCTTCTCGTTGTCGGACTCAGTGTCAGTCGCGGCATCGGCGGTTTCCTTGTCCTTATCCGCCGGCTGCTCCTCGGCCTCTTCCTCACCGCGAACCTTGGTCACGGCAGAAGCGTCGATGCCAACCTGGCTCAGGGCCTCGGTAACCGTAGCGCCGTAGCCCACCTGACCTCGGTAAGCGACGAGAATACGCAGCAGCTTCGGGAACGCGGTCTCCTGCCCCTTGCGCTGAGTGTAGACCGGTTCGACGTAGAGAATCTCGCCGTCGCCGACCGGCAGCGTCAGTAGGTTGCCGTTGGTGACCACGTTCGTGCCCTCGAGCAGGGTTCGGTCCTGAGCGACCTCGTCGGCGGACATCATCGTGTCCTGCGCCTGACGTGGACCCATGGTCTGGGTATTGGTCGGCAGGGCACGGATGGTGATGCGGCCGTAGGTCTCCGGATCAGAGGACGCACTCATCTGCGCAGCGAGGAACTCTCGCTCCAGACCACGGAAAGCGGAAATCAGCTGGAAGCTGGGCTTACCAGTCTCCGGATCGGAAGCAACAACGTAGTACGGCGGCTGGGAGAGCTTCTGCTCTTCCGGCGCGGTCGGGTCGGACGGGACAGACCAGAAGGAATCGTTAGCGAAGAACACGCCCGGATCGCTGACATGGTACTTGGCCATCAGCTCACGCTGGACCTTGAACAAGTCCTCCGGGTAACGCAGGTGCTCCTGCAGTTCTTCCGTAATTTCAGCCTTCGGCTTCACCACACCTGGGAAGACACCCTCCCAGGCCTTCAGCACCGGATCATTCTCATCGAACTCGTAGAGGTCAACGGTGCCGTCGTATGCGTCGACGGTCGCCTTGACCGAGTTGCGGATGTAGCTGACCTCGCTGTTCGGCAGCGGGCGCGGAGTGCCATCCGGGTTAATGGAGTCCTGCGTGGTCTCCTGGAGGCTCATGCGCTGGGAGTACGGCATCTTGGCCAGCGTGGTGTAGCCGTCGACGATCCACTTCATTCGGCCGTCGACCACAGCCGGGTAGGTCTTGGTGTCCGTAGTCAACCACGGTGCGACCTTCTGAACGCGGTCACGCGGATCGCGGTTGTAGATGATCTTGGAGTCCGGACCAATTCGGTCGGACAGCAGGATGTTGAGCTCCTGGTAGCGGGTAGCGAAAATCATGCGGCTGACAAGCCCGCCGACACCAACACCGCCCTCACCGTCGTAAGTGAAGTTACGGCCATCGGCATCATACTCGTAGTCATTGCCGTCGCCGTTGCCGCCGACAATTGCGTAGTCGGCATCACTATTAGCAATGACCGGACCGTAGTAAATGCGCGGCTGCTTCAGGTTCAGGTTCATGCCATTCGGGTCCTCGGACTCGAACAGGTCAGCCACGGTGTACAGCGGGTAACCACCGCGGGCAGAACCAGACTCGGACGCAACCTCGTCGACCTTGTTGGCCGGCGCGGCAACGAAACCATTGCCGTGGGTGTAGACCGTGTGGCGGTTAATCCAGTCAGTCTGGTTGCCCTGCAGAGTCTGCGGGTTCAGCTCACGAGCGGCGACGATGAAGTCGCGGGACTCACCATCGATTTCATAGCGGTCGATGGCCAATGGATCGGAGAAACCGTAGAAGTTCTTCAGCTGGCGCTGCTGAGTGAAGGTACGCGGCAGGACCTCTGGATCCAGAATTCGGATATTGGCCAGTGTCGCGGCATCGCGCGAAATCGAATCCGCGCCTTCCTTCGCTGCCTCCTTATCGCCTTCCTTTTCAACGGGCACACCCCAGTCGCGCTCAACCTTGACCTTGTTGTCGGTAAGCCCGTAGTGATAGCGCGTCGATTCAATATTGCGCGCAATGTACTCGCGCTCCTTGGAGGCGCGGTTCGGGTTAACCGAGAACTGCTCAACGGCCAGCGGCCAGGCAACACCAATCAGACCTGCGGAGACCAGCATCAACACGGTGGCAAACGCCGGGATGGAGAGATTGCGCAGGAAGATGGAAGCGAAGAACGCGGCGGCCACGACAATTGCGATGACCAGCAGCGTAATCTTCGCCGGCAGCAGCGCATTAATATCTGTGTAGGAACCACCAGTGAAGGTCTTTTGCTTGTTATTCAGCAGCTCATAGCGGTCCAGCCAGTACGACACAGCCTTGAGCAGCATGAAGACACCAGCCCAGCATGCCAGTTGAGCACGAGCTGCGTTAGAGACGCGGGTCTTCTCACCTGTGGTTGGGTTGCCTGCACGGATACCACCGAGGAAGTAATGCGTCACCAGCGACAGCAGGAACGCAATAACTACCAGAACAACCAGTGTCGAGACGATGTACGACCACAGTGGCAGCTGGAAAGCATAGAAGCCCAAGTCCTTGCCGTACTGCGGGTCGGTCTCTCCAAAGGGCTGACGGTTTAAGAACAGCTGGACTGTCTGCCAATTCCCCTGCCCCACGAGGCCACCGAGCACGCCGAAGACGATGGGCAGCGTCGTAAACATCGACTTCGAGCCGGATTCCGCCATTCGTCGGTACACAGCCTGTGGGCTACGGGGATCCGTCAGCCCCAGGTCAACGGGACGCGAGCGCCACGCCAACCACATAGATAGGAATGTCAGTGCGCCTGTTATCAGGCCTACGATGACAAACAGGACGATGCGAGTGAGCCACGTGGTGCCGAAGACTCCTCTATAGCCCACTTCACCGAACCATTGAAAGTCCGTATAAAGATTGACGGCGATGGGTATCACAAAGGTCAGCGCAGCAATCACCAACACGGTAATTGCCAGCCATCCTGGGCGACCACCGGCCGATCGTCTCGGTCGAGTCTGGTTTAGAGACAACGTCTCTCCTGTCCAAGTTGAGCTTGACTTGCCAGCTAGCTTGCAAGTCGGTCGTACGCTTATCCGTCATCTACTCTAAATAAAGTTCTTAATATTTGACTAAGGATGCTGTTTTTACAGCGTTGCCAGGAAAGGGTCGTCGTCAAGCGCCATGAGCGATAACAGCAGCACTCAGACTCACCTCAGCCAGCAGGCACTCAATCGCGCCGTGCGCGAGGCCGTCGAATACGTCCACGCCGAAGGTTGGGACCGCGCTCCGAGTCTCTTCGCCCTCGTCCCCACTGCCGCGCTTGCCGACGTGCTTGCCGACGAGCTGATTGATAGCGCCCCACTGACCGTCATTGCGCAGGAACCTCTCCCCGAGGGAATTGAAGGCGGCAGCCCTGAACTGGCGGATTTCATCGCCCGTACGTCATGGCCCGCAGGTGTCGTCGGTGCCGTGCTGGCGCAGGAGATCATGGTTATCGCTCCGGAACAGGCGGACAGTTTTGAAGGGGCATCTTTGGACGAGGTACGGTCCCAGGCGGATGGCAAGGCTGCTCGCCAGGCGCGTCTCTTCAGCGGAGTTATCAGTGAGGGCCCGCACCTGACGCTGATTCAGCCGCGCCCCACGGAAGCAGAGCTGGATGAGCGTGGCCCCTTTGCCGAAGATGAGATTGAACTAAAGGATGGTTCAGGAGTAGCTGACGGTGTCATCGCTGCACTGTATTCAACGTTTGGCGGCGAATAGAAAACGAGCCTTAGAGGAAATCCCAGAGGACTTGCCACCTCAGTCACTCAATCCAGTTAACGGTTTTCACACCTGGCCAGGGATTAAGTGATTGATGCCACGGCCGAAGTGAAACCGCGGAAAGCTGTTGACAACGGCCACCAAACCAAGTTAGATAACAAAGTGATAAACGTGTGCGTTCAGCTTCTGTTAACCATTAGCTGATGGGAACCTGAGACACATTCGGCTTTCACTAGCCTCCCAAGACCGTCAGTTTTCTACTAAGAGGTTTGACATTATGAAGAACAATGTTGTTCGCCGAGCAGTAACGTCGGCAGCCGCTGCTTCGACGCTAGCAGCTTCCCTTCTCGCTGGCGGTATTGCCAATGCCCAAGGAGTGGCAGGTCTCCCGTCCGGCAACTACGTTGCCTTCGGTGACTCTTTCGCGGCTAACCCGAATGAGTCCGCACCGACTGCGTGGAGCAGGAGCGGCTGCTCGTCGGCGACAGACAACATTGGTTCCCACATCGCAGCACAGACTGGCCTCGAGCTGCACGATTACGCCTGCGCCGGCACCAACGCGTTCACCCCGAACGAGCCCCGCAAGACCCTCCTGGGCCAGGTGGATGATGCCATTGCACGAGGCT
Source organism: uncultured Corynebacterium sp. (assembly GCF_946998835.1). Lineage (GTDB taxonomy): Bacteria > Actinomycetota > Actinomycetes > Mycobacteriales > Mycobacteriaceae > Corynebacterium. The sequence continues at coordinate 64,506 of NZ_CAMQAZ010000014.1, read as the reverse complement.
CGCTTGGCCCGAATACCCAGCTGGTTACCGTCTTCGTCGGCGCAAATGACATTTGGCGTAACCCGTTCATGTCCCCTGCGGACCAGGACCGGCTCTACCACGTCAATGTTGTCCAGGCTCTGAACAAGATTAAGGCAGCTAACTCGACTGCGCGAATCATGCTGATTGGCTACCCTGCCTTCACTTCCGCAGATCCGGTGCACTACGCTTGCCCGATTAACGCTAATGGCTTTGCTCCGCGCATTCCAGCTGCAGGTCTCCACGACATCGAGATGGCTCTGCAGAACCGCCAAATTGCGGCTGCTAACGAGACTCAGGTTGGTTTCGTCAACATGAAGGAGATCGCCAATATCGATGTCGCCATGTGTGGCCGCGATGGCGAGCGCCAGGTTTCCGCAATTCTGGACACCGACACTGCCACCTACTACATGACCAACCACCCGACAATCCACGGTTCGCGGGTTGCCGGCACGACGATTGCCAACGTCTACAAGTCGACTTTCTAAGCTCCACTGCCGCAGTAACGCAGCCCCCAGTGCAGGCGCACTGCTCAGGTCCGCGAGTCCGCGCTGACCTCAATACGCTCGGGCCCCTTCAAGGCTCGAAGGGCGTAGAGAATTGTTGCCAGGTCGATGACCTCTTGGAGCAGCGCACCCACAATGGCTGGAATGTAGCCAAAAGCGGCGATGAGCATGAGCACTACTGACAGGATAATACCGATCCAGATTGCGGTTTTTGCCACTGTCAGAGTCCACCGACCAATGTCGATTGCCCGGGCCACACGGGAAATGTCATCGCGGGTAATAACGACATCGGCAGCCTCAGATGCTTCTGTGTCACCGCGAGCGCCCATGGCGATTCCGACACCGGCCGCGGCGAGGACCGGGGCATCATTGATGCCATCGCCCACCATAATGACCGGGTGCGGCTCCATTTCCTTCAGCAGTCGCACCTTGTCCTGTGGCAGCAAGGAAGCATGGCATTCGGTCACACCCACCTGACCGGCGATTGCGTGCGCAGTGTTGGCGTTATCTCCGGTAAGAACTACCGTGCGCTCAAAACCGTGCGAGTTCAGTGCACTCACTAGTTCGGCTGCATTTTCCCGTGGCTGGTCGTCCATAATCAGGGCTCCGGCGTATTTGTTGTCAATGGTGACGTATGCCGCCGTCTGCCCGTGACGAAAGTCGAATTCCCGAGCCTCCGGAGCTACCCGACGAATAAAGTCCAGCGTGCCAACACGCACTTTACCCCCGTCGACCGTGGCTTCCACGCCTTCGGCATCCACCTCTGTGCCATCTTCGGCCACTGGCAGTTCAAGGCTGTCGGCCGCCTCGATAATACTGGCAGCCAGGACATGCGTGGAGAACTGCTCGGCTGCCGCAGTGTAAGCGAGCAGATGATCACGGTCAACGTCCACCGTGTGGATTTCAGCGACTGTGGGATGACCATAGGTCAGCGTGCCGGTCTTATCGAAGGCAATCGATTTAGCAGCCGCAAGGCTCTCGAGAACAGCCCCGCCCTTAACAATCACACCAGCATTGGACGCACGACTCATACCACCGAGAAAGGCCACCGGAGCACCGATGAGTAGCGGGCACGGCGTGGCCAGGACCAGAACCTCGGCAAAACGCACAGGATCGCCGCTAATAGCCCACGCCACAGCCGCGATAACAAGCGAAACAACCGTAAAAGGCACTGCATAGCGGTCTGCCACACGCACTATTGGCGCCTGCTGGTCTTCTGCCTGACGCACCAAGGCAATGATCTTCTGATACTGAGAATCCGCGGCAGACTTGGTAGCTTGAATACGAATCGCCTGGGTTCCATTAACAGAACCGGACAGAATGGTATCGCCAACCTCCTTGTGGACGGATCCAGCTTCACCTGTCAGCGATGACTCATCGACGGCTGTCTTATCCAAGGTCACGCCGTCAACCGGAATGACTTCAGAAGGACGCACCAGCAGGTAGTCCCCTTTAGCCGCATCCTCAACGAGAATTTCCTCCGCCTCGTCCGGCGCCGCGTCCAGCGAGGGCAGGCGACGGGCCATGTGCGGCGCACGATCTAGCAGGCTTCGCAGATCCCGCTTTGCACGGTAAGCCGCATAGGTTTCCAGCGCCTCACCACCGGTGAGCATGAGGGCGATAATCGATGCTGCGATGTATTCCCCCACCGCCAGGGTCGCAATCATCGCTATTACGGCGAGAATATCTAGCCCGAACTCCCGCCGCATTACCTGCTTTATCATGTCGAATGTCGTCAATAGAATGACAAATCCAACAAAGACAGTTGCGACAATTTGAGCAGCGTCGGTCAAACCTGCGAAATGCAGAATAAGTACAACAATGAGTTCAATTGCCACAGCAACTAGAAGACGGTATTCCTTTAAAATACTGCGCGCTTTACCCATACCCCCATAATGCCGGGATAATTACCATTACACGAGTTCAGAGGCCTAAACTGAAAATGTTCAATTAGCATTACCTGACATATTTTCACACTATTAAATCCCGCCAAGAGATAAATTCATGCCCCTGAATAACACACTTCTTTAGGGCAAAGACATATACTCATCGCACCCTTATTCGCTACATCCTAACCCACTGCCAAAAGACAAAAATAAAGACTATTATGCAAAAGAAAATCCCCGGCCATAATGACCGGGGATTCCCTATCCGTGGAGCTGCCGAGGTTCCACTATAAAACCGCTAACGCGCTGGTAGGAGACTTATTGAGATAACCCACTGTTCGGGCGTGCCAGATTTGTGCCAGATTTTCCAAAAACAGCCGCCCAAAACCATTTGAAAGGACTGCCACCATGTCTACCAATCCAAAGATTACTGCAACCGAGTCAGCGAATAGCAGGCATAAGCGCCGCCGCCGGGCCGCCCACACCATCGTCCGCCAAACAGAAGCAGGCGACCACGCCGCATGTGGAAAGTTCATCTCCCGGCAGAACGCAACCCCCGTCAAGATTGATAGCAACGGCGTGCCGCTGTCCGTTGAGTACTACCCATGCCCAGCCTGCAGGAACATTCAACGCCTGGAAAAGGACATGGAAGGCCACTGGCCAACGTTCAGGATTCCCGCGTCCCTAGCACTGGACATTGTGGACATCGCTCAACCGAAAGACAGCGCGGAAACTATGCGCGGATAATGGAGAATCCTCCAACAAACGGAAGTTCTTCCGAGTTTCAAAGTGGGCAATTTGCCCACTCTGCATAAGTCGGTAGCGCGGGTGAATATTGCCCGGATTCGGGCATATCCTCCAAGACACAACGGGGTAGCGAATCGCGACCCCCTTTAACAGCACCGGCTCACGACACACCAGGGGCAATTACTAAATTGCGGTTTTCTACCCGGTCATTATTGACCGAGAACACTTTCTTCCATTTTCCGAAAAAAGTCATCCAGGGCACGACGGCCATGCCTACCCCGGTCATAATGACCGTGCTCACCGCGTAACCCTGTAATTCAAAATCCAGAATTATGGATTATGCCCAAGGCTCACGGGAACACATCGAGATATTTACAACTTGCAAATAGCAGGCAATTGGGTCACTGCCACCAGCACCGAATCTTGAAAGTTTCAAAACCTCTAGCGCTCACGGCTTCACGTGGGGCATTTGGAACACCTGCCAGGGCCGCACTGATTTCCCACCGGTGGGACATTCACCCCAGCCGCTACCGCCTACCAAATGGAGATTTCTCCAATTCCTCAATCGCACGCGCCCGCTGCGCATACGCCGCCACAATCTCTTTCGCAGGCATAGGCTCCATCTCCTCCAGCGACCGAATCAGCGCCGTGAGTTCATCAAACTGTGCTTGCCACCTACTAGCGTTCTGCCCCACAACAACACCTCACATGCCCTTTACGTTTTGACACCAATAGTTTACGGCACACCACGCCCTTAAAACAGCCTGCCACCAGTAGCAACCGCCACCGAGTAGCAGCGACCCAACCCCTGTTCTTGGGCCTGTTCGACACCGCCAGCCAACCGGGGGAGGTACCGCAACAACGCAGTGCCCTTTTTGCTTCCAGGAGCCGCCGGGGTTCCCTCCCCACCCCACTAATTAGCACCACAAAACAAAAGGAGAGAGAGACAAGCAAGCACAGTGAACCGAGAGAGTCGCGGGCGAGCCACCGCCTTAAGATTTCGTGGGGGGCCTATCTGTTATCCGGCCCGGCGCTGCTCCATTTCTTCTTTTACCTTCAGCACGTCGCTGGTTCTGTAGACCCATTTCCTACCGGACCAGAATCCTTGTAACTTTCCGGCGCGCCGCCAATTACGCACCGTGGTAGCAGACACGCCGCACCAGGCCATGACCTCCAATGAGGTCATCGAGGTTCCCGGCTAGCCGCGCAATAGTGGTCAGTGCTGTGGCGAGTCTGGTTTCTATCGCCTGCTGCTCAGATGTGTTTGGTGCGTGAACCATCATGTTTTCATACTAGTTCACTTCACAAACGTTTTCGTGTGGTGCTGAACCTCTTCACGCTGCCGTCCGCTGCCACCGATGCCGAAAAAACCGAAAATGCTCAAACCCGTACACGAACAGAGCACCATTGCCTTCCGGCCGACACGACAGGCCAGGGAGGGGGTCACCCCCTGGGGCTGTGGAACTCCAGACCTGTAACCAGCCCCCGCCGCCTGCGCAATGGGGGGCGGGATTATTCTCACGGAGGGGATAGCCCCCGGGGGTTACAGCTACACACAGGACCGCCCGGCGCGCCGGGCTGTTTGTATCCCGTTCTCCAAAGCCCCAAAACCCCAATGCAGCTCAGGGCATGTTTTTAGGCCCCAAACCGGCGCCCCAAAACCCCAAAGTTATGGGGGTGGCTGTGTAGGGTTTGGAGGATTGGGGCCGGATTTTGGGGGCTGAAAACCCCCTCTAACCAGGGTTGGGGCGTTGGGGGATTGGAGCCGCACCCCTGCCCAGCTACCTGCCTAGCTTCCGGTACTGGTATTCAGGCAATCCGTCTTTGTCGCGCGCCTGATTCTTGCCGCTGCGGTCCATGAGTGGAACGCGCTCAAGTAGCTTGTCATGGTCAACGACGTAGTGCAGCGCGCCCGGAAACTGACCACGCAATTTACTATCAGCGCTGTTGCGTGCAGCACCACCGATAACCCAATCGTCAAAGAATCCGTGGTGAACTCTGCGGCGAACCCAATTGATTGCCGTCTGCCTGCGCGCGTCGTCACGCGCTACTTCGTCTTCAACAATGCGGCGTGTCTTATCCCGTGACTCTGCTGCCTTTAACGCTGTCTCGCACCGCTGTCGTGCTTGGTCTGACTTATCCATGACCAGCCCGGCAATGCGCCATTCATCGGGGGTTACCGCAATGCGACCGTTGGCTTTGCTGCCATTGAGGACGGCCAGCAGGCACGCAACTTTGATTCTGGTTAGGTTGCGGTGCGTATGGACCGAGCCGTCATCTTTGAGTTGATTTTCCTCGTAGAGCTCAACAGTTTCTGTCTCCGCCTCCTCCGGCACATCAATGGTTACCGGCTTCGGGTGCTGCTGTGTTTTGGACTCCGGCGGGGCAAAGGACTTCGGCATCACAACCGTTAGCGGCCCGGCGGCCAGTTCCTTATCGGCCCGGCGCTCCCGGCCGGGGTAGCGTGCTACTTCCAGCCACAACCACCTTTGAGGAGTGCCGCCTGCTAGCTCGTGTTCATTGAGTAGTGCTGCGGAGCGTTCCGGTTGGATTCCACACAGCAGGCTAGCCCTGTATGAGTGGGCCGGGATATTGCGGGTAGTCTCCCGGCTGCCGTTGACGGCCCCGGGGTTTTCTCCTGACCAGACCTGACGGAGCACCGTCATGATTGTTGCGCCGCGTTGCTGAGTGCTTGCTGCCAGCCCATCAATTTCAGTGGCGACGAACAGGGCGCGGTCAATCTGCGGCCGGTCCTCGTCTTTGGCCGGTGGCTTAAACACCTGTGCTACACCCTGACCGGTGCCCAGTGGGAACTCCTCAATATCAACATCGAGGCCGCCCGCGTCGTACTGCTTGAACAACAGGAGTTCACGGGCTACGGCCTGTGACGCGCCTTTACCCGCTCCAGAGGAACCGACCAGACCAACCAGCAGATTTAGCGACCCATAGCCTCCTAGGATTGGTGGGGTTTGAACAAGTGGGGGAATCGCCACACTGACATAGGCCAGCACGTTTGCCAGCACTCCCCACGGGGACATACGCCGGGCGATGCTTCTATGCCAGATTTTCCGCATTGCCTGCGAGGAGGTGAACACCTGATATTCCAGCGGTTCAACATTCTCTAGCTGGTCCAGTGTGTACCGTGTTCGCTGCTTGCTCACGCCGCACCGTCCCTGTGCTTAATCACGTCCGCTAGCTCTTCAACCGCCCGGCGCTGCTGTGGTGTTGCCAGTTCCCACAACAACCGCAGTTCATGGACTGTTAGCGTTGATTCCCAGGCGCTCATGTCCACGCTTCCGAATTGCTCAATCGCTGCGAGTTTCCCAGCGACTTCACGGGCACACTTCCGCATGTCTTTCGAGTATCCAAAGCACACGTGCAGCTGCTGGTAAATGATAAAATTGGGAGTTGATTCTGCGAATGCCCCGTGTCTCACCGGCGCGGGGATATTCTTTTCAACCACGGGTTACGCCACCTCCCCGCCGTTGTCGATAGCCGGGTGGATTACCGCACCACTGGGGTGCATACAGGTGGTAAACGGGCGTACTCCCGTATGCCGCACGCCGTCGGTATCGACTTCCTCATACGGCTCTAGCCCGGTGACAGTCAACGGCACGCCATTGCTGTAGCGCGTGGCGGTATCGAGCCGGTGGACCCGAACCTCATACGCGATAATCTTCTGCAGGGACTCCAGAACAGTTACCGCGAAGTCTGCCTGTTCGGACGCGCTCATATCGTCTGCGAGTGTGTACAGCGCTTCAATCGCCGCGTCGATTAGCCCATTTTCCTTGAGGTAGGCCAGTAAATCAGCTGGGGTGTAGTTGGTGGTCATGCGTTACGCCACCACCTTACGAGTGGCGCGGGACTCCATGAGGGAATCGAGCTCAAAAAAGTCCACACGCAGGGCGCGGGGTGTCGGATAGTAACCGACGAGCTCCCCGGCGTTAATCATGCGCCGAATAGTCTTTTCGCTGATTGCCCAACGCTCTGCAGCGTCTTTTACGCTGCCCATGTGTCGGGGCTTAAGCTGCTTGCCGCGAGCGGCTGCGGTGGTGGTTTTCGTGGTGGCGCGAGTTGCTGCACCAGTCATAACAGAACTACTTTCCCACGTACCCGTTTTTAGGTACGAGTAGTAACCCCCAACGAATCAGGGCTTTTACTACAAAGCACCGCCTTTAGGTGCTAGGGACAGTAGAAACTCTGTCATCTGCCGTCTTAACCCCGCCTATGGCGGTAAACCACCTAGCTAAATGGTTACTTCACTACAGTGTCACGGCTCAAACAAATGTGAAGAATCAACCACACTCTAGCACGCCCCCATATGCTCACGCATGGACCTCTGGAGCTTCTACATTCCCAGCGCCTGCCGTATTGCCAAATACTGAATTTCACGCACACCAGCCATCTGCAACTTATTAACCACCGGCGCTAATTTCTCTTCACGAATACGAAAATCAGGGAACACTACATAGCGAACCCGCCTCACTAACTGCGCACCGCTCTCTACCTGCTCATTTCGCTCCTCTATCCAAATTTGCTTCGTTCGGTCATTTGGCCCCACTGCCCAACCCGGAAGGTAATCCTCTCCCCATCGGTTTGTTACGTAAACCCCATCTATTTCCATACCGCTATCGAGCCTCACGTATGCCGACAAATCCCCCATGATGTATTTCCCGTCACGCACGCGAACAATTAGACCAGCAGGACGGTCACGTTCAGACTTTTTCATTTAACGCATTCCCAACAGTTTCTGAAGGTCCCGATACTCAATAGTTTCTTTACCGTTACGCCATAGCTCCAACATCACGCGGCCCAACTTCTCACGAGACACAGAAAAATCAGGGAACTGATAATAGGACTGAACACAGCGTAGAACTTCACCAAGAGTAAGAGGGTGCCGCTCTGTACCGAACTCTGGCGGCCAATAACGCCCCTTGAAAAACGCCTCCGGGTCGTGAATTACAACTTTGCTGTAAATCGACCTTGCAGGAAGAGTGTCCCCATCTTCTAGGTATTGGACCCCCGACTTCCTGGGGTCCACGTAAATATCCCCAGCATCCGGGAATACGACAATCTCTCCCAGAACTTTGCCCCGGTCGATAACACGGACTACGCCCCACCTCTCAGGCTCCGGCGTTTTCCACCGCTCACTTTTCTTTTTGACCATGCCGCCTACTCCTGCCCCTGCTCTTTCGGCTGCGCCGCCGCAACCGACGCGTCCACAATGCCTATAAGCTCCGTAGTCCTCGACGTGCGAACCAACATGTAAACGCCCATAATCACACTCAAATCATCATCACCGAGAATCCGGCCAATCTCTTTTACATGCGCACCCTCTTCCGCAAGCCGGGTCACCAACCAGCGCCTACCCGAATGCGGTTTAATCCGCTCAGACACACCCGCCCGCTTCACAGCCCGCTCCAGCACCGCCCTATAAGACGTGTCAAAAACAATTTCACCCTTGCTTGTGGTGGTCAGCAATCGGGCCGGGCGTGTGCCGCCTCCGAGGTCTGCAGCCTGATTGAGTTCCACCGGTTCCGGGGCTACATGCTTAGCCAGGTGCTCCCACAACAACGGCACCATTGACGGCATAAAAGGGACCTCCCTGGTACCCGCCCGGCTCTTAGGCCGTTGTGCCAGCATGAATGTGCTACCGCCGTCCGGTGTAATCCGCTGCGCGTTCTGCCTAACCCGAATCGAGTACCGAGGGGCATACGGCACCGGCACATCGGCACTGATTACGTCCTGTACTTCCACCGCGATTGCTTCACCGATACGCAAACCATGAAACAAACACAGGACAGTCAGCAGCTTGTACGACGGCCGCATTCCATCGACGACGGCGTGTAACTCCTCCGTGGTGGGCAGATACGGTAATTCTCGTGTGCTGCGCCGCTTAGCCGCCGCAATCTCCACCGGATTACGGTCTATCAGCTCACGTCGAACCGCTTCGTCGCACGCTGCCTTAAGCCGCACATAGGCTTTTTGGTTTGTTTCCGGGGTGTCATAAGCACGGGTGATAGCGTCCCACCACGCGTAAACATCGGATTTAGTCAGTTCCACAAGGGGAATACCAGCAAGCCGGGTAATGTCCGGGTCCTTGTCACCAGGGGGCCGTGGGTCAGTAATGCGGTTGCGGACGGTACGCCGATAAGTCTGCAGCGTAGACGCGCGGACCGTAAGGCCGTCGTGATACTGCTCTAGCCATGCTTCCACGGTAAGGGCGTGGCGCTGCTGCGCTAGCTGCTCTTCCGCCGCCCGCTGCTCCGGGTGAGTCCACTCATTGAAACTAATCAGTTTCTCTTCTTCGTTCAGCCAGCCTTGCGCAAGGCTGCGGGTTTTGAAGGTATCCGGGGCTTTACAGTCTTGCCCCCGGTAGGTGTAGCGCGCCTGGAATCTTCCAGACTTGAGTTTTCGAATGCTACCGAATGCCATTGTTTCCGCCTGTGGTGGTCATGCTGCGCGTGCCAGATTTGTGCCAGATATGCCAGATTTGTGCCAGATTCCAGTCTATCCGAGTCCACCACAGGACATTAATCATGTAGACTAAAAACAGTCACTACCAGGCCGGATACAACAAACCCCCCGGTCATCAACAACCGGGGGGAATGCTGTTCGTGGAGCTGCCGAGAATTGAACTCGGGTCCACCGCCAACTCGCCAGGGCTTCTCCGTGCGCAGTTCGCACGATTGCCTCTACTTGACCCTTCGGCTCAGGCAAACATGTCCGAATGACGGGCCCAGCCGCAAGTAAGAAGATCCCCAATGAGCCTTACGGCACACCCATCGGGCGAGCCCTTTTAAGTCGATGCCAGGGTCCGGACCAAAGGGCAAGCCCGGTCTGACAGACACGCTAGTCGCTTAATTAGGCAGCGAGAGCGTAGTCGCGCTGAGTGTTCTCGGCGCTTAATCAGTTGCTACGACGCTTAAACGGTGGTCTCTAGCCTGCACCGGCACGCTTCCCCTGGCTCACTGTACGGTGTCGAAACCATATCAGCCCCATACAATGCCTTCGAACGCGGGAATGTGCGTAGCGCTCGAAGGATGTTCAAGAATAACGCTTTACGACGAGAAAAGTCAACAAACTTCGTCGCGGACCTACAGCCCCCGTCCGAACGTCAACCCCGGGTTGACAACTATGTCAACCAATGGTTGACTGCAGTCATGGATCCATTGACGACAATCCGTCACCGACTGCAAGCAAAGAACATTGCCGAACAAGAACTTGAGGATGCTGTGGCGCAGGCTCGCGCAGCGGGCCACTCATGGGCAGAGATTGGAAATGCACTCAATATCTCCCGGCAGGCGGCATTCAAGCGGTTCGGAAGTGTCCCAGACCCCGTTTCAGGAGAATTAATGACTGCGACAAAAACTACTCATATCGCCGAGCTCGGCGAAAAATTCCTTCGCCACATCATCAACGGTGAAGAAACAGAAACCGTCAACATGATCTCGCCAAAGCTCCGAAAGGACCTCCCCTGGTCCACCATCTACTCTGCATGGTCAGACGTTCTCACCGAGACTGGCGCGTTCGAATCTTTCGACGACACCCAAGTCACCAGCCTCGGGGGAACCAGGACTAAGGCACCGACCTCGCAAAAACTACTGTCGAAGATTCTCGGCACAAGCCTCGTCATAACCACCCTCAAGCATGAAGCCGGCGAGTGGATGGCTCGAGTTGCCTTTGACCGTCACGAAAATGTCATTGGCCTGCTCATCCTCCCAGTCGATGCGACTGAGTTCCCCTTCTAATAGAGGCCTTTTCTAATGAAGACCTCTTCTACCCCTGAATCCCCTTCACACGACGGCCCAGCGCACGAGTAGCTTCGCGCTCCTCCGTGCGGCGCTTGATGTCCTGGCGCTTGTCATAATCCTGCTTACCGCGGGCGAGTGCGAGCTCGACCTTCAAGCGACCGTTGGTGAAGTACAGCTTCAGGGGTACAAGCGTGTTGTTGCCATCGCGGACCTTGCCCCACAGGGTGTCAATCTCCTTGCGGTGCAACAACAGCTTGCGCGAGCGACGCGGTGAGTGATTAGTCCACGAACCGTAGGAGTACTCCGGGATATGCAGCCCGCGCAGCCACACTTCTCCGTCGTCGATGGTCGCAAAGGCGTCGTTAAGCGATGCTTTGCCCTCGCGCAGCGCCTTGACCTCAGTGCCCACGAGAACGACACCGCATTCGTAGGTGTCCAGAATGTTGTAGTCATGGCGGGCACGACGATTGGTGGCCACCACCGCGTTGTTGGCGCTGACCTTTTCTTTCTTCGACTTCTTCTTGCCCATAACCTGCTTAACTCTAGCCGAAGAGTGAGCGCTACAGCTATTCCCTTAACTTTCCCTTATGTGCCTGCATGCAGTTCGCATACGCATCCCTCTGGCCTTTTACGTTGTGACGCAACTTACTTTCCCCTAACCTTTTACCAACGTCTAACACAGAGGGATTTATATATGGGACAGTCAAAAACGTTGGAACCGGATAAAGCGCCACCGAAGCCAAAGGGGTTCCTAGCAACACTTGAACGCATCGGCAACGCACTGCCGAATCCATTTTGGTTATTCGTAATCCTCGCTGGTGTGGTCATCGTCTCGTCGTGGATTGGCGCGGCGGCAGGTATGCAGGCCAAGGACCCAGCGTCGGGCGACATCATCGAGGTGGAAAGCCTCGCTACCGCGGAGTACCTGCAGAAGATGGTCTCGGAAGCGGTAACGAACTTCACGGACTTCGCACCAGTTGGCCTGATTCTGGTGTGCATGCTCGGTGTCGCAATTGCGGAGTACTCCGGTTACATCGGCTCGGCAATCCGCGCGGCAATTTCCAAGGTGCACTCCCCTGTCCTGCTGACATTCATTGTTGCACTGGCCGGTGTGACTGGTTCGATTGCCTCCGACGCTGTCTACGTCATCCTCATTCCGCTGGGTGCCGCCTCATTCGCCGCGGTTGGTCGCAACCCGATTGTCGGTGCCATGGTCGCCTTTGCCGCCTCATCGGCCGGATTCAATTCCTCCCTGGTGCTGAACATCACCGATGTTCTGCTGGCGGGTATCTCCACGAACGCAGCACAGTTCGTGGATTCGGAGTACGTGGTTTCGCCGCTGGCCAACTACTTCTTCACCATGGCCTCGTCGATTGTGCTGGCGCTGATTATTACAGCTGTTACTGAGCTGTTCATCACCAAGCACGTAAAGAAGACCATCCACGAAGACCACATTGACCACGAAGCTGCTGAGTTCACCAAGCCGGGTGCCTCGGAGGAGGCCGCTGAAGAGAATGCTGCAAACAAAGCCCCGGACAGCTCCTCCGACAACTCCAGCAGCGGTCGCGACAAGCTCGTTCTGGACGACGCCGAGCGCCGTGGCCTGCGCTACGGCAACATCGCCGCCGTTATCTTCCTGGCTCTCTGGTTCGCCGCGCTGTTCATCCCGGGCTCGCCCCTGCGCGGCGAGGGCGACGGCATCTTGAATTCCGTGCTGCTTACCGACGTCGTGGTGTCCATTGCCCTCTTCTTCGCCGTTGTCGGTATTGCGTACGGCATCGGAGCCAAGACCATCACTTCCTCTGCGGATGTGCCAGCATTCATGGAACGCGGTCTGGGCACGCTGACCACAATGATGGTGCTCTTCTTCGCGGTCTCGCAGTTTACGGCCTACTTCAAGTGGTCCAATATCGGCCAGTGGACTGCTATTAAGGGCTCCGAGTTCCTGACTAAGGCAGATCTGCCACCGCTTTTGCTCTTTGCAGCCTTCGTCCTGATGGTGGGTGTCCTCAACCTGCTGATTACCTCGGGCTCCGCACAGTGGGCACTGATGGCACCCGTTGTGGTGCCGATGCTGATGTACGTCAACGTGTCTCCAGAAGTTTCGCAGCAGCTGTTCCGAATCGGTGACTCCCCGACGAACATCATTACGCCGATGTCGCCGTACTTCGCGCTGGCACTGACCTTCCTGCAGAAGTACTACAAGCCGGCCGGTGTTGGCACCCTAATGTCGCTGGCTATCCCGTACTCGCTGTGCATGCTGGTGGGCTGGTTCCTCTTCTTCGTCCTTTGGTACCTGGCGGGCATTCCGCTGGGGCCAGGCGTTCCGGTGCGTTAACTCACAGCTGGCAGGCAAGTGAGGGATTGGTCGAATTTTTCGGCCAATCCCTCACTTACTTGCGACGCTCGGGTTTACCATGGCGTACGGTCGCCACCACAACGGCCGTCGTAAAGCGAAAACGTACACACTGAGCACATACTGAGGCGCGGATATAACCTATGCCAACTAAGCACCTGAAATTTACGGGATCGACCGGCGAGACGCTGGCAGCATCGATTGACCTGCCTGACGGCACGCCACGCGCGTGGGCGCTGTTTGGCCATTGCTTCACATGTAATCGGATGGTGCCCGGCGCGTCGCGGACCTGTAAGGCGCTGGCAAAGAAGGGTATTGCGGCGTTCCGGTTCGATTTCACTGGGCTGGGGCAATCCACGGGTGATTTCGGCGAGACGACGTTCCAGACCAATATCGATGACCTCAAGGCTGCCTACGATTTCATGGAGGCTGAGTTCGAGGCGCCATCACTGCTGATTGGCCACTCGCTGGGTGGCGCAGCGGCACTGAATGCCGGCCACGATATGCCGAAGGTCAAGGCAGTGGCGACAATCGGAGCGCCTTTCGACCCGGCTCACTCCATTGTGCGCATCGCCGGTGATATTTCGACTGTCGATGAACACGGCACGCAGGTTCTGCAGATCGAGGGCCGAGGTATTCCCATCTCCCGCGAGTTCTTGGAAGTGCTGGCGGACTACAACCCAGAGGTCTATCTCGGTCAACTGCGCAAACCACTGCTGATTCTTCACTCCCCGACTGACCAGACTGTCGGCATCGACAGCGCGCAGAAGATTTTCCAGGTTTCCCGCTATCCAAAATCCCTGATGAGCCTGGATCGCGCGGACCACTTGCTCACCCGCGCAAAGTCCGCTGCGCGTGCCGCTGATCTGATTTATGCGTGGGCTGACAGCTATCTTCCGGAGCCTGCATAACCCCGCTATCATTAGGAGTTATGGACGCAACTGAACATTCTGGCCACTCACATTCGAAGGAGCATGCGCACGGTCACAGCCATGACCACGCTCATTTTGACCCCGCGAACACTCCTGCCCGTCGCCTGCTCGCAGCCGCGGGGCTAACCCTCGTTGTATTTCTAGCCGAGCTCATCGGTGGCCTAGTCTCCGGTTCGCTGGCACTCTTGGCAGATGCTGGCCACATGGTGACGGACTCTGCGGGTCTGCTCATGGCAGTTGCTGGTTTGGCGATTGCCCAGCGAGGCGCCAATCATCGCGCGACATACGGATATCGCCGCGTTGAGGTTCTGACCGCTCTCGTCAACGGCCTGACAGTCTTCATCATCGCCGCAGTGATCCTCTGGGGCGCGATTCGCCGCTTCGGCTCTGCGGAGCAGTCGGAAATTCAAACCACGTCGATGCTCATCATCGCAGTCATCGGCCTGCTCACCAATGTGATTGCAGCGTTTCTGCTCGCCGGTGCTGCCAAGGAAAGCGTCAACGTCCGCGGTGCGTATCTGCATGTGCTTGTCGACGCCGCCGGTTCGGTCGCCGTCATTATCTCCGCCATCGCTATCGCCTACACCGGCTGGACTGCCATTGACTCGGTGGTCTCCATCGTGATTGCGCTCTTCATCGTCCCACGAGCCGCCGTTCTGGTACGCGATTGTCTCCACGTGCTGCTGGAGTACACCCCGAAGGGCGTCGACACTGAGAAAATCACCGCTGACCTGTCCGAACTGGACGGAGTAGTCGATGTCCACGACCTCCATGTCTGGTCCCTCAACGGCAGCGACCTGCTGGCATCTGTCCACCTCGTACGCTGCGATACGCTCCCCAACGGCGATGAGCACGCACTGCTCGACCGCACCCAGGCGCTGCTTCACGACGTCCACGGGATTGAACACGCCACGGTGCAAATTGAAAGAACCGGGCACGCAGACCACGAATACCCGGCACATACCTAAGGTGTTCGGCTAGCACCTACCTTTAGTGCTAGCCCTCCGCCTGCTCCCCCAGCTCTAGCCATTCCATTTCCAACTCGTCGCGGGCATCGCGCAGTTCCGCTGCCTCGCGGTCGAGTTCGGCCAGACGCTCGGTGTCGAGGTTGTCGACATCCGCGCTGATTTTTGCCATTTCCTCGTTAATGGCCGCTTCTTTTTCAGCAAGCTTGCCCATTTTGCGCTCGAGTGCGTTCATCTGCTTGCGCAAGGCGTGCAGCTCGGCTGCCGAGAGGCTCGATTCTGTGTCGGGGTCGCTGGCAGAACTGCCAGCATTATTCGGCGCACCAGAGCCCGTACTCACCTCAGCCGCCAGCTGCGCGCGGCGCTCCAGGTACTGACCAATCCCCCCGGGCAGGTTCGTCAACTCCCCATCGCCAAAGAGAGCCCAGGTTGAATCGGCAATACGCTCAATCAGATAGCGATCGTGGGAGATGACCACCAACGTGCCCGGCCAGTTGTCCAGCAGGTCTTCCAGCTCCTGCAGCGTATCAATGTCCAGGTCATTCGTCGGCTCATCGAGCAGTAGAAAGTTCGGCTCACTCATCAACACACGTGTGAGCTGCAGGCGACGCCGCTCACCACCGGAGAGGTCAGCGATTGGAGTGCGCTGCCGCTTCGGGGAAAAGCCCAACCGCTCGGCCAACTGCGAGGCACTAATCTGCTTCTTGCCGAGGTCAATGTAGGTTGCCACATCCTCCACTGCATCGAGCACGCGCATGTCCAGCGGAAGATCATCAAGTTCCTGGCGCAGCCACCCCAGGCGCACAGTCTTGCCCTCGATTCGCTTGCCAGCGCTCAAGGGGTAGTCTCCCGCCAGAGCGCGCAACAAAGTTGTCTTACCCGAGCCGTTGACACCGACCAGACCAATGCGCTCGCCGGGGGCCAGGCGCCACGTGACGTCGTTAAGCAATTCCCTGCCATCGGGCGTTTCCAGGCAGGCGTGCTCCAGCTCCACGACCACCTTGCCCTGTCGGCGCTGGGAAAATGCCATCAGCTCCACGGAATCACGCGGTGCCGGGACATCGGCGATGAGCGCCTCGGCAGCTTCGATGCGGTAGCGCGGCTTCGACGTGCGGGCTGGCGCACCACGACGCAGCCATGCGAGTTCCTTACGAGCGAGATTCTGTCGACGCTGCTCGGCGGCATCGGCCTGACGCGCACGCTCGGCACGAGCAAAAGTCCAGTCATTATAACCACCGTCGTAGAAATCGACAGTGCCGTCGTGGACTTCCCACGTCTTCGTTGCAACGGTATCCAGGAACCAACGATCGTGCGTGACGACGACCAGGGCTGCCCGGCGAGACAGGACGTGATCGGCCAGCCACTGCACACCCTCAATATCCAGGTGGTTAGTCGGCTCATCGAGAATGAGTAGATCCAAGTCGCGGACAAGTGCTGCCGCCAGATTAACGCGGCGGCGCTCACCACCGGAAAGATTAGCGACCTTGGTGTCCATACCGAGATCGTTGATGCCGATGCCATCGAGGACTTCGCGGATGGAAGCGTTGCCCGCCCACTCGTGTTCGGCGAGGCCAAGCGGTTCGATGACGCACTCAAACACAGTGGAGTTCGGGTCAAGTTCCGCCCCCTGGGTGACATGCGCCATGGCCATGTCGTTGGCTCGCGAAATACGTCCGGAGTCCGCCGGTTCCACACCCGCCAGAATCTTCAGCAGCGTGGACTTTCCGCCACCGTTCAAACCGACGACACCGATGCGGTCGCCTTCCTGAACGCCGAGGCTAACGCCATCGAGCAGCGTCTTGAGCCCGAAGGACTTAGAAATATTCTCGCAATTAATTAGATTCGCCATGATGAGTATTTATTGTGCCCCATTCGACGTTGCCAAGCACACGCCGGACATACCAAACCACCGGCAGCTCATCGAACTGCTCCCGAGTCACCCAGGTAAAGTCCGGATGCTCCGCGCTGAGTTGGACAGCTTGAGTGTCATCAGCCTCACGCACCAGAAAGGTTACCGTGTGAAAGCGGAAGTTCTCCCCACCCAGGTCCGGATTGGAATAGTGCGCAAACTCGCTGACTTCAGCTGCACGTAGGCCGGCTTCTTCGTGCAGTTCGCGCACAGCGGCCTCTGATGGTTCTTCCCCGGTATCGAGCTTGCCACCCGGCAAGTCCCATTGTCCGCCGAGAAAGCCGTCGTGTTCACGCTGCAGAAGCAGCAGGCGATCACCGCGGAAAACTATGCAGTTGCACACCCAGCCGTCGTCGTCAGGCCAGAACTTAGTCCACGCCAAGCCGTGCGGTTCACGCCGACTGCGTGCGGTACTGCTGGAATCGTCATCACAGTGCATGGAAAAATCGCCTGTCCTTTATTACACGCGATGGTCTCGTGAGACCTCGGTGAGGCGGACAAAATCGGCGATGTCGAGCTTCTCGCCCCGTTGCTTGGGGTCGATCCCTGCGGCTACAAGAGCCTCCTCGGCGGTGGCACCGGACCCATAAATTCCCGACAGCGCCGCCCGCAATGTCTTGCGGCGTTGCGCAAACGCGGCATCGATAAGCGGAAATAGGCGTGCCCGGAACTGCGGCGAAATTTCCCACGGAGCCTCCGGTGCACCTGAGGTCTCAGGGGCATCGGAGCGGGCATAGCAGTCAATGCGCACGAGCCCAGAATCGACCTTTGGAACGGGCCAGAAGACGTGTGGACCGATAGCACCAGCGCGACGCACTGTGCCGTAGTAGGCGGCCTTCACACTGGGGACGCCGTAAACCTTGGAGCCAGGCTGGGCTGCCAAACGGTCGGCCACCTCGGACTGCACCATCACGAGCACGCGGCGAATGGTGGGCAGCTCTGCAAGCATGTGCAACAGCACCGGTACAGAAACGTTGTATGGCAGATTGGCCACCAGCGCATCCGGGGAGGTCTGAAAGTCCTCTCGGCGGACCTTCAACGCGTCTTTCTCAATGAGCTCCAGCTCGCAGCCTGCGGCGCGTTCCGCAACGGTTTGGGGCAGGCGCTCCGCCAACCGAGGATCGATTTCGACAGCCGCGGCGCGACCGCAGTGTTCGAGCAGCCCGAGGGTCAGCGAGCCCAAGCCGGGGCCGACCTCAACCGGGTAGGAGTCCTCCGGCAAGTCGGCCGCAGCGACAATTCGACGCACAGTATTGGCATCGTGGACGAAGTTTTGTCCCAATTTCTTTGTCGGGACAATATCCAACTGCGCCGCCAGGTCGCGGACTTCGACCGGCCCCAAAAAAGAAACTTCTGCTTTAGTCACAGTTAGATACTACGGGTTCGAACCCGAAAAGCAGTTTTAGCGGAGCCCCATGGAGGCGGTGCAGGCGGGCCATGCGCCCCAACCCTGACCGGCCTGGACCCGCTCAGCAACAGCAATCTGCTGTTCGCGGGAAGCCTGCGATGCACGCGGTGCGTACTGGGTACCACCGTAGGCAGCCCAGGTGGAGTCGGTAAACTGAAGCCCACCGGAGAAACCGTTACCGTTGTCGATAGCCCAGTTACCACCGGACTCGCACTGCGCCAGCTGGTCCCACACACCATAGCCGGCAGCCGGGGCGGCCGGAGCGACCACGCGGGACTTGGTGCCCTGGCGAACCGTGGAAGTACCCGGAGCCTTCAGCTCCTTCTCGTCGAGGACCTCGCGACCGAGCACAACACCGTCGCGGGAGGAAACCTTAACCTTGCGCTCAAGCTGACCCGGAGTGCCTTCCTGCTCAACGACGCGCTCATCCTCGTACATTGAGTCATCGGAGATGATGTTCTCGACTGCCGGAATTTCCTCGGTCTCGGTAACAGTCTTCTCAATCAGACGGGACACAGCGATGTGCATTCCCTCAGTCACCGGGGTATCCAGACCCGGATTCACCGCATCCTTTTCACCCAGCTTGATGCCGCGTTCATCCAGCACATCAGCGACGGTCATAGCTGGAACCGTCAGGTCGACATCCTTGGCGTCGTCGTAAAGCACGACCTTCTTGGCGGTGACGACGTTGACCTTGGTGCCCTTAGCGGAAAGCTTGCCCTTGGCGACCTCGACCTTGTCCTTATCGGAGATCAGACCTTGCTTCTTCAGCCCCTCAACCAGCTCGTCGGTGGTGATGGCGTTGGTCTTGAGCTCCTGCGACTCACCGTCGACAACCAGCGTGACCGGCTTAGCAGAGCGGTAGACCAGCTTGCCGCCGTCGGTAAGATCACCCTGGCGCTTAACCAAGTCGCCGCCCGCGGCCTCAATACCGGCCTTCTGCAAAATGGTCTTGTCGTCCTTGGACCAGGTTGCAACCTGTTCGATCTGGCCGTCAATTTCGACGGTGATGGTGTCGTAGTTGGCAGCTGCGACAGTGCCACCGAGTGCAATAGCAGCGGCAAGACCACCAGCGGCGATCTTGGACGAAGTGGAAACTCCGTCGTTAGCACGGTTCAGATGACGCTTCTTCGCAGCACTCACGGATTCCGTCACAGCCTTTCAAAAGTGGACAATCAAGCAGGTCGTAAAAAATACAATATGTAACAGTACGATAAAGATTCGGTGTTGTCTAAAATATGTCCATAAAAGTGACGGGGAATACAGCAAACCGCCCGACTGCATATCTACAGCTCAGGGGCGGTTATGCGTCAGTACGTGGTTAAATGCCGTATACCCGACGGGCATTATCCGTCAGAATCTGCGCCATCTCCTCTGCCCCGATTTCTCGGGCCGCAGCCATCACACGCACCTGATGGCCAATAAAAGTGGATTCGTTTCGTGCCCCGCGGAACGGCTCCGCAGTCATGTACGGCGCATCGGTTTCCACCAGCAGTTGCTCCGCCGGAGCCTCCGCGACGGCCTGCCGCAGAAAGTCATTGCGCTTGAAGGTGACATTGCCGGTAAAGCTCAGCAGATAACCGCGCGCAATGGCTTCGCGGGCTACCTCAATCGGCGAGGAAAAGCAGTGCAAGATGACGGTGTTCTCATAGCCCTCCAACGCTGCCATCAGGTCTTCATCGGCATCGCGGTTATGAATCATCAGCGGCTTGCCGACGGTCGCAGCGAGCTCCATATGCCACTGCAACGCAGCCAGCTGCTCGCTCTTAGACGCGCAGCCGTCGAGAGAATCCAGCCAGTACCAATCCAGTCCCGTCTCGCCCACGGCCACGACTCTGGGGTCGGCGGCCATTTCGGTTAAGCGGGCCTTGGCGTCGTCGTCAAGCTCACGGGCGCGCGTCGGATGGATAGCGGCGGCGGCCCAGACGTTGGGGTGCGCGTGCGCGGCGGCGAAGGCCAGCTCCGTTTCCGGCATACCGTCGCCCACGGTGCAGACCCCGACAACTCCGGCTGCGGCAGCGCGGTCCATGAGCGCCGCTATCTCCTCCGGAGTTTGCGCCCCGCAGGATGCTAGATGCGTGTGGGCATCAAACATCGGGGTGAGATACTCCGCGGCTTCAGCAATCTTACGTTTGCGCTTTCCCATGCCTGTCCTACTGCGCTCCTACTTCACCTGCGCCCACTCGGGGCCATGCTCTGCCAGCTCGGCATCGAGCTTGGTGAAAATCGGCTTTGGCTTGGCAAGCGGCGTGCCCGGCTCGATTTCGAAGCGGTGCCAGGCGGCCTTCTGATTGACGTAGTCACCCATAATGATCGGGTACGCGCGCCCCTCTGCCGGCACGTCAGCACCTACCGGTTCGACCGGCATGTCGTCCTGAACTTCCTTGATTTCCGGCATTGCGGCCCAAATGCCCTCGCCACCGAGGGTCTCGAAAACCTTTTGTGCGCTTTCCGGCAAGTACGGGGTCAGCAGCACATTGGCATCGCTGACCACCTGCAGAGCAGTCCACAACACGGTGGCCAGACGCTCGCGCTGCGACTCATCCTTGGCCAGCTTCCACGGCTCCTGCGCAGCGATGTAGGCATTAGCCTCACCGACCAGGTGCATTGCGGCTGTGATACCGGCACGGAAGCGGGACAGCGCAATTGCGTCGCCAACCTCGGCAAAAGAACGTTCAGCCAAGTCGAGCAGCTCGCGGTCAGCATCGGTGAACTCGCCCGGAGTCGGCACCTCACCGAAGTTCTTGAAAGCCATGGACACAGTGCGGTTGACCAGGTTGCCCCAGGAATTGGCCAGCTCGTTGTTCACGCGGCGGACGAACTCATCCCAGGTGAAGTCGGTGTCCTGGTTCTCCGGGCCGGCCATTGCGATGAAGTAGCGCAGCGAATCTGCACCGAACTCCGCCAGGAAGTCCTTGACATAGATGACAACGCCCTTGGAGGAGGAGAACTTCGATCCCGACATGGTCAGGTACTCCGAGGAGACGACCTCCGTCGGCAGGTTCAGCTCACCGAGCTCACCGACCTCGCCCCCGCGGGAACCTTCACCACGGTAGCCCAGTAGCTCAGCTGGCCAAATCTGGGAGTGGAAGGTGATGTTGTCCTTGCCCATGAAGTAGTAAGACAGCGCTTCCGGATCATTCCACCACGTGCGCCACGCCTCCGGATTACCGATACGCCAGGCCCATTCGATGGAGGCAGACAGGTAACCGACGACCGCGTCGAACCAGACGTAGAGCTTCTTGGTCCCGTTTTCCGACCAGCCCTCCAGTGGAATCGGCACACCCCAATCAATGTCGCGGCTCATTGCCCGCGGGCGGATGTCCTTCAGGATGTTCAGGGAGAACTTCAGCACATTCGGACGCCAGTCCTTGCGCTCTTGGAGCCACTCGGTCAGCGCCTCGGCTAGCGCCGGCAGGTCGAGGAGGAAGTGCTCGGTTTCAACGAACTTCGGGGTCTCGCCATTTATTTTCGACACCGGATCGATCAGATCGGCCGGGTCGAGCTGGTTACCGCAGTTGTCACACTGGTCACCGCGGGCACCGGATGCACCACAGATTGGGCAGGTACCTTCGATGTATCGGTCCGGCAGCGTACGACCGGTCGACGGGGAAATCGCACCCATCGTGGTCTGCTTGACCATGTAACCGTTTTCGTAGAGTCCGCGGAAGAGCTCCTGGACAACCGCATAGTGGTTGCGCGTGGTGGTGCGCGTAAAAAGGTCGTAGGAAAGTCCCAGACCCGCGAGGTCCTGCACAATCTGGCGGTTGTAACGGTCGGCCAATTCCTGGACCGGCACGCCTTCCTTCTCCGCCTGCACCAGCAGTGGCGTGCCGTGCTCGTCAGTACCGGAGACCATCAGCACATCATTGCCAATCATTCGCTGGTAGCGAGCGAAAACGTCCGAGGGGACTCCGAAACCTGCAACGTGGCCAATATGGCGCGGACCGTTAGCGTACGGCCAGGCAACTGCTGTGAAAATCCGAGACATATTTAACAGGGTAATAGATGACCTGCCATCGCGATGAACTGTGTCCTCCTGAACTGTCCCCTACTGCCATCTCATGCACCCACGGCCACTACGCTTATGTCCTATGTCCTCTTGGCCTACCTCCGTACTGACGCGTCTCATCGCCAACGGTCATCGTCCCGTCGCGCTCATCGGCTCCTGGTTCGGCTATCGCGCAGTTCTCGCCGCCAATGTCGAGCTCACCACCTGCGATCCAGCCAAACTTTTCACCAGCCCTGACCCGGATTCGTGGACCTTTGGGTTCCGCCCCTACTCCGGCACCAGCGCACACGGAGTCGCTGCCTGTGTCGCATTGCTTGCCGACGACGGCTCGTGGCACTTCGACGGCCCCGGCGCCAGTGACCCCTTAAATCCAGATCTTCAGGCCCTTCAGGATGCCATCAACCATTCGAATGAGAATGTGCGTGACGACGCGCTCCCCGCGGCCTCACCGCTGGAGTGGGATCGGGGCGACCGCGACCGTCACCAGCTCGCTGTGGAAAGCTGCAAAGAGGCAATTGCCGCTGGCGAGGTGTATCAAACCTGCATTTCCACACGCTTTCACGCGGAACTGAATGCGGAGCCGGAAGGGGACATTGACGCGTTTGAACCCGCACTATCCCACGCCGGCGCATGGTTTTCCTCCCGCGTGACGCGATATCAACCGGCGCGGGCAGCGTTCTTGCCCGGCAACCTCGATGCTGGAATTCCCATTCTGGCCTCGTTGAGTCCCGAGGAGTTCCTCATCCGCGCGGGCGCGACCGTGACGGAAACACCTATCAAAGGCACGATTCCCGCTGACCACTCCCCTGCTGAGTTATTGCGCAGCGACAAGGACATCGCCGAGAACATCATGATTGTCGACCTGGTGCGCCACGACCTCGGCCAGGTGGCTAAGACCGGCACCGTGAAAGTCACCGATTTGCTCAGCGTGCGCCCGGCACCGGGAGTGTGGCACCTCTTTTCCACAGTCTCCGCGGAACTTCCCGATCAGCTCAGCCACGCCGAGCTGATCGAAGCCTGCTTCCCACCGGCCTCTGTCACCGGCACACCGAAGCTGCGCGCAATTGAGCTGTTGCGTGAGTGGGAGCCCGAACCCCGTGGCGCCCACTGCGGTGCGATTGGTGCGTCCCACGGCGATGCGCTGGAGCTCAATGTCGCAATTCGGACCGCTGAGTACGCAAAAGACCCGAACTCGGGGAGAGTTCGGGTCGAAGCTGGCATCGGCGGTGGCATCACCATCGGGTCCACATCCGAGGGCGAATGGGCCGAGATTGAGGCCAAGGCCGCACCGCTGTTGTTGGAGAGCTAGTTGCGTAATTTACGAGCACGACGGCGCTCGCGCTGCTCGGCTGCTTCCGCCAAACGGCGCTCGCGAGCCATGCGCAGAGCAAACTGACGCTGTTCCTTGTCATCGAGGTACATCGGGTCGTCGGAAAGCCCCTTAACCAGCGCCACCATCAGCGCCAAGATAACAATGACGAACGGGCTCGCCGCCAAAATGGTGATGTTCTGCAGATTCGACAGCGCATCGCTGCCACCGGTGACCAGTAGAACGATGGCAATCAGAGCGGTGAAGATACCCCACATTGCGGTGACACCACGGGAAGCAGTGAGACGACCGAACTGGCTCATCGTACCCATCACGGTGGAGGCGGAATCCGCCGAAGTGATGAAGAAGGTGGCCAGCAGAATCATTGCAATAGCCGAGGTAATTGCGCCACCCGGCAGGGATTCCAACAGATTGAACAGCTGGCTCTCAGCCGAGCCGTCACCATAGATGGAGGCACCCTGCTGCTCGTGAGTGATGGCAGTACCGCCGAAGATGGAGAACCACACTGCAGAGACAATCGACGGAACTGCGACAACTGTGAAAACGAACTCACGGATGGTGCGACCGCGCGAAATGCGGGCGATAAACATACCGACGAACGGCGACCAGGAAATCCACCAAGCCCAGTAGAAGATTGTCCAGGCCGACAGCCATTCACCGGCGGTGCCGTCGGCAGAGGCGCTGGAGCGAGAGGCCATCTCGAAGAAGGAATCCAGGTAGCTGCCAATAGAGGTCGGAATCAGGTTCAGAATCACCACGGTAGGGCCGAGGACCAACACCAGCAGAGCCAGCAGACCTGCGGCAACCATGTTGAAGTTCGAGATGTACTGGATGCCCTTGCCCACGCCCGACAGTGCAGAGACCAAGAAGGCACAGCCCAGAACGAGAATAAGACCAATCCACAAAGGTGCGCCCGTGATGGCGTTGAACCCGTTGATTTCCAAACCGGCGGAAATCTGAAGTACGCCAACACCGAGAGAAGCTGCCGTACCGAAGACGGTGGCGAAAATCGCAAGCGCGTCGATAAGCTTGCCCAACCATCCCTCAGCGCGACGTGCGCCGATGAGCGGGATGAACGCCGCCGAAATCAGCTGCTTTCGGCCGAGGCGGTAGGTCGAGTACGCGATAGCGAGACCGACGATGGCGTAGAGAGACCACGGGTGCAGAGTCCAGTGGAACATCGTCGAAGCCATGGCGGTGCCGACTTCCTTCGGCTGGTGGCCCGGCACGCCATCGCGATAGAAGGTCAGCGGCTCAGCGACGCCGTAGAACATCAGACCGATACCCATACCGGCGGCGAACATCATCGCAATCCAGCTAGGTGTGGAAAACTCTGGTTTCTCGTTGTCCTTGCCCAGGCGGATGTGACCGAACTTGGAGATCGCGATGGACACAATGAAGAAGACAAAGACAGTACTGGCCAAGATAAACAGCCAGCCGATGTTCTCCACGACCCAGTTCAGAGAACTGGATGCAAACGCAGAGAAACTATCCGGCCGCGCCAGGCCCCAGACGATGATTGCCAGAATTGCGACAACGGCGGGGATGGTAACCCCGAGGTTGACGGGAGCGTGAGAATCGTCGGCCAAGCTCTTCTCTTTAACTTTTTCGGATGCCTGAGAATCTCGAATGTCGTCGCTGTTGGCT
Organism: uncultured Corynebacterium sp.; assembly: GCF_946998835.1. Classification (GTDB taxonomy): domain Bacteria; phylum Actinomycetota; class Actinomycetes; order Mycobacteriales; family Mycobacteriaceae; genus Corynebacterium. Next base: position 39,036 of record NZ_CAMQAZ010000014.1, on the reverse strand, counting down.
TCGCCGACGACGGACTCCCCTACTTCTTGTTGTATTTCATGTTCTGGTGGATTCGTCATTCCTCCACCATGTCCACCATTGACCTGGGATTTCAACTTAAGATTCAAGTTTTCTCAGGATTTCCTCATTTTTGCCCGGCGTCCAAAACGGCCAATAACAGCGTTTGCCCTGTTCACCGCCGTGCGCTGTAATATCTTCTGACAAGAAGTAACAATCAGCTAACGATTTTCCTCACGAGCTGCTAAAACCGCCTGGTAAAGATCACGGTGCTTCGTCATTCCCGCCTCTGCCGCAACCTGCTTCGCGGCATCCTTCAGCCGGATGCCATCGGCTACGAGCTCCTCTACACGCTCAACCAGATCCTCCGTGGACACCTCCGTTGCCTGCTGGGCGGCACCCTCAATTACCACCGTAATCTCGCCGCGAACTCCTTCCTCAGCCCACGCCGCCAACTCTCCCAGCGTCGCACGGCGGGTCTCTTCAAAGCGCTTAGTCAACTCACGGCTTACCGACGCACGCCGCTCCTGCCCCAAAATCTCCGCCGCATCCGCCAGCGTCACAGCCAGTCGATGCGGGGACTCAAAGAAACAGCAGGCCCGCTTCTCTGTCTTCAGCGATTCCAACCACGCCCGGCGCGCACCCTGCTTTCGCGGCGCAAAGCCGTCGAAGCAGAAGTGTCCAACACCCAACCCGCTGAGCGCCAACGCGGTGGTTACGGCACTTGGCCCCGGCACACAGGACACGGGCACGCCCGCATCATGTGCGGCCGCCACCACAGCCAGACCTGGGTCAGAGACCACCGGCATACCCGCGTCGGTCACCACGATGACCTTCTGCCCCGCCTTCGCTGCCTGAATCAGCGACGCAGTGCGGCCTTCTTCGTTGTGGTCGAAGTTCGAGATGAACTTCCCCTTGGGGGAAATGCCCAGCGCAGTGGCGAGGTTACGGGCCCGCCTGGTGTCTTCCGCTGCGATGATATCGGCGTCGATAAGCGCACCGCGCAGGCGGTCGGAGGCATCGGCGATGTTGCCCAGCGGCGTTGCCACCAAAGTGATGCCGGGAGCCAGCGTCGCCGCCTCACTGAGGGAGTCGTTGTCGTGCGGTTGGGAGTTCGATACCGAATGCGTCATGATTCCATAGCTTAAACTGACACTCGTGACCGATGCCGTTCTAACCCCACCACCGGAATCCGAGCGCCGCGCGAGAAAGCGTTTCCTGCGCCCGATTCTCCCGGTTCCCCCGCTGCCACCACTGCGCCGATGGGATAAATGGGATACCGCCACTTTTGTAGTTCTCGGAATCGCCGCAGTTCTAACACGTTTTATCGGACTTGCTTCCAGGACCGATAACGGCACCCCGCTCTTCGATGAAAAGCACTATGTGCCGCAGGCATGGCAGATTCTAGAGTCCACGCGCGATCCCATCTCATCCGGCATCGAGGACAATCCCGGCTACGGTCTCATCGTGCATCCGCCAGTGGCCAAACAGGTCATCGCCTTTGGCGAGTGGATCTTCGGGTACTCACCAATGGGCTGGCGGTTCATGTCGGCGGTGTGCGGCCCCCTGGTCATTCTGCTGCTGATGGATACCGTCCGGCGCATCTCCCGCGGCTCACGGTTGGCTGTGGGCATTGTTGGTCTCTACGCGCTTGCCGACGGAGTGCTATTTGTCTCCTCCCGGGTCGGCATGCTGGACATGATTCAGACCTTCTTCATCGTTGCGGCCGCGTGGGCACTTCTCATTGACCAGGCCGATGCCCGCAAGCGCCTGGAATCCGCTACGGAGCTTGGCAGTTTCGGGCCCTACCTCAGCTATCGCTGGTGGCGACTGCTCGCCGGCATCATGCTGGGTCTGGCCACCGGTGTGAAGTGGTCCGGCCTGTATTACATTGCGGCATTCGGTCTGTGGTCGGTCATCACGGATTTGGTGTCACGCATGAATGCCGGTGCGCGCAAACCCGTGCTCGGCGCGCTTGTCCGCGATACTATCCCGGCACTACGCGATCTCGTGGTGGTCCCGCTGGGCGTTTATTTCTTGAGCTGGCGCTCTTGGTTTGCCGAAGAAACGTCGGTCTACCGTCATATCTCTCCCGAGGAACGCGATACCGGTCTCCCCGGCACCGATTGGCTTCCCGAGGCCATCCAGAACTACCTGCACTATCAAAACAGCGTGCTGAAGTTCCACGCCGAGCTGACCACCTCCAACGGTCACGAACACCCCTGGGAATCCAAGCCCTGGGAGTGGCTGGTCAGCTGGCGCCCCATGCTCTACTACTCCACCGAAACCACCTGCAGCGGAGGGCAAGACTGCAAGGGGTGGATGATGCTCTTTGGCACCCCACCCATCTGGTGGTTGTTGGTACCCGTAGTCCTGTGGGCCACATGGCGCTGGCTCGGTCGCCACGACGGCCGCTACGCGCTACCAGTCATCGGCTTCCTCGCCTCATGGCTGCCGTGGGTCATCGGCTACGACCGTCAGATGTACTTCTTCTATGCCACCGCACTGATTCCGTTCGTGCTCATCGGCTTCGCACTGCTTGCCGACGACCTCTCGCTCTGGCGGCCTCGTAATAAACCGGTGGGGTTGGTAATCGTTGGCACTCACGCCGCAATAGTGATTGCCGCATTTGTGTTCTGGCTGCCGATTATGACCGGCTACCCACTACCTCTGGAACGCTTCAACTGGCGGTTCTGGTTGCCGTCCTGGAGCTAATCACGCTGCGGCGGCACGCCAGTGACCGGTAGGCCTGATGCCGCGCGCCAAGCCTGCGCAATCGCCGTCGGCGTGTATCCGCCGAGCCACACGACAGCCAATGCCAGAGCGGAGACAAACATCAGCGACAGGCCTGCAATCTCCGGTAACCCCTGAGCGCCGATGAGAATGTCGCGGATGCCAAAGCCAATGCTGAACGTGGCAGTGGCCCCGTAGACCGGGGCCATGCCCATGGCAGCGTGTGGCCGCCAAGCCGCCCAGAACAAGCCGACCGCCAAGGCAAGCCGAATGGCCGCAAGTTGGATGGCAAGGCGTGCTCCGAGCTCCATCGGGTCGACGGTCGCGGTGGAACCGTCGATAGGCGCTCCCGTGCCTGTCGCCGTGCCTGTCCCCACCGTCCCCCCACTAGGCGGTTGCGTCGAGGAGAGGCCGAGCGTAATCATGTCGGACACGTCGACTAGCGTTGCAATTCCCCAGACAGCCCAGCACAATCCCAGCGCAATGAGAACTCCTCGCGCAGTCCCTGCCATGAGCAGCCACGCGCGCTCGCGGCGACGTCGCTCCGGTTCGATGGAGACCAAAATGCGCTCCGAGAGATCGTCCGTGGAAATGTCCGGCATGCCATCGGCGGGGCCCACTTTTAGCGCACGGTTCAACCGCACCGCCTGCTCGTACCAAGTGCGGCAGTCTTCGCAGGCACCGAGATGGGCATCGATGACTTCATCGGCAATGCTTGCCGGCTCGCCATCGAGGCGAGCTGACAATGCTGCGCGAATTTCCTCGCACTCCACGGGGAATCTCCACCGCCTTTTACTTTTAGGGGGTTGTACCTACTGAGTACCAGTCTGATGAGGACTTATCTGATGAACTGTCTGTCCAAACTAAAACGGCCAGCTCCGAATACGAAAATCATCACCAACCCACCGATGAGTGACATCACAAGCTCCGCGCCATTGTCACGGATGAACAGACCGTTGCCCAGGTGCATCGACCACCAGGCACCAATCATCTCAATGATGAACACCATCGCCACCGTCGGTGCCAAAAGCCCCAGAATCAGCAGTGCACCACCGACCAACTCGACCAGAGCGACAACCCAGACCGTCAGGTGTGCCTGCGGAATATTCGCAGCGACAAAGTAGCCGGTTGTCTTATCGATACCGGTGATAAAGATTTTGTCCCAGCCGTGACAGATGAAGATTATTCCGAGCATCAGGCGGAGAATCACGAGTGCGCCATCGCGCATTACCGGTCGATCCATGAGGGACATGCTACCCGACAGCAGTGATAAAACACGGTAGGGAGACAGCACTACGGCGACAATACTGCGGCGGTAACCCACATGGGGTCTTCACATGCAAAAAGGCTTCTCCCAACCCCTCGGGAGAAGCCTTCCGCCAAACACACCCGGTGTGTCATGTCTTAGGTAGTGACATCGTAACAGGCCGAGTTTCTAACAAAAAATCGCGCTGACGTGCTCAGACAACTTTAAGGTTGTTTTACTGCTCAGCTCACGAACCTAGCTCACGCGAGCCTGAGGCATTTCATCGTAATCGTCGTCGTCGAAGCTGTAATCGGTGTAGGACAGATCGGCGAAATCCGGGTCCTCATCATCAAGTTCGACAACTACTGCGCCCGGCCGACGCAGACGCTGCGGGATACCCAACTCGTCATCCTCGCGGTTACGTACACCGAGACGGGCCATCTTCATACGACGAATTCGGCGGGCACGCAGCTCCTGCTCTGCGCGCACGGTGCGGCGCAGGTTAACCAAGTAGAGAGTCATCAAGCCGACACCGACCAGTGGAATCCACCAGGTCCAGCCGCCGGCGAAAGCGGCGATGATAACCGTCACTGCGATGAACGCAGCCAACCCGGCCACCGAGCGGCGACGACGCGCATAGCGGGTCTCAGCGTAGCGAGCATCCGAAATCGGATCGAATCCACCGCGACCGCGACGCTTTTCGGCGAATGCGTAATCATCTTCGGTCAGGGTGTCATCGACAGCGGACTCACTGCTGCCCTCGGCGAGCTCGTCCAGTTCCTCCTGCTCGTCCTCGGCGTTGTCAGCAGCATCGGCGTTGTCAGCAGTATCAGCCACCTCAGCAGATTCTGCAGCGTCAGCAAACATCAGATCATCGGCGTCGACGAATTGACGGCGAACGTCAACGCTCACATCGGAGGCGGAATCATCAGCGCGAACCTCATCGCTTTCGACGGAAGCAGCGACGGAGTCCGAGTCAGATTCAGCATCCTCGTCATCCGAATCTTCCACATCGCCGCTCGCCTCAACCACCTGTGGAGCCTCATCTTCCGCATCCGCCGCTTCTAGCTCGTAAACGATATCGCCTTCGACGACGGCCGGATCGGCTGCCTCGTCCACGGTGTCGTCGATAAGCACGTCGCTGACATCGAAGTCATCGTCGACCTGCGCATCGACCGTCTCGAGCGAGTCATCAATCTCTTCGGTCACACGCACGTCCGACTCCTTGAAGGAGGGACGGCGTCGCGTCGTGGCCAGCTCCTCGCCGCCGCGATGCAGCACGCGGGTCTTACCCAGCGCATCGGAGGTACGACGAATCGGCTTGCGCGTATTGACCACCAGCGGGGCCAGCACAAACAGCCACAGTACAACGATGAGTATCAACAACAGTGAAGTTGACATATTTTACGTCTCCTTGCGAGTTCGCCCGGGGGATTCGCCGTCTCTCCCCGGCCCACATACGCTGCCCACATGCCCTTCCACAGAGGCATTTACGAAGGCAGCCAGCGTATCTAGAGCGAACACGCCCAATAGTAGAGTTGCCATCACCCTATCGGCGCGCGTGACCCAGACTACTCAGGCGCGCCGTTGCGGTGGATATTTCTCCGCCTCTTCATACTGTGCACGGCCGCTCGCCACGATGAGGTCCACCGCACTGTCCTCCCCTACGCGCGCATAGGTCAGATGATCGCGCCACGCACCGTCCATATGGAAGGCCTCCCGCGCAACGCCCTCGTACTGGAACCCACAGTTTTCCAGCACGCGTATCGACGGGACATTGCTTTCCAACACAGTTGCTTCCAATCGGTGGACACCAATCTTCTTGGCATAATCCGATGCCAGCGCCACTGCGGCAGTGGCGACTCCCCCGCCCGTGAAGTCACTGCCCACCCAGTATCCAACCCAGGCGTGAGCGACGGGAAAAGGTGTAATTCCGCCGAGCGTGAGCATTCCCGCAAACTGGCCATCTACTTCGATAGTGGAGACAACCATGTCGCCGGCAGCCTCGGACCGGCGCCAACTGCGCAGGTTACGGCGGAATACGGAGGCTCTGTGAGCGCTATCCCAGTCGTCCTCGAGGGTGGGCTCAACGGGCCGCAAGACGGGCTCATCGCGCAAACGCATAGTCCTCCATACAGGGGCATCAGAGCGATCTGGCACACGCAGCCGAACTCGGCCACCGTTGGTGACTAGTCGAGAAGTACGCACGGCAACAAAAACTCGCGGTAAGTGGTGCAGGATTAGGCCTGACGCGCCATAAATAGCACGTCGACAACATCTCCCGGGCGCACTTGCAGCACGTCTTCGGGAACCACGATGAGACTGTTGGCCTCCGACATACCAGCCAAAAGGTGCGCCTGCGCACCACCGGAACCGCCCAGCGGTTGCACCATGTACTCGCCGGTCTCGCGGTCACGCATGAGCTGGCCACGGATGTATCCGCGACGCTTCTCCGCCGACTCAATCGGACCAATAGCACGAGCGGTCACAGCGCGGCGGCGCGGATTGCGCTTCCCCAGCGCCAAACGAATAAGCGGACGAACCATGACCTCAAAGACCACCAAGGCACCGACGGGATTGGACGGCAGGAGGAACGTTGGAATCTTGTCATCTCCCAGCACACCGAAGCCCTGTACAGAACCCGGATGCATAGCGATGCGCGAAACATCGACCTCCCCCAGTTCCGCCAGCACCCGACGAATCTGCTCACCCGCAGCACCGCCGACGGCACCTGTGATCACCAGGAGTTCACTGCGAATGAGCTGGCCTTCGATGATTTCCCGGATACGACGGGGCTCACCGGTAGCAATACCGACTCGGTGCACCTCAGCTCCCGCATCGCGGCCGGCTGCCGCCAGCGCATACGAGTTGACATCGTAGACCTGTCCGAGGCCCGGTGTACGGTCCACATCGACCAACTCATTACCGATGGAGATTACGGACATGCGCGGCTTGGGATGCACCAAGACCTTCGAGCGCCCCACCGCTGCCAACAGGCCAACCTGAGATGGCGAAATCACTGAATCCAGCGATACTGCCACATCCCCAGGCTGCACATCAGCACCGACTTTGCGTACGAAGTCACCCGAGTAGACCGGATGGAGGACATTGACTCGGCGGCCACCGCGGTCGGTCCAGTTTAGGGGCACGACGGCGTCGGCAAGCGATGGCAGGGGCGCGCCAGTTTGAACGCGCACGGCCTGCTTCGGCTGTAGACGCATCGGGTGATGCGAACCGGCTGTTACCTCGCCGACGACGGGCAGCTCTACCTCGCGGAAATCCACATCACTCTGACGCGTATCCGGATGCAAGGACCCAGACTCGCCTGTGATGTCGACGGCGCGCACCGCGTAACCGTCAATGGCCGACTGAACGAATCCCGGTAGCGGCTGCTCAGCAATGACATTTTCGGCACACAGCATGCCGAGGGATTCCGAAATAGCAACGCGCACAGGGTCAGGCATCACAGCGTGCGCGGTGATTGCCGCCAACTGTTCTTCCACAGAACGCATGATCTACCTTCCTCGGCACCAATCCGCGGTGCGCTTTATTGCTACTCAGCTTTATCAGGACTCGACTTTTCAATACAGGGCCGTGAAGTAAAGAGCCAAGCTGTGGCCATCAGGATGCTGCCATGCAATACCAGCCTTCAAAGAGGGCGTTAAGCCTGCTCGTCCTGTGCCAGGCGCTGCTGCATATACTCGCGCAGCCCCTCACTGTAGTCCGGGTGCCTAAGTCCAAAGTCTACGCAAGCACGAATAAAGCCACCAGGATTTCCCAGGTCATGGCGGAAACCCTTGTGGACGACCACATGAACGGGGTGCCCCTCCTGAATCAGCAGCTCAATCGCATCGGTGAGCTGGTACTCCCCACCTTTGCCTCGCGGAATGCGGCGGAGCGCATCGAAGATGGCCCGGTCCAACAGGTAACGGCCAACTGCCACGAAGTTGGAGGGAGCGTCTGCGGGGTCCGGTTTTTCCACCATGCCCTTGACACGCTTCACATCATCCCAGTCGCCAGCATCGGTGGCGTCCTCACCAAGCTCACCGGACTCAGCCGGGGTGGCTTCCTCGATGTCGAAGACACCGTAGTTGTAGACCTCTTCGTGAGGGATTTCCAGTGCACACAGCACCGAGCCACCAAATCGCTCGCGAACTTCCGTCATACGGTCCATCACGCCCACCGGGAGCACGAGATCGTCGGGAAGCATGACAGCCACACTGTCCTCATCGTCTGCCAGAAGTGGCTCAGCGACTAATACGGCGTGGCCCAGTCCCAGCGGACGGTCCTGAACCACGGACTCCACGCGAATAACCTCGGCGGCGCGGCGCACCTTCGCGGCAATCTTGTCCTTGCCACGCTCGGCGAGAGTCTGTTCCAAATCCGGTCGCGGGTCAAAGTGCCCGAGCACGCCATCCTTACTGGGGGCGGTGACAATGGCCAGGCGTTCCGCCCCAGCGGCCGCGGCCTCTTCAGCAATCATCTCGATGCCCGGCGTATCCACCACCGGCAGCAACTCTTTCGGAACTGTCTTGGTAGCAGGCAAAAATCGCGTGCCCATACCCGCGGCAGGAACGATGACAGTTCGAACCGGCGTAGTCATGTCCGAACCAGACTCTGAAGACGATAAGACCATAAAGGCAACGATACCTATATAACTTCCATTTGCTCGGAGGCTGACCCCACTTTTCCACCGCATTAGTTAGAAATCTTTTTTACGCTCCGCCGACCACGTCCCTTCCCCCAAAATCGGACAGAGTAGGTTTGCAGGTATGGCTACGCTTTCCGAAACCGCGTCCGCTCTCAAATCCCGCACCCGCCACGAGGTACTCGACGCGCGTGCCGCCAAGGGGCAACGAGAGCGCATGCTTGACGACGAAGCCCTGGTACAGCGGTTGCAAACGTGGTTGTCCACCACCGTCGGCGACCTGACGAGCCCTGTTATTGCCGCCTATGTCCCCGCTGGCGATGAGCCCGGCGCGAGTGTTGCCAGCCCGTCTGGAGGCAAGCCCGGCCAGGGTTTTGTGGAGGCTCTCGCCAACGCAGTTCCCAAAGCGCGAATCCTGCTCCCCGTCTGCCCGCCCAGCGCACCACAGCCTCTGCACTGGGGCTACTACGACGGCAGCCTCCACAAGGGGCGATTTGGACTCTTGGAACCTGTAGCCAAAGACTGCGCCCTCAGCCCTGAGTCCCTGAGAGCCGCTGATGCGATTATTCTGCCTGCCGTTGCCGCCGACCCCACAACCGGAATGCGACTGGGGCGCGGCGCTGGCTATTACGACCGCAGTTTAGGTTTTGCTCGACGCAGTGCCGAAACGGTTGGAGGAAGAGCTGCCGCAATCGCTGTTGCGGTTTTCGACACCGAGCTGCGCCACGGCCTTGCCTACGATGAGCACGACGTTCCCGCCGATTATGTGATTACCCCGAAGAGGATTACGCAAATCTAATGGAACCGAAACCGGGATTTTCGCGCCTAACTAAATATGAGCCCCAAAAAATTGCCCTGGTTTTCGCGTTCATTTCATAAGCCCCGACCCGCCACTATTCGCCGCACAATTGCCCTTATTGTCTTTCTGTGTGCGGTCGGACTCGCTGTCATGGACTCCATGCTGCCCCGCAGTGGCCATGCCCGAGCAGTGGTCAGCGCTAGGTCCATTTCCGCTGGCGCATCGGTTACGGAGCAGGATTTGGCCATAATGGACATTCCCCGAGACCTTGTTCCTGCCGGAGCCGTGACAGATATCGATGCCGCTCTGGGGCGCACCCTGGCCACTGGAATGTCGCAGGGAGAGATCCTTACGGAGCAACGAATGGTTGGCCCATCTCTAGCCAGGTCGCTGACGGGGACGTCGGAAAGCAAGATCATTGCCATTACGTTGGCCGATGCGGGCATTGTGTCCGCACTTCGCACCGGTGACAGCGTGGATATTGTGTCGACAGCGGATGAGCGCGGCGTGGCGGCGCCACTCGCACATGGCGCGCGGGTGGTCAACATCGTCGACAATGAGGTGGTCTTGGTTGCGCTGCCTACAGGTGCCGCGGAGGTGGTGGCGGCGACATCGTTGGCGTCTCCGCTCACACTGTTACTTGCGGGATAGTGACGAAAATCTCAGCGTTTATCGCATTTTATGGGCCTGAACAGCAAAATTTATAAGAAGTTGACTTGTTGGACCCTGCCGTACGGGGCTAGAATGCTTAAGCAATTCAAAACTACGATTTGAACTATGACCCGGGGGCCTTTGCCGTTTATCGGACTGTCCCCATTTCCCAAATCGTATGGGCCTGCATTGAGCTACACGATGCCTCACAGGTCTCGTTTGGTTTGTTTCGTTTCTACAGAAGGAAATCTCCTATGCTTAAGGGCTTTAAAGAGTTCATCATGCGCGGCAACGTCATCGACCTGGCGGTCGGTGTTGTCATCGGTGCTGCGTTCACCGCAATCGTCACCGCATTCACCGACAGCCTGCTCGAGCCGCTGCTGAACACTATCGGCGGCGCAGAGGTCACTGGCCTTGGCTTCGAAATCATCGAGGGTAACCCGTCGACCTACCTTGACTTCGCAGCTGTCATCACCGCAGTAATCAACTTCCTGCTGGTCGCAGCCGTTGTCTACTTCGTCATCGTTGCTCCGATGAACAAGTTCAACGAGATGCGCGAGGCTCGTCTGGAGACCTCCGCTGAGCCGGAGGTCACCGAGGCTGACCTGCTGACTGAGATCCGTGACCTGCTGGCAGAGCAGAACGGCAAGCCGACCCAGGAACTGAGCTAGCGGAACTGAACTAGCCGCTAGCTGCTAGTTACACGCTTACGGCGAGAAGCTAACTAACGCCTTTAAACAGCGCTCATCCCCAATGGGGTGGGCGCTGTTTTGTCCAGTAATCCGCATCAAAATCGCGAGCGTCCTCGGGGGATTCATCGTGATAGCGCACCGTACGCGCGGTTTTCGCACTGCGCGGCTGGGCGAAGTTCTTCGCTGGCGCACCAGCACGCCGACGCTGCCGGCGCCGACTGCTATGCCCAGTCGGTTCCTCCGGTTGATCGGGCTGCTTAGCGTCGCCCATTCCTAGACACTCCAACGTCCGAGGTCCTCAAGCACATGAGAGACCAGCGGAAGAATCGTAGCCATGCCATCGCGCACCGCCCCGCGCGACTCCGCGAGGTTGATAATCACAGTCTGCCCAGAAACCCCAGCTAAACCGCGGGAAAGTCCCGCATCCAAGCTCCCAGCCCCCATGCCGGAGTTACGAATAGCCTGCTCGATGCCCTGCAAGCGGACATCGAGGACCTTGCGGGTGGCATCCGGGGTCTTCGCCCGAGGGCCAACACCGACTCCGCCAAGTGTGACGACCAAATCTGCGCCACCGACGACTGCGGTATCCAGAGCCTTGCGAATCTCACGCTTAACCGCATTCGTGCTGACAACGGCGTCAACGGAGTAGCCGGCTTCTTCCAACAGCTCAACCATAAGCGAAGCCGCAGCATCTGGATTTTCGAAATGATCGCCCACTAGCACGACAAAGGCGTTTCGGACCTGGCCATCGTCATTGATGAGACGCTCCATCTCAGCGAGGTTAACGTCGCTGGGCTCAGTGCTCACGGTTTCACTCATCTGCTCTTTCTCGCTTTCTCCCACAGTTCTTTACCCGCAGCTTCACTAAAAAATCACCTACAGATGGTGAAGAAACACCCACCATGCTGTTTATCAATCCTGGGCTTCGACCAAGGTGACATCGACCGTTCGCTCGTTGCCGCCCCGCTCATCTGTAACTGTAAGTGTGACAGAATCCCCGATTCGATGCGACCGAATAGCCGCAATTAGCGCCACGCCGTTATCAAGTGTGCGATCATCAACCTTGGTAATAAGGTCACCGTCCTTCAGCCCAGCTTTATCCGCAGGGCCACCAGGAGTTACCTCTCGCACCAGCGCACCACGTGCGACCGGCCGTGAGTCAATCTGGGCACCAATGACAGGCATCCGTGCCTTACCGGAATCAATCAGGTCTTCCGCAATCCGACGAGCCTGATTAACCGGAATTGCGAAACCAAGACCGATACTGCCGGCCTGCTCCGAACCTTCGGTGTTGGAGGCAATCACGCTGGGCACACCGATGAGGTTGCCCTCCATATCCACTAGTGCACCACCAGAATTACCCGGATTAATTGCCGCATCGGTCTGGATTGCGTCAATCACCGAAGACTGGCCGTCCTCACCAGCGGCGGTGACCGGACGGTTTTTAGCGGAAACAATGCCCTGCGTAACAGTGGAAGTCAGCCCCAGCGGCGAGCCGACGGCCACCACTTCCTGGCCGACTTGAACCTGCGAGGAATTGCCCAACGAGATGGGGCGCAGCCCGTTTACACCTTCAATTCGAATTACAGCAATATCGGTAGCGGCATCCCCTGCAACCAAGGTGGCCGGGTGCGTCGTACCGTCGGAAAGCAAAACTTCCATGTGTGCGTCTGGGCCTGCGCCTGCGACGACGTGATTATTCGTCAACACCAAACCATCGGAAGACAGAATGGAGCCCGAACCCGATGCCACGCCACGCTCTGAAGCCGTAGTGATAGACACGACACTCGGCAGTACCTTCTGAGCAACCTTCTCGACAGACCCCTCAGCCGCCGCCACCTGGCGAGTTTCCGCGGGCTTATCCAGTGCATTGTCAGCAGGGGCCGATGCCTGAGAGTTATGAACCACCCATGCTCCGACACCGCCACCAATACCAGCCGAGCACAGCATCAGCGCAGCGACTGCCAGTGCCCCCATGCCCTTTGCCCCGGGGGAACCCTTGGTCTTCTGGCTTCCGGCTGCTACTTCCCACTCTGGACCGCCTGCATATGCACCATTCGGCTGGGTCGGAACATTGTTGTAGTGGGAATCCTCCCAACCGCGGCCATTCATAGAAAACTGACCCGCCTGACCAGCATCCCTGAAAGCACGGTTCCCGCTGAAGTTGTGAGATTTGGAGGGATATTGCCCCAGCCCATCTCCCCGCGAGGAATCGTTGAAAGAGTTACTCATACGTCATACCTTGCACTGTCTGTCTAACAATTGGCTGAGAACAGTCTTCGGTCTCGCCGATAATTCGCCCAATGAAACACCGAATCCCCGCCTCACACTGGCTTAGAAAGTTGTGCAGGACGGGGATGATTATCAGCCTTGACCTGGTGGATTCTTCCTCACTGGGTATTCGGTTCCGGCGAATCCGAGTCGGTGTCCTTTCCGCTGTGAGGGCTGCCTGGCAACGTCACCCGCATCAGGGCACCACCATCGTCTGACTCATCGGCGGTAATCGTGCCACCGTGGCGGACAATGACTGACTTCACTATGGCCAGCCCCAGACCGGATCCCGGCATCGACCGCGACTGGATGGAGCGGTAGAAACGCTCAAAGACCTTATCGCGATCTTCCTTTGGGATACCCGGCCCCGAGTCCGCCACCGTGAACTCAGCGACGACTTCGCTGAGCGGCCGCAGACGGACCCTCACGGTGCCGTTTTCCGGCGACCACTTTGCAGCGTTATCCATCAGGTTCAAAATCGCGCGACCAAGTCCCGCCGGGTCACCGTAGATGTACCACGGTGCTGTCTGCACATCGAAAATCACATCCGGACGACGACGCTCAACGCGCGCCAGCGAAGTGGAAATAATCTCATCGAGATCGACATGCTCAATCACCTGCTGCGGACCATCTTCGCGCGCCAGATCAACGAGGTCACCGACCAAAGTCGACAGCTCCTCCAACTGCGCGATGACGTCGGCTTCCAAGTCCGCGCGATCCTCGTCGGAAATCGCCGCTCCCGAACGGGAGGCCATCATCAGCAACTCAATATTCGTGCGTAACGACGTCAGCGGTGTTTTCAACTCGTGCCCGGCATCGGCAACCAACTCAGCTTGCTTAATACGCGATGCCTGAAGCGCAGCCAGCATCTCGTTGAAGCTGCGGGTAAAGCGAGCTAACTCGTCGTCGCCCTCCACAGGGATTGGGCGCAGCTCATCTGTCTCCGTCACCCGCTCCGCAGCAATACGCAGACGTGTGACCGGGCGCAGACCCGTAGTCGCCACCGTGATACCGGAGCCGATTGCGAAGAGGATACCGATCGCCGAGATACTCAGTAGCACCGCGCCGAGCGCCTTCAAAACCGACTGGGTCGAACTCAAATCCTGTGAGAGAATCAGCGTCGCGCCGTCTTCGGAGCGAACCGCATAGACACGACGGCCGTTGTACTCATCGGTGCGAATCGATTCCTGTCGATTGCCCCGCAACACCGCCAGCTCCGGGCCGCCAATGGAAATCGTGCCGCCGCCCTTGCCCGCCACGCTGCCGTGGGCAAAGTACACCGCATCCAAATCCGGATTCAGAATCCTATTTGAGTCCGCTTCGAAGGACGGACCGATAGCGAACTCCGAGGCATACGGCGACATAAGCAGCTTTTCCGCCTGATTGCGCAGGTTATTGTCCACCTCGCGGTACAGCGTTGCCTGCACTGTGAAAAACGCCGCCAACGTCATGAGACCAACTGACATCGCCACGATGAGCGCTGTCAGAATGGTCAGCCGCCAACGCAGCGACGGGATACGCGAACTCCGCGGCAGATCGGCGAGTGTCTCCCCCACCATCGCCTCAGCATTCGCGGGTTTCTCTTGCTTTCCGACGGTGCCTTGCCCCGGAGCAGCCTCCGAGGCCGAACGCTGATGTGATTGCACGCCACCGCCGGTCGAACGACGACGGCGCAACATCACGGGGCGGTCTCCCGCATCACATAACCGACACCACGGACCGTGTGAATCAGACGAGGTTCTCCCTCTGCCTCCGTCTTACGACGCAGGTAGCCGATGTAGACCTCTAGCGCGTTGCCGGACGTCGGGAAATCATAGCCCCAGACATCCTCCAAAATGGCAGTGCGGGACAGCACGCGACGCGGGTTGCTCATTAACAATTCCAGCAGTGCGAACTCTGTCCGAGTGAGACTAATCCGACGCTCGCCGCGGAACACCTCACGGGTTTCCGGATCCAAGGAGAGATCTTCAAACTGCAGAGTTGCGGCATCCTCCGCTGCCGGCACTTCCAACGCGGAGCGACGTAGCAGCGAGCGCACACGAGCAAGCAGCTCTTCCAATGCGAAAGGCTTGGGAAGGTAGTCATCCGCACCGGCATCAAGCCCGGCAACGCGTTCAGAGACCGAATCGCGAGCAGTCAACATCATGACCGGCAGATCATCGCCTTCACTGCGCAGCCGACGGCAAACATCCAGGCCGTCGAGCTTCGGCATCATGACATCCAGAATGGCCAAGTCAGGGCGGTCCTTAGCAATCTTTTCCAAGGCCTCTGCGCCATCTTCGGCCAGCTCTACCGTGTAGCCATTAAATGTCAACGAACGCCGCAACGCCTCGCGCACAGCCTGATCGTCATCAACTACCAAAATCTTCATACTGACTATTGTGCCTTGAAAATATAAGGCGAGTGTAAATGTGGCACAGATTCTTCGTGAGAGAGCTCGTATTAAATCTGGACATAGGACTCAAAAACCTCACCCCATCGCCGTCACTTGGCGATGGGGTGAGGTTTTTGAAAGCTCTTTATCAATCGTTCCTTACATACTAAACACGCTGTGCGCGAGGAACGTTGTCAGCATCGGTAAAGATGCGCGTTAGAACTTCTCGACATCAACCAGACCGAGCTGGACGGCCTTGGCGATGCGACGAGGAACGTTGTAGACGCGGCCGTTGACCTTGACTTCCTGGAGAGCGACGTTGTTGCTCTTCCACTGGGAACGGCGAGCGCGGGTGTTAGCACGCGACATGCGACGCTTTGGTACTGCCATTTTCTTATTCCCCTCCTATTCTTAGTTCTTCTTCGCGCGGCGAATGCGGTTACCGTAACGACGCTGGAACTTCTCGACGCGACCAGCGGTGTCCATGACACGCTGAGCACCGGTCCAGAACGGGTGCGACTCGCTGGTGACGTCGACGACGATCAGCGGGTACTCGTTACCGTCTTCCCACTCGACAGTGCGGTCGGAGGTGGCGGTGGAACGGGTAAGGAAAGAGTGACCCGTGCTTGCGTCCTTGAATACCACCGGGTGGTAATCAGGATGGATGTCCTTCTTCATTAATTCTCGTTTCCCTCAGGATTGAACTTCAGGTCGCTTTCACCCAGCTAACAGCGGATGAATCGTGCCTGAGTTGGGTACGAATACGACTTACAATGACACGCACCTGGTCAATATCTCTACAAACCGGCATGTGACACTCGATGGAATATTACAGGCTCATGCCCGAAAATTAAAAAACACTGCGGGCGCGCCACACCGGACAGATCAGCAGCCACCGCAGAGAAAAGCTAAACCTTAGAGCCCGGCGCTGAGAAAACGACTCCTAAAGCCCCGCCTAGAAACCCGCCTCAAAACCGCAGTGGAGCAGCGATTAGGTTATCGCACAAGTCGTGTGTAAACTGTTCTCTCGCTGTTGTCTAGTTATTCGTTTACGCGCTCAGCGTCGAATGTCAATGGGCAGCGCCCCGGAAAAGGCCAGGTGAAATTCTCGGCACTTCAATGATTTCGGCGTGGCGCACCAATGATGTCGGCATTGGGCGGCAAGGAAGCAAAGGAATCCCTATGTCGGCGATTTGCCAGGTTACGGGACGCAAGCCGTCTTTCGGCAAGACCGTGTCCCACTCCCACCGGCGCACGTCGCGCCGTTGGAACCCCAACGTGCAGCGTAAGAAGTTCTACCTCGCCTCTGAGGGGCGTCACATCACTCTGAATGTGTCCCCGAAGGGTCTGAAGACCATCGACAAGTACGGTATCGAAGCTGTTGTTGCTCAGATTCGTGCACGTGGGGAGAAGATCTAAAAAATGGCACGTAATGACATTCGTCCAATCATCAAGCTGAAGTCCACTGCGGGCACCGGTTACACCTACGTGACCCGTAAGAACAAGCGCAATACCCCGGACCGTATCACCATTAAGAAGTACGATCCGGTAGTCCGCAAGCACGTCGAATTCCGCGAGGAGCGCTAATTCATGGCTAAGAAGTCCAAGATTGCCAAGAACGAGCAGCGCAAGGAAATCGTCGCTCGTTATGCAGAACGTCGCGCTGAGCTGAAGCGCATCATCAAGTCCCCGAACTCCACTGACGAAGAGCGCATGGACGCACAGTACGAGCTGAACCGTCAGCCGCGTGACGCGTCCCCGATTCGCGTTCGCAACCGTGACGCTGCAGATGGTCGCCCGCGTGGCTACCTCCGCAAGTTCGGTCTGTCCCGTGTCCGCGTTCGTGAGATGGCCCACCGTGGCGAACTCCCGGGCGTCCGTAAGTCCAGCTGGTAAGTCGAGGAGCACCAATGAAGCGCAATCACTCTAACAAGAAGGCGCGGATGGAGCAGTCCCGCCGCCCGAAGAAGAACCCGCTCAAGGCCGCAGGCGTTGAGAAGGTTGATTACAAGGACATTAACCTGCTCCGCCAGTTCATCTCTGACCGTGGCAAGATTCGTTCCCGCCGCGTCACCGGTCTGACTCCGCAGCAGCAGCGCCAGGTCGCTACCGCTGTGAAGAACGCCCGCGAGATGGCACTCCTGCCGTTCACCAGCCGCTAAAGATGGCTGGTCGGCGGGAGCCGATCATTCGAATACCCGCCGAAAGGCCTAATTTACGCGCTGGCCGCATGACGATACATGCGATAACAGCGTAAAACGGACCCAGTCCTTCCCCACCGAGGGGATTGGATTGGGTCCGTTTTTTATTGTCTAGAATATGCACTTATGCCCGCTCTCACCGAAATATTCACCGGCTTTGGTTCCGTCGCAGTACTGATCATTGTTGGTTGGCTGTTTGGGCGCAGTGAGATCGTCGATAAGCGGGCATCTTTTACCCTGAACATGGTCGTGTTCTGGATTGCGATGCCGTGCATGCTCGCGCACACGCTCGCGACGGCAGACTCGGCGAACATCTTCGGTTCGGCGTTTGGCGTCGCGGCGCTGTCTGCACTGACCACGGCGGCAATCTACCGGATTTTCGTGGCGCCCGTGTTCAAGCAACGCGGTGCCGATGCGGTAGTCGGCGCGATGTCGTCGAGTTACAACAACGTCGCTAATCTCGGCGTTCCCATCGCTGTCGCCGTGCTTCACGACGCTACCGCCGTCGTCCCGGCCCTCATCTTTCAAATTGCCTTCTATGCACCTGCCTCTATGGCCGTGCTGGAAATCCTCACTAATCGGGGTCGCTTTCGGCCGCGCAATGTTATCATGGCGCCGCTGAAGAACCCTATCTTTCTGGCTGCGATGGTGGGGCTTGCGATTAACGCCTTCGCAATTGAAGTACCACAATTCGTCGCGCATCCAGTTGGCCTGCTGGGACAGGCAGCGGTACCGATGGCGCTTCTGGCTTTCGGTATCAGCCTGCATGGCATGCCGTTCATGGAAGCGGGCCGCTCCCCTCGTCGCGCTGTCGCGGTGGCCTCTGTGCTGAAGCTCTTCCTCCACCCCGCGCTCGCGCTGTTGTTCGGCCATTTCGTCTTCGGTCTCAGTGGACATGCACTGCTGGCCGCGGTGATTATCGCCGGCCTGCCGACCGCTCAGAATGTCTACACCTTCGCTTCCCGCTTCGGCCGGAACCTTGAACAGGCGCGCGACTGTGGCGTGATTACAACGATCGCCTGCTTGCCGACGATCCTGTTGTTCACCCTCCTACTGAGCTAAGTGGCTGGCCCTTCGCACCGACGGCATTGCGCAATTCTCGTTACCCTTGGAGACGTGGAGATTCTGAAGACACTTCTCGAGGCCGACCCATCCGTGCCTCGTTTGACCTGTTATGACGAAACTACTGGCGGTCGTACCGACCTGTCGGCACAAACCCTGGATAACTGGGCCTGCAAGATTGCCAACATGTTGCACGATGAGTTCGATCTCGTCGCCGGGGATCAAGCGTGGATTGACCTGCCGCTGATTTGGCAGTCCGCCTGCATCATTCTCGGCTGCGAGCGCGCTGGCGTCACCGTTAGCGACGAAGAGCCACTCGTCGTATTCACCACCGTCGCTAACGTCAGCACGTGGGAGGAGAAGTTCCCAGATGCCTACATCGCCGTGCTTACAGACGATCCCTTTGGCCGCGGTGTCGTGGAATGTGGCGATGACATTCCCCCCGGTGTAATCGACTTCGGTCCGGAAGTCCGTTTCCACCCGGATGCATATTTGGGTGCAGGACCGGACTCTGACGAAGCCCCCGTAATTGGGGAGAAGTCCGCTGCTGAACTGCTTTCATCAGCTAGCGACTACGCCGAGGAGATGCAGCTCACACCCGGTTCCCGCATTGTCTCAGACGGCTGGCTGGATTCCGATTCTTCGCAGGTCAGTCCAGACAAATGGTCACGTAATGTGCTGTCGGCTTGGGTTCGTGGAGGTGCCGCCGTCGTCATGCGCGGGGGCGATAGCGAGCGTGCCACTGCTATTTCCGCTGCCGAGAAAGCCCGTGTGATTTAATCGCATTCTCTCCGGGGAGAAGTGGTCTCGGTCGGCGCGATAATCTGGAAACCGTGATTACCCGACCATATATTCTTGCGATTCTCGCCCTTATCAATGTCTTGGGCGCACTGGCTGTGTGGGATTTGAGCCCGTGGTGGTGGATCCTGATGGCCTTCATCCTCTTCCTGGATGTTGTGGCTATCTACGACATGCTTCAAAAGAAGCACTCCATCCTGCGGAACTTCCCGGTCATCGGCCACCTGCGCTACATGGGTGAGACCATTCGCCCTGAGATGCAGCAGTACTTCATCGAGCGCAACTTCGACGGTGCCCCGTTCGACCGCGATACCCGTACCGTGGTCTACGAGCGCGCTAAGGGGTTGTCCTCTAAGAAGTCCTTCGGTACTGAGCGCAAGATTAATGCCCCCGGCTACGAGTACGTGCGCCACTCGATGGCTCCGAATCCGCATATCATCGAAGATCCGCGCATCGATATCGGCGGTCCGGACTGCACCCAGCCATACTCAGCGTCGATCTTCAACATCTCGGCCATGAGTTTCGGTTCGCTGTCCCCAAACGCCGTGATGGCAATGAATAAGGGCGCAAAGCTGGGCAACTTTGTCCAGGACACCGGCGAGGGCGCTATCAGCCCATACCACTTGAAGTACGGCGCTGATATTTACTGGCAGCTGGGTTCCGGCTACTTCGGAGCGCGTACCGAAGATGGCGATTTCGATCCGGAGCTCTTCCGCGAAAAGGCTAAGATTCCGCAGGTCAAGGCAACGTATCTGAAGGTTAGCCAGGGCGCAAAGCCGGGTCTTGGCGGCATGCTGCCGGGCCACAAGGTCAATGAGGAGATTGCGGCCACCCGCCACGTGCCAGTTGGCAAGGGCGTGATGAGCCCGCCGTACCACCACGTCTACTCCACCCCGCGTGAGCTCGTCCGCTTCATGGGCACCATGCGTGAGTTAAACGGTGGCAAGCCAGTCGGTTTCAAGCTGTGCGTCGGCTCCCAGCTCGAGTTCCTTGCCGTGTGCAAGGCCATGCTGGAGGAAAACATCACCCCGGACTTCATCATCGTCGACGGCGCTGAAGGCGGCACCGGTGCCGCGCCGCTGGAATACTCCGACCGCGTCGGCCTGCCGCTAACCGACGGTCTGATTTTGGTCCACAATGCGCTCGTCGGTGCCGGTCTGCGTGACCGAATTAAGCTCGGCGCGTCCGGCAAGGTCATTACTGGCTTCGACATTGTTAAACGCATGTGTATCGGCGCTGACTTTGTGAACTCGGCCCGCGGCATGATGATGGCCGCCGGTTGTATTCAGTCTCAGCTGTGCCACACCAACACCTGCCCGGTGGGTGTGGCTACCCAGGATCCGAGCCTGTGGAAGGCCCTCGACGTCGACGATAAGGGCCAGCGTGTGGCCAACTACCACAATGCGACGGTCAAGGAGGCAGCGAGCCTGTTGGCCTCGATGGGTCTGAATAGCTTCTCCGAGCTGGGTCCGTCCCACCTGCTGCGCCGCACAAGCGAGCAGGTTGGTGAGTCCTACGCGGAGCTTTACAACTGGCTGCAGCCGGGCGAGCTTCTCACCGGCACTCGCTTCCACAACTGGGCTGAGGCCTGGGAGACCGCCGACCCGGACACGTTCCACTACCCGGCTGTTCATATGCGCGGATAGTTCGGGGTGATCCGGGGGCTCGGGGTGACTCGGGGTGGTTGCCAAAAGTGTGTCTGCCCAGCGTGTCGCCGGGTGGGAACATTTTTCTACTTACCGCTCAATGCGGGGCACTGACCGCGTTTATGTCTGCTGGTGGTGGGGCAATGCAAGTTAGTGACCTCGCTTATGTCAAAAATGGCCCGAAAAATGGCCTGAAAGTGTCATAAACTCACACAGTTTCACATCTGCAGCTCTGTATCCACATGTGCAGCTCGTGATTTACGGAGTCTGACCAGTCACTATCTTGAGAATCAGACACACTTTTCACTTCCTCCCCCCCGGATAAGGATTCGTACCTTATCCGAGCCCAGTTTTCGTTCAATTTCTTCCCCTCCCCCCCATGTCCTGTGCTGGCACCGGCATGCATACGTACGCATCACCGATGGGAGGGGGCGAATGTCTTACTCCCCCATCAGCTTCTTACGCAGACGCTCGTCCTTTGCCAGGACTTCATCCCGCATATTGGCCTGGTAGTTCTCCATCGCCACAATGAGCTCCGGGTAACCAGCCGAGAGAATACGCACAGCCAGCAGGCCAGCGTTCTTAGCGCCGCCCACACCGACGGTTGCCACCGGAACGCCGCCCGGCATCTGAACAATTGACAGCAGCGAGTCGACCCCCTCCAGGTTCTCGAGTGCACGTGGCACGCCGATAACCGGCAGCGGAGTGGCAGACGCAACCATGCCCGGCAGGTGTGCCGCGCCACCGGCACCAGCGATAATGCAGCGCAGCCCCTTGTCAGCGGCAGACTTTGCGTAATCAATCATGCGTTCCGGAGTGCGGTGCGCAGAGACCACGCCTACCTCAAACGGAATTCCGAACTCAGCCAGGACTTCAGCTGCCGGCTCCATGGTCGGCCAATCCGAGTCCGACCCCATGATCAGACCGACCAGCGGACCGGTTGCGTTTGCCAGCTTCGGGCTTGCCACCTGGTTTGCTTCAGCCAATGTTGTCTCCTTGAGATAGCAATCTAATTTTTATACAGCGCAAGTTCTTTGACAGCGCGAGCCCCTATGCGGTGTAACCGTCTGCCCACGCGCCATCGACGATATAGCCAGCAGCCAGGTTGGCAATCCGGCGAGTCTCCGCGATACCTTCCTCGCTTGCGTCATAACCGCACAGGTTGACGTGGCCAAGCTTACGTCCCGGACGCCAATCCTTGCCGTACCAGTGAATCTTGACCGAAGGGAAGCGGCGCCATACCTCCGCAAAACGCTGCGAGATTGGCACATCGGAGGCCTCTTCGCCACCGAGCGTATTGACCATCACCGTCACCGGCGCAGTCGGTCGCGTGGAGCCCAACGGCATATCAGCCACAGCACGCATATGTTGCTCAAACTGGCTGGTCTCGCAACCGTCCTGCGACCAGTGACCAGTATTGTGTGGCCGCATAGCTAACTCGTTGACGTAGATCTCCGGGTTGCCATCGGCATCGGTGGTCTCGAACAGCTCGACTGCCAGGGCACCAGTCACGCCCAGCTCGGAAGCGATGGTCACACTAAGCTTTTCGGCCGCGCTCGCAAGCTCGTCGGAAAGCCCCGGTGCCGGGCAGATTGCCTCAACACAGATGCCGTCACGCTGCACGGATTCCAGGACCGGCCAGGCCTTAACCTCGCCCGACGGCGTGCGCGCGCACATGGCCGACAGCTCGCGAACCAGCGCGACCTTCCGCTCGGCCATCAGTGGCACGTCCTTGGCCAACAGCTCGTCGACAAGCGTGCTCAGATCCTCGCGGCCCTTCGGGAACCACACTCCGTGCCCGTCGTAACCACCGCGGCGGGCCTTCAAGCAGACAGCGCCATCAACGCGGTCGAAGAATGCCTCGGCATCCTGGGCGGAATCGATAGCGGCGTAGGCCGGAACCGGAGCGCCCAGTTCCTCCAGGCGCTGGCGCATCAGCAGCTTGTCCTGCGCATACAGTAGCGCCGACGGCTGTGGCTGAACGGAGTAGCCCATCTCGGTCAGGCGGTTCAGGAATTCGGTGGGAACGTGCTCGTGGTCGAAAGTCACTGCCTGCGCCCCGGCGACGGCACGTTCAACGTCTTCCCAGACGTGGTAGTCGCCAATGACGACATCCGCGCACACCTGAGCTGCGGAGGCACCCGGCGAACCGGCGAGGAGACGAATGGACTGTCCCAGCTCAATGGCCTCAGTCTGCATCATGCGAGCCAGCTGACCGTCGCCAATCACCGACACAATCGGCACGCCATCAGCATGCGCGGGATGCTGCGCGGCAGTTCGCGCTGCAGCGGAATCAGAAGCGGAATTAGTGGAGTTTTCAGGGGTATCCGAAGCAATCACACCCCTGATTGTAGGTTATGACCCAAAAATCTAGGTCAACCGGGAGACCAACTTAGCCACCTTACGAGAGCTGGGAATATCTTCCACAGCCAGCGGCGGGCCAAAGCTGCGGGTCTGCAGATACAACACCCCGCCCTTGCGATTGACCGCACGCACCGAACGCAGATCAATCGAGACCACCTGCGGGCGCAGAATGCCACGGCGCAAAATAATACGCCTATCCGTCAGTACAAACCGCTCTCCCAACCAGCTCAGTACCGGGCGAACAACGCGCCAGAGGATAAGCCCCAGCCACACGAAGAGCAGTAGCTGGCGCACACCTTGCAGATCGCCCGGGGCAATCGCAGGACCGTCGATAAAACCAATCAGCAGCCAGCAGACGCCAGTGATAACCATGAGCTCCAACAGCGGCCACACCAGTCGCCCGAAAGTCGGATTGGTGTCCAGCAAAATTACCTCGCGCGAGTCCAACTCATCATCGGGAAAAGCCATGCAGCACTACCCTTGCTCCGCGTCAGCCTGCGGGGACGCATAACCGCCGTCAGTGGCGCGAACATGGAATACGTCACCAGCCGCAACGAAGTGGCTTGTGCCAGCTTCGTCGGTGACGATCAATTCGCCGTCGGCACGCACGCCAACCGCCTTGCCTACCAGCACGCGCTCCCCCGGCAACTCCACGCGCACGTTCGAGCCAATCGTCGCACACGCCGCTTCGTAATCCCGCAGCAGCCCAGCATCCCCCTTTCGCCACTGCGCTTGACGACGGCCTAGCGCCCGCAGCACACCAGCGGAGATTTCATCACGATCAAGATTGTCCGCCCCCGCCCGGTACAGCGAAATTGCGTGCGGCACAGGCAGCTCATCTTCCTGCAAAGAGACATTGATGCCGATCCCCGGAATGAGGATTGGTGGCACCAGCGACGCGGCCTCAACCAGGATTCCACAGAGCTTTCGGTCGTCGACTAGGACATCGTTCGGCCACTTCAGCGCAACGCGCTCAGGTACAAGCCCTGCAACCTCCACGACGGCGTCCACGACTGCGAGGCCTGCAACTAACGGCAACAGCCCCAGCTGTTCCGGCGCGAGCCCTTCCGGACGCAGCAGCGCGCTAAGAGCAATCGACGCTCCTTTCGGAGCCGTCCAACTACGACTCAGGCGACCACGCCCTGCGGTTTGCTCCGAGGCGATGAGCGCACTGAGATCCACTGCCTGCCCCGTTGCCGCCTGCTTCCGAAGGTCGGCATTGGTCGAACCAGTGGTCTCGACAACCTCAATGGAATTCCAGCCCGGCGCGGCTGCGCGCACACGGGTGACATCAAGGGGCTTGCGGGAAGCAATAATTCGCGGGTCGGTCATGCACAGCAGTCTAGCGCCATCACGGGATTGACTACTTCGACACTAACTTTTTCGTATTCAGCTACGTGAGAAGCGTCACATATCATCCTCTTTACTATTTTCCCTTCCAAACACTACATTCCATAACATGACATTTTCCTCACGTTTTGCGGTAGAGCCTCCAACGACCGCGTCACTCAATGACGACCTCTTGCGCCGACGCGCTTCAGCGCAGACCCCGCTTGGACCGCGCAGCTACGACAAACTCAAAATTGCCGAGCGCATGAATGCCCGCGAGCGTATTGACTACCTGCTCGATAAAGGGTCCTTTGTCGAATTTGACGCATTAGCCCGACATCGAACCAGTGCGTTCGGGCTGGAGGCCAAACGCCCAGTAACTGACGGGATCATTACCGGCTGGGGAACAATCGACGGCCGCGAAGTCTGCGTTTTCTCCCAAGACGGGACCATTTTTGGTGGTGCCCTCGGAGAGGTGTACGGCGAAAAAATGGTCAAACTCCAGCAGCTAGCTATCACCACCGGACGTCCGCTTATCGGGATGTACGAAGGTGCTGGCGCCCGCATTCAAGATGGCGCGGTCTCGCTTGACTTCATCGCTCAGACTTTTCACCACAATGTCCGAGCCAGTGGTGTCATCCCACAGATTTCAGTCATCTTCGGCGCATGCGCGGGCGGGAATGCTTATTCTCCAGCGCTGACCGACTTCGTTGTCATGGTTGAAGACAACTCCCGCATGTTCGTCACCGGCCCCGATGTTATTGAGACGGTCACCGGCGAAAAGATCGGCCAGCACGAACTCGGCGGCGCCGACACTCACATGGAAATCGCCGGCAATTCCCACTACACCGCCACGAGCGAGCAAGATGGCCTCGATTGGGTCTGCGATTTGCTCGACTACCTGCCTGACAACACGACTTCCCGCACGCCCAGCTGGGACTCCGATGGCAGCGATGACATCACCGACTCGGACCGCGCCCTCGACCACCTCGTCCCCGACGCGCCGTCGACTCCATACGACATCCATGACGTTATCTACGCGCTTTGCGACGATGCGGAGTTCCTGGAAATTCAGGAAAACAGGGCAACCAATATCGTAATTGGACTAGGCCGGATTAATGGCCAATCAGTGGGCTTTGTAGCCAATCAACCTATGGAGTTTGCCGGCTGCCTGGATATTGACGCAGCCGAGAAAGCCGCCCGCTTCGTCCGCACTTGCGACTGCTTCAATATTCCGCTTGTCTTTCTTGTCGATGTGCCCGGATTCCTCCCTGGAGCACACCAAGAACATCAGGGAATTCTGCGCCGCGGCGCCAAACTGCTCTACGCATATGCAGAGGCCACCGTTCCCAAAATTACCGTCACGATACGCAAGGCCTACGGCGGCGCGTACTGCGTCATGGGATCAAAGGGGCTTGGGGCAGATGTAAACCTCGCATGGCCGACGGCCCAAATTGCCGTTATGGGAGCCTCCGGTGCGGTGCGTTTCCTTCACCGTGCTGAGATTCAAACTGCCACAGAAGCAGCCATCGCAATGGACCCAGCAGCGGATAAGTACGGCATTCCCGAAAGCGTAAAGAAACTCATTGCAGAATTGGAGGCGGAGTACGAACACCACATGCTCACGCCCTACCGTGCCGCCGAACGGGGGCTAATCGATGAAGTCATCCTCCCCTCCGAGACACGAACTCGGGTGATGAAAAATCTGCGCCTTCTAACTACCAAGAAAGTCCCTTGGCCTGCACGCAAGCACGGCAACATTCCACTGTAAGAGCAGGCTTTTTACCGCGAAACAACCGAGTGGCTACCCCTACTTTTGTTAACAGCGATTGCCCCCAACTACCTCCCCCCGTTTTCGAAACGTAAACTAGATGGCATGACGACTGCCGCAAATACATCAACCGGTGAAACCCCGGATTTGACCACTACTGCTGGAAAACTGGCCGATCTGCGTGCCCGCCTCGCAGAAACCCAGGCCCCAATGGGCCAGGCCAGTATTGACCGCGTCCACGACAAGGGCAAGATGACCGCTCGTGAGCGCATCGAGTTCCTCTTGGACGAGGGCTCGTTCGTGGAGGTTGACGCTCTCGCACGTCACCGCTCCAAGAACTTTGGCCTCGACGCCAAGCGCCCTGTCACTGATGGTGTCGTGACTGGTTACGGCACCATCGATGGCCGCCAAGTCTGTGTCTTCTCGCAGGACGGCGCCATCTTCGGTGGCGCACTCGGTGAGGTCTACGGTGAAAAGATTGTCAAGATCATGGATCTGGCAATCAAGACCGGTGTCCCAATTATCGGCATCAACGAGGGTGCGGGTGCCCGCATCCAGGAGGGCGTTGTTTCCCTCGGCCTGTACTCCCAGATCTTCTTCCGCAACACTCAGGCATCGGGCGTTATCCCACAGATTTCGCTGATCATGGGTGCTTGCGCTGGTGGCCACGTCTACTCCCCGGCACTGACCGACTTCATTGTCATGGTCGATGGCACTTCCAAGATGTTCATCACCGGCCCGGACGTTATCAAGACTGTCACCGGCGAAGAGGTCACTCAGGAAGAGCTGGGTGGCGCTGGTACTCACATGAGCACCTCCGGTACTTCGCACTACACCGCCGCTGATGATGAAGACGCCCTGACCTTCGTTCAGGAACTGGTCAGCTACCTGCCGTCCAACAACCGCGCTGAGGCTCCTCGCATGGAGGCTGAGCCGTTCGAGGGCTCGATTGCTGACAACATCACTGAGACCGACCTCGAGCTCGACACGCTGATCCCGGATTCCCCGAACCAGCCGTACGACATCAAGGATGTCATCACCCGCCTGGTCGACGACGAGGACTTCCTGGAAATTCAGGAGGACTACGCACAGAACGTAGTCATCGGCTTCGGCCGCGTGGAGGGCCGCTCGGTCGGTTTCGTTGCCAACCAGCCGATTCAGTTCGCTGGCTGCCTCGACATCAAGGCATCCGAGAAGGCTGCCCGCTTCGTCCGCACCTGTGACGCCTTCAACATCCCAATCATCATGCTGGTTGACGTTCCAGGATTCCTGCCGGGCACCAACCAGGAGTTCGACGGCATCATCCGCCGTGGCGCCAAGCTGCTGTACGCATACGCTGAGGCCACCGTCCCGAAGATCACCGTCATTACCCGTAAGGCATACGGCGGAGCTTACTGCGTGATGGGTTCCAAGGACATGGGCGCTGACATCAACCTGGCATGGCCGACCGCTCAAATTGCGGTCATGGGCGCTTCCGGCGCTGTCGGCTTCATCTACCGCAAGGAGCTCAAGGCAGCTGCAGCCGAGGGCAAGGATGTCGTCGCACTGCAGAAGGAGTACGAGGCAGAGTACGAGGCCACCCTGGTCAACCCGTACATGGCTGCTGAGCGCGGCTTCATCGACGCGGTTATCCCGCCGAGCGAGACCCGCGGCCAGATCATCGAAGGTCTGCGTCTGCTGGATCGCAAGGTTGTTAACGTACCCGCCAAGAAGCATGGGAACATTCCGCTGTGACCGATTCCACGAACACCCCAGCACCCGAAGACAAGGACGCCGCTGCAGCCCCGGCTGCACCGTTCATGTCCGTCCTCAAGGGCAACCCGTCTGACGCTGAAACCGCCACGCTCGCGCTTCTGTTCGCGGGCATGGCAGCAGCCGGCGGTGCCTCAGAGGATCACGGCCCCCGCAACGACTGGGGTCGGCTGGAAGAGGGCTTCAACCAGCCGCACCAGTATGTGCCGGGCACATTCCGCAACGTCCATTTCTACTAGTACAGCTACCGCTTACTGCGTAGTCGTTACCACACGCTAGCTGCGTCAATCTGCTAATGCGAAGCGCCATCATCGGTTTTTCGGTGATGGCGCTTTTATCTTGGGTTAAGTAGCAAAAAGCGTGTCCGCTCGGTGTGCCGCCGGGTGAGCACCTTTTGCGACTTAGCCTTACTTGGCCCTACTTGGCCCTCAATGCGAGTTAGTGACCGCGTTTATGTCAAAAATTGCCCGAAAAATAGCTTGAAAGAGTTATAAAGTTGCACAGTTTCACATTTGCAGCCCGTTGAGCTGGGCGTGGACCCCGCCTTCCACGCTGTTGGTTGTTGTTGATTTCCCATCGCTTCTGTTCCAGCACACCAATATGCAGCCAACACATGCGGCTACAACATGCGGCCAGTACATGCGGCTACCACATGCGGGTGCCGCTCCAGTGGATTGACCAAAAAACGGGCTTGAAAAAGGCCAAGGCCCAAATAAGGTCCAGGCCCCCTGTTCAAGCGCAATTTACATAACGTGGCCGGCGGGATTGTCTTGAATCAGACACACTTTTGCTACTTAACCCTTTATCTTTGACATTTAAGATTGAAAGCTATGAAAACTAAGTCACTTTCCGCTGGATTATGCGCACTAATGCTGTTCCTCGTCGGGTGCGCTTCCACCGACGATGCCGCCGATACCCCCTCGGATAAATCGGCTGTAGGTTCGGGAAGCGTCGCTAAGCGAATCGTCTCTCTGTCCCCCACTGCTACCGAGACGCTCTATGAGATTGGCGCGGGCGACCAAGTTGTTGCTGTCGACTCGCTTTCCGACTTCCCGGAGAACGCTCCACGCCGTGACTTCAGTGGCTTTACCCCCAACCCAGAAGCCGTGATTGCAGAAGATCCGGATTTGGTGATTGCCAGCGTCGATGCCAACGGCTTGGGCGCGGCACTGGATGCTGTCGACATTGAATTGCTGCTCCTTCCCGCTGCCACAACTTTTGAGCAGGCATACGACCAGATTGAGCAGGTTGGTGAGAGTACCGGCCATACGGATAATGCGCAGAAACTGGTTGGCCGAATGAAGAAAGAGATTGAGGCCACTGTCGACAGTGTTGACCCGGAGATTCGGAATGCGCAGTTGTCTTACTACCACGAAGCGGATCCGACGCTCTACAGCGCTGGCGACACCACTTTTATTGGTCAGGCGTACTCGATGTTCGGCCTGAAATCCGTCGCTGGGCCGGGTGATGATTACCCGCAGCTGACAAATGAGGCAATTATTCAGGCAAACCCGGATTTCATTTTCCTAGCCGACCATGGTGATGCCGGCGGCGTGACCGAGGAAGACGTTGCATCCCGACCTGGTTGGAACGAGATTGCTGCGGTAAAGAACAAGCAAATCATTCCACTAGATCCAAATCTAGCCAGCCGTTGGGGTCCGCGGCTTCCACAGCTTATTCAGGACATTGCCGAGACATTGAAGGCGTACCAGCAGGTGCCGGTACCGGCTCAGTAGCGAGACTCTAGCGACACGTTATCGACACAGTAACGAGACAGTAGCGAGGAATTGTTGTCATTCATTTCCAAAGGCACCGTGCCTATTGCCCTTACCGCAATTGCCTTAGCGGCAACACTTGTGCTGGGCGTGTTCATCGGTGCCGCGCCCCTGCCGATAGCGGGTGTCTTTCACGCGCTCTCTGGTGGCCTCATCGGCGGGGATGAGGCTGCGCTGACTGCTCGAGAGTCGGCAATCCTCTTTAATGTGAGACTTCCCCGCGTAGTGATGGCTGCACTAGTCGGCGCGGCGCTGGCCACAGCCGGTGCGGCTTACCAAGCGGTGTTCCGCAATCCGCTGGCGGACCCATACCTTCTCGGCATCTCTTCCGGAGCCTCCCTGGCCGTGACGGTCGCAATCCTCTTCGGCGTGGCTGCCGCAGCAATCCCACTGGTCGGCTTCCTCGGAGGCGTTCTCGCAGTAGCGGTCACTTACATTGCGGGCACGTCGTTGGGTGACCGTTCCTCCCCAGTTACTGTCATCTTGGCAGGTGTGGCGGTAGCTGCCTTTGCCAACGCAATGCAGCAGTTTCTACTGCAGCGCAACGAAGATTCCCTCCGACAGGTATACGGCTGGATGCTCGGTCAACTCGGTACCGCGACGTGGAAATCCGTACTTACAGTGGCGCTACCGATTGCACTGGGCGTGTGTGTCATCGTCGCGTCGTCACGCAGCCTTGATGTGCTGAGTGTCGGGGATTCCGAAGCAGCGTCACTCGGGCTGAATGTGGAGCTTGTGCGCGTGGTGATGGTCTGCGCTGCCACTCTGATCACCGCCGCTGCAGTGAGCGTGTCCGGACTGATTGGGTTTGTGGGAATCATCGTGCCACACACTTTGCGGCTTCTCGTCGGCCCCGGGCACCGATTATTGCTGCCCCTGGTCGTTCTTGTCGGCGCGATGTTCCTACAGCTAGCGGACATCGTCGGCCGAACTGTACTGGCACCCGCTGAGGTTCCGGTAGGCGTCGTTACGGCTGCAATTGGTGGACCATTTTTCCTCTTTCTACTGCGTCGGTATGGCAAGTCGAGGGGACGCTCATGACTCTTTTTCTGAACTGTCAGCACGTCGAATTCCGCTACCCCGGCGCCGACGACCCATCGCTGCGAGACATTTCGCTATCGGCCCACAAGGGCGAGTGGCTAAGCCTTATCGGCCCGAACGGTTGCGGCAAATCCACCCTGCTGCACTGCATCGCCGGACTCAACCGTTGCCACGGCGATATCGAAATCGCGGGTATTCGCCCACGAAATACTCCACGCCGCAAGCTCGCTCAGAAAATCGCACTCATGCCACAACGCCCAATCGTCCCGGAGGGGCTACGAATCCGCGACTACATCGCTCTCGGTCGCACTCCGTATCGCGGTCGCGACGGCGGAATCGTCGATGCCGTGATGTCTCGTCTGGATTTGGTCGCTTATGCACAGCGCACGCTTAACGACGTCTCGGGCGGCGAACTCCAACGAGTAGTGCTAGCACGCGCCCTGGCACAGGAACCTGATGTCCTGCTTCTCGATGAACCCACTTCCGCCCTGGATATCGGCATGGCGCAACAGGTGATGGAACTGATCGATGATATCCGCCACGAATCTGGGTTAACCGTTATTGCAGCCGTACACGACCTGACTTTGGCGGGCCAGTACAGCGACCGTATTGCACTGCTGTCCGCCGGCCGATTGGTGTGCACTGGCACCCCTAACGAGGTCCTGACAGAAGCCACAATCGCGGAAGTATACGGGGCATCCGTGCAGGTAGAAGAATTGGGCGCTCCGGCTGTGATTCCACAGCGCCCATCGTGGCAGCGGCATTTATTGAAAGACCGCGACTGAGCGAGAAGGATGCCGTCAGTTGGTGACAGCTGATTTGTCCGATTACTGACCTGAACTAGCCCTGGTCAGCTTTAGTTCTCGTCGGCATTAGTTCTTGTCTTCCAGAGAGTCAACGCCTACCACAGCGCCAGCAATGGATTCCCACGATTCCGATGAAGTCCCGACCCCACACATGTTTGCCACAAAAATTAGGCTTTCCCATTCCGACCTCACTAAAATTACAAACTATGAGCAGCCCCCGAATCGTCCTGGCTTCCACGTCTCCTTCGCGACTGCACATTCTGCGCTCAGCAGGCATCGAGCCCGTCACGGTCGCACCCAACGTCAACGAAGATGCCGTCATCGCCGCACTGCCGGACGCATCGTCGGTACGCATCGTCGAGGAACTCGCACAGGCCAAGGCCCACGCTGTCGCCCCGGGCTACCCCAACGACATCGTTATCGGCGGGGATTCTATGCTGCTTCTCGACGGGCAATTGCAGGGCAAGCCCCACACGGAAGAAAAGACCATCGAGCGGTGGCACCAACAGAGCGGCCGGACGGCTGAGCTGATTACTGGTCACTGTGTCGTGACCCCAAAGGGCGAGCACCTTGAGGTGGCGATTACTTCCCTCGATTTCGCTGAAGTCCCAGAAGAGGACATCCGTGCCTATGCAGCGACGGGCGAGCCACTGAAGTGCGCTGGCGCGTTTACCTTGGAGGCTCTAGGCGGCTGGTTTGTCGATGGCATCAATGGCGACTCATCCAGTGTGATCGGACTGTCGCTACCTGTCGTGCGCCGAGCTCTGTATCGCTAC
The DNA here is from genome assembly GCF_946998835.1 of uncultured Corynebacterium sp. Classification (GTDB taxonomy): domain Bacteria; phylum Actinomycetota; class Actinomycetes; order Mycobacteriales; family Mycobacteriaceae; genus Corynebacterium. The sequence continues at coordinate 6,304 of NZ_CAMQAZ010000014.1, read as the reverse complement.
GGCTATTCGGTCTCCCAGTTCTGGAATCGGTAGGCATCGCAAGGACGTCGTAAAGCAAAAACCGCACCAAATTGGTGCGGTTTTCTTAGCTGTACAGACTACTTGTTAGCAGCCTCGACGCGCTTGATGGCCTCCTGAGCAACGAGCTCCTGGATACCCATGTCCAGCTCCGAGGTGAAGCCGACGCAGGAGCAGTTGATCTCGCCGAGGACGTAGGTGTCCTCGCCGTTCTCGCCGTCTGCCAGCATGAAGTCAGCGGTCCAAATCAGCGGAATGTTGTCGCCACCGAGGTTCTCGGCGATGACCGGGCGAGCCTCAGCAAACATGTCGACGAGGTCCTGCCACTCTTCCGGCTTGTTGTAGGTGTACTTCGCACCGGAGAACAGAGTTGCCGAGAAGGCGTCACCACCCTCTGCCGGCTTCTTGTGAACCACGAAGACTGGGTGCGGGCCGACCAGCAGAATTCGAATCTCACCCTCGACAATGCGCGGCATGAAGCGCATGTCCACGAGCATGCCGTTATCGCCGATGATGTACTGATCACAGAAGTCCATGAACTCGCCGAGCTCGCGGGTTTCGGTGTGGTTGTCCACAGCCTCAGTGCACTTCAGCTTGGTGTCCAGCGGCAGCGGAGTGCCCGGCTCAACGTTCTTAGCAACCTCTTCGTCAGCGATGCGCACACGCCAGATGCCGGAACCGGTGGAGCCGCGGTTCTGCTTGAGGACGCGCTCACCGTAGGACAGAGAGGTCGGGAAGGTGCTGTGGAATGCCTCGACGTCGTAGTAAGCAGCGGTGTCGGAAGGAACCAGGTCAGTGTCCTTGAGCTTGACCAGTGCGTCCTTTGCACCGTAGGCCATCATCTCGCCCGGGGTGGACATACCGACCAGGCCAGCGACCGAAAGACTAGTCAGAAGCTCAAAGTAGCCCTTCTCACCACCCGGGATGTTGCCCGGATTAACGCGGGAGATGTAGCCGTCGAAGTTCTCGGAGACGTACTTGTACAGGTCGTCCTTCCACTCCGGTCGGTAGTAAACAACCTCAGCGGACCAACCGGCTTCGCGGATGGCGTTGACGATTGGCATGGTGTCCTTGCGGTGTCCGTCGAAGTACTTGTCCGAGCCGCCCTCGATCTCGAATACAACGATGTTCTTGTGCACAGGCACTCCTTTTAAGAAAATACATGGGCAATCCGGCACTCAATCGTCTCAGAAACACAACGAATACCCAGGCAGGTCGCCTGCTCCAGCCCATTTCCAGTAATACGAATCAGCACAGTTTTTGCGCTAACTCTCAGCTAAATTTTAGGACATTGGCGAGCCTTTAGGCGCGCTAGAAAAGCTCCTTTTACCCCCAACTGTGAGGCGTATCCCAGTACTGGCCACGGTCGCAATTATTACCGTCGAAAAGCGCATATACCGGGGACTGTTCCACCGCTTACCGCGTGACCCGTAAACTATATATGCAATTGACGATAAAACGTCAGAAAGTCCCACCCGCCCCAACTTGCGCCAAGGGAGTATCCGATGGCTGTTCCGCACGATCCGCATCCCCAGTTCCAGCAGTACGCCCACCCCGAGCGCCTTGTCTCTAGCTCGTGGCTCGCTGCTCGTCTGGGCTCCCCCGGTCTGCGCGTGGTCGAGTCCGACGAGGACTCGCTGCTCTACGACATCGGACACATTCCGGGCGCGGTTCGCATCGATTGGCATAACGACCTCAACGACCCGGTTCTGCGTGATTACATCGATGCCGAAGGCTTCGCCGAGCTCATGCGTGCAAAGGGCATCTCACGCGATGACACTGTCGTGATTTACGGCGATAAATCCAACTGGTGGGCCGCCTACACTCTCTGGGTCTTTGAGCTTTTTGGGCATCCCGACGTGCGCCTGCTCAACGGCGGCCGAGACGCCTGGATGACCGAAGAACGCGACACCAGCTTCGAGGTTCCGGAGTACCCACGCACCGACTACCCCGTCGTCGAGCGCGACGACGAGACGCTGCGCGCATACTTCAGCGATACTCGTGAGCTCATTGGCAAGGCCCCGCTTATCGACGTACGTACCCCTGAGGAATATGCCGGTGCGCGAACTCATATGGTCGATTACCCGCAGGAGGGCGTTCTACGCGGTGGCCACATTCCGACCGCAGTGAACATTCCGTGGAATCAGTCCGTTCATCCAAACTCCCGCTTCCGCGATCGCGAGGAGCTGGAGCAGATTTACGCACCGGTCCATCTCGAAGATACGGCGATTGTCTACTGCCGCATCGGCGAGCGTTCCGCGCACACCTGGTTTGTTTTGCACCATCTGCTCGGCCACGGCAACGTCCGCAATTACGACGGATCTTGGGTTGAGTGGGGCAACATGATTGGCATGCCCATCGCCCGCGGCTCTGAGCCGGGAAGCATGTAGCCGACTGCTATTAACGGTGGCTATTAACGGTGGAGGATCCCTCCACCGTTACCCCACCGTCACCCCCAGCACGGGATTGCACCTCACCTTACGAATTTCGCTTCCCCCAGTCGCCCCCAGATAAGGGAACTACGATTGCACTCGTTAGCACCGATTTCAATCGAGAACCTAGATTTTTCGCTGAAAATGCCGAGTTCGGACACACCCACACCCGCTTGAACGCTGCTCAAGGCCACAATCCCTACCCCCTTATGTAGCGACCAAAAAGAGGTTGACCGCCCCACCTGTGCCACAATGGAGACATTGGGTCACACGCTGTTAGCTACCGCGTGGTAAACCGCAATGCGGTTCACCACTGCAGTTAACTGCAGTGCTGCTGGTGATTCCTACAAAAGATTGTCGCAACTTTGCCCCGAGGGACAATTCTCGGGGTGCCCACGAAAAATGGAGGATTTCGTGTCCGAGCAGACCACTGAAAAAATCACGAAGGTTCTCGTCGCCAACCGTGGCGAGATTGCCGTTCGCGTTATTCGCGCTGCGAAGGACGCTGGCATTCCTTCCGTCGCCGTTTACGCTGAGCCGGACGCCGACGCTCCTTTCGTGACCATGGCAGATGAGGCTTTCGCCCTCGGCGGCACCACTTCCGCCGAGTCCTACCTGGTCTTCGACAAGATTCTGGACGCCGCAAAGAAGTCCGGCGCTAACGCAATCCACCCGGGCTACGGCTTCCTGTCTGAGAACGGCGATTTCGCTGAGGCTGTTGAGAACGCTGGCCTGATTTGGATTGGCCCGTCGCCGGAATCCATTCGCGCCCTCGGTGACAAGGTCACCGCTCGCCACATCGCTCTGAAGGCCGACGCTCCGATGGCTCCGGGCACCAAGGAGCCGGTTAAGGACGCAGACGAGGTCGTCGCATTCGCCAAGGAGCATGGTCTGCCAATCGCCATTAAGGCCGCTTTCGGCGGCGGCGGCCGAGGCATGAAGGTCGCTCACAAGATGGAAGAGGTCGCTGACCTCTACGAGTCCGCTACTCGTGAGGCCGTTGCAGCTTTCGGTCGTGGCGAGTGCTTCGTGGAGCGTTACCTGGACAAGGCACGCCACGTGGAGTGCCAGGTCCTCGCTGATAAGCACGGCAACGTCGTGGTCGCTTCCACCCGTGACTGCTCCCTGCAGCGTCGTTTCCAGAAACTCGTCGAGGAAGCACCGGCTCCTTACCTGACCCCGGAGCAGGATGAGCGTCTGCGCCAGTCCGCTAAGGACATCTGCCGCGAGGCCGGCTACTACGGCGCTGGCACCGTTGAGTACCTGGTCGGTGCTGATGGCCTGATTAACTTCCTCGAAGTCAACACCCGTCTGCAGGTGGAGCACCCGGTCACGGAAGAGGTCACCGGCCTCGACCTGGTCCGCGAGCAGTTCCGCATTGCTGAGGGCAAGGAACTGTCCATCAAGGAAGATCCGGAGATGCACGGCCACGCTTTCGAGTTCCGCATCAACGGCGAGGACGCTGGCACCAACTTCATGCCGGCTCCGGGCACCATCACCAAGTACGTAGAGCCGTCCGGCCCGGGTGTCCGCATGGACACCGGCATTAAGGAAGGCGACGTCATCGGTGGTCAGTTCGACTCCATGCTGGCCAAGCTGATTGTCTGGGGCGAGACCCGCGAAGAGGCTCTGCGCCGTTCCGCTCGTGCTCTGTCCGAGTACCAGGTTGAGGGTCTGGCAACGGTCATTCCGTTCCACCGCCACATTGTTGAGAACCCGGCCTTCGTCGGCGACGGTGAGAAGTTCGATGTCTACACCAAGTGGATCGAGGAGGAGTGGGATAACCCAATCGCTCCGTACGACGGCGACTCCGACGCTGACACCGATAACGTCCCGGCCCAGAAGGTTGTTGTTGAGATTGACGGTCGCCGCGTCGAGGTAGCCCTGCCGGGCGACCTGGCTCTGGGTGGCGGCAACGGTGGTGCCAAGAAGAAGAGCAAGAAGAAGCGTGCTGGCGGTTCTAAGAAGGCTGCTTCCGGTGACGCCGTGGTTGCTCCGATGCAGGGCACCGTCATCAAGGTCAACGTCGAAGAGGGCCAGGAAGTCTCCGAGGGCGACACCGTGGTTGTTCTTGAGGCCATGAAGATGGAGAACCCGGTCAAGGCTCACAAGGACGGCGTTGTCACCGGTCTTGCTACCGAGGCTGGCTCGGGTGTCGGCAAGGGCGATGTCCTGATGGAACTGAAGTAGTCCTAAAGCTCAAGGCGGGGCTGGTTGCGAAGAGATTCGCAGCCGGCCCCGCTTTTGTACTTCCACCCCTCCCCCACAAACTTAAACACTGTTCAGGAGTGTCTAGAGTGGACGGTATGGAACCCATGGAAGTAAATGCTGGCCGCTTCTATTGTCGCCCCCTGCGCCACGACTCCCGCGTCGATGACGCCCCCGTCGCGACTCAGCTGCTCGAAAATCTCGCCCCAGACTCCGTCGCCGAGTTCCTCCGGGACTCCACCACCGATTGGGAAAACGACACCGCCTACCGCTTCGCGGTTGCCGAGCAGACGAACGTCGAAATGCTCGCACTAGCAACCGTCGAGGTTGTCGATGCCGACCACGTCAGCATCACCGTCCGCCCCGCCGGCGATCCCGCACGCGTACTGCCTAACGACGATCAGGTTCTCACCAAGGTAACCGTCGCCGACGGTGTCGAAGCCGCCGAAAAAGCCCTCCACCGATGGGCAGAGGGCTTCTTAGGCAAAAAGATCAGCTAGCTGGGGTGGCGACTGTAAACGGTCAACCCTACGCGTCGGAACGCAGCAAGTAGATATCCATAATCCAACCGTGCTCCGCGCGGAGCTTCTTCTTTAGCTCCGCAATCTCCTCGCCGACGTCACCGACGCGACCACGGCGTAGCGTCTCCAGCTCCGTTCCCAGGAATGCGCCCCAGAGAATCTCTTCCTCCGAATCAGCATGTTCTAGCCACGCTGCACCACCATCGAGCATCACCACCGCATCCGCGCCAGGAGCACGTTCTCCCAGACGCCGACCAGTGGTAATTAGTACCGGCTTCCCAATCTGATTCAGGCACTCTCCATGCGCTGCAGTCAACGCGGAAATCGCCGTCACACTGGGAATAACTCGCGAACGCACCTCCAAGCCGAGATCACGGACACGCTGCAAAATCCGCAACGTCGAGTCATACAAGGAGGGGTCTCCCCAGACCAGGAATGCACCACGGCGCCTTCCTTCTCGTCCGAGGTGGGCGACGAAGGCGTCGGCAAGCAGCTCTGCGCGGCGTTGGTGCCAGTCACGAACGACTGCACCGTAATTGTCGGGCGTGCGGTCACGCGGTGGGTCAGGAACGGCGACGAGTTCGACATGCGGCGCATGCTTATCGACGATTGCCTGTCGCGCGGCCAACAAGTCTGCTTTGGCATCGCCCTTGTCGAGAGCAAAAACTACGTCAACATCGGCAAGAGCGCCGATAGCCTCGAGCGTAATGTGACTCGGGCTACCGGCGCCGATTCCGATGACGTCTACATCGACATACCCGCTGTACACAGGGCTCTCTGCCTGAGCGCGGGCTGCGTCGTTGTGACTAGTGATTGGTCGGATCCCCCTCGTAACCGAACTGTTCAGCCATCTCATCCGGAGACAGACCAGCCATCGACCCCTCGAGATTGGCCGAAGCGGCCTGCTTCAGGTAAATCTCACAAGCATTGGCCATGTACTTGGAGTCATACACGTTCATCTCCAGAATCGGAGTCAACGTGCCATCATCTTCCATGCGCGAAACCAGAAGGTGCGGCTGGGCCGAGTCCGTGGTCATCGAGCACTTAATCTTGACACCGTTGACATCCGTGAAAGTTGGCTTAATCATATTGTCATCCTCCTCCAAAACAGCGACCGGAAAATAA
>NZ_CAMQAZ010000013.1 GCF_946998835.1 uncultured Corynebacterium sp. | reverse complement strand
ACGGATCTCATCGGAGGAGATCGTCAGCTCCGCCATGTTCTTCCTGCTCTCGGTAATATTCTTCCAGTGATTAATCGTCTAAACCATCCGTCAGCCGAGGCCGACGCGCAGCTTCTCAAGCTTTGTTGAAAGGCTACCGTCGATGACCTCGTCGCCAACCCGGATGACCAGTCCACCGAGGATCGACTTATCGATCACGGTGTGGATGGACATCGCCTTGCCGTAGACTCGGCCGAGCTTGTCCGCCAGTGCTCGCTCTTGCTCGTCAGAGACGGCAGTGGCACTGGTCACGCGAGCGACGACGTGGTTCCGCAGGCCGGCGGCTAGCCGGGACAGGGAGTCAATGTCGTCCGCGGGGCGCTTGGATGGGCGGCCAACTGCCTGCAGTGCCAGGGTCTCGGTCACAGAGGTGACCTTGCCGTAGAGCACGGAGGCGAGGAGCCCACGCTTGGCTTCGGGGGTTGCGGCCTTATCGGCCAGCAGCTGTTCAAGCTGCGACTGCTCAGCCAGGATGTGTCCCAGTTGGAACAACTCAGACTCGACGGTCTCAAGCTGTCCCTGGCCTTCGGCAGAGCGAAGAAGGGCACGACGGCCCAGCTCTACCAAACCCTCGCGCATTTCACGCGGGGTGGACCATACCTGCGCGGCAGCATCCACGACGAGGTTAAGAGTCGTCTCAGATACCTTGCCCGCGAACAGGCTCCGGACAAGTCCGGAACGCTGTTCCGCAGTCGCCGAGGTGTCGGCGACAGCGACACGCAGGCCGCGGTCGGAGTCCAGGACCTCGACGATGTCGAAAAGCTCGGAACCAGTCTGAGCAGCCTGTGCAACAGCGACATTGTCGCCGCCAATAGCGGCGTCCAGGCGCTGGCTAAGGGCTGCCAGGGATTCGCGGCTTGCTGCGTGCATGTCGCCTACTTTCCGGCCGGGGCCACGGTGTCAAGGTTGGACAAGAAGTTATCAATCGTCGACGAGTTACGAACGTCGTCGGAAAGCTGCTCGCCCAGAAGGCGCTCAGCAAGATTGATGGAGTTCTGGCCCATTTCCTTGCGCAGCTCTGCGACTACCTGCTCACGCTGGGCAGCGAGCTGCTTTTCACCGGACTCGATGATTCGTGCGCTCTCGTCATTGGCCTTGGTCGTAGCGTCTGCAATGATGCGCTGACCCTGTGCGCGGGCTTCGTCGCGAATCTTTGCTGCTTCAGTACGGGCCTCTGCGAGCTGACTGTTGTACTTTTCCAGAGCGGCCTTGGCTTCGGCCTGTGCAGCCTCAGCGCGTTCAATGCCGCCCTCAATCCGGTCCTCCCGCTCGGTCAGGACCTCCTGGAACTTCGGAAGAACGAGCTTCCAGAAGAGAACCAGGATAACTACCAGCGGGACAACGGACCAGACGATGTCATAGGTCTTTGGCAGCAGCGGGTTGATGGACTCTCCCATCGGGAGGTCACCCGCCGCTAGCAAAAAGGTGAAATCTGTCATGGTTTACGTGTTCTCCGCTTGAAGGTCCGGACTTAGAAAACGAAGCCTGCGACCAGGCCGATCAGGGCGAGGGCCTCAGTGAAGGCGATACCCAGGAACATGGTGGTACGCAGCTGGCCGGCCATCTCTGGCTGGCGTGCCATACCCTCAACGGTCTTGCCGGCGACGATACCGATACCGAGGCCCGGGCCCAGGGTGGACAGACCGTAACCGATGGTCTTCAGGCCAGCGTTGGTGTCGACAGCCTGGACAGCGTCCTGGGCGGAGAGGATGACGTCGTTCATTATGAACCGTTCCCTTTCTTAAAGGATGGCCCCGGAATAAACATTGTTTTAGATAGGCCCGGGGCTTTGTGGGTCAAGTGGGTCTTGCTATTAAGTTTGCGAGGCCTTGTTGCCGAATGTGCGGCCTCTTTTGTTATGGGTTAGTGCTCGTCTGCGTGCAGCGACAGTTCGATGTACACGGCGCTCAGCAGGGCAAAGATGTATGCCTGCAGGAAAATCACCAGCATCTCGAACAGCGTAAATGCTACCGCAGCGACAAGGGTCAACCCGGACAGGGCGGTCCAGCCATTCAGCTGCCAGAAGAAGAAGTTCGTGGCACCGAAAAGCAGGACTAGAACCATGTGGCCCGCCAGCATGTTGGCCATCAGACGGATGGTCAGCGTAACCGGACGGAGAACGAAGTTGGAGAAAATCTCGATGGGCACCACGATGAGGTGGAGCACCGGTGGCAAGTTCGGAATAACGACTGCCGACTTCACAAACTTGAAGAAGCCCATCTTCTTCGAGCCTGCGTAGATGAAGGCGACGTATGCGAACAGGGCCAGAACCAGTGGCATACCGATTCGGGCGTTCGGCGAAATATTGAGGCCAGGAATAATAGCCGCAATATTCATCGAGATAACGAGGAAGAAGATGGTGGCCAGAACCGGAAGGAAACGACGCCCCTCCTTCTTACCCAGAATCTCCTCCGCGATGTGGATGCGGACGAAGTCCAGCATCAACTCCGCAACGTTCTGCAGACCAGTCGGCACGAGCTTCGGGCGACGCATAGCGACGACGAAGAACACGGCGACGATCACGGCCATCAATAGACGAACAACCATCAGGCGGTCCATGGCGTACCAGTCGCCACTGCCACCTAGAATGAAGTCGCCAAATTGTTCACCCGGGAAATACTCCTCCTGCAAGTTGGGTGAGTGAAACTCACCCCGCATCTCGGCAAGTGTTGTAACGCTCAGCGTTCTCTCCCGTGATTGGGCCGCTAGAACTATTGTCAAGCGGTGCGAAGGACGTCATTTAACGTGTCGCGCCGCGGATTCCATTCGCTCATCAGCACGGCGCTCACGGGGACCGTACCTGTGGAAATGATTGTTATTTCGCTACAGGCCGTCTTACCCAAAGCTCAGGATAACAGTTCTGACTCATTTTCCCCACCCGGTACACCCCCGTGTTTCCGACCCCGAAACCAACAAAGAGACCGAGCCCTCCTGTGGGTTTCGGCCTCTAAAAGTGGCGTAGTCTGCAAAGACTTCGCAATATGCCCATTACCTGCAGTTTTATCGACCTAGTTCGCTCTCTCAGCAGGTCAACAGGCTATTGCCCGCTAATCTTCCTTCATCGGTTGCACATAAGTGAGGTTAGATTGCGACATTCCCCACACTTCTGCGCCCAGTGTCACCAACAGCGTAAGTACAACGGTGACGAAGAATGTCATGTTGTCGTAAAACTCAAGATTTCTAATAACAACCAAGACTCCGATCAGTACAAGAATCTTTAACAGCCAGCCGCCTAGTACAACAGCGAGCGTTGTTGACGGAGTGGTACGAGCAGTAAAAAGAATGCCCAAAACGGTAAGCAATACGAAGCTTCCGCTGATGCCAGCGCCCAGGAGCACTCCCCATACGCCTGGCATTCCGTTCTTGCCACCCCAGACAAGCAGCGAAAGCACAGTAATCACCGCGAGCGCGATGGCACCCGAGCGAGCGGCGGCCAGCAGCGGTCGCCGCGAATCATCGTATTTGGACTCGGGCTCCGGAGATGTTTTTTCAGTCACGGTCGAAGATTGTACCTTCTGCGGCCACGGCGATGTCTTCTGCCCTGCCTGCCACCGCTCCTACTTCTGGAGTGCACTCCGCTGGCATCCTCGTCGGCAAGCACAGTGCCTTTGTCGGCAAGTTCAGTGCGGCGACGGAGAGTGAAAATGACCGCGACGATAAGCAGAAGCCCAAAAGTAAGAGCGACGAACTCGAAGGGGAAAACTGTAGTGGCGACGGCGGCATATGCGACAACCGACACCCATAGGTAAAGGACTAACACCACCCGCCGGTGGCTGTGCCCCATCGACAGCAGGCGGTGGTGGATATGCATTTTGTCGGGCGAGAAAGGTGACTTGCCCTGGCTGACGCGGCGAACGACGGCGAGAAGAAGATCGAGCATAGGCACACTAATTGCGGCGATAACCACCACAATAGGTGAGATCAGAGCGATGACATCGGCAGTGCCGTACATCGAGGGCGCAATGCGTCCCGACGCCGACACCGACGCTGCAGCGAGAAGCAGACCGATCATCATTGCGCCGGAATCGCCCATAAAGATTCGTGCGGGCTCAAAGTTATGCGGCAGAAAGCCCAGGCAGGCACCGAGGAGGCAGGCGGAAATCATCGCGGGTGGATATGCAGAGACAGTGCCGCCCTGGTCGTGAAGCATGACCATCGAATAGACCAGAATCGCAGCTGCGGCAATCATGCCAAGTCCTGCCGCAAGACCATCAATGCCGTCAACAAAGTTGAAAGCGTTAATCAGCGCCACAGTAAAAAGGACAGTCAAGACTGTGGACATGATTGGGTCGAGGATTAGGGTAGAACCGCCACTAAATGGAATGTAGAGCAGATACCAGTTGACGCCCATAAATGACATCAGAAGTGCCGCAGCGACCTGCCCCACCAATTTGGTGAGGGCATCTAAGTCGAAGAGGTCATCCCAGATGCCAACGATGAGCAAAAGCGACGCGGCCGCCACGACTGCCCTCATATCTGGAGTCATTGGTGGGAAACCGCGGTTGAGCGCCGGCATCACCGAAGCAAGAGCAATCGCCGCGACCACTCCGGAATACATCGCCACCCCACCCAGTCTGGGCTTCGGGATGTCGTGAACATCGCGGGAGCGGGGTGCATCTAGCCAACCCGAACGGACCAACGTGTACCGCACCACACCAGTGAGTAGATAACTCACAGCGGCGGCAACTAATACGAGCATGGCGAGCTCGCGGATGGGCACACCTGCCCCACCCGACTGGGCTGCCAATAAGCTCATGTCCGCCACTAGGTACTACTCACCACACACTTGCCGTACGTACTAAATCGGTATGACCCTAACCGGGTAAGGCTACTGCCCCAACAGTCGCTCGGGTGTGGTGCCCAAAACCTCGGCTACCGCCGCTGCCGGCACCGCGCCCTCGCGCAGGATGCGCGGCACTGGAGTGGAGATATCAACAATCGTCGACGGTGTACCAATCGTGGCCTCACCGCCGTCAACGTAGACAGCTGCTTCCCCGCCGAGCATCTGCTTGGCACGCACGGCGTTGGTTGCCGGTGCCTGACCGGAGATGTTCGCGCTGGACACGGCCATCGGGCCAGTGCGGCGCAGGATCTCAATGGCAATCGGGTGCAGTGGCATGCGCAGCATGACCGTACCGGCGGTGTCGCCGAGGTTCCACGGCAGACTCGGCGCCTGATTGACGACCAGTGACAGCCCGCCTGGCCAGAAGGCTTCCACCAGTGCGCGAGCTGCCGGTGAGTATTCGCGGACGAGGCCCTCAATTGTGGTCCAGGAGCCCACCAGCACCGGCACCGGCATATCCGGGCCACGGTGCTTGGCTCGCAGTAGGGACGCAACTGCCTGGTTGTCAAAGGCATCGCAGCCAAGGCCGTATACGGTATCGGTTGGCATAACGACCAACCGACCTGCCTTCACAGCGTCTACTGCTGCGGCAATTGCGCGTTCGCGATTTTCATCTGTGCTGCAGTCCATAATCCTGCTCATCAGATTTTTGCTCCTGCTTCAAAGTTTTGGTTTTAGGATTAATTAGCGTGTTTGCTCAAGCGCGAGGTTTGAGCCCCACCGTAAAACGATCACGGCCCGCAAAGTCCTGATGGACTTTTACATCAGCGTAATCCCAGGTGGCCCTCAGCAGTGAACTGACATCGCCACCTGAAGAGTCATCGTGCTCGATGCCAATTACTCCGCCCGGCCGCGCCAGTGCATCCACCAGGTTCATCATAGGTCGAATGACATCAAGGCCATCGTCACCGCCGAATACTGCCGAGTGCGGATCTGCTCTCACCTCGGGGTCAACTTCGGTGTCTTCGGGCACATAGGGCGGGTTGGACACAACAATGTCGGTCTTTCCTACCCAATCCGCTAGTTCAGCCCCGTCTCCAATCAACTGGACATCAGTGACGTCGCCAGCAATCAAACGCACACGCCCATCGCCATACGTCTCGATGTTCTTCGCCGCCCACGCCCGCGCCTGCTCGGCGAGCTCCACTGCTACGACATCTGCTTCGGGCACGGCATCGGCAATCGCCAACGCCAGCGCACCGGATCCGGTACACAGGTCAACGATTTTTGGCTTGACGACGTCACTTGCGACCAGTTCACGGGCTCGGTCTATCGCCCACTGCGCGAGCAGCTCCGTTTCCGGCCGCGGTACGAAAACACCGGGGCCTACCTGTAGCTCCAGGCTCATCATCGGTGCTGTGCCGAGGATGTGCTGCAGTGGCTCACGAGCCACCCTGCGGGCCAACATCTCCGCCAGCTGCATGCGACCAGCCTCATCTGTGTACGGTTCGTCGCCGCGAAAGATGATGTCCGCTGGTCCAGCCTCAGTAGCGGCTGCAAATAACGCCCGTGCGTCGGCATCCGGGGAGGCCAACGCGGCGTCGTCAAGCGTGCGGCGCGTATAGCGAAACAGCTCGCCGAGCGTACGGACGGAATCCGGTAGCGTCGGCGAGCTATTTTCGGCAGGCGTGGGATTACTCGGCTTCAAGACGCTCTGCGCGCTCCGCGTCGTGGAGGGCCTTGAGCAGGTCATCCATGTCGCCGCCCAGCACCGAGTCCAGGTTGTGAGCCTTGTATCCGATGCGGTGATCGGAAACGCGGTTCTCCGGGAAGTTGTAGGTGCGGATGCGCTCAGAACGATCCATATTGCGCACCTGCGACTTACGCTGGTCGGAGGCGGCCTCGGCGATCTCCTCTTCCTTCATCTGCTGCAGTCGAGCGGCCAACACCTGCATGGCGCGGGCCTTGTTCTGAATCTGAGAGCGTTCCTTCTGACAGGTCACGACAAGACCTGTGGGAAGGTGAGTGAGGCGAACGGCGGAGTCAGTGGTGTTAACACCCTGACCACCCTTACCGGAGGAGCGGTAGACGTCGACACGCAGATCCTTCTCATCAATCTGAATGTCCTCGACCTCGTCGGGCTCCGGGTAGACCAGCACACCAGCGGCGGAGGTCTGGATACGGCCCTGCGATTCGGTGACCGGCACGCGCTGCACGCGGTGAACGCCACCTTCGAACTTGAACACGCTCCACGCGCCGTCGCGGGACGGAGTCTTGGCACGGATGGACATGGTCATGTCCTTCACACCGCCGAGATCGGACTCGGACAGGCCGAGGATTTCGGTGGTGAAGCCGTGCTTTTCAGCGTAGCGCTGGTACATGCGTGCGAGCTCACCTGCGAAGAGAGCCGCCTCCTCACCGCCGGCACCGGACTTGATTTCCATGACGATGTCATCGCTGTCGTGCGGATCGCGCGGAGCCAGCAGGTCAGCGAGCTTCTCCTCAAGTTCTTCGGCCTCAACAGCGAGACGTTCAGCCTCAGCTGCGAACTCGGAGTCCTCGTAGGCCATCTCGCGAGCTGCCTCCAAGTCATCCTGGACCTGGGTCAACTTCTTGTGAGTCTGAATAACCGGCTGCAACTCGTTGAAACGCTTGCCGACCTTGCGAGCCGCCTTCGGATCATTGTGCAGTTCGGGGTCAGCCAACTGCGCCTCGAGACCGTGATACTCGGAGAGGATGTCGTCAACTGCGGAAACCTGATTAGCCATTGAATATTCCTTCAAATTGTGATGGGTGAAATGCTGGTTAGTGCTGAGGTTTTGAATGGAGCGGTACCGTGGCACCGCTCCTTGTGGCTAACCCCAGCTAAAGCATGTCGTCCACATCAACATCGGCGGCCATTGGTGCAGAAGAAGCCACCTGCATCAGGAATTCCTTGTTGTTACGGGTCTTCTTCAGCTGCTTAATCAGCAGGTCGATAGCTGCCTGCGATTCCAGCGCGGAGAGGATGCGGCGCAGCTTGTGCATCACGCGAGCCTCCTCCGTGCTCAGCAGCAGCTCATCCTTACGAGTACCCGAGGGGTTGACATCCACTGCCGGGAACACGCGACGCTCGGAGATCTTTCGGTCCAGCTTGAGCTCGGCGTTGCCGGTGCCCTTGAACTCCTCGAAGATCACCGTATCGCCTGCGGAACCGGTCTCCACCATCGCGGTGGCGATGATAGTGAGGCTGCCGCCCTCTTCGATGTTTCGGGCAGCACCCAGGAAACGTTTCGGCGGGTACAGGGCGTTGGAGTCCACACCACCGGAGAGGATTCGGCCAGATGCCGGCGAAGAGTTGTTGTACGCGCGGCCAAGGCGGGTGATGGAGTCCAGCAGGACAACGACATCTTGGCCCTGCTCCACCAGGCGCTTTGCACGCTCAATAGCCAGCTCGGCCACTGCGGTGTGGTCTGACGGCGGGCGGTCGAAGGTAGAGGCAATGACCTCGCCACGGACACTGCGTTGCATGTCGGTGACTTCCTCCGGGCGCTCGTCGACAAGCACGACCATCATGTAGCACTCGGGGTTGTTCGTCGCGATAGCGTTCGCAATGTTCTGCAGAATCGTGGTCTTACCGGCCTTCGGCGGCGAAACAATGAGAGCGCGCTGGCCCTTACCAATCGGCATAATCAGGTCGATGACGCGAGTGGTGAGGATCTTCTGCTCGGTCTCAAGACGCAGGCGGCGGTTCGGGTACAGCGGGGTGAGCTTAGCGAAGTTCGGACGCTGTTTTGCCTGTTCCGGATCAAGACCGTTGACGGTTTCGACCTTGACCAGCGGGTTGTATTTACGGCGGTTACGGCCGTTGCCATGAGTCACCTGGCCAGAGCCGTTTTCGCGCGGCATGCGCACCTGACCTGTGACGGCATCGCCCTTGCGCAGACCGTATTTGCGAACCATCTGCGCAGAAACCAGCACATCGTTCGCGCCCGGCAGGTAGCCAGAGGTGCGCACGAATGCAGTCTTGTTGTCCAGCACGTCGACGATGCCAGCGACGGGCTGAAGAACGTCATCCTCGCGAATCTCGTCCTGACCGCCGTGTCCCCCACCGTTATTATCGCGGCCGCGACGATCGCGGCGATTGCGACGATTACGGCGGTTACGGTTGCCACGGCCATCATCGTCATGGTTGTTGCGGTCATTATTTCGGTTGTTGTTGCGACCGCGACGGTTGTTGCGGTTGCCACGGCCATCATCGTCGTTGTCTCGGTCGTGGTTGTTGCGATCGTTGCGGTTGTTGCGATCGTTGCGGTTATTGTGGTCGTTGCCGTTGTCCGAATCGTCGCGGTTATCGTTGCCGCGATCGTCCTGATTATCCTGCTCGCGCTGACGAGCACGGTTTCGACGATTTCGTCGCTGCTGGGAGCGGGACATCTCCTCGCGGCCGTCCGCGTTGGCATCGTCACGCTTGTCATGGCCCTTGTCAGCCTTATCGGCATTCTTGCCGGAATCCTTATCCGCGCTTTCCGACGGCGATTCCTTGGCAGCCTTTGCCTTAGCGCCAGCGTCCGCAGCCTTGGCGTCGGTGTTCGCCGCGGGTGCTGCGGCCTTCTTAGCGCGAGTCTTCCGAGCAGGAGCGGAACCGGCAGCGGGGGCACCATTCTTAATGGCCTCAATCAGCTCATGCTTGCGCATGGCGGAGATGCCGCGAATCCCCTTGCTGGAAGCGATTTCACGCAATTCTGCCATTCGGAGGGCCGCAAGATTCTCTGGGCCACCTGCCGTGGCAGTGGTGTCCGTATCGGTCACGGATGTCCTTTCATCGACCTTCCCTGCAGTCACTGCCTACAGGGGGCTATGTCATTGACACTTTCTCGTTCTTACTGCCCCGCCACCGCTGCGTGTGCTCCGTCGTCGAATCTTTCACCACGGGCGGCACAATGCGCGCAGCTGACGGGAAATTATCGAAAAAGTCAGACAAAAGACCTCGAAGTTAAAACTAAAACGAGGCATCTTGCCCACATTATTCCCGCATCTTAAACCCGAATGTTTGGAGTTGAAGATGGTGAGGAAATTTTAGGTCCACAGCACCGCAAGACTATGTAGCCGCACTACTGACTTATGTGTTTTCAATGTCACGTTGCACCATCGCGTTGTGTGAGCAACTGCGAAGGTCAACGGCATGCGGAGTACATGAAGAGGTACGTATAATTCCACGTATTGAAAACGACCTATTGACCTAGGATAGTCACCAAATAGTCAGGTAGCAACACTAGTTCTCAACTGCGTTTCGCTAGGTCGCGGGGCCGCGAGTCGGTACTGTAGAGCTCATGCGCAGTACGATGCCTCATATTCCTCTCAACATCGCTCAGATTGTGGAATACGGTCGCACCATTCACGGTCGGACTCCGGTGACCTCCTGGAACAGCGACGGTCCCGAGACCACCACCTTTGCCGACATCGCAGCGCGCGCCAGTGCACTCGCCCATGTGCTCCGCGACGACTTCGGCATCGACGGCGATCAGCGTATCGGCACCCTGATGTACAACTGCGCGGAGCACTTTGAGGTCTTCCTTGGTGTTGCCTCCATGGGCGCGGTCTTTCAGCCGCTGAATAAGCAGCTTATGCCCGATCAGATTGTGCACATTATCAATCACGCCGATGACCAGGTGATTATCGCCGACCCCACCGAAATCGAACTGCTCGCAGAGATTCTTCCGCACTGCCCACGCGTCCGCGCGGTCATCATCATTGGTGTTGGTGACCTCAGCGATGTCGCTGCGCCGCTGCCAGAGGGAATCCCGTGGTACTCGTACGAGGCACTTATCGACGGCCGCCCCAGCCGCTTCGACTGGCCCGAGCTAGATGAAAACTCCGGCGCAGCCATGTGCTACTCGACGGGCACCGAGGGCGCACCCAAAGGTGTCGTCTACAGCCATCGTTCGCTTTACTTGCACAGCCTGAACATGCGCACCACTGACTCCTTTGCAATTTCGCACGGAAACCCGTGGCTGTGCTGTGTGCCTATTTACCATGTACTTTCCTGGGGCGTGCCACTGGCCTCCTTCATGTGCGGAGCTTCGCTGATTTTCCCCGGTGCTGATCTGTCTGCGCCCCGTCTCGCAGAAATCATCGAAACCTCCATGCCGCGCGTGGCTCAGGGCGTGCCGACGCTGTGGATTAACCTCATGGCGCACTACCTCAGCAATCCGCCAAAGCGCATGAGCCTGCAGGAAATTTTCTCGGGTGGCTCCCCTGTGCCACCTGCTCTCATTCGGCTGTGGGAAGAGCGCTACGGTGTCGATGTCATTCACTTCTGGGGTATGACCGAGACTTCGCCTATCGGTACAGTAGCCAGGCCTCCATACGGCGCCTCCGGCGAGGCCCGTGAGCGCTACCGCGTTAGCCAGGGACGTTTCCCCGATATCATGCAGTTCCGCGTCGTCGACGACAAGGACCGCGTGCTAGACCTGCATGACCGCAACCAAGGCGAACTGCAGGTGCGAGGCAACACCGTCACCGCTGGCTACTACAGCTCTCCTGAGGCAGAAGATGGCGGTGCCGCACACTTCTTCCGCGGCACCGAAGTTGACGAAGCCCGCGAACAGTTCACCGAGGACGGCTGGCTGCGCACTGGCGATGTCGGCTCAATCACACACGACGGCTACCTGACTATTCAGGACCGTGCTCGCGATGTCATTCGCTCCGGTGGTGAGTGGATTTACTCCGCTCAGCTGGAAAACTTTGTGATGGCCACTTCCCATGTGCTTGAGTGCGCAGTTATTGGCATGCCAGATAAAAAATGGGGAGAGCGCCCGTTGGCCATCACCGTGCTGATGCCGGGTATCGAGCCGAGCAGGCAGACCGCTGAACAGCTCCGCGATCAGCTACGGCCAAAACTGCCGAAGTGGATGCTGCCGGAGTACTGGGCCTTCGTGGACTCCATTGATAAAACTTCAGTGGGCAAGTTCGACAAGAAAGACCTGCGCTCGCACTTGAGCGCAGGTCAGTTCGACATCATTAAGTTGAAGGGGCCAGGCGAGAAGTAGGTCGACCGCTTAGCTGTCGACCACGACCTTGACCGGCTCGCCGATGCCCAGCTCCATGACCTTGATGCCGGATTCGCGGGCATCGTCAAGGATCTTTTCGTCCACAGCGGTGGTTCCCAGCACCATACAGGTCGGGCCCGCACCAGAGAGGAATGCGGCGTAACCGCGGTTGCGCAGGCGGTTGACCCACTCTGCGGTTACCGGAAGTACGTCGGAGCGGTACGGCTGATGCAGGCGATCTCGCGTTCCCTCCCACAGCAGTTCCGGGTGGGACTGCAACGCTGCGGTCATCACCGCTGTACGGGAGACATTAAACCGAGCGTCAACATGTGAAACGTCGCTCGGCAGCACCTGACGGACTGCGTTCGTGGAAGCGTGGAAGGCCGGGACCAGTGCGGTCGCACGGATGGATTCGTGCACCGGGATGCTGACAGCGCGGTACTGCGGGGCAGTACGGCCATCGACAGGCTTGTCGGTCCAGCTGACCACTGCCCCGCCGAGGACAGACGCGCCGGCATTATCCGGGTGGCCTTCGAAGACCGAGGATTCCTGAATCACCTGGTCGTCGGTAAGCGGAAAGCCGGCCAGACCATTAGCGGCAGCAACACCGGCGACGGCGGCTGCGGCCGACGAGCCCAGACCACGCGACTGCGGAATCGTGTTGTGACAGACAACCTTCAGCCCCGGTGCCTCGACGCCCGCGGCGCGAAGACCAGCGCGAATGGCGCGGACAACCAAGTGGGATTCGTTACGTGGCAAATCGACTTCGCCCTCGCCGTGAATCTCAACAACGACGCCGGACTCGATGACCTCGACCTCAACGATGTCGTAGAGTGCGACGGCGAGCCCCAGGGTGTCGAAGCCCGGGCCCAAGTTCGCCGACGAACCTGCAACCGTGACAGTGACCTTCTGGCCTGGGAAAAGCTCCTGTGCCATTTAGATATCCATTCCTTCGATACGAATGACGTTATTGATAGCCAGAACAGCGTCGTTAGCGCGCAGCTCCTCGACGGTTGCCTCCAGGTCCTTCTCCAGCGCCTTGTGGGTCACGATGACCAGGCGAGCACCATTGGCCCCCTCTTCCTGGCGGACCGTGCGCAGCGAAATGTTGTGGTCTGCGAAGGTGTGGGCGACATCGGCAAGCACTCCGACGCGGTCATCGACGTGCAGGTCGATGTGGTAGCGGGTGCGAACGTCGCCGAAGTCCAGAATCGGCAGGTTGGCGTAGGTGGAGTCTCCCGGTGCACGACCACCGTGGATGATGTTGCGAGCAGCGGCAACCAGGTCGCCGAGCACTGCGGAAGCGGTCGGATTACCACCAGCGCCGTTGCCGTAGAACATCAGGCGGCCAGCGGCCTCGGCCTCAATGAAGACAGCATTGAAGGACTCACGCACTGTTGCCAGCGGGTGGCGACGTGGAATCAGCGCCGGGTATACGCGGGCTGAGATAGCTTCCTTGCCGTCCTCGTCCTCGACTCGCTCACAGGTAGCCAGCAGTTTAATGGTGCAGTCAGCGCTCTTGGCTGCAGCAATATCATCAGCGGTGATCTGGGTAATGCCCTCACAGTGAACATCTGCGGCAGTCACGCGGGTGTGGAATGCCAGGCTGGCCAGAATAGCGGCCTTCGAAGCGGCATCGTGACCCTCGACATCTGCGGTCGGGTCGGCTTCGGCGTAGCCCAGGCGGGTGGCCTCTGCCAGCATCTCGTCGTAGTCCGCACCAGTGGAGTCCATCGCATCGAGGATGAAGTTGGTGGTGCCGTTGACAATGCCTATGACCTTGTTGACAGTGTCACCGGCCAACGAACGGCGCAGCGGACCGACGACCGGAATAGCTGCAGCCACAGCTGCCTCGAAGAACAGGTCCGCCCCGGAGGAATCGGCAGCCTCGGAGAGCTCCTCGCCGTGAGCAGCGACAAGTGCCTTGTTGGCGGTCACGACCGACTTTCCTGCACGCAGTGCCTCCAGCACAACGCGACGTGGGTAATCAATCCCACCGATAACCTCGACCACCAGGTCAACGTCATCGCGCTGAACCAGCGAAAACGCATCGTCAGTAAGAAGGTCCTGATCGACGTTCGGACGCGGCTTAGTCTTATCGCTCACAGCAATGCCGACGACCTCAACCGGGCCGCCAATGCGACGCTCAAAGTCCTCAGCCTTTTCGTTCAGCAGGCGGTAAACCTCAGTACCGACTGTGCCAAGACCTAAAATGGCGACGCCGACCTTGTGGCCCTCGCCCTTTCCAGGATTATTCGTTGCGGCAGTCATTATGGCGTTTCACACTCCAGGCTTAGTAAGTCTTGTACGGTTTCTCGTCTTAACAGTTGGGTCGCTCGACCATCACACACTGACACTACTGGTGGGCGCGTCAGCATGTTGTAGCGGCTAGCCATTGCGTAACAGTATGCCCCAGTAGCAGCCAGCGCGAACAAATCCCCCTCGACAATGTCATTCGGGTAGTTCGCGTCATTAATCAGAATGTCTCCCGATTCGCAGTGCTTTCCGACGACACGGGTGGGAATCCTGGAACCTGACACTTCACGATTAACGATGCGACCATCATAGTTGGAGCCGTAGAGCGCCGGACGAATATTGTCGCTCATTCCGCCATCGACAGATACGTAACGACGGGTCATGCCGTCATCGATGGTCACATCCTTCAAAGTGCCCACTTCGTACACCGTGACCATGGACGGCCCCACGATGGCACGACCTGGCTCAACCGCCACGGTCGGAGTCGCAATGCCGATACGCTGCGCGAGCTTGTCGACGGCAGCGAGAATCTCGTCGGCAAGCGGAGCAACATCAAGGGGCTGCTCCCCGGCCGTGTAGGCGATACCGAAACCGCCGCCGAGGTCGAGGGTGTTGAAGTGCTCGGAGATTTCAGTGCCGTGGCGTTCAACAAGCTTTTCCACCAGCGAGAACACACGCTCAGCGGCGAGAATGAAGCCATCGGAGTCAACAATCTGGGAGCCGATGTGGCAGTGTAGGCCGATCAGGCGCAGATTGTCGTCCTCTTCTACGAGGCTGGCGGCTTCCAGCGCAGATCCGGACGCAAGAGAGAATCCGAACTTCTGATCCTCGTGCGCGGTAGCGATGAACTCGTGGGTGTGTGCCTCTACACCGGGCTTCACGCGGACGAGCACGTCCTGCACCACGCCGGCTTCAGCCGCCACCTGGGACAGGCGACGCAGTTCCGAGCGGGAGTCAAGCACAATCTTGCCGACACCAGCGGAGACAGCATCGCGCAGCTCCGTGGTGGACTTGTTGTTGCCGTGGAAGGTCATGTCCTTGGCCGGGAAATTTGCGGCCAGAGCGATGGCCATCTCATTGCCAGAAGCGACATCGAGATGCAGCCCCTCCTCCATTACCCAGCGGGCAATGGTCTTGGACAGGAATGCCTTGGACGCGTAGTGAACATGCTCCGCACCGCGGAAAGCCTTGGCCATCGCGCGGCAGCGGGAGCGGAAGTCCTGCTCATCGACGACAAAAACCGGTGTGCCAAATTCCTTGGCAATGTCGACCAGACTCATACCGCCAATTTCCACCGAACCGGGGTTTTCTTCGTCATCGCCGCGACGACGGGCGGTAGTTGGCCAGACATGCGCTGGTAGTTCATTGAATTGGGTGGAATCGGGTCGGGTGTAACCACCCAGCTCGAAACCGTTGCCGTCGATAGGCACGAAATAGCTCTCTTTCTCCGTAGCCTCGGGCAGGACCACGGGGTGCGTAGTTCTTGAGGGCGCGTTCGACTACATGCGCTCAGGCGCGGTAACACCGAGCAGCTGCAGAGCATTGGCCAGCGTCTGACGGGTGGCCTCTGCCAAGCCGAGACGAGCGCGGTGCAGCTCGGATACCTCTTCACCGGTCTTCGGCAGAATCTGGCAGGTGTCGTAGAAGCGGTGGAAGACACCGGCGAGCTGCTCAGCGTAGCGAGCAATGCGGTGCGGTTCCCGCAGGTCGGCAGCAGACTTGATAATGGCCGGGAATTCACCGATGGTGCGGATGAGCTCACCCTCGCGGTCCTCAACCAACAGGGAGAAGTCGGCACCTTCACTGGTAACACCGGCCTCTTCGGCACGACGCCCGATTGAACACAGGCGCGCGTGGCCGTACTGAACGTAGTAGACCGGGTTGTCGCTGGACTGTGAAGCCCACAGTCCCAGGTCGATGTCCAGGCTGGAGTCCACGGAGGAACGAATCAGCGAGTAGCGAGCAGCATCGACACCGATGGCCTCAACCAGGTCATCCAAGGTCACCACTGTGCCCGCACGTTTGGACATTCGGACGGCCTTGCCGTCGCGAAGCAAATTGACCATCTGACCGATCAGGACTTCGACGCCGTCGGCGTTGTAGCCGAGCGCAGCAGCGGCGGCGCGCAGACGTGCGATGTAGCCGTGGTGGTCAGCGCCGAGCATGTAAATGCATAGGTTGTGGCCGCGGTCGAACTTGTTCTTGACGTAGGCGATGTCACCCGCGATGTAGGCTGCGTCGCCGTCGGACTTGATGACTACGCGGTCCTTGTCATCGCCGTAATCGGTGGATTTGAGCCACCATGCGCCGTCGGACTCGTAGAGCTTTCCGTTTTCCTTCAGGGAATTGACCGCCGCCTCCACCTCTCCGGACTCGAACAGCGAGTTTTCATGGAAGTAGACGTCGAAGTCGGTGCCGAACTCGTGCAAAGACTCCTTGATATGTTCGAACATCATGTCCACACCAATGGCGCGGAAATTCTCCCGAACCTCATCTTCGGAGCCCTCAAGCGCCTGCGGGTTCTTTTCCAGCACGGCAGCGGCGATGTCCTGGATGTAGTCTCCGCCGTAGCCGTCCTCCGGGGTCGGCTGATTACGAGCGGCGGCAACCAGCGAGTTGGAGAAGCGGTCAATCTGGCGACCGTGGTCGTTGAAGTAGTACTCGCGGGTGACCTTGGCGCCGGTCGCGGACAGAACGCGACCGAGAGCGTCACCAACCGCGGCCCAGCGGGTTCCGCCCAGGTGGATTGGGCCGGTTGGGTTTGCAGAGACGAACTCCAGGTTCACGTCGAGGTTGGAGTTGAAGTCAGCATGGCCCCACTTCTCCCCTGCTGCCAGGACATCTTCGACGATCTTGCCCTGGGCATCCGAGGCCAGGCGGATGTTAATGAAGCCCGGGCCTGCGATGGTTGCCTCATCGATGCCCTCAGAAGCACCGAGTGCTGCGGCGATTTCGGTTGCCAAGTCGCGCGGCACCATGCCGACGCGCTTGCCCAGCTGCATGGCGATATTGGTTGCGTAGTCGCCGTGCTCAGGGTTACGCGGACGCTCGACGGTCGGGTTCTCCGGCACGATAGAGACATCGGCATCGTGGGACGTCAAAACCTCGACGGTGACGTTTCGGACTAGTACAGCAAGATCAGCAGGATTCACGATTGCCTATCCTATTAGGTCAATCGCAGTCGTGGAAACATCAGCCACCAAAAGATTGATTTGAGGGGCAGCTGCGGGGTGAGATGCTCGGCTTAAGCTCTTTACTTTCATGTTTTACTTTCACACGTTTTCTTTCACGATCCAGCCGAATTTGCGTTGAGGACAGATTTAATCCGGACCTAGGCGTAGCATTCAGGTAGGAAAACATTGCCTTACCCTCAACCCATTTTTGGAGCGACCGTGAAAGTAGCACTTTTCGCGACCTGCATTGGGGACATCATGTTTCCAGATGCAGTGAGCGCTACCGCCAGAGTCCTCGCACGCCTCGGATGCGATGTGGTCTTTCCACCACAACAAACCTGCTGTGGCCAGATGCACGTCAACACCGGGTACCAGAAGGAAATCCTCCCACAGCTAGACACGTACGCCGATGCGTTTGCAGATTCCTCCATCGACTACGTCGTCGCCCCGTCCGGCTCCTGCGCCGGCGCAGTCCGCCACCAGCATCCGATGATTGCTGCCCGCTACGGCACTCGCGCACAGACCCACGCAGCACAGGCCTGTGCGAACAAGACGCTGGATCTCTCAGAGTTCATCACCGATGTCGCTGGAGTGACGGATGTCGGCGCGTACTTCCCCCACTCGGTGACCTACCACTCCACTTGCCACAGCTTGCGTGTGCTCAAAGTGGGCGACCGCCCGTGGCGGCTGCTCAGCGCAGTCGATGGCATCGATTTGCGCGAGCTGCCCGGCGCGGCGGAGTGCTGTGGTTTCGGCGGCACCTTCTCGGTGAAGAATGCGGAGACTTCCGCTGCGATGGTTGCCGACAAGACAGCCAATATTCGCGCAACGGAAGCAGAGTTCGTCACCGCTGGTGACGCCTCTTGTCTGCTCAATATCGGTGGCGCGCTACGTCGCCAGGATTCGGGAGTGCACGCTATCCACTTGGCCGAAATTCTGGCCTCTACTAAGGACACTCCTTTTGACTTGCGCAACCGCCAAGAGACTCCATTGCGAGGTGAGAAGTAATGGTTGCAATTAACGTCGGCATGCCAGCTCTTCCCCCACGCGCGTCGCACGATGTCGGCCATCTGCGCGGTGAGCGCGGATTCACAGCCGCGGCGCACGAGGAACTCAAGAACACGCGCATGCGCGAAAATGTCGGTCACGCCACGCGTTCGATTCGTGAGAAGCGTGCGCATGTCGTAGCGGAGAAGAATGATTGGGAGCAGCTGCGGCTCGCGGGCAGCCACATCAAGCGCGATGTCATGGCGCGTCTGCCGGAGCTGCTGGAACAGTTCGAAGAGTCGGTCACAAACGCTGGTGGTCATGTGCACTGGGCGCGCGATGCCGCCGAGGCGAACCGCATCATCACTGACCTGGTCAAGGAGACTGGCGAGGACAAGGTCGTCAAGATCAAGTCGATGGCCACCCAGGAAATCGGTTTGAACGAAGCGCTTGCCGACGCCGGCATCACCGCCCGCGAAACTGATCTGGCGGAGCTCATCGTTCAGCTTGCCGACGATATGCCGAGCCACATCCTGGTGCCTGCTATCCACCGCAATCGCGAAGATATTCGCGAGATCTTCCTCAATGGAATCCCCGGAGTCGACCCAGGTCTGAAAGCAAATCCGGCCGATTTGGCCGAGGCATCCCGTAAGTTCCTGCGCGAGCAGTTTATGGAAGCCAAGGTTGCAATCTCCGGTGCCAACTTCGGTGTCGCCGAGACCGGCACCGTGGCCGTCGTCGAGTCTGAGGGCAACGGCCGCATGTGTCTCACGCTGCCGGAGACACTGATTTCTGTGATGGGTATTGAAAAGCTGCTTCCCACCTTCCAGGATTTGGAAGTTTTCTTGCAGCTGCTGCCGCGGTCGTCGACAGGCGAGCGTATGAACCCCTACACCTCCCTGTGGACGGGGACTACGGAGGGCGACGGCCCGAAGAATTTCCACGTTGTACTGCTGGATAATGGGCGCTCGGCAACACTTGCCGATCCGATTGGGCGCGAGGCACTGAAGTGCATTCGCTGCTCTGCGTGCCTGAATATCTGCCCGGTTTACGAGCACGTGGGCGGTCATGCTTACGGTTCGGTCTACCCGGGCCCGATTGGTGCGATTTTGTCTCCGCAGCTCACCGGCATGGATTCCTACGATGATCCGAATGCTTCGCTGCCCTACGCCTCCTCGCTGTGCGGGGCTTGCTTTGAGGTCTGCCCGGTGCGGATTGACATCCCCGCGGCACTGCTGGAGTTGCGCCACCGTAAGGTTTCCGAGCATCGTCCGCCGGTGGAGGGCAAGCTCTTTAGCACTCTCGGGTTCATTATGGGCAACGAGAAGCTGTGGAATATGAGCGCCAAGATGGCCTCCCTCGCCCGCGTACTCGGGTTGAAGGACGGCGAGATTCACTGGCTGCCGCTCTTCCTCGGTGGGTGGTCGGATGTGCGTGATACTCCGGTTCCGCCAAAAAAGCCGTTCCGCTCACTGTGGGGCTCGCAGGATCTGACCACGGAGCTTGCTCACGAATCCGCCAATCAGGTTCCGACCAAGATTAATGGTCTGTCGGATGCCAACAAGCCCGACATGTCTGACAATTCCGGCAAGTCCAGTAATTCCGGCAAGGAGGCCTAGCGATGTCCCATTCCTCAACATCTGCGAACATTGCCAAAAGCGACATTCTCGAACGCATCCGCAGCGCTCAAAAAATCGCCTTCGAAGGCCGTGACTTGGCCTCTGACGTGGGCATTATCCCTGGCGAGCCCGGCGCGCATTTCGATATCCCCCGCGACTACGAGCGATCCTCCGACCTAGCGGCCGAAGAGATCATTTCGCTTGCCGACGAGCGCATTGCCGATTACAAAGCCGACGTGCGCCGCTGTGGCAGCTCGGCAACTGAAATCAATGAGGCTGTGAAGAAGGCGATTGCCGAGGCCGGCGCTCATCTGGTTGGTATCCCCGAGGGTTTGGACCGCCAGTGGGTGGCGGGGTTAGGTGACGCTGCGGATGGGTCAGCTGCTGATGGTTCGTCGGTTGAGCTGCGCGTCGACACCGGTTTCAACGCCCGAGAACTGGACGAACTCGATGCAATCGTCACCAGTTCGGCCGTCACCTGCGCCGAGACCGGCACCGTCTTCTTGGATGGATCGGCTACCTCAGGGCGTCGTGCGCTGACCTTGGTGCCGGACATTCACATCTGCGTTGTGCCTACGTCCACAATTGTCTATGGCATTCCGGAGGCTATTTCCCGCCTCCGCGAGAGTGATCCGACCGCTCCCATCACCATGATTTCGGGGCCTTCTGCGACCTCGGACATCGAGCTTGCTCGAGTCGAAGGTGTCCACGGACCACGTACGCTGATTGTGATTATTGCTGGGTAGGAGCCACCAGGGAGCATTTTTTCATGAGCGGCTCGCATAACGGATCGACACGCAGTGATGAATGGTTCGAATCGAACGGAGTGCGGTGTGCAGCCGCGGTCTAACGGCCCAATGGCAACCTGGGCACGAGTGTGACGAAAACTCTGGGACTGAAGACTCCGGCTGTAGCGATGGGGCATGGCTTTGGTACTCCCCGAGCGCTGTGCCTCTACCGCTACGCTGAAGAGTTCGCGCAGGCCAGCTATATTATTGTGGTTTTCGATTACCGATACTTCGGCGAAAGCGACGGTGAACCTCGACAGCTTTTAGATATCAAGCAAATCACTTTACGAGTTCACCGTAGTGGCCACTTCGCGCTGTACATGGAGCCGGAGTTCACCGAAATCATTGCCGAGCAACTCGAATTCCTCCATCGGGCTGTGCCGCTAGAGCAACGGTGATTTAAAAACACTCTAAAGATTTTGAAAGACTCCGCGTCGATACAGCGCAAACGCCATTATGTTCGAATTAATTGTTTTTAAATCCACCAATGCTGATATTTCTTTAGGTGCGGCGTTTCCTTATCCCCTCGCCGTTGGTCACAGCACCTATGAAAGAAAGATCAAATGAAGAAGAAACGAGTACTCTCCTATACCGGCCTGGTAATCGGAGCCCTACTTCTCATAAACGGATTCACCGCTGGCACGTCGGAGCTACTCCCCTCCCTGCTACTAGCTTTTGCTATTGGAGGGCCAGCAGTGTGGTGGTTTCATTGCGAGAAAAAGGACCAAGAGTACCTCGACGAGCATGCGCAACTCGCAAAGACCTACGAATATCTCAACGAGGAAGATCTCCGCTTCCTAGCCCCGCTGGAAGAACCGAAAAAGTATGACAGGAAGTGGAAGATTGTTGCTCCGGTAGCTATTGCAGCTTTTCTTCTCGGCGGATCGCTGTTGCCAGAGCAAACAGGTGCAGCCACTATAAACACCGCACCGGTGCCCACAACATCAACCGTCCCCACCAGCAGCTAAAATAAAAATCCCTCAAGCAATCAGGCGAACCTAATCAGACCTAATCGCTTGAGGGATGACCCGTGCCCCCGAGAGGAGTCGAACCTCCGACCTTCGGTACCGGAAACCGGCGCTCTATCCACTGAGCTACGGGGGCGTATGGCACAAGTACAACAAGTGCAACGAGAAAAGATGTTACCACTTGGCTGGGGCGATTAGCGAAAGGCCCCACACCCAAGCTAAACACCCAGCCTAACCCCGACCAAAACCGCACTACGCAGCCTCAGAGACCTGCACTTCCTCAATGGGGCAGACAACAGGCACGCCACCGTCATCAAGCACGCGGGCTCTAATTCCATAGGCGCTGGCCAGAAGATCGGGAGTAAGTACGTTAGCAGGACTTCCCTGGGCAACCACGTGGCCGTCGTGAAGCATGACCAGCTCATCGCAGTAGCGAGCTGCGAGATTGAGATCATGGATTGCGACGAGCGCCAAGGAGCTCCGTGAGGCGACCTCCGCGCGAATCAGCTGTAGCAGTTCCACCTGGTGGCGTAGGTCGAGGGCCGAGGTGGGTTCGTCGAGAAGCATGATCTCGGGTTCGCGGACGAACATCTGCGCGACGGCGACGAGTTGGCGTTGGCCACCCGAGAGTTCTCCGACGAAGCGGTCGGCAAGGTGCTCAATTCCGACCTTTCGGAGAACCGCCGCCGTGTGTTCAATCTCGGAGCCCCGCACACGTAGCCGCCCAGCACGTCGCCCAGAGACCAGCACCGACTCAAACGCAGTCAGCGAGGCACTGGCAGACAGGTCCTGCGGCACGTAGCCCACGACGTCGCGCAGCTCAGAGCCGGTAATCTGCTTGTTGTCACGGGTCACGGTAATCTCGCCGGAC
The DNA here is from genome assembly GCF_946998835.1 of uncultured Corynebacterium sp. Lineage (GTDB taxonomy): Bacteria > Actinomycetota > Actinomycetes > Mycobacteriales > Mycobacteriaceae > Corynebacterium. The sequence goes on along the minus strand of NZ_CAMQAZ010000013.1, from coordinate 47,890 downwards.
ATCGGCTTTCGAATCCCCGCCAGTGTCGTCATCAATGTGGACTTGCCCGCAGCGTTTGGCCCGAGCAGCCCTGTCACCGTCCCCGGTTTCAGCGTGCACATTGATGCCCCGCGCAGCACTTGTCGTTTACCATAGCCCGCGACTACGCCATTGACATCGAGAATTACACTCATTAGTTCCACACCGTCCTCTTGCGTAGGAAAACCAGGCCGATAAAGAATGGGACACCGACGATTGCGGTGATGATGCCAATCGGCACCGCCACGCCGGGCACCACCGTGATGGACACCGCATGGGCCCCCGCAAGCAGCGCCGCGCCCGCCGCCATCGACGCCGGGGCAAAGAAGCGCTGCTCCTCACCGACCAGCATGCGTGCGATATGCGGACCGACCAGCCCGATAAACCCGATGATGCCGGCAAAAGCCACGGCCGTGGCCGCCAACAGCGAGGCCACAATCAGCGTCGTAATGCGCAGCCTATCCACATTGATACCCAGGGCTTTGGCGCGGGCATCCCCCAGCCTCAGCACTGTCAGCGCCCAGGCATAGCGAATAGTAAACGGAATCGCGATCAGCAGCGCTGCCGCGATGATGCCGTTGGCCACCCAGTTCGCACGCTGCAAAGAGCCCATCGTCCAAAACACGATCTGTTGCAGCGCCTCGGTAGTCGCGCGGTACTGCAGCAGCGCCAGCAGCGCCTGAAACAGAAATACCAGGCCAATACCCAGCAGAATCATCGACTCCTTACCCGAGCCGCGCCACACTGATGCCGCCGCCACGATCGCAACGGCAATCACCGATGACACCCAGGCCACAGCTGCGAGGTTGAACTGCGGATGCGGAATAATCACCCAACCGAGCACAATCGATGCCGCCCCACCAAATGCCGCTGCGGCCGAAATGCCGAGAGTAAAAGGCTCGGCCAGCGGGTTGTCGAGGATCGTTTGCATCTGCGCTCCGGCAAGCGACAGCGCTGCACCAATCAGCACAGCCATCACCGATGCCGGCAGACGCAGCTTCCACAGCACCGTGCGAGTGGTTTCGTCAACATCATTCGGGCGCACGATGCCGTGGACAACGTCACCCACACTCAGCGCCATCGGCCCCACGATTGTGGCCACCACAAATGCACACACGGCCAGGCCTACCAGCACCGCAATGATGGCGATCTTCCGGGCCGAGCGTCGTCGGTACTGTCGCGCAGAGTCGTAGGTCATGCTTGACGACGGACACTCGTGCTGTTCGGCAGCGGGCCGCGCCTTTTGACCGCCCGTGTCGTTGGTGGAGGTGGGCTCGCGGGGTTCGTCGTCAAGCCCTGACGCGGGAGCGTGCAGGTTGGTGTATGTCATCGGAATCCTTCTTCGGTGGTGGGAGGTGGGTTACTTGGTCGGCTCCAACGAGGTGAAGAAGGTGCCGCTGAGCTCGAAGGGCAGGTAATCTTTGTGGAACTTGGCGAAGTCCGCGACCGGATCGAGGTCCGTGAACTCTTCGGGGTGGATCCACTTCGCAAACTGCTCAAGGGCAAAGACGTTGTACGGCGAGTCGTAGAACTGGTGGAAGGCGGCGTGCAGTTCGCCCTTCTTCGGTGCTGTTAGCGTGTCGAAGCCCGGGGTCTTCAGCAGGCCTTCCAGAGTGCGCTGAGCAGTCTCCGGGGAGGCGGTGTAGCCGAGTTCGACGTGCGGCAGAACTTCAGGCTTCTTCGGGTCGAGTGCCCAGGAACCACCGGTGGCGATGATTCTCTCGGGCTGAACGGACAGGACCTTCTCTGCGGTCACGTCGCCGGACTCGGTGTCGAGGAGACTGTCACCGAGGTTCTCACCGCCGACGGCCGTGACGAGGTCGCCGAGGTTGGACTTGTTGACTGTCGAGCAGCAATCCTTGAGGCCGGCTGCTCGCCAGACGAAGGTCTTTGGCTTGTCTTCGAGCTTGGCGGCACGCTCGGTGATCTCGTTGACGCGTTTGGTGTAGAAGTCAGTGAACTTCTTTGCCGTGTCCTGCTCGTCGACAATCTGGCCGAGAAGCTCGACGGACTTGGCGGTGTTCTCCAGCGGCTTTTGGCGGAAGTCAGTGAAGATGTACTGCAGACCCGCCTGATCGAGCTTGGTGAGGAAACCAGACTCTTCAGCGGCCTTCTTGTGGTCGAGGGTCATAACGACCACGTCCGGGTTGTGCGAGATGAGGTTTTCCACCGTGACATCGCCCTTGGCTATATTGCCGATGGTTGGCATGTCCTTCAGCTCTGGGTTCGACTCGAAGAGCTTGGCTTCGAAGGACGGTGCGGCCTTGTGGAGGTCGCTGCCCATGGCGACAATATGTTCGCCCGGGTTATCGCGGTCGAGCATCGCGGTGACGAACATGGCGCGGCCTTCACCGAGCACGACTCGCTCTGGCTGCTTGTCAAAGGTCACCGTGCGACCGGCGACGTCAGTGACCGTGAGTTCACCCTTGTTGACGGCAGCCTCGTTCGACTCCGCGTCGGCACCACAAGCTGTGGCGACGAAGCTCAGCGCTGCGCATCCGATGGCAGCGAGGGTTTTGGTTTTCGGCATTCCTTTTGCCTTGGCGAATATATTGGCTCTCATACTTTCTTATTTCTGTGTTGTTTTTAGTGCGTAGCTTTTGGTGTTTAGGGTGCACAAAATGAAGTTGACACTTACCTTTTTGCATTAGGCACGCCTTACCTTACAGCTTGAGTCGAGAATAAAAAAGAGCCCTGCTAGTGGCAGTTTTTGCTAGCAGGGCAGAGCGGACGTGGTCGTAGAGAATTTATTTCCTATCGAGGACCGCTTGGAAACACCTCAGCATCACTTCGCGGTCTCCGTCGGCAAGTGGTGTAATTACTTCCTCTCGGACGGTGTCCACATAATCTGGTGCGGCCTCGGCAAATACATGGCGGCCGACGCCTGTCAGGACGACGACGTAATCAGAGTCGGGGTCTTCGCCGTGATCTTCGGTGTGAATAAAACCGCGCTTTTCCAGCCTTTTGGTGTGCAGCAGCGCGCGGGGATGGTTCCACTTCAGCCGGTCACAAATCCTGTCGACATGCAGGATGCCATCTTCCACCTCATGCAAAGCGATAAGCAGTGTAAAGTCCGCGAACGTTAGCCCGGTTCGGCTGCGTAGGCTGCGCTCAATATTGCGCTCTACCTCGCGAAAAGCAGACACCATCGACTGCCAAAAGAGCTGTTCGTCATCGCTTAGCCATTCATAGGAGTTCATACTGCTCAAGGCTAATGGTGAAAGCCTAGGCAGTGGAGGCAAATGGGAAAACAGCTTCAAAAAAGTTTTAACTACTCCCCTTTTTCACCAATTGGGTTGGTGACCGTTGCATCGGCGGTCTCGGTGATTCTGTCCAACACAGCCGAAATCCCCTGATAGTCGATATTTTCGCCCAATACATCAAACAAAACGTGGCGCACGAGCTTCACATGGTTCGGCGCGGCTTTTTCAATCACGTTTCGGCCGTGTTCGGTGAGTGTGACATCGATACCACGGTTATCGCAGGCACAGCGCTCCTTGGTTACCAGTCCGCGTCGCTCCATCCGGGTAATTTGATGCGACATTCGGCTGCGGTCCCAGTCCAGGGACTCGCACAGTGTGCGCATGCGCACAACGTTGTTTTCGGCCTCGGAGAGAACAACAAGAACCGAAAAATCTGCAGTGGAAATATCGAGAGATTCTTGCAGTTGAAGGTCAATTGACCTATCAACGGCCCGTTTTGCATTCAGAATTGAACGCCATAACCGCTGCTCTTCATCGGTTAACCACTGAACATCTTGCATGTGTACTGAGCCTACTATCTTGAAACCAAATCCTGAATTTTCATAAATTCCGCTCCTGTCACGCGATCGAAGCGCGCTTCGTCACATGTCAGGACTAGCACCTGCATATCCCGCCCAGCTTTGGCGAGGGCATTGTTCATTCGCCGCAAGCGGTGTTCGTCTGAGTAACCTAGTGCGTCATCGATAATCACAGGAGCGCCTTGTCCGCCTTCCATGACACCGGCCACGGCCATGCGCAGCAGAATGTCCAATTGTTCCTGCGCTCCACCAGACAGCTCATCGACGTCGAACTTGCCGTCAGCATTGGACCGTGACTCAATCTGCAGGTCCTCGTTCATCGTGAACTGGGTTCCTGCGCCGAACACGCCACCGCCGTACTCTTCAAGTTTACGAAGCAGCGGTTCAGCCAGTGCATTGCGCGATGCCGCACGCGCCTGCGTCATTACTTCCACCAGGGTTTTAGCAGCGGCCGCACGTCGACGAACCGAATCGAGATCTCGCTGTATCCGCTCCACCGCGCCTTCCGCGGCTGCCAGCTTTTCATTCGCGCTATCGAAGTAATCCAAGTGCACACGAATTTCCTGCCGACGGCTTTCCAGCTCACTCAGTCGATTCTCGACAGCGTCCCTTCGTTGCTTAGCACCCGCCAACGATGCTTCCACATCGTCTGCGTCCCGCTGTTCCAACTCCTTCTGTGCCGCAGTGAGCTTCTCTTCCGCTGCCTGGAAATCCTTGGCACGGTTCTCGACCGCAGCAAAAATCTCAGCATCCGAGGCTTTTTCTCGCGCTGTAGTAAGCGAATCTTCCCGCACTTTCAGAACGGATCGAAACCCTTCCAGCTCGCTGCTGGCCTTCGTATAGTTAGCGTGTGCAGGGCGCTTTTCCAGCTTCGATAGGCGCATATCAGCATTGTCGCGCTCAGATTCGGCATCTCTACGCTGCGCGGCAGCTTCCTCCAACCGCGTCCTTGCCGATGCCAAATCAATCTCCGCCGGCGCCTCCTCGCCCGCGAGCTTTCGGTACCGCTCGCTGTGTACGCGCGCTTGTTCGGCTACATCATCTAACTCGGCTGTGAGCTGGTGATACTGGGCCCCGTCGGACACCGCTGTAATGGATGTCTCCACCTGGAATTTCGCTTTCTCCGCTTCACGACGCAGTGTAAGGGCCTTTTGCGCTTCTGCGACGGAGTCAGCGCCTGCCGCCTCCAGCTGTTCCTTGAGCGATGTCTCAGCTTTTTCTAACTTCCGTTGCTGAGAATCGGATCCGTCGCCGGGTTGGATAGCAACCGTCACGTGGCCCACTTCAATAGCCAGCGGTTTCGTGACCGCACGCTGAATCGTCTCAGCCCCAGGCGTTAGCTCCATTTTCTCGCCATCGACCGCAATCTCTTGCGCGCTGCTAGCCGAAAGCTCCACGCTCGGGCTTGACGCTTCCAACACCGCAGTGGCTGTTGCGACCTCGCGCTCACAGGCCAACAGCTTTTCCATTACATCATCGGTAACGGCGTGCCGAGCGATAACGTCCTTGTGCTGCGCCAGTTGCGCACGAAGTTCATCGAGCTTCTCCACTCGCTTCGTCAGCGTTTCAACCAAGCTCCGCTTCTCCCCCAGCGTGACTTCAGCGGCAGCCAGCTCTTCCGACTTCCGAGCCTCGCGGTAGGAGACCACTACCGCATCGCGTTCTTCCTGCGCCTTCTTTAAAGCGGTGACCTCCTTATCAAAAGCTTCTTTGAGTTCAGCGACTTTCTTCTCTGCAGCGGAGTGCTCGTCCGTGGCATCCTGGGCCTGCTGAATAAGGGTCTCCCGCTCTTGCTGCGCTTGCTTCGCTAAGTCCAGCTGCTGCTTTGCCGCTGCAGAGACCTCTTGCGCCTGGGACACCGCAACCCTAAACTTCTCGAGCTCTTCTAGCGCCTGGCCCCAGTGCTCGACCTCCGCCTTGGCCTCTGGCAGCAATGCCCGCTGAGTGTGCTGACTTTCTTCATTACGAGCAGCTTCCTCGTTGAGCGCTTCGAATTCTCGAACCTTCTTCACAGCTTCGTCACGCACGTGCTGGGCTTCTTTTAGCTCCTTGTCTACGTCGGTAAGCTGCTTTCTTTCCTTGCCATTTTTTTGGAAATATTTGCCGTACTCAGCTTCAATAGCTTCGAAAAGACCGACTTCCTCTGCGGTTTCTGCGCGCTGCCCAGAGGCAGATTGCAGTGCACTAGTAACCTGCGCATAGCCTCCCAAGGACAGGGTCTTTTGCGCCTGTCCTTGCTCGGCAACGAAGACCTGCCACAGGTTTTTGGTGTCCGCATTATTCATTCGGGCGGCCAGCCACTCTTCCGCCTGATCGTCTTTGAGAACCACGGACGTCGGCGAATGGACGGTCACAATTGTGCCAGTGTCTTTGGTGTTTCCGAAGACTTTGTTCAGAGTAAATTCGTAGCCGTCAAGCTCCATCCTCAGCTTGACTTGAGGCTTTTCCTGGCTGAAGTGGCTGTTTAGGCTGAGTGCCTCGCTGGAGCGGGACTTCCATTTTGTCGTCAACGCAACATGAATGGCCTTCGCGATAGTGGTCTTGCCCGACTCATTTTCACCGGAAATCACTACCACGCCGCGCTCGGCGAGCCCGGTGATTGAGAGCGAATCAATCGCACGTACATTGTGTAATTCGATGTCGTGGAAACGCATGCTTTATTCCTTCTCTCCTGCCAGACGGGCCAGCAAGCGAAGCGCATCGGCTGCTGCGGTGGTTTCTGCTTCTGATAGTGGGCTACCGGTCTCGGTTCGCCCTTGGCTGAGTTCTGTCAGCTTTTCTGCAGCTGCCAGCGGATATCCGGTGAGATTGAGGTTAGAGATATCTCCCTCGGAGGGAACCACTGTCAAATCTGAGCCACTCTGCCGCCTGTAAAGAGCGGCGAAAAGCTGTTGATATTGCTCTAATCGGTTTTCAAAGGCCGTTGACTCCGACAGTGTCACGGTTCCTCGCAGTGAATACTTCACCGCCGTGTCCGTCTTCGCCTCAATACCGTCAAGTTCAGCAAAGAATTCGTCGAGCTCTTCTGCGTCAGTGATATCCATGTCGATCGAGTGAAAAGCCCACTGCCCAACTCGGTGGGAGGTAACGGTGACTGCCCCCTTTTCGGCACCGCCTTCTGCGATGTCGACGACTAGCGCATTGCCAGAATCTCTCTCTTTGTCGTCATACGCCGTGGTCTCATGTGCACCGGAAAAATAAACTCTGCCAGCATGGTCCAGCTGGCTCGTAGAGTGCGAATCCCCCAATGCAACGTAGTGCAACGCTTCGCGCTCAATCGCCTGTTCCAAACTCGTCAGGTCAATAGTGGCACCGGCATCAGCGCCAAATCCCTCCACTTGCCCATGCGCGACCATTACTCGAATCCCATCAGTTGGTTCAAGCTCCATGGCCAACTCCGCCACTACGTCGTCCGCCGAATATTTCCCGCGTACTGGCACACCAATGAGTTCCACCGCGTCCCGGATGGTGATGGGATTGCTGTCGCGTATCACGAAGACTCCTTGGTCTTCCAGGGATTCGAAGGCGCTACGTCGATATATGGAAGAAGCGTCAAGTGCATCATGGTTTCCCGGTAGGAGGTATACCGGCACCGGTAGTTTGGCGATTCGGTCGAGGGCCCGCAAGAACACCTTGTCCGGCAGTGTATTGGAATCAAACACGTCACCGGCGACAACGATGAACTCTGCGCCTTCTCTCGTCGCCAACTCTCCGATGCGGTCGATGGCACTCAGGCGGCTTTCGTGGAACCGTGCTTGAGCTTCGCCTCCATCGAGTTCGAGGAACCACCGCGTCATTCCCAATTGCCAATCTGAGGTGTGAATGAATTTCATGATTAGCGCTCCTTTTGTCCCAGGCTCAGTGATTCCTGCAGATGCTGCCAACAGTCTTCCAAATCGGCGACTGCACGAATGGTTTCTCTCGAAATTACGCAGGTTGGCTGCAATGCTTCATGCAGCAAGCTGCGGTCGGTAACTGCTAACGGGTCAATAATCTCAAGTGATGGAACACTGACCCGTTCCAGGTCATTGCCCCAATAATCGGTCTCGACAGCGAAGAGCTCGGTAGCCTTTTGCTGATTGTTGTCACCGCCATGTGCTCCACTGTCATCATCCGACTGCTGCTTAGATTGATTGGGATTCTCGCGAACAGCACCACCGAGGCCGAGTCGCTTCGGTGCAGTTCGCTTTTGCAGCAGCGTTAGTTCCTGCAGTCGCCGCTGTAATTCCCGCTGGGGATAATCGCGCAGTTGCATCAGTGACAGCGGGTTGCGGTCGATATCAGCGACAAGTTGAGCTCCCACTGCGACGATGTGCTTACACACGGGCGCCGGATCCGGGCAGGTGCATTCGCTGTAAATGTGCTCTTCGCCATCGCACAGAAGCATTTCCATTTGTTCATACGGCAACTCGCCGCGTTCAAACTCCGTAAACGCCGAAGGATTGCTTACCAACCACCTCAGTACGTCGTCAATTTGTTTCTGTTCTCGTCGTGGGAATCGGATGAAGACTGAAAAAGGTTCCGGTTGGCTACCTTGGACTTCGCCGATGATGTAGCCATCGGCGATTCGAAGCCCAAGCACATTGCCGTCAAACCTGTACTTCTCACCTCTGTGGACACGGCCCGAATCAGCGCCGCGGATGATGAACTCCCACACCCACCGAGCAAAGGTTGTCCGTGGCTCGACCGCCACTCGCGCCGCGGTTCCACGTCGCTGTTGCCCGGTAAATGCACCTGCCCAGTCCTGGGTGGCCAGCAGCTTTTCTATCGTCGAGCTAGTTGCCGGCGCGCTTCGTCTCGTAGACCTTTTGCGACCGCGTTTTCCCGAGGGGCCCTTACCGAACTCGGCAAAGATGACATTGTCGCCCCATTTCACATCTCCATCGCCGGCCATTAGTACCACCTCTTCTGGGCTCGAAACGGGGTCACATTATTTGGGATTGGAGCAGAATCCGAAGTCGTGGCATCCGAGGAAGCGGAATCCCGCTCGCTTGCACCAGCGGAACCACGTCCGGTCAAAGCCCCATCCGTCGAATCCTTCATTGAACTGCGCAACGACTGAATCTTGTCCTTGTCCAATTGCCATAGCGAACGCAATCGGTGAAAGTCCATCTCCGTCAACTTGGTTTCACCAGCGCGCACCACCGCATCGGCCAATTCTGCCTTTTCAAAAATCAGCTCGTCGATGCGTTCTTCGAGAGTTCCCACGCTAACCAGCTTGTGCACGTGCACATCTTTACGCTGACCTATGCGGTAGGAACGGTCCGTCGCTTGATTCTCCACCGCTGGATTCCACCATCTGTCGATGTGAATGACATGGTTGGCGGCCACCAGGTTAATACCAACACCCGCAGCTAGGGTCGACAGCAAAATAATTGGTGGCCCATCCGGAGCATTGAATTCTGCCACCACTTTTTCACGCTGTGCCGGGGTCATCGAGCCTTGAATAAACGGAATGTCTACGCCCAGTCGCTTACTGAAATGGGGAGCAAGCATCTTGCCGAACTCCACAAACTGGGTGAATACCAGCGCACGTTCACCGTTTTGGACAATCTCATCTACGAGCTCTTCCAGCCGCGCGACCTTTCCTGAGCGATGCTGCCCATGATTGAGCAGCCCGGAGCCATCATGCTGGTAATGCGCTGGGTGGTTGCAGATTTGCTTCAACTTCATGATTCCGCCCAGGATGATGCTCTTTCGACCGAAATTGCCAGAGCGATTCCGCTTCGAGCGCTTGAGCTTGTCTTCGAGATCCTTCACTGCCTCTTGGTACAAGAACGCTTGCTCCGCAGTGAGTGGAACCATCTCCACCTGCTCGTTCTTCTTGGGCAGGTCTGGGGCAATAGCGGGGTCAGACTTGAGCCTGCGCAGGATAAAAGGCGCTGTAATCGACTGCAGTTGCAGCAGCATTTCCGCGTTTCCATCGCGCTCAATTGGAATCGCGAACTTGTTGCGGAATGCATTCGCCGAGCCGAGCATACCGGGATTACAAAAATCCATGATGGTACGCAATTCGCCTAGGTCATTTTCCACGGGAGTACCGGTCATGGCAATGTTGTGCCTCGAACGTAAACTACGCAGCGCCCTCGATACCTGCGCGTTGGGGTTTTTAATCGCCTGTGCTTCATCAGCAATCACGTGGTCCCATTTCACTTGGACCAGTTCATTCACATCGCGAGTCGCGACACCGTAGGTCGTCACAACCACATCGTGGTCCGCAATGAAATCCTGTAGTTCTTCCCCCTGTGGCCGATTTGAACCATGCAACAGCCCGACCTTGAGCTCTGGCGTGAACTTTTTAGCTTCGGCGGCCCAGTTGCGCAGCACGCCTGTCGGAACTACCAGAAGCGATGTTTTGTGCTCTTGATTCACAGCATCCGCTTGACGACGGCAGCGTTCGTACTCCAGCAGCGCCAAAATCTGCACCGTCTTACCAAGCCCCATGTCATCAGCGAGGATGACACCGAAGCCGCGGTTAGACATATCCGCCAACCACTCCACACCGCGCTGCTGATACTCCCGCAGCTCACCAGTAAAACTCGATGGCACCTCGACTGCCCCCGAGGAGGGTGTGGAACCGTCGGAGTACTTCAACACCAGAGCCTTTAGCCACGAGGGATCCCTGGGTGCTACCGGCACCGGTGCCGGAGTTTTCGCCTCCAGACCGCCGTCAAATACCAGCTCTTTCAGAGTGGCTTGCCCCTTACCGGTTTCTTCTCCAGCCTTGGTCTGTTCCACCAAGAACTTCAGGGCTTCTCTGGCTACCTCCGGGTTCGCGTGAACCCAGTGATCACGAAGATGGACAAGGCCGGTACTCGATGCAGCGAGCTCCCTCATTTCCGCTTCCGTCAGCACCGTGTCCCCCACAGCCAGCTTCCACTCGTAATCAACCAGCTGGTCAAATCCGAGCTTCGGTTCCGAACGGCGGCCTGCCGGCCCCGTCGGATCAAGCTGCGGGACTTCCGTATGCAACTGCAGCGTCGTCTCCACCGACTTCCAGTTTGGCGGCAGCATCACATCGATATCGACCTTTGCCAACCGAGAGATTCCGCTAGTCATCAGCTCGATAAGTTGCTCCGATGTCAGCAACAAATCCAGGCCCGGATGCCCTGCGGCTTTCGCATTTTTCAGTGTTGGGAACGCCTCTTGGGCTGCTAATAGTTGGGGCCGAAGCAGCGACAGCACCGACCGACGGCACATCTCAGGATTCAGCCGCTCTGGAGCTGCCACGCCAATGCGGTAGTACATCCGCAATGGCCACAGAGTCTCGTGCTCCACCGCGGCCGCACGCGGGTCAAAGCGGGTCACAGAGCCGCCTTCTGCATCCGCCCGGTCGCGCAACTCCAACAGTTGTGGAAGATCCACATCGGGCAAGTCTTCCAGTTGGCCCTCAAATCCAACCGGTTCCTGCACCATTAGCTGCAGACGAACATTCTCGCCATCGGCTGACAGCCTCCACTTTGCCAGCGACTGCGCCACTCCCGGTGTCGCCCGCCCAAGTGACTCGGACTGTAACAACGACCGCACAAAACTCTGCCGCTGTTCCGCCGGTTCATCCAGATCCGCCAGAAGTGCGTTAGTGACCCAATGGAACATCCGATTGATGAAGTCTTCAGCCACCGTGGCACCTCCGTTATCTATCAACACCGGTGGGGTGCGGGAGATGACCTGGCTTTGCCAGGCAATCTCACTAATCCCCTCCGACATCCGCCACGTCGGCCACCACTCGTTGTCTTCCCATGCCAGTGCCACCAAAGCCCGGCCCGACCGGGCGAAAGCATCTAGCCCCTGCACGACATCTACAAAAAACCGAAGATCCGGGGCCATGGCCGCGGAAGAGACATCCTCCTGTAACTGCACCAGCACCGACACAGCAGACCACGGCGGAAACACCCACGTGGGGACAACTTTCTCTACCTCCCGCCCCTTCGGGGTGCGCAACTTTAACGTCAGTTGTGCTCGATGCCCCTGCCCCAGAACCGCGAAGAGTCGGCGTTGATGAGCCGGAACCTCCAGCAAATCCACATCCGAAACAATCCGGTGCCCCTCTGGGCGCTCTACCCACAGGTGAAGACCCGAATCGTCCTTCCAGACCGCGTGCAGTAGCAACGGCACCGTCGACTTTGCAACTTCGCCCATTACTTCCTCCCCACTGCTTGCTCAGTCATCCTTTTACTCAGTCAACTTCTACTCGGTCATCTTTTTCGGCCATCACTGTCCAAACATCTGGCGGCTTCGCCACCGGATTTTTCTTCACAGAAGATTGTGCCACGCACCCCGGAGTAGGCTTTTCACCACACCACTAGATTAGCACGCCTGTTCGAATTCCGTTTTTGGTAAAAATACTTCACTCCTACTCAAATACCCCTTTTTCCAGGTAAATTATCCGTCTTAACCGATTTTTACGACATTTTTCGTCGCGTCTTATCTTGCAATGCAGCGCGTCACATGCAAACGTCGTATGGGCTACAAGAATTAAAAATGTGTGACTCGCGCAATAGTCCTGTCACAGTTCGACTCACAGCTGCCGCCATTTCTGTCGGCCGCTTTATGGCCCAATATGGCTCGATAGTGTTAAAGCGCTGTGAACGTCGCCAAGCAAATGCTGGCAAGGGAAATTGAGTGATACGCCGTCGGAAGCGTTTTCTGACGTGCTGGGACAGTGTGCGAGTCCGACTGTACGCCTAATAAATAATGAGGAGTTGACCTGTGGACCAACACACATGGTTCATCATCGCACTAGTCATTTATCTGCTGTTGATGGTCTACATCGGCTGGACCGGATGGAAAAAGACCGCAGAGTATGACGAATACATGATTGGTGGTCGTGGCCTGCATCCGTTCGTCGCGGCACTATCGGCGGGCGCATCGGACATGTCCGGCTGGCTGCTGATGGGTCTTCCCGGCGCGATTTACCTTTCCGGTCTAAATCAGACGTGGATCGCAATCGGCCTGGTCGCAGGCGCATGGCTGAACTGGAAGTTCACCGCACCACGCCTGCGTAGTTACACCAAGATTGCTCGTAACTCGATTACCGTGCCGTCGTTCTTGGAGAATCGTCTGCACGATACGTCGAAGGTGCTGCGCGTTGCCGCAGGCCTGATTATTTTGCTGTTCTTCACCTTCTACGTCTCCTCGGGCATGGTCGCAGGTGGCCGCTACTGGGAGTCGACGTTCGGTGGCAACTACCTTGTCGGCATGCTGTTGGTTGCGGCTATCACTGTCGCATACACCCTGTTCGGTGGCTTCCTGGCTGTGTCCTACACGGACACTGTACAGGGCGTCATTATGTTCATCGCGCTGCTGACGGTTCCGACTGTCGGCATCATCTACCTGGTCAACAATGGCAATTCCTTCTCGGACATCTTCAGCTTTGCTGCTAACAACCCCTACCCGGGCAGCGAGGGACAGCCGGTCGAGACCTTCTTCGATCCGTTCGCTGGCATTCCGTTCATCACGATTATCGGTCTGCTCGGTTGGGGTCTGGGCTACTTCGGCCAGCCGCACATCATCGTTCGCTTTATGGCTCTGCGTAGCGCAAAGGACGCAACCGAGGGTCGTCGCTGGGGCGTTGGCTGGCAGGCATTGTGCATGCTCGGCTCGGTCCTCGTGGCGCTGACTGCAACTGTCTTTTTCGCTACGAACCCGGATGCTTCGGTCACGGATGCATCTTCTTACGAGACCATCTTCCTGGACATGACCCGCATCCTGTTCCACCCGCTGATCGCAGGTCTGATTCTGACTGCGGTGCTGGCCGCAATTATGTCCACCATTTCTTCGCAGCTGCTGGTGTCTTCCTCCGCGCTGATTGAGGACTTGTTCAAGGCAACGGTCAACAAGTCGCTGCGTCCGAAGACCTACATGACTCTCTCCCGCGTCGCTGTCGCACTAATCGCCGTCATCGCCGCAATCATCGCGGCTAACCCGAACAGCTCCATTCTGGATCTGGTTGGCTTCGCGTGGGCTGGCTTCGGCTCGGCATTCGGCCCGGTTCTGCTGGCTTCGCTCTACTGGTCGCGTCTGAACACCCCAGGTGCGGCAGCCGGCATGATCACTGGTGCGGTTGTCTCCTTCGTATGGGGCATGAGCTCGCTCAGCGATACTCTCTATGAGATTGTCCCGGGCTTCGCCGCTGCAACTGTCGTGATGATCATTGTCACGCTGGCTACGAAGGAACCGAGCGAGAAGATTAAGGAAGAGTTCGACCACGCAGCCAAGCAGGCTCTGGTCTAAGACTTTGGTCTAGGCTCCGCCTCCGCTAGCCCCGCAGGCTAGCCCCGGCGCATACCTCAAAGGGAACCGAAAAAGTATTTTTCGCGCCCAATTAGGTATGCGCCCTTTTTTATTTGCCACCCTCGCCGCCCTCTTCCTCTCATCTTTTGCCGTCACGCGACTTTTCGTTCCACCCTCCCCCGCTGGGCCGGGCGCGGAGGCCGTCGTCAAGCAATTGCGTGCCGTGCGCGTCGTAGCCGACCGCCCTACCGTCACCGGCTACAAGCGCGAGCGCTTCTCAGTGTGGGACGGTTCTGCTGACTGCAATACGCGCCACAAGGTGCTGGCGGCGTGGTTCGGGGGTTCTGCATGTTCGCTTGACGACGGCTCCCCGCGCGAGATCCCCGACCCTTACACGGGTGATCCGGTGGGTGCGCATGAGGTCGATATTGACCACATTTATCCACTGGCGGCGGCGTGGGATTTCGGAGCCTATGCCTGGGATACTAAGCGGCGTCGGGAATTCGGCAACGATATGGAGACCAACCTCGTGCCCACGCGGAGTGCGGTCAACCGGGATAAGGGCGATGCCAGTCCGGCGGAATGGCTTCCCGAGGATGCGGAAGCGTGTGACTATTCACATCGGTATTTGACCGTGGCCATTAAATGGAATCTGCCCGTGTCCTCGGCAGATTGGAAGGCGATGGCCACGGCGTGTGGAATCCGCACTGGAAAAGGTGCGAAATAGAGAAAATAGTGCGAGCACGTTAAGTTAGGGACTGGTCTTAACAAGGAAAATTTTCAGGCCATTCCTCGCTTAAACGCGAGGCCTACATTTTTCAGTCGTGGAAAGGTAATACGTGCAAAACGTAGTTCTTATGGTTCACGTCCTGGCGGCAATTCTGCTGCTGGGGCCGGTGACTGTCGCAATTTCGATGTTCCCGAAGCTCGCGCTTGCAGCCCGCGGCGGAGAGGCTGGAACGGTCGGCGCCGCTCGCACCATGCACGCCATTTCGCGCACCTACGGCATGTGGTCGCTGCTCGTGCCACTGCTCGGCTTCGGTGTCATGTTCACCGATGTGTCCACCTACATGAAGTCCGGCGCAATGCACGCAGCAATTCTGCTGGCAATCATCGCCTGGGCGCTGCTGTTCTTCCTGGTCATCCCGCGCCAGCGTCTGATGATGGCCGGTCTCGGCATCGCTGACGAAGATGAGGATGCAAACGATCCGGAGTTCATCGAGCGCCGCAAGAAGGCCGAGGAGCTGGACTGGGACAAGCAGAAGGGCCAGCTGGCCATGTTCTCCGGCATCTTCTCCCTGCTGTGGGTTGTCGCCGGCATCCTGATGTTCTTCATCTAAGAATTGAGCGCTAGCGCTTAGGACTTGCGCCTCAGCGCTCTGCCTCGGACATAGTAAAACTGCCGGTGCGCCTGTACGTTTCGGCCCGACTAATCGGGTTTGGAAGTACATGCGCACCGGCAGTTTTTGGGTTGAGTAGCAAAAAGTATGTCAGCCCGACGTGTCGCCGGGTGGGCACCATTTGCTACTTAGACCTACTTAGGCCCAAGGCAAGTTAGTGACCGCGTTTATGGCTGGCGCCGGTGGGCCAATGCGAATTACTGACCCCGCTTATAGCAAAAATGGCCAGAAAAATTGCCTGAAAGTGCTATAAACTCACACAGTTTCACATTTGCAGCCCGTATTCACGTGTGTATTTACATGTGTATTCACATGTGCAGCCCAATTTATAGGGTCTGACCAGGCACCATCTTGAGAATCAGACACACTTTTGTCTATTAACCCCAGTTTTGTATTGAGGTCTGTGTTTAGGTTCGCGCCAAGGGCGGTAATCGGTAGTCGCCTGACGACGACCACCTCACTCACCTAGCAGGTTTAGCGGCGTCCGCCACGGTAACCACCGCGGCGGTCATCACGGTCACCACGGTAGCCACCACGGCCACGGCCACCGAAATCGTCACCGTCATCGAAGTTGCCACGGTAGCCACCACGGCCACGTCCGCCACTACGACGATCACCACGGTCGCCACGGCCACGGCCACCACGGTAACCTCCGCGACCACGGCCACCACCACGACGATCGCCACGGTATCCACCACGGCCACCGCGGTAGTCATCGCTGTCGTCGACCGAGGTGCCGTCGTCAAGCGTCAGCCCAATGAGCTGGCCGGAGATGCGGGTGTCGGAGAGATTGTCGATGACCTCCTGCGGAAGGTTGGCCGGCAGTTCGACCAGAGTGTGATCGCCGCGGATGTCGATGTGGCCGAAGTCCTTGGAGGACAGGCCGCCCTCGTTGGCGATTGCGCCGACGATGGCACCCGGGCGGACATGCTGGCGACGACCGACGCTGATGCGGTAGGTTGCGGTGCCCTCGCGGTCGAAGTCGACCAGGTCAGCGCGCTTGCCCTGACCGCGCTCACCACGGGAGCGACCATCGCGGCCACGGTTGCGGTCGCGGTCGAAACGATCACGGTCGCGATCATTACGACGGCCGCGCGGCGGCTCCTTCATCAGGAAGTCGCCCGACTGTGCCTGTGCAGCAATCGCAGCAGCAATATCGACCAGCGGAGTGTCGTGCTCTTCTGCGTACTCCTCGATGAGCTCGCGGAAGACCGGAACCTGCGAATCGGCAAGAGCCTCAGTCAGGTCATCGGCGAACTTCTGCTTACGGGAGTCGTTGACCTCATCGACGGTCGGCAACTTCATCTCGTGCAGCTGGGACTTGGTCGCACGCTCGATCGAGCGCAGCAGACGTCCCTCGCGCGGGGTGACAAAGAGCAGCGCCTCACCGGAACGACCTGCACGACCGGTACGACCGATGCGGTGGACGTAGGACTCGGTGTCGTGCGGAATGTCGTAGTTGACCACGTGGGAAATGCGGTCGACATCCAGGCCACGAGCAGCCACGTCCGTTGCCACCAGGATGTCCAGACGACCGTCCTTGAGCTGGTCAATCGTGCGCTCACGCAGGGTCTGCGGGATGTCGCCGTTGATTGCGGCAGCGGAGAAACCACGGGCACGCAGTTTCTCGGCGAGCTCCTCAGTCTCATGCTTGGTGCGCACGAACATGATCATCGCTTCGAATTCCTCGACCTCGAGGATGCGAGTCAGCGCGTCCAGCTTGTTGCGGTGGCTGACCATCAGGAAGCGCTGGCGAATGTTGTCCGCCGTGCGAGTCTGCGACTTGACGGTAATCTCTTCCGGCTCCGTCAGGTACTGCTTAGACAGGCGACGAATCGCAGCCGGCATGGTGGCCGAGAACAGCGCAACCTGCTTGTCATCCGGGGTGTCGGCAAGAATGCGCTCGACATCCTCCTGGAAGCCCATCTGCAGCATCTCGTCGGCTTCGTCCAGCACCAGGAAGCGCAGATCGGAGATGTCCAGCGAGCCCTTCTCCAAGTGGTCGATAACACGACCAGGCGTGCCGACGATAATCTGCGCGCCTCGGCGCAGACCCGACAGCTGTACTCCGTAGGACTGACCACCGTAGATTGGCAAAACCTGAATCTTGCCCAGGTGATCAGCGAAAGACTGGAAGGAGTCCGCAACCTGCAGCGCCAGCTCACGAGTCGGAGCGAGCACCAGCGCCTGCGGCGCACGGACGGAGCGATCAATGCGAGCCAGAATCGGCAGCGCAAACGCAGCGGTCTTGCCGGTACCGGTCTGAGCCAGGCCGACAACGTCGCGGCCACTCATCAGAGTCGGGATAGTTGCAGCCTGAATTGGGGACGGAGTCTCAAACCCAACCTTGCGAACTGCATTGACAATGTCATCCGGCAGCTCAAGCTCATCGAAGCCGACAGTATCTTCGTCGTTGTCGGCTTTGTTCTTCTCGACCTTCACAATTGCGTCTTCGCGCTGGTTTTCGCGCTGATCCTCGCGGTTTTCCTCGACGCTGCCATTCATTTCATTATTAGCCATTTGGGGCTCTTCCTGGGCCTTCTCGCCCGCACACTCAATATTCAACAGTTAATTACTCACAGTTGGGTCGCACATACATGACCCGCCCAATTTACGTTCTTGTTTTCAGTGCTCTCACGTCGGAATTGCGATGACATCGCTTCTCTTGCACATACTTCGAAAATTCGCACCCCAAAACCCATTTCAGCTTTTACTACTAAGGAGGGGCGCCCATCATGCGCTATGCACTTTCAAGCGTTTCACCAGCGAATTTTTACCGCTGCCAGATTCTCTGCGACATTGTCGTCAGGATTTCACACCGACTGTCCAGGTTACGCCAGCGTCGGTCAAAAAACCATTTACCGTCAGCAAGGTCACAATACTGGGGCCATCGTCAAGCAACCGAATCGCACCCACTTCGGGGTATCTATTTTGCAATTGTATGGGGTGAGGTAGTTAACATTTCCCTTACACGTTTGTACACATATCACCTATTTTCCGCCTTGGAACACCCACCATTTGGCGGATTTTTGCAATTACGCAACGTATAAGTCCAAGGTCGCTAGAAAATGTCCAGTAATAACAACCCACCAGAACCGCAGCCGTCTTCGCCCCTGCAGTCCCCGCTAAAACCACATTCTCCCGAGGAGATTTCTGCGAATGACGGGCAGAATAATGACGAGCTGTCGAAGCTCTCGGCAATGATTGAGGTTCTCGGTTTTCCGGGCTTTATCTTGGCGGGTTCGGCGCTAGCATTCTTCTTCCCCGCCCCATTTACGCCGCTGACGGATTACATCACGTACTTTCTGATGATCATCATGTTCGCGATGGGCCTCACCTTGACCATCCCGGATTTCAAGCAGGTCGCTAAGCGCCCACTGGCGATTCTGTTTGGCGTGATCGCACAGTTTGTCATCATGCCGCTGCTGGCAATCGCCGTGGCGAAAGCACTCGGACTCAACCCGGCGCTCGCCGTCGGCCTGCTGATGCTCGGTTCCGTTCCCGGCGGCACCTCGTCAAATGTCATCGCCTATCTAGCGCGCGGCGACGTCGCACTGTCTGTCGCCATGACTAGCGTGTCGACGCTGGTCTCGCCGATTATGACGCCGTTTCTCATGCTCGTGCTTGCCGACGCGCACACGGAGGTCGACGGCCTTGGAATGGCATGGAGCCTCTGCCAGACAGTCCTTCTGCCTGTGATCGGCGGCCTTGTTATTCGCTTTGTGGCCGACTCGTTTATTAATAAGATTTTGCCGATTCTGCCGTGGATTTCCATCCTCGGTATCGGTGGCGTAGTTTTCGGTGCCGTGGCTAAGAATGCGGAGAGCCTGACGCACATTGGCCTGATTGTGTTTGTGGCCGTGATTATTCACAACATTCTGGGTTATGTGCTCGGATTCTTCGCCGGTCAGCTGGTGGGTATGCCGACTGCTGGCAAGCGCACGGTGGCCGTGGAAGTCGGTACGCAGTCTGCGGGCCTGTCCTCCGGTATGGCGGCGAAGTTCTTTTCTCCAGAGGCAGCGCTTCCGGGTGCGGTGGCCGCTGTCGTGCACAACATCACTGGCGCTATTTATGTGGCTATCTGCCGCAAGCTGGATGAAGGCAAGGCAGTTGAGGAAACCGCCTCGATTTAAGCAACTTTCGCTTAGCTTTGTTTGACCTCACGGTTTGAGGAGTGAGCTGGCAGCGTCTCACGGCCAAAGATCCAGCCCACCATTGCGACCAGCGAAATCACACCACAAACCAGGAAGCCTGCCTTGAAACCGGCGGCATCCACAATTGCACCGACAATCAGCGGGCCCGAGATAGCTCCGAAGTCCTGAGCCATCTGGAAATTGGCGAGCACCTTACCGCCTTGACGGTTGGCGCCGATGACGTCGGCAAGCACGGCCTGCTGCGACGGGTTAATCATGCCAGCTCCGAAGCCCGCGAAGACTGAGAGAATCAGCAGTGGAATGGCGCCGCTGCTGAATCCGATTGCGCCGGTGAAGACGCCGTTGATGAATAGGCCAGTGATGAGCAGCGGGCGACGGCCAATACGGTCGGAGAGACGGCCGGAAAACTGCAGTGCCGTGACGTTGCCGAGCGCGAAGGCCGTCAGCGCGAAACCAGCTGTTGCGGTGGCGGCCACTGCCCCGTCGCTGCCCGGTTCAGGGGCGCCAACGTGGGAGAACGTTGCCGCTGCGAAGAGCGGAACGATTGCGACGCGCACACCGAAGTTTGACCAGCCGTTAGCGAAAGCTCCGACAAGTGCGCTTCGGTAGGCCGAGTCGCGGATTGCCTCGGAGAACGTCAGTACCGGAGTCGTGCGTTTCGGCACAACGTGGCGCAGATGCTCAGCGCTTAGCGACGTGCCAACCACAATCGTTGCCACAATCAGCGCACCACCGTAAATGAAAAACGGCACCCGCATGCCCCAGGCACCCATCGCAGCACCAATGATGGGGCCAAAGACATTGCCCAGCAGGAAGGCTGTGCCATAAGCGGCCGAGCTTTTTCCGCGAATCTCCGGCGGTGAAATCCGCACAATCAAGCCCATTGCCGAAACCGTGAACATCGTCGAGCCGATTCCACCGAGCGCACGAAACGCCAACAGTTGCCAATATGTCTGCGCGACACCGACGAGCAAAGTCGAGATTGCGACGATGCTGATGCCGGTTAGGTACGTGCGCCGGTATCCGAGCTTTTCCACCAGGGAGCCCGACGCCGGCGCGAAAATCAGCCGGAAGATGGAGAACGAACTGACCACGAAGCTGGCCGCGAACACGCCCACATCAAAGCTGCGCGCGTACTGCGGAAGAATCGGAGCAATCAAACCGAAACCCAGCGCAATGATGAACGCGGCGCTGACCAGAATCCAGATCTCTCGCGGAATCGGTTGTTTAGTTCGGTCTAATTCACTCGGCTGAGGACCCGAACCTTGTGGTTTACTTCCCACCTCCGACGTGATGTCTGGCTGGGATTCGCACTTTGCTTTACGACGAAGCAGGTCGCGCGAACGGGAAGCTGACAAGGTAACGGTCCTTTCTAAAACCCTTTAGTCACAGTTGCCGGTTTCACTTTCAATTCGCCGGGCCAACTCTTTGCCAATCAAATGAGGAATTCCAACTACAAGCGCATTACCCATACAAAATGCACGGTGGCCGTCGGTCATTCCAGTGTCCGTCCATCCTTTAGGGAACCCTTGCAATGCATCCAGTTCATCTGGAACTAGACGGCGCAGTCTTCCATCCACCTTAACCACATGCTTGAAACGGGAGGCTGATTTTCCGCCTTCACCAGTCAAAATGGTCCGAGAGGGCTTTTCAGTCGAATCAGGGAAAGACATGCTTCCCTCACTGTATAAATACGTGAAGCCAGTCTTCTTGTTGACTCGTTCTTCGCGCTTTGAGCCCTTTAGATACTCCCACTTGTGAACTTCATCCGCGTGAATGACGAACGAATCTGGGACAGTAGATTCGTCAACGAGGATGTCCCCAAGAACTTTTCGAGGCCCATCATAGGACTCGACCACGGAAAATGTCAGTGCCTTGAAGTTCTGCATTACACCCCCGGTTTCAAACGGAGACTTTTTTGCGCCCAGCGAGAATGTCTTTGTCGCTTCATACGGATCTTCTGGGATTGCAACTTCCGTGAAGCGCAGAGGTTCCTCAATCGGCAGAGCAGCTGCCATCACGCCATCCTTAGCGCGCTGTTCTAAGTCCCAGGTACCGGGATTCTTGACCGCATAAATGTAGACGCGCTTACGTCGCTGCGGAAAACCATATTCAGCGCTATTAATCACTCGCCACTCGACGGAGTAGCCGAGGTCCCCGAAGCATGACAACATAATTGCAAAATCACGACCCCGCTGAGTAGCAGGGCTCTTCAGCAGCCGATCAACGTTTTCCAACAAGACATATTTGGGGTTCTTCAGCTTAAGGAACCGATAGATATCCCACCAGAGAACACCTTTTTTGCCTTCGATTCCACCAGCCTGAGAAAGCGGTTTTGCAACTGAGTAATCCTGGCACGGGAAGCCTCCCACAACCATGTCGACCTTGGGAATCTCAAATGTTCCAGCTTCGGCCTTGTCGAGGACAACGTTGATGTCCTCATTTACACAGCTATTTTCCCCGAACCTGTTTTCATAACAGCGCCATGCAAACTGTCGTGCTGGTGTCCCTGGTGGTTCCCACTGGTTAGCCCACACAGTCTCAAATGGTCCTGCCGCCGGTAGTGGATCTATGCCGTTGCTTTGATTATGGTAGCCATCTAATCCAAGGCGAAAGCCGCCTACCCCGGCAAACAATTCGGCCACGCGGATGGTTTTATCAGACACGTTTCTCCAATCGCTACTGTGTTCTGATACGTCAGAGTGATTCTAACCATGACACAGAGGCCGGATCAAACTGGCTGCAAGTTCACCAAAACCATCCAGAAATTCGAACAGGCTTACTATAGAAGCTAAGGGTTTAGAACCCGACGAATCTCGTCCCCTACATACTTTGCATTCAGCCAAAAAGACTTTTTGACCACAGTCTCACCCTGAGGGGTAACAACGGTATCTGCGGCATTTCGTGCCTTCGGCCGAACATGGCAACAACGGTTTTCCGTACTCTTGACCGACTCACTAGCGCGCCCGCCGATTACACGCTCCCGCATTAGGTCGTAACATGCACGAGCCTCTACCAAGTCATAGTCCGGCATTTGCCAGAACACTACGTCAGCTAGTCGAAACTCTCCAGCATCTGATTCATCTTCGCGAAAGACAACGAAAAGGTACTTTTGCGCCAACTGTTCATTAAACTCACTTTGGTCAAAACCCTGTTCCACCAGGTCATCGTAGGAAAATCTGGGAAAAGATAGAGATTCTTTGGGCCGCCCATTCCTCTTTAAGCGGATAACCTTCGGGACAATTCCAGCTTTCACAAACTCAGCAATTTCAGATTCCTTATCGACGCCGAGAATACTCTTAGCTATAAGGCTGCCAATATGTTTAGGGAGGCGCGCACCGCTGTAGCCCAAATCTTCCGCCAAGCTAGTGAGCGTGCGACCCATATATGGAGAAAACCGCTTCTTTACCAACGCAAGCAGATCCATATCTGCTTCTGATTGCTCTCGCTCAATCTCCTGGGCATTAAGCATGCCGTTGAGAATGACATCAATATAACTCCGCTTAAATGCCCAGGCGCGAGGCTTCGCAGGCTCATCTGAGAATGGCTGTTTCCGCGTAACCGAACTATTCGCAGCCTTTGTGCAGGCTTCCAGGTACATTGTGTCCCCAGAAGAAATGGTATGCGCTTGCCCCAAGCTGACCTTCTTCTGAATCAATTCCCAATCACTGCGCAGCTGAACGATATCGTCCTGTGAAAGCTCCCAGAGTTTCGCGAGTAGAACCTGGTAATCAACAGGATTTTTATCTTTTTCAAAGAGATACGCCACCAGCAACATGCGGTGAATCTTGCCCAACAGATGCGACTCAACCCACTGCTCCTCAGGAAGCGAAAAGTAGTCGATCATCGACAGGACCAGACGTTCCTTGGCGGAGTACGTACCTTTTTTGGTTAATTTCATGGGCGTGCTTTTTAATTCAACGCCGATTTTGGTGAAATCTGCTTCCGCGCTGTTATTAGCAGGAATTTTGAAATAAAGAGTCTCCAGCGCTGAACCAAATGCTCCTCGCTTCACCCTTGGGTCATCCAAATCCTCAACGCCAAGTGTTTCTCGAAGAGTCTTTCCCACTATCTTTTCGGCATAAGTAACAACTGACTCTATGTCCGAATCATCATAACCCAGATCAGTCGAAAAACTCTTCATCTTGAAAAATCCCAACACTCTAAACTTGGCAAGGCATTTATCGCATATACCTTGGTCCAGCTTATAAAATTTTTGAACCCAAACAACCGAAAGCTAAACCCCTACCCCGCCACTGTGGCGGAATAGGGGTGCAACGAGCGTCGTCAAGCGAACGCCCTATCTACGAAGCTGCGGTGACCTGACTAGAACAGGTTCGGCAGACCTGCCTGGGCGGAAAGGTCATTGACAGCCTGAGCTGCCTGAGCGGTCGAACCCGATACCTGCTGAGCGGTCAGATTCGGCAGAGCTGGGCTTTCCGAAATGATGTCCGCGATTTCCGGTGGGAGCTCGATGTCCTCTGGCAGCAGATCAGCAATCGCTCCCAGGTCCGGCTGCTCCGGCTGGACGTGCTGCTTAGTGAATTGAACGTCTTCGTCAATCGTGCGGAACTCCGACTGCGGCTCGGCGGAGGACTCCACCTTGAATCGGTCGTTGACCTGGCCGTCCGGGATGCCGTACTGCTCTTCGAGAGCGACATCAATAGGCTGGAAGCGGCTCAGCGGACCAATGCCCATGGAGTTAACGCCAATGGCCTCGCGAGTCACCGGATTGTAAGCATTTCCACCCGAGTCGCCGTGGTCAATCGGCGAAATTGCCCAGATGCCGTTGCGAACGCGGAAGAGCTGGAAACCACAGCCGCGACCGGTACGGGAACCGTCGGTGCACACCGGCTCACCAAGGTTGTCGATAGCAATTTCCATCGGCGCAAGAGTGCGCTTATCTTCGATACCGACAATCTGAACCGGCTCGCCGTGAACATTGCCGAACTCATCCACGGAGTGCGACATCGAGGTGGTCTTGGTGTCATCCCGAACGGCAACGATGCCGTAGTCAGCGCTGTTGAACAGCGTGTTGAAGTACTCCTGGACGGTAGTGTTCTCGTCGAAGGTGTCTTCATCGGGCATGACGTCGGTGCCCATGTAATCCCCACTGAACAGCTTGTCGCCATCCTTGGTTGGGATGAAGAACTGGCCCGTGAGCTCCTCGCCGGAGTCTTCGTCCTTCGCCACGACACAGTGGCCAGCGGTCATAATAACTCGGTGCGAAACGCCGTTCTGATCCACAACGGTGCCTGGAACTCCCAGCGAGCACATCGGGGACTCAATGTGACGGCCCTCAATGTTCTGACTGCTAGGGAACGGCATACGCATCGGCGAACCTGGGCCGATAACGATGCCCGAGCTTGTCGGCGCCACCTGCGCCGGTACCCCCTCAGCTGGGGCTACTCCAGCTTGCGCGATCCCCGGTACGAAGCTGCCCGCCGCTACCGACAGTGCGGCTGTTAACGTGACTGCCTTCTTCGAACTGGCCATAGTGTGCGGTACTCCATTTCTGTACAGAAAACTTGTACGGCACAGTGTATTAGCGCCCGCTTTGAGAATCTTGGGAGTTTTAAAAGCTAGGGTGAAATTCGCCACCGAGGACTAAGTTACCTTCATTCATCTCGCCGGCGTTACAAATCAAAATAGATTGTTCAACAGGGAAGCAAGAGCCGAAAGTATCCGAGGTGGAAAATTTTAACTTCTTTGATGATTCGGGGGTGATTTTTGCCAGCCCCTCGGGCTAGTGCTAGCACCACGACTTAGAAACTGGATTTTCACCGGCCGAGGGAGCGTAGACAACCGTAAATCAAGATTTCCCGGCGAGGGCTACTGACCACACACTCCAATTAACATCAGGCACTAAAGCTATATCGAACAGCTGTTCTATTCGTTCGAAACTACCAGTCCGGGGTGTTCGATAACTTGTGGGCCATGAGCACAGCACACGAATTTCCCTTCCATCGCCGTCTGCCCCTTCCCCCACTATCCGCTAGGTATCGCGCCGAATGCTCGGAAGATCTGGGCCTCATCCGCGCGATACTCTGCCACCCCAGCATCGGACGAAGGCATGCGCCCGGCGCGCTGGATCACACCTTCTCGCTTCCCGACGGGCCGGTGGTCACCGTCCGCGCATCCCGGATAACTCTCCCTCGCGCGCTGGTCTCCCAGCTTGCTGACATCTACGCGGAATACTTCATCTTGAAGGATGAGCCCATGTTTATGTACTCCGTTTCCATCAAGGTGGAATCCTCATCGGAGGTAGTGCTCCGTGGAATTGGCGGCTCAAATCGGACACGGGAAGAAAACCGCCGTCGCACACGGGCCGTGGCTGAGGCACTCCATCGTGCTCAAGACGGCAGCAAGATACACGAAAACGGCACCGACCTCGCACTTCCGGGGCGCCGTTATAGCTGGATTGGCACCCGGGACGCGCGGCCACTGCCGTGTCCTACCGAGCTCGTTTCGCCTCGCTCATCGGCGGCTTAGCGCTGGTCACAGCGCTGCCCACAGTCGCAGTACCGCTACTCGTTGTCGTCACTTTCATCGTCGTCGGTGTCTTCATCGTCATCGTCGTCGTAGTCACCGTCGTCGTAGAGGTCGTCATCATCGTCGTCCTCGTCATCATCTTCCAAGGAGGCAACGTGGTCCGAGTAGATGTACTCCGCATACCCATCATCGACAGGTGCGAGCTGGTCTTCCCACTCCTCTGCACGATCTACCACGAGAGCAAGGACATCCAGCAGCTTGTCAAAATCCTTGAAGGCGCCCAGCGCCAGGACCTCATTGCGCAGTGTCTGGATATCAGCGTAGAGGTCTGCGAACATCTTACGGCGGTCATCATCAGTGAGAACCGTCTCCGTGTCAGAGTCCCAGAACTCTGCGATGGCCTGGTCAACGATGTCGTCCAGGTTAGCGTCCTGAGAGATGAAGCGGACGTGCGCGCTGGGCTGGTTGTTGTGGGCAGTGACCAGAACCTGAACCAGCGACGAGGTACCGACTTCCGCGGTGACCAAGGTTGCCTCTTCCGGATCCTGCTCAAACTCCAAATCGGCAATGCGGTCATCATCACCATCGAGCAGAGTGCGCAGCAGGCCTACAACCTGGTCCGTGGCTACGTGGTGGGCAACCGCTGCGACGGCATCTTCGACAGAGAACACAGCGGAGACCAGAACAGCTTCGAACTCGTCGTCCTCATCATCCACATCAGCAGCAGCTACGTAAACTTCGGCGGCCGGGATGTTCTCATCGATGGTGACGAACTGAACCTCCAGGTCAGAGGTAATGGGAACGAAGAGGGTGTCGTCATTGACACGGCTTTCAATGCCCTCGCGGTCCAGTGCCGCAGCAATCTGCTCGAAAAAGCTCATGGGTGGAATCCTCCCTTGAAAGATAATTGGCCTCTACCCGCAGCCAATCGTAGCGAGAAACGCGCAATCATGGGGCAGCCTATGCCCCCGGCAATCACTGCAAAAGATGACTTCGGCAGCCTTGACTCTAGTTCGAAGTCGGCAACGTGGCCGGTAAGGGCGCGGTCTGACGGCTTTCAGACACCGCAAACAGAGCAGTCAGTAACGTGCCCAGAGTTGATGTCGTTCTTCACGCGAGCGTTTCGGACACGAGACGCAAAGGTCGGCGCCTGGGCAATGAAAGATCATGCAACAAGTGGCTCGCTCCAAATGCGTAACTACGCCAAAATCCGGCTCCTCTTGCGACTCAGCAGCAACTTCATCCCAGGGGCGTACCTCGCCGTCACAAGAATCCACAAAGCGTGGAAGAGGAACCTTATGTATTCCCTGCATCCCTTCCACGACATGTTTGCCGATAAGCGCTCCGCGCCAGGGCTCCATCAGCTCGTTTCCGGCAGCAATTGCTGCGTTAGCCACCGCATCTGCGGCTACGGCCCACAGAGGAGCGGGTTTTATTTCTCCGACTTCTCCAACGACTTGAGCCAACGGCTCCAGGAAGCGGGCCAGCCCCTCGCCACATTCTCGCAACTCGTCCGGATCCTCAGCGGAAATGTCTTCAAACTGTTGAGCTTGGAACCCGACCCAATAGTCGTCTCGGAGAAAAGCGAACCACGACGACCACTGCCACACCGGCACCCGATCGGAAACCAACATGCACGCAAGCGATGGCCCCACCAATGCTCCGCACATGGACCACCACCACAGCTGGGCTTGGAATCGAGTATCGTGTTCAACTTCGGGCATGGGAAACAGCTTCCTCCCGGCTTCAATCGCATCAGTCACCGACTCAGCAGAAAGCTGCCACTCCGCGGCACCGTCGTGAGGCATGACATCCGCGGAAAAGCGGGGAAAGTCTGCCAACAACTGGGAGTACTCGGAAGGAAATGCGGCACCTCGCGCGATGTTGTTCACCAATCTCACCCTTCTCTTATTGAAAATGCGCCGAACACTGCTCTGGCCTCAACAGCTACCAACACGTCACCGCGGCGCTGCATTCGTGGCCCTTCGCAGTCTCAGCAATCGGCTACAAGTAACCGCCGTACACCTATCCATTTTCCACCGATTCCGGAATTTTCCACAGCTCAGTAGTGTTTATAGAGGCATATGGCTCTCAACAGAGCCCTTTTAGGAGGTCTACTACTTTGTTCCAAAAGACGAAGAAGGATTCGCAACGCCCAGTGACTGATGCGGTGAATTCAACTCCCGAAGCCATCGAACGTGATGCCGGAAAGCTGGGAACACTGCTTATCCAAACGCTAGATAAGACGATGAGCTGGCAGTCGTCGGCCATCACCGGCTACGTAGGTTCCCTGCACAAGCGTAAAAAGGATGAGACTCCAGCGCAGGTGCAGGAGCGTATTGATGCCCACTATCTCAATCTGGTCACTGGCACCGGCGGCGCAGCTGGTGGCAGCGCATTCCTGCCCGGTGTCGGCATGATTACAGGCTTGGCTGCGGTTACCGGTGAATCACTGTTGTTCTTGGAAGCCTCGGCTTGGCATACATTGGCCTCGGCAACTCTGCGCAATATTGACATCACCGACCCAGAGCGCCGTCGCACGTTGATCCTTGCAGCCATGAGTGGCTCCGAGGGAACGGCTATCATGGCCTCCTTACTTGGCGAGGAATCTCTGCGAAAGCAAACCAAAACCTCGGTGAATTCCCTGCTGCCACGGCTTGGTGTACCGCAGTTGGGAGCAGCAAACAGGCTGCTGATTCGCGAGGCACGCAAGCGCTTGATGAAGAACGCGCGCTTGGCAATCATTGGCAAGCTACTGCCATTTGGCATTGGCGCCGCAGTCGGAGCCTCGGCAAACCGAAAACTCGGCCGTAGCCTCATTAGCTCTACCCGCGCTTCTCTGGGCCCGCTGCCCCAAGACTGGTCGGAATTTGAACGCCAACTGCCGGCTAAAACCGACACGCCTGAGGGCTCAGAGTCCTCGGGGTTCTCTATTCCCTCCGCACTGAAGTGGCCGAAGAAAAAGAAAAATAAGTAAGTCCTCCACCCGATTACCCGTCCCACGTTACCCTTCAGCGATGTTTTCAATGGAAGAGCGGTACCACCATGGCCGAGAGCAAACCACGCAGAACTTCACCCATGAAGTTCTTGTGGAAGCAGTCTCTTCACAGGCCATTACCGCTCTATAGCGTCATAGTCGCAGCGCTGGTTGTCGTCGGCTTAGAGTCCGTACTTCCCCTGCTCACTCGAGATGCCATCGATGTGGCAATCGGTTCTTCCGACGGTGGCATCCCGGCACAGCTGCTGCCTTCTTTAACTCCCCTACAGGCAGTCATTTCCATATTCCTGGCCATCGCGTTGGTGCGCTTCGTCGCCCAGGCGGGACGCAGGTTCTTCTCGGGCAAACTCTCCATCGATGTTCAACACGACCTGCGGCTAAAAATCCTTCGCTCCCTGCAGAATCTCGATGGCCCAGCACAGGACCGAGTCAACACCGGCCAAGTTGTATCTCGTTCAATTTCAGACCTCCAAGCAGTATCCGGGCTGCTGGCAATGTTGCCGCTGACGCTGGGATCCGTCGTCAAGCTATTCATTACCGTCGGCATCATGCTCGCGCTCTCACTACCACTGACTTTGGTCGGCCTGGCAGTGACCCCGGCAATCGTGTACATCGCGGTAAATTCGCGTGACAAACTCCATGCAGCAACGTGGGCGGCACAACAGCAAGCTGGCGAAATCGCCGGCCAGGTAGAGGAAACGGTTTCGGGCATCCGCGTTGTCAAAGCGTTTGCGCAGGGCGACAACGAAGTTGCGAGGATGGAGCGCAACTCCTCCCTGCTCTATTCCCTCCGCCTGCGCGCAGCTAAACTCAGCGCTCGGTTCCAACCGGCACTGCAATCATTGCCGCAATTGTCCCTCGTGGGAAACATCGCTGTCGGCGGCTGGCTCGCTATCAACGGGCATATTACCCTGGGCACGTTCGTGGCATTTGCTACGTATCTCACCAGCCTGACTACCCTGTCACGCTTGGTCTCCAACATGGTCATCTCGATACAGCTGACGTCGGCAAGCATCGACCGCATCTCCGATGTCATCGACACCCGTCCCGACAATCACGAGCCCACCGACCCGCTTGCCCTCCCCGACGGCCCCGTGGGCATCAGCTTTCACCATGTCACCCACACTCGCGGCGGACGCACGCTTATCGACGATGCCTCTTTCTCCGTCGCCCCGGGGGCAACCTTGGCGTTGATTGGCCCGCCGGGCTCTGGCAAGACTATCGCCACGGAGTTGCTCGGACGCCACTACCTGCCGGATTCAGGAACCATCACCATCGATGCGCCCAGTCATGGCATTTCCACTGACACCGCGCGAATCCTCTCCAGCGATGTGTATGACGCTATTACTGTCGTGCCGGATACTCCTTATCTATTTGCAGGTACGTTGCGTGAAAACATCGCCTTCGCCAACCCCGATGCCTCCCAAGAGGAAATCGTCGCCGCAGCGACGGCCGCCCAGGTTAACTTCGTCGACGACCTGCCACAGGGTTGGGACACCGCAATTGGTGAGCGCGGGCATAATCTCTCCGGCGGGCAAGCTCAGCGAGTGGCATTGGCGCGGGCATTTCTCGCCCGTCCGCGAATCTTAGTTCTCGACGACGCGACCTCAGCAATCGATGCCGCAACAGAGTTGGAGATTTTCAACGCGCTGACTTCTCAGCTGGCGGATACAACCATCGTCATCGTGGCACATCGCTCTTCCACCCTAGAGCAAGCGGACCACGTCGCGATTTTCGAAAACGGCACTATCACCGGCATTGGCACCAAAGCCGAACTGATTGCTTCTCATCCGCGCTTTACCGAACTGATGGATATCGACCGGAGCGCCTACCCAGAGATTGAGAACCTCGTCCTCGACCCCATCGACAGTGAGGACCCCAGCCCCGAAGAACTCTGGCCCGATGAAGCCGTACTGGCGGCTATCTCCCCCGCTTCTGGCACTGCTTCTCGACGTCCCGGAGGCGGCACCTCGCAGATGAGCGGTCGCACTAGTGGAGCTGCTGGCCGCCCCGGTGGCCCCGGTGGCTCTGGTGGTCCTGGCGGTCCGGGCGGCGGTGGCCGCGGTCGCGGTGGCGGTGGCATGGGCGCGGCTCTTGCCAACGCTCCTGCAACGCCCGAGCTTCTCGAGCGGGTACGCAACCTTCCACCCGCCACGGAAACGCCACGTGTACCAGCTGCAGCGCTCGACAACTCCGAACCGTTTTCGCTACGCAGACTGCTCTCTTACGTCCGTGGCCTATTTATAAGTGTCATTGCTCTGCTCGCGCTGATTGCCATCGCTGATCTGGCGTTCCCCATGCTCGTACGCTACGCCATTGACCACGGGATCAGTGAGCGTAACGAGGCCGTGCTTTGGGCCTGCGCCGCCGGTGGTTTGGCCACAGTCCTCATCAGTTGGATTGCCGTCGCAACAAACGCTGTAGTTACAGCGCGCACCGGTGAGCGGCTGCTCTATGCCCTGCGTGTGCGCTGCTACCGCCACCTACAATCACTTGGCATTAATTATTTCGAAGCCAATCGCTCGGGCGCCATCATGACCAGGATGACAACCGACATCGACGCTCTTTCCTCGTTCCTTCAAACCGGATTGGCGCAGGGCGCGATAGCCACGTTTACTCTGCTCGGTGTCTCGGGCCTATTGCTTGCTACCCAGCTGTCTCTCGCTGCGGTGGCGCTGGCGACGCTTCCTATTATCGTGGTGGCCACTCTGGTTTTCCGCCGCATCTCATCGCGCCTCTACAAAGCCGCACGCGAGCAGCTTTCCCTGGTTAACGCTGACTTCCAAGAGACCATTGGTGGGCTGCGCGAAATTCGGATGTACCACCGCGTCGCCGATATCGAATCTTCCTTCGCCGAGGAGTCCAATAAATACCGCGCTATTCGTCAGCAGGCACAGATGGCCGTAGCCCTGTTCTTCCCCGGCATCAACTTCATCTCCGAGCTGGCTACGGCCGCCGTCCTGGCAGTCGGTGCCCAACAAGTTGCAGCGGGGACAACGACCGCCGGTGTCCTCGTGGCTTTCACTCTGTACCTGGGCATGCTCTTTGGCCCAATTCAGCAGCTGTCCCAGGTTTTCGACGGCTATCAGCAAGCCAAGGTCGGGCTCAACCGCATTAGTGACCTTTTACAGACCGATCCCATGCCAGATCACGGCACAGCCGACGGCGCTTCCCGCGCAGCTGCTGGCGACCTTCGCTTGGACAAGGTGACATTCTCCTACCCGGTCGTTGACTCCGACCACGAACGCCCGCAGGTTCTCGATGCCCTCGATCTGCATATTACGGCCGGCGAAACGGTCGCAATCGTCGGATCCACCGGTGCTGGGAAATCGACAATCATTAAGTTGTTCGCCCGCTTCTACGACCCGGTCAACGGTGTGGTGCGCGCCTCCGAGACCGACATTCGCGACTTCCCTCTTAATGATTGGCGACGCACCCTCGGCTACGTCCCCCAAGAATCACACCTGTTTTCGGGGACAGTAGCAACAAATATTTCCTATGGTTTACCGAACAGCAGTCATGCTGAAATTCAGCAGGCCGCGAAGAACGTCGGTGCCCTCAGCACCATTGCTAGCCTGCCCGGTGGTTTCCACCACCCCGTTGGCCCCGACGGCCGCGGACTCTCCTCCGGCCAGCGTCAGCTCATCGCTCTCGCTCGTGCCGAAATGATGCGCCCTGAACTGCTGCTTCTCGACGAAGCCACCGCGACCTTGGACCCTGCAACAGAATCGGCGATCCTTGAGGCCACTGACCGCGCTTCACGTCAACGCTCGGCAATTATTGTGGCACACCGCTTGGCAACAGCTGCGCGAGCCAACCGAATTTTGGTGCTGGACCACGGGCGTATTGTCGAGGACGGCTCCCATGACGAACTCCTCGCGGCGGGTGGCCCGTACTCTGAGCTCTGGAGCAAGTACCATATGGGGAGCGCGACGGTGTAGTAATTCAGAATTTTCGTTATCCTTGAATGACACTTTGAAGCTTGCGCTCATTAGAATAAACGTGAGTTAGTAAAACTAAGACGAAAAGAGGCGAGTACCTGCCGTGAGCAGCGACATGAGCTTCGGCCAGAACGAATGGCTGGTCGACGAGATGTACCAGCAATTCCAGAAGGATCCACAGTCAGTGGGTCAGGAATGGCGCGAATTCTTCGCAACCCACACCCCGTCCCGAAAGGGCGAGGAACTTTCCGATATGGCAAAGCCCGCAGCAGCCACGAAGGTGGAGGCTAAGGCAACCGGACGTCGTGAGTCCAAGGGGCTCGAACCAACTAAGACCCCGAGCAAGCCGATGTCGCCGAAGCCAAAGAAGTCCCCAATGGATGCAGCAGCCAAGGTTTCCGCTGTTGAATCCGGCGAGGAACCTCTAAAGGGCGTCGCACGGGCTATCGCCAAGAACATGGATGTCTCCCTGGAGATGCCGACTGCTACGTCGGTCCGCGATATGCCGGCACGTCTGATGTTTGAAAACCGCACCCTGGTTAACAATCATCTGGCTCGCGCCCGCGGTGGCAAGATTTCCTTCACCCACATCATTGGCTACGCCATGGTGAAGGCTGTCATGCTTCACCCGGATATGAACAACAACTACAAGGTTGTTGACGGCAAGCCGGTTCTGGTTACTCCGGAGCACATTAACCTCGGCCTGGCTATTGATATGCCGGCTAAGGACGGCTCTCGTTCGCTCGTCGTTGCCGCAATCCGCGAGTGTGAGACCCTGACCTTCAAGCAGTTCGTCGATGCCTACGAGGACATCGTCGTTCGTGCACGCCACGGCAAGCTGACCGGTAAGGACTTCCAGGGTGTCACGATTTCCCTGACCAACCCGGGCGGCATCGGTACCCGTCACTCTGTCCCGCGTCTGACCAAGGGCCAGGGCGCGATTATCGGTGTCGGCTCCATGGATTACCCGGCTGAGTTCGCCGGTGCTTCCACTGACCGTCTGGCAGAGATGGGCATCGGCAAGCTGGTGACCATCACCTCTACCTACGATCACCGCATTATCCAGGGCGCAGAGTCCGGTGAGTTCCTGCGTACGATGAGCAACCTGCTTGTCGACGACAAGTTCTGGGACCACATCTTCGAGACCATGCACGTCCCGTATACCCCGATTCGTTGGGCACAGGACCTGCCAAACACGGGTGTCGACAAGAACACCCGCGTTATGCGTCTGATTGAGGCCTACCGCTCCCGCGGGCACCTGCTGGCTGACATCGACCCGCTGCGTTATGACCAGCCGAATACTACCGCTCCGAACCACGCTGACCTCGATATCGAGGAACACGGCCTGACCCTGTGGGATCTGGACCGTACCTTCAACGTCGGTGGTTTCGGCGGCAAGGAGACCATGACGCTGCGTGAGGTTCTCTCGCGCCTGCGCAACGCATACTGCCTCAAGGTCGGCTCCGAGTACACTCACATTCTCGACCGCGAAGAGCGCGAGTGGCTGGAAGAGCGCCTTGAGGGCGGTCAGCCGAAGCCGTCCCACGCTGAGCAGAAGTACATCCTGCAGAAGCTCAATGCTGCTGAGGCATTCGAGAACTTCCTGCAGACGAAGTACGTCGGCCAGAAGCGCTTCTCCCTTGAGGGCGCAGAGTCGCTGATTCCGCTGATGGACTCTGCTATCGATACCGCTGCTGGTGCTGACCTGGATGAGGTCGTCATCGGTATGCCACACCGCGGTCGACTGAATGTGCTCGCAAACATCGTCGGCAAGCCGCTGCGCCAGATCTTCACCGAGTTCGAAGGCAACATCGACCCAGCACAGGTCGGCGGTTCCGGCGACGTCAAGTACCACCTGGGTACTACTGGCCGTCACATCCAGATGTTCGGCGAGGGCGAGATTGACGTCACCTTGACGGCAAACCCGTCCCACCTTGAGGCCGTCAACCCAGTCGTTGAGGGTCTTGCTCGTGCACGCCAGGACCAGATCAACAAGGGCGAAGAGGGCTACTCCGTCATGCCGCTGCTGCTGCACGGCGACGCATCCTTCGCTGGCCTGGGCATTGTCCAGGAGACCCTGAACCTGATGTCCCTGCGTGGCTACAAGGTCGGCGGTACCGTCCACATCGTGGTGAATAACCAGATTGGCTTCACCACCTCGCCGGATTCCGGACGTTCCTCCTACTACGCAACCGACATTGCCAAGGCATACGGCTGCCCGGTCTTCCACGTCAACGGTGACGACCCGGAGGCTGTTGTCTGGGTTGGTCAGCTGGCTGTTGAGTACCGTAACCGCTACGGCAAGGACGTCTTCATCGACCTGGTCTGCTACCGCAAGCGCGGCCATAACGAGGCCGACGACCCGTCCATGACCCAGCCGTTGATGTACAAGATTATCGACGACAAGGAAAGCGTTCGCGCTCAGTACACCGAGGACCTCATCGGTCGCGGTGACATCTCCGAGGAAGAGTACGAGGCAGTTCGCCGAGACTTCCACGATCAGATGGAAGCGGTCTTCAACGAGGTCCGCGCAGCTCAGGACGCAAAGCCGGGCGACCAGTCCGGTATTGCAGGCTCCCAGCCGCTGCCGCACGGTCTGAAGACCGGCATCGACAAGGCTGAGATTGTCGAGATTGGTCAGTCTTACGTCAACCTCCCAGAGGGCTTCAAGATTCACCCGCGTGTTGCGCCGGTCGCTAAGAAGCGCGCCCAGATGACGCAGGAAGGCGGCATCGACTGGGGTATGGCCGAGCTGCTGGCAATCGGCTCCTTCACCGGTGCTGGCATCGACGTTCGCTTCGCAGGTGAGGATGTCCGCCGCGGTACCTTCACCTCTCGCCACGCAGTTCTGATTGACGCCGAGGACGGTTCGGAATACAACCCGATTGACGCCTACGGTAAGTCCAAGAACGGCGGCCGCTTCATGATCTACAACTCGGCACTGACCGAGTACGCAGGCATGGGCTTCGAGTACGGCTACACCCTGGGTAACCCGGACGCAGCCGTGTTCTGGGAGGCACAGTTCGGTGACTTCGCCAACGGTGCTCAGACCACCATTGACCAGTACGTCTCCTCCGGTGAGGCTAAGTGGGGTCAGACCTCCAAGCTGATTCTGCTGCTGCCGCACGGCTACGAGGGCATGGGCCCGGACCACTCTTCGGCACGCATCGAGCGCTTCCTGCAGCTGGCAGCCGAGGGTTCCTACACCGTTGCTCAGCCGTCCGAGCCGGCTAACTACTTCCACCTGCTGCGTCGCCACGTACTCTCGGACCTGCACCGCCCACTGGTTGTGTTCTCGCCGAAGTCGATGCTGCGCAACAAGATGGCAGTCTCCTCCGTCGAGGACTTTACCAACCCGAACAAGTTCCGCTCGGTCATCGATGATCCGAACTTCGCCTCCAAGGACAAGTCCGGCATCAAGACCCTGCTGCTGTGCTCGGGCAAGGTCTACTGGGAGCTGGAGAAGAAGCGCAAGAAAGACAAGCGCGACGACATCGCTATTGCTCGCCTGGAGATGCTGCACCCGCTGCCGCACAACCGCCTCCGCGACCTGTTCGAGTCCTACCCGGACCTCGAGGAAGTCCGCTGGGTCCAGGACGAGCCGGCAAACCAGGGTCCATGGCCGTTCCTGGCACTGAACCTCCCAGAGGTTCTGCCGGATATGCCGAAGCTGACCCGCGTTTCCCGCCGTGCTCAGTCCTCCACCGCAACTGGTGTGGCCAAGGTCCACCAGATTGAGGAGAAGGCTCTGCTGGAAGAGGCTCTCAAGTAGGTCTCACGAGGCCGCGGTGAAGCCGCGAGTTTAAGCTCCGCTTCACCGGCTGGCTTTCACCAGCTGGCGTGTCAACGTTAAGGGGCTCCAACCACTCGGTTGGAGCCCCTTACTTTCTGTCTGGCAATTGCCAGTCGCACAGTAGACAGAGGTTAATAGACAAAAATGTGTCCGCTCAGCGTGTCGACCGGTGGACACCTTTTGGCTACCTAGCCCTCAATGCGAGTTACTGACTACTTTTATGTCAGCGGCGGTGGGGCAATGCGAGTTAGTGACCCCACTTATAGCACAAATGGCCCGAGAAATAGCCTGAAAGCGCTATAAACTCACACAGTTTCACATTTGCAGCCCGCGTTCACGTGTGCATTCACATTTGCAGCCCGTAATATTTGGGGATGAGGCCATTTTTCTTCATCTGGCCTGCACATATGGGGCTTCGGGGGTCTGTTTCGTGTCCTCTGGAAAGCAATCCAAGACCCGACTACAGCCCTTCAAGCCACTCCCGGGCCACCAACTCTGGGTTAGCACCGCTGGCTACAGCTCGAGTCATCAGCTTTAAATCCTCTGTACTCAGAGATCCGGCGATTTCGTTGAGTACACGGACCCGGTTGTCCCGATCCAACGCAGGCTTGACGTAGAAAGGCACAAGCCATTGCGGCAAGCCCGCCCCTGGATTCTCAGCGGAAACACCAGCACACCCTTGTGCCATACCCGCGTCGGTGGCCATGACTTGCCCCGGTAGCGAGCGCGAGAAAGCATCATAAACGCGGTCACGCCACTCACCACTGAATTGCTTGTCCGGGGTGGAATCCTCCGCGTAATCCTCAGCTAACAACGCCGCCGACGCCGGATCACTCAGACCTAGCAGCTCACCAGTGCACCCGAAAGAGACCAGCACCGCTTCATTGCGCACAGCCCGCAACCGGTCGTCAGCATCGTGAATGCCGACGACCTCTGCCTGCCGCCCTACCCTCTCAAAGCTTTGCGCATAAAGGTGTGCGAGAGCTGCTTGCTCGGGGTTTCGGAGGTCTGCTCCGACAGTTACTACTGCCTCCTGTTCTGGTGGAACAGGCATCTGCGGATCCAAATCAGAACATGCGACGAGGCCAATCCCCGCTGTCACAGCGCTCAACGCCAAGGCTACAAAAGTGCACGCCGCAGCTTTGGATCCACCCCTGCGACCTATTGAGCCGATGCGAAAGTGGAACCCGGCGTTCGCACGTCTAAAATCAATCATCGACACCAGCGTAACCTACCAACGGATTGTGAGGTCTCCCGGAATGGGTGGAGAGAATAGCCGCAAGAACAGCGCGTCGGCGAAGGCTCGCAATCCGCGAACTAGCTCTGCAAGTAAAGGCTCAACACCACCGGCTACAACAAAGCCCGGCAAGACTGCTCGGGCGACGAATGCGGCTAAATCCGCAGCAAAGTCGGCTGTCTCGAAGGTGACGCGCACCAACGGTTCGTCGTCAAGCACGGGAGAAACGCAATCGATGGCGGTGAGAGATGCCCTGCGCGATTGCGGCGTCTACATCGGCGGAAAGCGTCTGCCGGGCACCTTCGACCACTTCTCCGGCCTTTCCGAGGTGCGCAATTTTGGCGAGGGCTTCACATGGCTGTCGTTGTCGCGCCCCAACGCAACCCAGATGGATGCCATCGCCGAGCTCTACGGCCTGGACGAGCTGACGGTGGAGGACGCACTGACCAACCGTCAGCGCCCAAAGATTGAGATTCACGATGATCACGTGGTTTTTGTGATTCGTTCGATTCACTACTCTCCGGAAGGTCTCGCGGGCGACGAAAATGAGATCATTCGCTCTGGTCAGCTGATGATTGTCATTGGCCCGGAGTATGTAATCACCATCCGTATGGGCATGCCGAGCTCGGATATGCAGCGCATCAGCGCGCGCGTGGAAAACACCACTGACGCCATCGACTACGGTCCGGCGGGCGTGCTGTGGGCGCTGACGGACAACCTTGTCGACGCATACCTGCGCATTGCGTTGCAGCTGGAAGATCGCGTGGAAATTATGGAAGACGAAGTCTTCGAGCCGAATCTGGATTCGGATATTGAGGACATTTACATCCTCAAGCGAGAGATTCTGGAAATGCGCCATGCCATCGATCCGCTGACACCGGCGCTGCGCTCGCTGATGAACCTACGTGAGGACATCATGCCGAGGGATGTCAGCCGTTATCTCTCCGACGTTCTCGACCACCAGCTGGTCGCCGCCGACCTCGTCAACGGGCTTGACGAACGCCTCTCCGCCCTTATCGACGCCGCCGCAGTGAAGATCCAGCTGCAGCAGAACCAGGACATGCGTACCATCTCGGCGTACGCGGCTATTCTCGCCGTCCCGACCGCTCTGGCCGGTATCTACGGCATGAACTTCGACCGCATGCCCGAACTGCATTGGGAGTACGGGTACTTCTTCGTCCTCGCCATCATGTTCGCCATCGTGGCGTTTTTGGTATGGCTCCTGCGCCGCAACAAGTGGCTGTAGCCTCAGCTTCCGGCAGGCATCGCTTTACGACGGCCATTGCGACCCATCCGCTGGGTTATCTCGGTGGCTTGTTGCACGCGTTTCCCCCGGGAAGTTCGCTAGCTTTGCGCTGGTAATTCCTGTAGGTGGGGAGCTTTCCCCATTGGGGATCGGCTGCGCTGGACAGGTTAGTAGACTTAATTAAGGTTTAAAAAATTTCTTACTGATTTTAAGGCGCCTTAATGAGTAACAATCCCTGGGAGCTCCCACCACCTGAGGAAAATGGTTCCGATTCCTGGGCCCTTCCTGCAGATGACCATGCCGAGTCGCGTCCGAGCTTCGATTCGGCTGGAACTGGTGACTCGGTTGAGCGGGAGCAGGTTGAGCGGGAGCCGGAGCAGCCAGCACCCGAACCGTCGGCACGACAGGATGACGCGCCGGAGTTTGCGTGGAGCAAACGCGCTCCCGATCCCGAAACCTTGCAGTTCGCTCCCGAGCGAGCCCAAACGGAATGGACGCAGTGGGGAGAGTTCAATCCGGACCGCCAGATACTTCCGCAGTCGTCTGACCAATATTCCGAGCAGGCGCCGTCGGACACAGAGCGCGGCAAGAAGAAATCCGGCCTGAGCGGCAAAGTGTTAGCACTTATCGCTGTTGTCGTTTTGGTCATCGCCGGCGGCACCACTGCCTTTTTCCTTACCGGTCGAGGCAGGAGTCTTGCAGCGATGTCTTACATTTCTTCCGAAGACCCTGGACCGAGTCCTTTTATGGATTCCACGGTCAACGAAAAAGCGGTCGCATCACCTGATGACTCCGACTTGGTTAACACGTCTTCTCAAGGAGCTGTCGCCGGAAATGACCCCAACCTCTACGGCGGCTCCGGCCAGCTCAGCGTCTGCGATGCAGATGCACTCGTTGCGAACCTCAACGACAACGACGACCTCAACACCGCATTCGCCCAAGGAATCGGCATCAATGCGTCTGATGTGCCGAGGTACGTTAAGTCCTTGACCCCAGTTGTCCTACGCCAGGACACATGGGTCACCAACCACGGCTACGACAACGGACGCGCAACTCCATACCAGTCAGTGCTGCAGCGCGGCACTGCAGTCATGGTCGACGCTTACGGGGTGCCCCGCGTTCGCTGTTCCTGCGGCAATCCACTTGCTGAGGCATGGAATGGTTACACCGCGCCAGAGGTAAGTAAAGCCAACTGGGACGGTTACGAACCACGCAGCGTCGTGACCATCTACGAAACCGACATCACCATCAACAACATCAACGTCATCGATATTGAAGACGGCACATCAATCAATATCGACATTGATGATGACGATGTCTCCACGCAGGAAAAAGTACTCGATGCCGTCACCGAAGACACGCCAACAACCACGCCGAAAGACATGGGCGTGCGTCCCGACGGCACACTCCTGGGCGAGCTAGGCCTAGCCGAGGCCGAAGGCGACGCATCCGAGCGCCCCACCGGCGCAGACCGCTTCAACGACTACCAGCAGTGGGCCGAAACTGGCTGGGGTGGGGTCGGCGATCGCACCGATACCGAATCTGACGACTCTGGCTGGAAGTCTCAAACCACCGAAGTTAATCCAGAGGAATTCTGGACCGACAGCGTAGTGAACTACATGGGCCACTACTACGTTGAGTTTTCCGACCGTGACGTAGCGTGCTTCATCAATCCGGACAGACAGGGAATCTATTGTTTCGTTAAGGCATTTTTCGACTCGGGACAGAAGGTACCGTACGTCTCCGTCGACCCTGAGCATACAGATTCGCCCGATGGCGATGGGCCTCTCAATTACCTCATCTCCAACGGGCCTCGGGATAGATTCCTGCCGGTGTCGATGATGCTTGAAACCCCACTCGGTAAATTGAATCCTTCAAAGATGCTCGAGCCAGGAGAATCGGTCACTATAGGCGGAATCTCTTGCTACAACTTGGGAAAAACTCTTGGATGTGACGCCGTTGCGTCCAGGTTCATCATGGACGAAAACGATGATGTTTACATCGACGGCTCGGAGATAGCTGTGTTGGACCAGTAGGGGTTACATAGCAACCAGCTAAAACCGCTGAACAGAAACCTACCCACGGTTCCCACCGAGCGCCCGCTGCGCCAGCAGGTCGCGAGCGCGCTCGGCATTACGCGGGTTGCACAAAACATCGTAGCGACGAGCAACAATCTCCGTCGTGGTGGAGAAATCCCGCTTGCCGTTCTGCATGGCGTATGGGACTGCAGCCAGCACGATGCCGAAGATGGCACCCATACCGAGACCAACAATCAGCGGGCTCACCCAATCTTCCTGGAAAAGCCCCAGAATAAGGCCGAAGAACAGGCCCATCCATAGGCCGTACAGCGCGCCGCCGCCGAGAACCTTCGGCCAGGTCAGCCTGCCCACCACGCGCTCCACCTGCATCAGGTCAACACCGACGATGGTGAGATCTGACACCGGGAACTCATCGCGGTCGCTGAGCGAATCCACCGCCGCCTGCGCGTCAGCGTAGTTGGTGAAGCTGCCCACCGGCCACCCTTCGGGCACCTGACGCTGAGGCAACCGGGACTTAACGCTCCGCTCTCGGTCGCTCCCCCAGCCGCTGTTCGCTTCCCCATTTGCCATCGGTACTCTCACCGTTCCCTTGCAGTTGTTGTCGCAGTAGTTGTTGTCACAGTAATTGGTGACTCAGTTTGCCAAAAGTATTGCTAAACCTATTGCCAAAAGGCGTTCTACCGAAGACAACGCCTAACAGTTTCCAATTGTTCCACCGCCTGCCCCACCAACCAATCCACCACCACCGCTCTTCCCGGAAGGATTGGACGCTGTGACCGTCGTAAAGCGGAAAAATGCTGATTTTGTCAGTGGTTCTTTGTCTTGCGGGGTCTCACGATAAGATTCACTACATAATGTCTACGATTACTGAAGCTGAAGTACGCACTGCCCTGGCGCAGGTCGAAGATCCTGAGGTACGTCGCCCGATTACCGAGATCGGCATGGTCAAGTCCATCTCGGTGGCGGACAACAACGACGTGGCCGTGGAGATTTACCTCACCATCGCCGGTTGCCCCATGAAAAACACCATCATCGAGCGCACCGAAAAGGCGCTCAACGGTATCGAGGGCGTTGGCAACGTCACCGTCACCACCGATGTGATGAATGACGAGCAGCGCCGCGAGTTCCGCAACGCCGTCCGCGGCACCGCCTCCGAACCGGTGATCCCATTCGCCCAGCCAGACTCCCGCACCCGCGTATTCGCCGTGGCCTCCGGTAAGGGTGGCGTTGGTAAGTCCTCTGTGACCGTGAACCTCGCCGCCGCGCTGGCCGCGAAGGGTCTGTCCGTCGGCGTGCTCGATGCCGATGTCTACGGCCACTCCATCCCGCACATGATGGGCTCCGAGGAAAAGCCGCACCAGGTTGACGA
Source organism: uncultured Corynebacterium sp. (assembly GCF_946998835.1). GTDB lineage: Bacteria > Actinomycetota > Actinomycetes > Mycobacteriales > Mycobacteriaceae > Corynebacterium. The sequence goes on along the minus strand of NZ_CAMQAZ010000013.1, from coordinate 5,189 downwards.
CATGATTATGCCTCCGCAGGCACACGGCGTGTCGCTGATTTCTATCGGACACTTCGTCGACGACAACGCACCGGTTGTCTGGCGTGGCCCAATGCTGCACCGCGCAATCCAGCAGTTCCTCGCGGACGTGTTCTGGGGCGACCTGGACGTCCTGCTTTTCGACCTGCCCCCAGGAACCGGCGACATCGCCATCTCCGTGGCGCAGCTCGTACCGAACGCTGAGCTGCTGATTGTTACTACCCCGCAGATGGCCGCCGCCGAAGTCGCCGAGCGCGCCGGCACCATTTCGCTGCAGACCCGCCAGCGCATCGCCGGTGTCATTGAGAACATGAGCTGGATGGAGATGCCCGACGGCTCCAAGATGGAGGTCTTCGGCACAGGTGGCGGCGAGACCGTTGCCCGCCGTCTTACCCAGATCACCGGCGGTAAGGTCGAACTGCTCGGCCAGGTGCCGCTGGACACTGAGCTCCGCGAGGGCGGCGACAAGGGCACCCCGATTGTCCTGTCCAAGCCGGATTCTGGCGCGGGCGAGGCTCTGAACGCTATCGCTGACAAGCTGGTTGTCCGCCGCGAGTCGCTCGCAGGCAAGTCGCTCGGCTTGGGCGTGACTCCGAAGTAGGCCTTCGCTTTACGACGGTCACAGCGACGCCCCCTTTCCGGTATTTCGGTACTGGGAAGGGGGCTCTACTCATTGTGGCCGCGGTGTCTGGGGCGTATGTGTTGCGGATGTTGCTGGTGTTTTCAGTGGTGTAGGTGTTTTCGGTGGTCCAGGGGTTGCGGGTGTTGCTGGTGGTGTATCCGCCGACGCGGCTGTATGCATTTACTGGCTAGGTTTATGACAGTTTCGTGGCAAAATTTATGCTCAAAGCGTCATAACCCTGGTCAGTAACTTGCGGTCGGGAACGGTTTGCAACTGCTATAGGTTGTCGTCGTCGACCCAGGCCTGCACCCCACGGGGCTGCTGAGGTTGTTGCGGTTGTTGCGGCTGCTGTGGTGTTTGCTGCGCTTGCTGTTGACGGGCCTGGGCAACCGGATCCTGCCATGTGCCCGGCTGCGGTCCCGGCTGTTGGTACTGCGGGTTCTGTTGTGGCTGAATTGGCTGGGCTGGCTGCTGGTTCATGTTAGACTGCTGATTTTGCTGACCTGCAGCACCAACGCCACCTGCAGCGCCGGCTGCTCCACCAGCACCAACAGCTCCGGTACCGCCAGCCCCGGCACCGCTAGTTCCGCCACCGCCCGCTGCGGGCTTACCGGAGAGCATGTCCAGGTAGGTATCATCGCCGTCGAAAAGCGTCTTGGTGATGGCGGTCTTCGGGTTGAGGCGACGGAGATCGTTGAGCTCCTGCAGTGGCTTGCGAAGATCATCAAAGTCTTCGCCAAACTCGTCTGAGAGGTTATCGCGTGCGTCATTGATTGCGGTGCGCGCAGCCAAGACCATTGCGCGAATGTCCTCAATTACCTTCGGCAACCGCTCAGGTCCGATGAGAATCAATCCGAGGATAAAGAGGACGAGAATCTCGCCCCAGCCAACATTAGAAAACACGTTATATCACCTTAGTTGCAGTGAAACTCACATGCAGCATTGCGCGCTTGCTCATTCTCCGGCCAATCTCTGCACCAGCGCCAACCTACTCCGGCGTGATCTTCGCCTCCAGTTCGGCGCCATGTCGAACAATCTTCAATACCGCCTCATTACCAGCACCAACAGTCCACAGCGCAACCGTGAGCTCATCTGCGGAGGATACCGCGCGGTCTCCCACAGCCGTAATCACGTCGCCTTCCTGCAGGCCTTCCCGTTCCGCGACACCGCCCGGCAGAATGCTGGCAATCTCCGCGCCGGTCAGTGCGCCGTTGGACACCGTGCGCGCTGTCACGCCGATTCCCGGGTGAACCGGCTGCTCACCGGCCATAAGCTGCTCGGCGATGGCAACGGCCGAGTTGATTGGGATCGCAAAGCCCAAGCCCTGTGAACCACCCGAACTACTAAAAATCACCGTATTAATACCAATGATTGCACCCCGGATATCCACCAGCGGACCACCCGAGTTACCCGGGTTAATCGAAGCATCGGTCTGAATCGCATCGGCGTAGCCGTCCGTGTCGGTCCCCTCAGCGGCCAGGCGCACCGGGCGATTAAGCGCCGAGACAATTCCCGAAGTCACCGTTCCGCCCAGGCCCTGCGGAGAGCCCATCGCAATCACTGTGTCGCCGACGGCCACCTCGTTGGAATCACCCAGCTGAGCCACGGTCAGCCCCGCGACATCCTCGACCTTGATCACCGCCAGGTCGGTCTTCGGGTCACGGCCAATGATCTTGGCCGGCACCTCTTTCAGCTTGCCACCGTCCCAAAACGTCACGGAGACCTGCATATCATGCCGGTCCGCAACCGCTGAAACGACGTGGTTATTCGTAATAATATGGCCGTCCCCATCAATGACGAACCCCGAGCCCACGCCCGAAACTTCGCCGGCACTGACCGCAATCGACACCACGGCGGGCCGCAGCGCTTCCGCCACCTTGCCGATTTCGGTCAAATCACCGTTACCCGGCCGCCCTTCAACCTGCTGCAACTCCACACGCTGGTAGTCCGAACGGAAAGTCTTGCCAGCCCAGCCACCGACAAAACCGCCGACACCACCGATGAGCAGCACCACGGCCGACGATGCCGCAATCACACGCCACGGCACCTCGCGGCCGAAAATCACTTCCCGCGCGCTGACGCGGGGAGCCGTCTTCGGTCGAGGTTTCTTCTTCGCTTCGGGTTTGCGGGCTGGACGCCCCGTCGTCATGCGTGACGACGAATCCTGCCACGGCGAATACTCTTTGGCGGTGGCGCAGTTATCGTCGTCAAGCTTTTGCCCTGGTGCACGCTGTAACCCGCCAGTTGCGGCGGAGCGGTCGGCGTCCGGGGCAAACGCGGAGTCATCGAAAGAGCGATGTTTGCCCACTAGTGACTACCGCCTTTGCGGAAACTGCGCACAATCTGCTCTAACGCAGCACTCAGCGACTCCGGCCGGCGGTGCGCCAGATGACGAGTGGACCGCGGAGAGGCGCAATCTTCGCCACTGCCTGCGAAATCGGCGATACGAGCACGCAGCTCAGCGGGAATGTGCAACGCCGCGCTATCACGCAGACGCTTGGCCGCCTGGCGTTGCTTCGCGACCTCCCGGCGACACTCCGGACACGCCATCAGGTGCGCCTGCGCACGGCGCTCAGCCACGAGCGACAACTCCCCATCAACAAAAGCGGCAATCGCCTCGGTGCCGAGATGCTCCGTCGACAAAAAACGCTTGTCATCGTCCTGCCGGATCACAGACTGCAGCACCTCCAGAAATCGCACCTATATAACTAGCCCCACAATAGCCGCTCCCGCGGATTCCGTGCGCAAAACCTAGCTCGCAGTTACCGACTCCGGCAGCTCCTGCCGTTCCTTTTCCAGACGCTCCAAAGTCGCCCGCAGGCTGGAACGTGCCCGGTGAATGCGTGAACGCACCGTGCCCATCTTGATTCCAAGCGTGCTAGCGATTTCCTCATACGTCAGCCCCACCACATCACAGAGGACTACCACCGCGCGATAGTCCGGCTGCAGCTCTGCCAGCGCGATCTCCAAGTCGGGGTCAAGCATCGCGTCATCGACAGCCTGCTCCGGTGTCTTCAGCGTGCCAGGGACGCGGTCATAATTCTCCGGCAGCGCCTCCATCCGGATGACCTGCCGGTGCCGGACCATATCCAAAAACAAGTTAGTGGTAATCCTATGCAGCCAGCCTTCAAAGGTGCCGGGACGGTAGGACTTCAGCGAGCGGAACACACGCATGAACGTCTCCTGCGTCAAATCTTCCGCGTCCTGCTGGTTACCAGTCAACCGATACGCGAGACCGTAAACGCTATCCGCATGGGCCTGGACGAGTTCCGACCACGATGGCATCTCCCCCACACCTGCATCGAAAGCCGCGGTGCCGGACAGTTGCTCTTTGGCATCAGCAGCCGAGGCATCCTCGCGGGTGTCACCAGCATTGGCTTGTTCGGCGTTGACTCGTTCGGACACGGCTCGTTCGGGCATGGGGTTCAGTGTTCCTTACCAACCTTAGGTTTGTAGTGACCTTATCCTGAAAATAGTTTGAGAGTCCAGAGAAGTCTGGCCCCAGTTTGGCCCAAGTTTGGCTCAAGCTCGACCCAATCTAGGCCCACGTTTTTGACCACCTACTCCGACGCCAACCGGCGCGCCCCACTGCCCTGCACGGAGTTTTTCCCTACGCTATAAGGCGTGTCCGAAACGAGTTCTTCTGCTACCCCGCTATCCGCACGTGACGCTATTGCGCAGCACGTCAACAACACGACCGTAATCTCCGAGGCCCTCGACAGTGCCCGTGAGAGCGCTCGCGAATACGGAGTTGCCGTCCCCGATACCATGACCGGCGCCGCTTTGACCTCGCTCATGGCTCTGGCCAGCGCCCGCCGCGACGGCCACCCCGCCGCAGTCATCGCATCCCCGGCAGCAGGCGTAGTCGGGCTGCATCTCGCTGACGGTCTCGGCGATGACGGTGTGCTGACCTGCATCGACCCGGAGCTCGAACACCAGTCGCTGGCCAAGGCCGCTTTCCGAGCCGCCGGCATCCGCCCCAACCGCCAACGCTTCCTGCCTTCGCAGCCACTGGAGGTCATGGACCGCCTGGCCGCCGATTCCTACGATTTGGTCTACCTCGATGTCGCCCCGGCAATCCTGCGCGCTGCCCAGGAAAAGGCCTGGCCGCTGCTTCGCTCCGGTGGCGCACTCGTACTGACCGGTGCACTGCTCGACGGCACCATCGCTGACTCGTCACGCACCGACCGCGACACCGCCGCTGCCCGCGAAGCCGACGAATACATGCTCCAGCTTGACGACGCCTACGTGATGCGCCTCCCCCTGGCAGCTGGCACCACTGTGCTGGTGAAGAAGTAGTTTTCTCCTGTTTTCCAGCTGGCTGACAACCGCGGGCCGAGCCGAGTTACTGACCGCGTATATGGCAAAAATGGCCCGAAAAATGGCCTGAAAGTGTCATAAACTCGCACAGTTTCACATTTGCAGCCCGTATTCACACGTGTATTCACATTTGCAGCCCGCAGTTTTTCGGGGTTGCCAGTCCTCGGGCTAGCCGGGTTAAGGCTCAAAAAGTGTGTCTGGCTCGGCGTGTCGCTGGGGTTAGATGTGG
>NZ_CAMQAZ010000012.1 GCF_946998835.1 uncultured Corynebacterium sp. | reverse complement strand
CCCCAGGCTCAGCCGCAGCAGCAGTACCAGCAGCCGTACCAGCCGCAGCCTGGCCAGAACAACCCTGGCCAGCCGCAGCAGTAGTAGAAGGCCGGTTGAAGCGTGACTTCAGCTACATCCACATCACGTCCTCGGAAGCGCCAACGTAAGCGCAATCCCGAGGGCGTGATGACTATTGTCGAGCACATTCAAGAGCTTCGACATCGCCTCGTTCTCTCGCTAGCGGGTATTGCCATCGGTACTGTTTTGGGCTTCATCTGGTACCAGACCGCCTTTACAATTGGCCAGTTCCGCATACCGTTTACCTCGACCGATGTCGGTCCGCTGCACTTTAAGTCCCTGGGTGAACTGCTCAAGGATCCGTACTGTCAGCTTCCACCCGAGATGCGTCTCGGCGGCGGCGAAGGTGCGGAGTGTCGTCTGCTGGCGACCAGTCCGTTCGAAATGTTCATGCTGCGACTAAAGGTCGGCGCGTTGGCCGGTCTGGTGATGTCGTCGCCATGGTGGCTCTACCAGATTTGGGCCTACATCACCCCTGGCTTGGTTCGGAAGGAACGCCGCACCACCCGCCGAGTTGTGACTGCCGCAGCACTGCTGTTTGTCATGGGTTCGGTCCTCGCTTACTTCGTTGTCGCCTTCGGTTTGGAGTTCTTGCTTCAGATTGGTGAAGAAACGCAGATTTCTGCACTCACCGGTTCGCAATACTTCGGTTTCGTCCTCGCACTAATTCTGGTTTTCGGAGTCAGCTTCGAAGTTCCGCTCTTCGTAGTGATGTTGAACATGGCGGGCGTCATTACCTACGAGGGCATCAAGGACAAACGCAGCATTATCATCATGTCGCTGTTTATCTTTGCGGCTTTTATGACGCCAGGTCAGGATCCGGTGTCGATGGTCGCAATGGCGACGGCGTTGACATTGCTGGTGGAAGTCGCAATCCAGATTTGTCGTCTCAATGACCGTCGTAAAGCAAATGAGCGACCGGAGTGGTTGGACGTCGATGACGAGCAAGGCTCCGGACCGATTACGGCTTCCGGTCCAATTGGCTCTGCTGGCGGTATCGGCGACGTGGGTGGCATCGACGCCCCGACTTCAGTAAGCACGCCGACGTCGATTCAGCCGGGTGGAATGCCGACGGCATCAGCAGCTCCGACGACCTCCCCGATTTCTGGCCCGACGCCAGTGAACCCGCCGACGCCGACGCAGGCATCCCAGATGCGCCCGACTCGCAATTCGCGTCCACCGCGGCCACACGGAATGATTCCGGAGACCCCGATGCCGACGCAGGACTTGCGAAATCGTCCGACGAGTGACTTTGATGATGTTCTCTAGCGTGGTTTATGACACTCTAGAGGCATGACTCTTCTCGGCGATTTCGTTAGCCAACAGGATTTCGATCTTGACGACTTTCAGCTCCGCGCCTGCCAATCAATTGAGGCAGGGCGGGGCGTTGTCGTCTGTGCACCCACCGGTGCGGGCAAGACTATTGTTGGCGAATTCGCTATTTATGCAGCGCTCGACCGCGGTGGTAAGTGCTTTTACACCACGCCCATTAAGGCGTTGAGCAACCAGAAGTACCACGACCTGGTCGAGGACTACGGCGAGGACCGCGTGGGCCTGCTCACTGGCGATACCTCAATTAATGGCGACGCAGACATCGTGGTGATGACCACCGAGGTGCTGCGTAACATGATCTACGCGAACTCGCCGACGCTGAAGAAACTCACGCATGTGGTGATGGACGAGATTCACTACCTCGCAGACCGCGAGCGCGGCGCTGTCTGGGAAGAGGTTATTTTGAACCTCGACCAGTCCGTGGCCGTCATCGGTTTGTCCGCGACGGTGTCCAACTCCGAAGAATTCGGCCGCTGGCTCTCCGCGGTGCGCGGGCACACGGACGTTATTGTCACGGATCTGCGCCCGGTTCCGCTGCATCAGCACATGCTGGTGGGAAACCGGCTCTATCCGCTTTTCGAGGCGAAGTCGGACAAGGTCAATAAGGACCTGCTGGAGGCATGCCGTCGCGCCGAGTTCGGCTATGGCGATGCCGGTTCGAAGGAGCGTTACCAGTACAAAAAGCACAAGGGCGGTGGCCGCTCGTACAGCTGGGGCGACAAGGGGCAGCGTAAGTTCCGCCCGCCGAAGCGCGGCGATGTCATTCGCATGCTCGGTTCCATGAACATGCTGCCCGCGATTGTGTTCATCTTCTCCCGCGCAGGCTGTGAAGGCGCGCTGGCACAGGTCGGTGCTACGCGCGTAGAACTCACTGACCGGTATGAGCAGGACCGCATCGCCAAGATCATCGATGATGGTGTTGCGCACATTCCGAAGGAGGACCTGCAGGTTCTCGGCTTCCTGCGCTGGCGCCGCATTCTCATTCGCGGTTTCGCGGCACACCACGCGGGCATGCTGCCTGCGTTCCGACACATCGTTGAAGAACTTTTTAACGAAGGCCTGGTCAAGGTCGTCTTCGCCACCGAGACACTCGCGCTGGGCATCAACATGCCTGCCCGCACGGTCGTGCTGGAAAAGCTGGTCAAGTACAACGGCGAAGCCCACGTGGACCTCACGCCGGGTCAGTACACGCAGATGACCGGTCGCGCTGGCCGCCGAGGTATCGACACCGTCGGCAATGCCGTGGTGCAGTGGGCACCGGCAATGGATCCGAAGGCTGTCGCAGGACTGGCATCCACGCGCACGTATCCGCTGATTTCCACCTTCGCACCGAGCTACAACATGAGTGTCAACCTCCTGCAAACGCTCGGTTACGAGGGGTCGAAGCGAGTCATGGAGCGCTCATTCGCTCAGTTCCAGGCGGATGGCGACATCGTCGGAATCGCCGCCGAACTGTCCAAGGCCAAGCAAGAAGCCGCGGCCCTGCGTGCGGAACTGCTCGGCAGGGGAGCCGATGCGCACGCTGAAGGGTCGGAGGCTGAAGCGTCGTCGTCAAGCGGGGAGGGCAGTTCGCGTGACGACGAGCGCCTGACCCAGATGCTCGAATACCTGGATCTGCGCGCGAAACTGACTCAGGAGGAGAAGAACGCCAAGCGCCGCAATATTGAAGACCGTCACACGGAAACGGTGACCGCGCTGCGCAGACTCCGTCGAGGCGAAGTGATTCCGCTGCCGAAGGGGAAAAAGGTGCAGCTGGCGGTGGTGTACCGGGAGGACCATTCGAAGTCGAATCCTCGTCCGGGTGTCATCAGCGTCGGCGGATTTGTGGGACGTGTGGAGCCGCATATCTTCCCAGCAGCACCGCAGACAGTCGGCTCGATTAAGCTGCCGCGGGATGCGGACCGGCATCCGCGACGTGCGCTCGGGATTGTGCGCGCAGAGATTGGCCGCAAGGGACTGAAGGGACCAAAGCGGCTGAAGCGTCGCACTGGCGGCAACTCGCCGGCGGTGAGGAAGCTGCGGCAGGAATTACGAGAGCACCCGCTGCATGGCGATCCGGCGGTGGAGACGATGGCTCGTCACGCCGATACTCTGCGGCAGGCCGAGGCGCATGTGGCCAAGCTGCAAAAGCGCGTCGATTCCGCCTCGGATACGTTGGCGCGCACGTTCGACCGAATGCTGCAGTTGCTGGCCCAGATGGACTACGTGGAATGGCCGGAGGGTGCGGAGCCGACGATTACCGAGGAAGGCCTGCGGTTGGCGCAGATTCACAATGGGTCGGATCTGCTGGTGGCCACGTGTCTGCGGCGTGGCATCTGGGATAACCTAGACCCTGCGGAGCTCGCCGGTGCGGTGTCGAGTTTGGTCTTTGAAAACCGCAAGGCCAGCCAGGGCAGTGACGAGGTGCCGACCGAGCCACTGGCCAAGGCACTGGGGAATACCTACCGCATCTGGGAGGAACTGTCGGAAGATGAGCGCCGCTATCGCCTACCGGTAACGAACTTGCCGGATATGGCTTTTGCCACCGCAATCCATCAGTGGACTGCTGGCGCACCGCTGGGGTACTGCCTGCAGGCCGCGGCCGAAAGTGGAGCGGAGCTGACCCCAGGTGACTTTGTCCGCTGGTGCCGTCAGGTCATTGATCTGCTGCAGCAGATTAAGAAGACCGGTTACTCCACGGACATTCGCGACAAGGCAGAGGAGGCTATCCAGGCAATCCGCAGGGGAGTAGTGGCGCTGAATAATTAGTGTTCAGTCAGCGTCTATAGGTAAACAGCGACCGTACAATCAACGGCGAAAGAACTTAAAAGATGACGAAGTGACACACATTCACCGATTGGCTTGAGTAAGGTTAACCGTTAATTGTGTTACGAACTACACAGTTGCCCTGCTACTACAACCATCACCGACAAATTCGTCGGTATTACAGATTGCCGACACTTCCTCACCCTCAATCTGCCGGAGCATTCCATGCCTTTCTCACTGCCGTTTACCTCAAATGACCGCCCAGACGCTCGGAAGAACAGGCTGATCGCCCTGCCCTTCCACGACGATGTCCGTCATTTCCTCAAAACCTTCCGTCCGTTGCAGCAGTCCGGCATCTACCCGGACAAGCCCTCCGGCGAAACCCGCCCAATTTTCCGCTGCATCAGCCGCTGGGGCATGTCCCAGGCCATGACGGTCGAGATGAACTGCATCCGCACCCCGGATTCGCTAGCTCTTGTCGATGACCTCGGTGAGCGTACCTACAAGCAGCTGCGCGATGATGTCTGGGCATTCGCCAAGGGACTGCACAAGCGAGGCATCGGCCCCGAGGACACCATTGCCATCATGGCCCGTAACGGCCGAGGCATCATCTACCCATTCATCGCTTGCGGCTACCTGGGCGCACGCATGATGATCATCAACCCGTCGTCGTCAGGCGAGCAGGTCTCCGCCATGCTTTCCGAGTACGGTGCCAACGCGCTGGTTATGGACGACGAGTTTGCCGGCAAGTTCGACATTCCAGAGGGCATTGTCACCGTCATTAGCTACGGCGAAGCCGACGGCTACGAGACGATGCAGCAGCTTATCGACGAGGACGTCGAGATTGACATGCCGGAGAAGGCTCGCCCTCAGCCAATGGTTGTGATGTCCTCCGGTACGACTGGCCTGCCGAAGGGCGTGCAGGTACGCACTCCCAAGACACCGCGAATCCTTGGTGGCATCGTTGAGCGAATCCCGTGGCGTCCGTTTACCACTGTGCAGCTGACGGCTTCGATGTTCCACGGCTGGGGTCTAATCAATGTCAACATTGCACTTGGTACCCGTTCCACCATCATCGCCCGCCGCATCTACGATCCGGTACAAGCAGTAGACGATGCACTGAAGTACAACGTTGATGGCATTGTCTCCTCCGGTGTGTTCCTCAAGAGTTTCGTCGATGAGTTTGAAAAGCGCGACGGCGCTCGTCTGCCGAACCTGCGCTTTGTTGTTGCGGCCGGCAACATTCTCCCGCAGTACGTCTATGAGCGCGTGACCGAGAACTTCGGCGAGGTCATGTACAACTTCTACGGCACCTCCGAAAACAACCAGATTTCCATCGCCACCCCGCAGGATCTCCGTGAGCGTCCGGGTACCGTCGGTCGCCCGACCCTGGGCACCTACGTCAAAATCCTGCACGAGGACGGCACCGAAGCTAAGCCGAATGAGTCCGGCCTGTTGCACTCTGCCTGCTCGTTGACCTTCCTGGGCTACCTGAGCGCAAAGGATAAGGCAGAAGTCCGCAAGAACCTGCTATCCACCGGCGACCTCGCATACATGGATGAAGACGGCTACCTCTTCGTCTACGGCCGCGCCGACGACATGGTCATCCGCGGTGGCGAAAATGTCTACCCACGTGAGGCCGAGGACGCCATCGCCCGCATTCCTGGCGTTGACCAGGTTCATGTGCGCGGTGAGCAGAACGGAAAGGTCATCGCTGATGTCGATGCGTGGGTCGTTCGCACCAACGATTCCGAGGGCGAAGCCCTCACCGAGCAGGCCGTGAAGGACTACGTGCTGGAGAAGCTAGCCGCGCACAATGTTCCAGACCGCGTCATTTTCGTCGACGAGCTGCCATGGAACGATGCCGGCAAGGTTGTCCGCAACAAGCTTCCGCATCCGTCCGAGTTCGACAGGTCGGGCCCGGGCGAGAACCCGCTGGCAGGAATCGACGGCAAGAAGTAAGAAGCAGCGAGCGAGTCTGATGTTTAAGCCTAAAAGCAAAAACAGTGAACGCACCGACGTCGTCGTCATCGGTTCCGGTTTCGGTGGCGCGGTCTCCGCGCTGCGCTTGACGGAGAAGGGCTACCGCGTCGATGTGCTAGAGGCAGGTCGTCGTTTTTCCGACTCGGACTTCCCAGACTCTAACTGGGACCTCAAGCGGTACCTGTGGGCACCGAAGCTGGGTATGTACGGAATTCAGCGCATTCATCCGCTTAACGACGTTCTCGTGCTGGCCGGTGCCGGTGTTGGCGGTGGCTCCCTGAACTACGCCTGTACTTTGTACCGACCAGGTAACGCCTACTTCCAGCATCCGCAGTGGCAGGGGATTACCGACTGGAAGGCTGAGCTGGATACCTTCTACGACCAGGCCCAGCGCATGATGGGTGTCTCTATCAACCCGACGATTACGCCCTCGGACCGCGTCGTCAAGCATATTGCGGAAAGGATGGGGCGCGAGGACACGTTCCGCCGAACCCCAGTGGGCGTGTTCTTCGGTGACCGCGAGGCGGATTCGCCTGCGCCGAAAGGGAAGCCGGAACCGGTGGCGGACCCGTTCTTCGGCGGTGTCGGGCCTTCGCGTGTGCCTTGTACGGAATGCGGCGAGTGCATGACTGGCTGCCGCCACAATTCCAAGAACACCCTGGTCAAAAACTACTTGTACCTGGCGGAGAAGGCTAGTGCGAAGATCCACCCGATGACAACTGCCATTGGCGTGGAGCAGGCATCTGACGGTTCCTGGCTTGTCCACACTCGCCCTACCGACGCATCTGCAATTGGTGCATTGGTAAAGGGCAAGATGATTCGGGCTGAGCACGTTATTTTCTCCGCTGGAGCGTGGGGCACGCAGAATCTCCTGCACAATGCTCGGATGGACGGCACTCTGCCTAAGTTGAGTGAGAAGGTCGGACATCTCACTCGTACCAACTCCGAGGCAATTCTGGGTGCGTCGACACGTTCTGTCGATCCCGACAACGACTACTCCGAAGGTGTTGCCATCACCTCCTCGTTCTTCCCCGAGGACGACACCCATATTGAGCCAGTTCGCTACGGCAAGGGCTCCAATGCAATGGCACTGCTCCAGATGGTGCAGACCGACGGTAGCTCGAAGGTTCCGCGGTTTTGGCAGGCTCTGTGGAAGATTGTCACGCATCCCGGCGAGGCAAAGCGCCTCTACGAGCTAAAAGGATGGTCGCAGCGCACCGTTATACTCCTGGTCATGCAGGACTTGGATAACTCGCTGACCACCTTCAAGCGCAAGATCGGCCCGCTGCGCTGGCTGGCATCGAAGCAGGGGACCGGCCTGCCGAATCCGAAGTGGATTCCGTCCGGCAATAAGTCAACAGATCTTGCTGCTGAGAAGATGTCCGAGGGCAAGGGCGGGCGCGCCATTGCCGGTGGCTCTATCAGTGAGTTGCTGAATAAGCCGACCACGGCTCATTTCATCGGCGGAGCGGTTATCAGTGAAAGCCCTAATGACGGCGTGATTGACCCGTATCAGCGCGTGTGGGGCTACCCGAGCTTGTCGGTTCACGACGGTTCGGCGCTGGCAGCCAACCCGGGTGTCAACCCGGCACTTTCGATTCTGGCCCTGGCCGAGCGCGCATGCTCGATGTGGCCAAACAAGGGTGAGGCAGATTCACGCCCAGCTCAAGGTGAGGACTACCGCGTTGTCGAGCCTGTCGCTCCACACAATCCAGTCGTGCCACCGGGGGCCCCGGCCGCTTACGCAGTCGGATCGACCTCGCTTGGTATTCCAAAGATGAAGAACCCGAAAGCCAACAAGTAACTCGGGGGAGGGGCATCGGAGATGTGGTCCCCAACGCTGAGACCACTCAACCGGCCCCGAGCACAAGGTGACGGGTACAGTTGGCAACTATGAGCAACGGTATCTTTAGCTTTGACATCTATCAGCAGCGTCTGAATCGCACCGCGGAGCTACTCCGCACCCGCGATGCAGACGCTGCAGTCTTTGGAACCGGCGCTGACCTGCAGTATCTCATTGGGTCTGCGGTCACTTCGCATGAGCGCCTCACCGCGCTGGTGGTCACCGCATCCGGCACGACCACACTGGTACTGCCCGCTGTGGAGCGCGGTGACCTGCCGCTGTGTGCCATCAATGATCTCAACGCCGATGTGGTGTTGTGGGAGGACGGCCAGGATCCGCACCGCATTGTCGCCGACCTAGTCGGCCATGTAGGCACTCTCGCCATTGGGGCATCGTTGACCGCTGACCACCTGATTCCCATCCAGGATCTCACCGGGGCCAAAACTGTGTTGGCCGGTGACCTTCTGAAGGAACTCTTCATGCGCAAGGACGCCGCTGAAATTGATCAGCTGCACGAGGCCGGTGCCGCCATTGACCGCGTTCACGCTCGCGTGCCGGGCATGCTGCGCGCGGGTCGCACCGAGCGTGAGGTCGCGAATGAGATTTCGGCTGCCATCCTGGAGGAGGGCCACGTCGCCATTGACTTCGTGATTGTCGGCTCGGCTGAAAATGGTGCAAATCCGCACCACGATTTCTCCGACCGCGTCATCGAGGACGGCGACGTGGTGGTCATCGATATCGGAGGCACCTTGCCGCTTGGCTACCACTCCGATTGCACGCGCACCTATGTCGTCGGCAAGCCTGGGGAGAAGGAAACTGCGGCGTGGGCGGCTCTGAAAAAGGCTCAGGAAACTGCTGTGGCGGCGGTGCGCCCTGGTGTGACGGCTGCCGAAATCGATGCGATTGCGCGCAACAGCCTCACCGATGCAGGCTACGGAGAGTACTTCATCCACCGCACTGGTCATGGCATTGGTCTATCCACGCATGAAGAACCGTTCATCATGGCCGGCAATGAGCTTGAACTCGAGCCAGGCATGGCGTTTTCGGTGGAGCCGGGCGTGTACCTACCAGGTGAATTCGGTATGCGACTGGAAGACATCATCATCGTCACCGAAGACGGTGGCGAATCGGTCAACAATGGACCGCACGATTTGATTAGCGTCTAATCGAGTCTTAGAGGAAAGGTTTTTCTAGCGCATGGGTCACGTACTCGTTCTTGGTGCCACCAGCGAAATCGGCGGGGAAGTTGCCGCGCGGCTGGCCAATCACAACACGTTCACGCTTGCCGCGCGCCGCACTGAGGCACTCGACGGCATTGCCGGCCGACTCATCGACGCCGGCGCTGTCGCGGTCCATCGCATCCACTTTGATGCCGATGACATCGCCGCACACCGCCAGTTCGTTGAGCACGCCTGGCAGCACGGTCCCATCGATACGGTGATCGTCGCGTTCGGCATCCTCGGCGATCAGCAAGAATGCGAGGAGTCCGGCGAGGCTGCTGCGGCAGTCATCCATACCGACTTCACGGCGCAAGCCTCGATTCTCACCGAGATTGTCGCGCGCATAGAGTCCGACATCGCCGCCGGTATTCTGCCAGTGCGAGATAAGGTCGCGGGCCGCATCATGGCCTTTTCCTCTATCGCGGGTGCCCGCGTGCGCCGTGCCAACTACGTCTACGGTTCGGCGAAGGCCGGTCTCGACGGTTTCCTCCAGGGCATGCAGGACCGTCTGCACGGCAGCAATATTCAGCTGACGATTGTCCGGCCGGGCTTCGTCATCGGCCGCATGACCGAAGGCATGAAGCCGGCTCCGATGTCTTCACGCCCCGCCGAGGTCGCTGAGGCCGCCGTCACCGCCTTCGATGGCCGCAAACCGTACGTTTGGGTGCCACGCAAACTGGGGTTGCTCGCCCGCGCCACGCATCTGACTCCTCGTTGGATTTGGCGGAAGATGCCCCGATGAGCCCGAAACTTCGCGTCGTCGGCATCGGCTGTGACGGGTACGTTGGTCTATCGGTCCGCGCCGTCGAGGCGTTGTCGTCGGCTCGCCGCATCATCGGTTCTCCCCGTCAGCTCCTTTTGCTCGACGACGTCGGCCTGGATGCCGAGCTTTCTCCTTGGCCCTGTGGCTTCTGGAAGGATTGGCAGGCCACTCTGGCAGACATCGACCCCGCAGGCGATGTCATCCTCGCCAGTGGCGATCCCATGTTCCACGGTGTAGGTGTATCGCTTGTTCGCGAGCTGGGTCGCGGTGCCGTGGACGTTATTCCAGCGCCGTCGTCGGCCTCATTGGCCTGTGCCTATCTCGGCTGGCCTTTGCATGACACACCGGTGGTTTCGCTGGTGACCGGGGAGCCGGGGATTGCTGGTGCCGCACGTGTGGTACCGGTAGCAGATTCGATGCGGCCCTTCCTCGTGCTGTGCCGTAACGCGGACTCGGTGAAAGAGGTCGCTACGGTCTTGGCTGACCGCCCAGACACCAAGCTCACCGCGCTGACCAATCTCGGTGGCTCGGAGGCAACTGGGCTGCCGCAAACTGTGGCCGAAGGCACGGTGACAAACCCTCCGGTTCCAGCTGGCAACCTCACGGTGCTGGCGGTGGAGCCGTCGGGAAGCGCGCGCGGCTGGCTGCGCGACGGCGACTTTGACTCGGACGGCCAGCTGACGAAGGCGCCGATTCGCCAGATGACAGTGGCGGCGTTAGATCCGCGACCGGGAGCACTGCTCTGGGATGTCGGCGGTGGCACCGGTTCGATTGGCATTGAGTGGGCTCGGCACGGCGGACACGCGGAAATTTTCGAGCGCGATGCTGTTCGTGCAGAGCGGATTGCTAAGAATGTGGCGGCTCTGTCGGGAAATGTGACTGTCCACCACGGTGCGGCACCAAAAGTTTTGGACGACTCCAATCTTCGCCCAGATGCTATTTTCATCGGCGGCGGTCTCACTGCAGACCACATGATCGAGACCTGCTGGCAGCGCCTTGCTCCGGGTGGCACCATCGTCGCGAACACTGTGACGCTGGAGTCGGAAGTTCTACTGTGGCAAGCGCGCCGTGACTACGGCGGGGATGTCACTAGGCTTTCCGTGGAGCGGGCAGGCTCTGTCGGCAGTTTCACTGCGTGGCGGCCGGCGTTGCCGGTGGTGCAGTGGGCGGCGGTGAAGCCAGTAGAGCCTGCGCTACCATTGACATAATTTCTCTGTTTAAAAATATCGAGGACTCTGTAACTCACAATGACTGTGTATTTCATCGGTGCGGGCCCGGGCGCAGCAGATTTGTTGACGCTGCGCGCGGACCGGCTTATTCGTTCCTGCCCAGTATGCGTTTACGCGGGATCGATTGTCCCGCCTGAGGTGTTGGAGAACTGCCCCGAGGGCGCAGAGATTATCAATACCGCACGTATGCCGCTGGATACCATCGTAGAGACCATCCAGGCGGCACACGCGGCTGGCAAGGACGTCGCACGCCTGCAGTCCGGCGACCCATCGGTCTGGTCGGCACTGGCAGAGCAGGTGCGTCGCCTCAGCGAGCTCGGCATTGACTATGAAATCGTTCCGGGTGTACCGGCTTTTTCCGCTGCTGCGGCGGCGCTCGGGCACGAGCTTACGGTGCCAACTGTTGGTCAATCGGTGGTGCTGACCCGCATCTCCGGGCGAGCTTCCAAGATGCCGGAGGGCGAAACCCTGGAGAACTTCGGCCGCACTGGCGCGACTCTGTGCATTCACTTGGCCGCCCACGATATTGACCGAGTGGTTGAGGAGCTCACCCCGCATTACGGTGAGCACGGACCGGTAGCAGTGGTGGCCTTCGCTTCCCGCCCGGAGCAGGTTATTCTCCGCGGCACGCTGTCTGATATTGCGCAGCAGGTCAAGGATGCAGGCGTGACCCGTACGGCTGTCATCATTGTCGGCAAGGTACTTACCGCCGAGGCGTTTCCAGACAGCTTCCTCTACAGCGATGATCGCCCGCGCGATGAACACGGACGGACCATTCCATGCGTGCACTAATTCTGGGTGGCACCGCGGAAGCCCGCGCCTTGGCCAAGCGCCTGGTGGATGAGGGCTGGTTTGTCACCTCTTCGCTGGCCGGTCGTGTAGCTAACCCCAAGCTGCCAGTCGGTGGTGTCCGCATCGGTGGTTTTGGCGGTCCGGCGGGGCTCGCGCGATGGCTCATCTCTGATGCCACTGAGGTCATCATCGATGCCACACACCCGTATGCGGAGCGGATCAGTGAATCTGCCGCGGAGGCCGCTCGCGCCACCGGCATTCCGCTCGTAGCGCTGCATCGTCCGGCGTGGGAGAAGCAGCCCGGCGACAACTGGATTGAGGTTTCCTCCATGCAGGAGGCCGCAGACGTTGTTGCCGACCGTTTCTACAGTCCGTTTCTCACTATTGGCCGCCAGCAGCTGGCTCCATTTGCCGACGACTCCAACGGCCGCTACCTCATCCGCTGTGTGGAAAAGCCCGCACCGCCGCTGCCGAAGAATCGAAAGATTATTCTCAGCCGTGGCCCCTATGATGTCGCTGCGGAGCGCAAGCTCATGCGGGACTATGCCGTGGACTGCGTGGTGACCAAGAACTCCGGTGGCGCTGCTACCTACGCCAAAATTGAAGCAGCCCGCGACCTTAAGAAACCAGTCGTCATCGTGCAGCGCCCGCAGCTGCCCGGCGCGGATATCGCCACCATCGCCACGACGGTGGATGAGGCGTACAACGCCGTCATTCGCCGGGCATAGCGGCTAACGCAGCAACTCGCCGGTTCCGCTCGTGCCGCCCTCACCGTAGTGGCGTGCGGTGTAGACACGGGTGGTTTTTCCGGCACGGTATGCCTTTGTTGATGACGACCCGATAATCACCATGGTTCGCATATCGACGACATCCGGATCGAACTCCGCCAACGTGGTCACGGTGACGTTTTCCTGCTCCGAGCCCACTGCCCGCGCCACAATCACCGGCGTCGTCGGCTCGCGGTATTCCAAGGCCAAGGCACGCAGCTCTCGGATCTGCCACCTCCGTGACTTGGACGCTGGGTTGTAGACGGCAAACGCCATGTCCGCACCAGCTACGGCACGCACTCGCTTAACGACGACATCCCAGGGCTTCAACCTGTCGGAGAGGCTGAGCATCGCAAAGTCATGGCCAAGCGGAGCGCCCACACGACTTGCGACAGCCTGAGCAGCAGTCATGCCCGGGACGACTCGCACGGGAATGTCTCGCCACATATCGTCGTCAGCGACTTCCAACACTGCCGCCGCCATAGCGAAGACACCCGGATCGCCAGAACTGACCACAGCGACCCGGCCACCGCGCTTCGCGATATCCAGCGCCATGGTGGCTCGTTCTGCCTCTACACGGTTATCCGAGAGGTGGCGGCGCTGCCCGGCGCGCTCGGGGACTCGGTTGATGTAGGTGGAGTAGCCGACCAAGTCCGTGGCATGCGCCAGTTCCTCAGTGACTTCTGGGGTGGTCCAGCGCTCAGCACCCGGGCCCAGGCCGACAACGACAACTTCACCGACGGATGGAGAAGCCGGCTCGGTTGCCACGTCGGCAGCTGCACAGGTCACCGCGGAATCCCCAGACACACCAGATGCGCCAGAAACACTGCGCTCGGTGCCGTAGACAGCGGAAGGTACAACAGCTACTGCGAAGTAGGGGACCTTCTCCGGGTCGGCATCGGCCAGCGGGTAGCTGGTGTGCTCATCCATGGTGGCTCGCTCGACGACATAAGCACGCTCGAGCATGTCTGCGGCCTGCAGGGCTGCGCGGACCTTCTCAACGTTCTTGCCCAGCTTCATAATGACGACGCAGTCCGACGCGTCCAGAACCGCAGCGATGCGCTCGGAATCAGCGGTGGCGGGGACCACGCTGACGATTTCGGTGGCTTCACCGAGCGGCTGCCCAATCTCCGCTGCAGCCGCAGTAATACTGGCTACACCTGGGACGATTTCGGTAGGGAAGTCCTCGCTGAGGGCATGGTGCAGGTGCTGGTACGAGCTATAGAGCATCGGGTCACCGAGCGAGAGCACCGCAACGCTGCGTCCGGCGGCCAAATGCTCGTGCAGACGGGAGGTGGCCTCTGCATAGAAACCAGCCAGCTGCTCGCGGTAGTCAGCCGGGCGTCCGGTGGTCACCGGGTATTGCAGTTGTTCTTCCACGGCGGCGTCGTCACGCGCGTCAATCAGTTCAGCGGCGATTGCGCGAGCGGTGGAACGCCCGTGAGTTCCGGCGTGGTAGGCGATGACATCGGCGGTGCGGATAAGCTCGGCACCGCGGAGTGTAATGAGACCTGCGTCGCCGGGGCCGAGTCCGACACCGTAGAGATGACCAGGCTGAGCGCTGTAAGAGCCGGACATGGTTTAGAGAATCTCCTTTGCGGTGGCGATGGCATTGAGGGCAGCACAGGTGATGGCCGAGCCGCCACGACGGCCAGTGACGGTGATGTACTTCAGCTCCGGGTTTTCCGCACCCGAGTCGATGGTCGCCTGCTTGGATTCCGCGGCACCGACGAAACCGACCGGCATAGCCAAAATGGCAGCCGGCATGGGGAAGGAGCCCTCATTAATGCGGTTGAGCAGGTGGAAGAGAGCCGTGGGCGCGTTGCCAATGGCGACGACCGCGCCCTCCAGGCGTGGTTTCCACAACTCCACGGCAGCAGCAGTGCGAGTGGTGCCGAGCTGCTGGGCCAGCTCAGGGACGCGCTCATCACGCAGCAGGCAAATGACCTCGTTGTCAGTGGGCAGGCGCTTTCGGGTAATACCCGAGGCAATCATGTTCACATCGGTGAAGATGGGAGCGCCATCCTCGAGAGCCCGGCGGGCTGCACGTACAGCTCCCGGGGAAAAGACAATGTCCTTGGCCAGGTCGGTCTGACCTGCTGCGTGAATCATTCGGACGGCGACGGTTTCCTCATCTGTATCGAAGCGGGAAAGGTCGCTTTCCTCGCGGATGATGGCAAATGAGTTGCGATAAATATCCGCACCGTCGGTGTTGTACTCAAAGCGCTTCATAGGCTTAAAGCCTAGTCCACAGCAGTGACTTCGTATTCTCCGTCCCCGGTAGCGAGGTAGTCGAAGTAGCCACCCTTGGGTTTGCCACAGCGGCGCTCACAACCGGAGAAGTGCACGCGGCCCTCGGGCAGGCGGTCATCGGCAATTGCGTGCGCGGCATCGCCCCGGGTATCAGCCAGCGACTTCTCACAGCCGGGGCGACCAGTGCAGGCGCTGACGCGCAGCCAGGTGGAATTCCGGTCGAAGATTAGGCCATTCGGCGCCAGTACCTTGACGACCTGCTCGGCAACTTCCTCCTCCAAATCGTGGAGAATCAGCGAGTACCACGGCGTTATGTGCACGGGAACCTGCGTGTGCGAAATAGCGCGTGCCAGACGCGCCGGCAGGATGCCAAAGCGCAGGCCAGCAGCCAAACTAACCAAGCCGTCCGGCTGGTCAATCCAACCAATCTGTCGTGATAGACCTGCGGTGGCATCGAAATTCTCAGCCGGGGTCGGCTCCTGGCGGCGGATACGCTCGCCCAATTCCTCGACTACGGCATCGGCAACGCGCCGGGCCGCATCTGCTTCCGCGATACGCCAGGCCGAGCCACGGCTGTCGTTCCACACCTTCGCTGTGGTGATGAGGGTCTCCACGACGTCGTCACGCGAGATGACAAGCCCGGAGGTCACGCCGCCAATGATGAGTTCGAAGATGTCCTCGTCATGGGCAACAACGCCGAAGTCGGGGCGCTCACCGAGGACATCGCCACGGCCGTCGTCGAAAGCCATGAGCGTGCGACCGGGCAGTGTTGCAAGCGACGGCTCCGCGATAAGCGCCGCGTCGAACTCCTGCACAAGCTCGCGGACATCGGCCTTGCCACCGACGCGACCTGACAGCGGCGACTGGAGAATATTGCGCACGCGGTCGTGGCTGGTGGAGGGAACCAGCTTTTCCTCTTCTGCGGCATCGGCGAACGCACCGGTGTTGGTGATGCCACGAATCTGAACATTGCCACGCGAGGTGAAGTGAATATCGCCGTCGCCGAAGTTCTCGGCCAAATCAGCGAGTACGGCAAAGCCCGGCGCGGGGAGGAAGCCTCCGGGGAAGCGCAGGCGCCCGATTGCGCCATCAGCTGCGATATGAACCTTGCGGCTACCAGGGCAGCCGTCTTGACGAGTGCGAGCTCCTTGATCAGATGCAGTCATACTTCCAAGAATACGCAAATAAGAAATATGAAAATGAGCACCGAGCAAAGCTCCGCAAACAGGACAATCTATTCTGATTCAGCAGCTTTACAGTGAGGTTAAATCTGTATCCCCTCGCGGTTCCACATAGGGGCACTCCAGGAAAACTCTAGGCAAAAACACTTCTATAACTATTCAAGACATTATACTTTCCGATAGCAAATCTCTTGTGGGTTTTACAGACGCTTCCACTGGGGACAGTGATTTGGTTTTAAGGAGACTACATGACTCGGAACACCGCTGAAGCTCTCGCAATCAGCAACGTCGACGGCACCGGCCGCACCGCCATGCAAGCACACTCTGCTTTACGACGGAACCGTCGTGCAGCCCGAAGGGGAATCGGGGTAGCACTAGCAGGGCTCATGACCATCGGACTGGCTGCGCCCCTGCATGCACAGCCACTGGATGTAGCAGGACAGCCGGAGCTCGGCCCGTCGTCAAGCTGGGACCGAGAGTTGCCGGGTTATGGACGCGTACCAAACCCGAACGTCGATAGGCTGCTCGGTACCGATAACAACGGCACGCAACCGGGTGGTGCAGGACCGGTCAGGCAGCTCACCCCAGAGCAGGCCCGCGTCGCGGCGGCCTCTCCGCTGAATTCGCTGCCGCTGAATCCACCACGCAGCGCACAGGCCGGCACACTGGTCCGAAGTGAAGATGCCCGGATGATGGTGAACCACGAACTCTGGAATGTCGACGCCAAGCGCATTCACTACAACTCCACGGATTCTCTCGGCAATCCCAGTGTGGACACCGCTATCGTGGTGACTCCGAAGACGAAGTGGCAGGGCAGCGGTCCGCGTCCGGTCGTGGCAATTGCTCCGGGAACCCAGGGCGGGGCAGAAAAGTGCGACCCATCGATCTCCGAGCAGACCGGACTAAAGGTCGAGTTTGCCCCAGTCGATGTCATTGCGCCATACGAGACGATGCCGCTCGTGGCCAACCTGCTGCGGGGTGCAACTGTGGTGATGATTGACCACCATCGCAATGCACAGGGCAACCAGGACTATGTCGATAACATCGCCTCGGCACAGTCGCTGCTCGATGCCGTATCTGCTTCCCATGAGCTCGGCGTAGAGGAAAAGGCTCCAGTTGGCATCTATGGCTACTCCCAGGGAGGTTCTGCAGCCGCTGCTGCCGCTGAGCGCGTTGGCATCTACGCCCCAGAGCTCAACGTCGCTGCCACTGCCGCGGGTGGTCCTCCCTCAGACCTCGCCAATGTTCTCGACCAGATTGACGGCACCACACTAACTGCCGCCATCACGCTGGCAATCAACTCTGTTCTGGACAAGGATCCGGAACTGCGCCGTGTGATGGATGAAGAAATGAATGCTGAGGGCAAGAAGCTCCTGAATACAGTTGGTAGCTACTGCGCGGGTGGGCTGGCCCTCCACCACGGTTTCGAAACCACCGATCAGTACACGACTAGCGGAGAGTCTCTCAGCGAGCTGATTCAGCGCTACGAGCCGCTGCAAAAGGAGCTCGCTCGACAGCGCGTCGGCAACTTCGTACCGAATGCTCCGGTACTTCTGTACTCGGGTGAGCACGATGACATCATTCCTATTAACCAAGTTCGCAAACTGCGTGATGCTTGGCTGGAGCTCGGCTTTACTGACCTGGAATACGTCGAAAACCTCACGCCCCCGCTGATCCCGAAGACTGGCCTAAACCATGTCGTTCCTCTGCTCGCGGAGCTTGACCGGGCCACCAACTACCTCTGGGCGCATTTCCCAGAGCAGCCGGCACCGCAGCCGCTGGGACTCTAACGGGAGCGCTGCAGTAGAGTGATGGAGAAATCCACTGCCATGCTTTTGACGAGAAGCTCGGTGAAAATCCGCACGGTCGCGCCACTGTCACAGTCAGACCTCGTCATGGGCTAGAGGCAGGCTCCCGCCGACCGGGGACGCGTCGCTCCCCAGGAAGTGAATGACTACACCGTGATTCTGCTGTTGTCGACCTCGGATACCGACCTTCTGTCCGCCCGCGCGGCCGCTCAGGCCAACCCGGAGGTGTCCTACCGCTGGGCAAACCCGGCGCGTCTGCTCGACGATGATTTGCCCACGCTTGCCGACGGCGCCGACGCCGTCATCATCCGACTTCTCGGCGGCCGCCGCGCCTGGGAATCCGGCGTCGACTACTTTGTGAACTCCGGCATTCCCACTGTCCTCGTCTCAGGTGAGCAGGCACCGGATGCTGAACTCACTGAGTACTCGACGGTCCCGGCGAATGTCGCCACGCAAACACACATCTACTTGGCTGAAGGTGGCGCGAAGAACCTCGCACAGCTGCACAACTTCCTGTCGGACACACTGCTGCTGACCGGACTCGGCTTTGAGGAGCCCGCACGCATGCCGGCATGGGGTTTCCTGGAGCGCGACTCCAAGGTGTCCAAAGCAGATTCCCGCGGCACCGTCGGCATTATTTACTACCGCGCGCAACACCTAGCTGGAAATACGCACTACATTGAGGCGCTCGCTGATGCGGTCGAGGCTCGCGGCTACGTCGCCAAGCCTATCTTCGCCGCGTCCCTGCGCACCGCCAGCGATGAGCTACTGGCAGAGATGGCCTCCTGCGACGCGCTGATCACCACGGTTCTCGCCGCTGGCGGTAACCGCCCGGCACTCGCGCAGGCCGGTCAGGACGACGATGGCTGGGATGTCGCCGCACTCGCAGACCTCAACATCCCCATCATCCAGGGGTTGGCCCTGACCTCTTCCAAGGCAGCGTGGGAGGATAACGACGAGGGGCTGTCGCCCCTGGATGTCGCAACACAGGTCGCCGTCCCTGAATTCGACGGCCGCATCATCTCGGTCGCGTTCTCGTTTAAGGAAATTGACTCCGACGAGCTCATTTCCTACGTCCCAGACCTTGAGCGCTGCGACCGCCTCGCCGGCATCGCTACCCGCTACGCCGCCCTTCGCCACATCGACAACGCCGACAAGCGCGTCGCCGTCATGCTGTCTGCATACCCGACCAAGCACGCCCGCATCGGCAACGCCGTCGGTCTGGATACACCAGCATCGACCTTGAAGGTGCTGCACGCGCTTGCCGACGCCGGATACAACCTCGGCGACACCACCACAATCCCCGGATATGCCACCGCCGACGATGGCGCCGATGAACCAGATGCGTTCATGCACGCCATCATCGATGCCGGCGGCCAGGACCCGGACTGGCTGACCGAAGAGGTCATGGAGGCAGCCGAGCTTCGCCTACCCGCCGCGACCTACGAGAAATTCTTCGCTACCTTGCCGGAAGAACTTCGCGCCGATATGCAGGACAAGTGGGGTGCCGCGCCGGGCACCCTGTATGTTCACCCGGATACCCAGGACATCTACATTGCGGGCCTGACCTTTGGCAATGTCGTGGTCATGGTTCAGCCACCGCGCGGTTTCGGTGATAACCCGGTGGGTATTTACCACGACCCGGATCTGCCGCCGACACACCACTACCTGGCCTGCTACCGCTTCCTGTCGCTGCCTCAGGCCGAGGGCGGTTTCGGTGCCGACGCGGTGGTCCACATGGGCAAGCACGGCAACCTGGAGTGGCTGCCGGGTAAAACCGTCGGCCTTTCCGCCTCCTGTGGCCCGGATGCAGCTATCGGCGAGCTGCCGATGATTTACCCCTTCCTGGTCAACGACCCGGGCGAGGGCACACAGGCCAAGCGCCGCGCTCACGCCACACTCGTCGATCACCTCATTCCGCCGATGGCCCGCGCCGAGTCATACGGCGACATCACCCGCCTGGAACAGCTTCTCGACGAGCACCAGAACATCTCCGCCATGGACCCGGCCAAGCTGCCGGCTATCCGTCAAGAGATTTGGACGCTGCTGACCGCAGCGAAGATGGACCGCGACCTCGGCTGGGACGAGCGCCCGGACGAGGAAGTCTTCGATGACATGCTCATGCATGTCGACGGCTGGCTCTGTGAGATTAAGGACGTCGCCATCCGCGGTGGCCTCCACGTACTCAGCCAGGCGCCGGAAGACGAATCCCTGATTGGCACCGTGACCACCATGCTGCGCGCCCGACAGCTGTGGGGCGGCAAGCAGACCCTGCCGGGCCTGCGCGAGGCTCTCGGCCTGGCTGAGGATGGCACGGACGAGCGCCACGCTGTGGACTCCATCGACGCGCTGGCCACAGCGCTGGTGACTGCTGTGGTGAAGAATCCTGACCAGCCGGCGGCGCAGATTGCTGCCAGTGTCCTCGGCTCCGAAGAGTTCGCCGATATCGCGGCACCTAATGGTCTGGATCAAGTCGTCGAGCTGCTGCAGTTCACCCGCGACGAAATCCTGCCGCGCCTGGCCGCCACCAGCGAAGAGATCCCGCGTATTCTCTCGGCCCTCAATGGCGAATTCGTTCCGGCTGGCCCCTCCGGCTCGCCACTGCGCGGCCTGGTCAACGTGCTGCCGACTGCCCGCAACTTCTACTCGGTCGACCCCAAGGCTGTGCCGTCCCGCCTAGCTTGGGAAACCGGTGTCAACCTCGCCGATGGTCTGATTGAGCGCTACCGCGCCGACCACGGCGAGTACCCCAAGTCGGTTGGCCTGTCGGTATGGGGCACGTCCGCAATGCGTACCTCGGGCGATGACATCGCCGAGGTGCTCGCGCTGATTGGTGTGCATCCGGTGTGGGATGACGCATCCCGTCGCATTGTCGGCCTTGAGCCGATTCCGCTCGAGGAATTGGGCCGCCCGCGCATTGACGTGACCGTCCGCATTTCCGGCTTCTTCCGTGATGCGTTTCCGCATGTTATTGACCTTTTGGATGACGCGTTTCAGCTCGTCGTCAAGCTTGATGAATCCGACGACGATAACTACGTGCGGGCCCATGCGAAGGCTGACCAGCAGGAGCGTCCGCGCCGTATCTTCGGTTCCAAGCCGGGCACCTATGGAGCGGGTCTGCTGCAGCTGATCGATTCCGGTTCCTGGCGCGATGATGCGGACCTGGCGAAGGTTTACACGACCTGGGGTGGCTACGCCTATGGTCGTGGCGTCGATGGGGAAGAGGCTGCGGACGATATGAAGACGGCCTACCGCCGTATCCAGGTCGCTGCGAAGAATGCCGATACCCGAGAGCACGACATCGCCGACTCCGATGACTACTTCCAGTTCCACGGCGGCATGATTGCCACTGTTCGCGCGCTGACGGGTTCCGCTCCAGAGGCGTATGTAGGCGATTCGACGCGTCCCGACGCCGTACGCACCCGCACCCTGCACGAGGAAACTCGACGTGTCTTCCGTGCCCGCGTGGTCAACCCGCGCTGGATGCAGGCCATGCGTAATCACGGTTACAAAGGCGCCTTTGAAATGGCCGCGACCGTCGATTACCTCTTCGGTTACGACGCCACGGCACAGGTCATGGATGACTGGATGTACGAAACGCTTACCGACGAGTACGTTGCGAACCCGGAAAACCGTGAATTCTTCGAACAGTCTAATCCGTGGGCTCTGCACGACATTTCCGAGCGCCTGATGGAGGCCGCCGAGCGCGGAATGTGGGAGAACCCCGACCAGGAACGAATGGATCTGCTGCGCCAGACCTACCTGGATACTGAGGGCGACTTGGAGGAGCGCGCTGACCGGTAGAGAGTCAATATGGGCTGCGGGAATCGCTAGCCGTCTTCTAGACAGTCTCTAAGAACTGGCTCGAAAACGACATGAAAACCGGCCGACAGCGGTAACGACTTGCTCACCCTAGTGGCGGTTACACTGGAAACTATGAGCAAGTGGTTCACAATTATTTACCTCATCGCTGAGATTGCGGCCTTCATCGCACTCGGTGAATGGATTGGCTACGGCTGGACCATCCTGTTGGTTTTGGGCCTGTTCATTGTGGGGTTGGTCTTCGCCGCCATCGAGTTCAAGCGCATCTACCAGAAGTTGCTGCTGGATACTTCCCGTACTCTCACGGAGTACGGCCAGAAGCATCCGGAGGAGGCAATCAAGCGCTCGGCAAAGGGCGCGGGGCACTTTGTCGCGGACTCGGCAATTCTGTTGGTTGGTTCTTGGCTGATTGCTCTGCCGGGTGTCGTAACCACGATTATTGGTTTCCTGATGGTTCTGCCGCCGGTGCGCTGGCTGATTCGTAAGACCGGGTCGGTGGCGCTGCTCAACGGTCTCCGCAACTTCAGTGACCGCAGCATGATGGTGGTCTCTCAGTACGGCATGGCTCCAGGTGCTAAAGGCGCAGGAGCTGGTGCTGGCGGTTTTTCGGGTTTTCCTGGATTCTCCAGTGGTTTCCCGGGCTCCGATGGCAAGAGCTTCCCAGAAGACAAGATTGTGCCGCCGGCGCCGGACAATGCCTGGGATGATGACCAGGACGGCAGCGACAAGCGCTAACTCGAGCAGCAAGCGCTAACTCAAAAACTCGCGAACACAGAGAGTTCTCCTACCCAAGTGCACACTAACCGCCAAGCGCGCTCCAGCGAGCACGGGGACGTCGCTCAGAAAGACGCTCAGCAAGACGCTCCGAAAGATTCGTATCGCTGGCAGGCGCGCTTTCGCGCGCTTACGCCCCTAAAGCAGCGCCTGATTCTCTCCTTCATTGCAATCCTTGCTGGTGGATTGCAGTTTCTCAGCTATGCCCCCATGTGCTGGTGGTGGTCGGCCTGGCTCGGCCTCTCCCTGCTCATTGCGGCCTTCCTGTGCGCAGCCGATTGGAAGTCCAGCGTAGTGGTGGGCTTCTCCTGGGCAACAGCGACAGCGCTTTTCTCGCTGCCGTGGATTGGCTCCTTCGTCGGCATCGGCCCCTACGTGGCGCTCTCGATTGTGCTGGGCCTTCTCACCATTCCGGCGGCGGTTGCGATGTGGCTCATTGCGCAATCCAGTTTCCCCCTCGTGCTGAAGCTCCCTGGCATGGCCGCTGCGCTCGTGGCAGGGGAGGCGCTGCTCGCTCGCTGGCCTTTCGGCGGCTTTCCCTGGCTCCGCGTGGCCTGGGGGCAGGTCGACGGTCCGCTGGCTCCAGCGGTGACAATCGGCAGCACTGCATTGGTCACTTTCCTCGCCACCTGTGTCGGCGCAGGACTGGTCGCCCTTGCGCTGCGCACCTACGCGACCTCGGCTGCGCTTTTGGTCGGAGCGCTGTTCATTGGCTGGGCTCTTCCTGCCTGGACCCAACCGCTGCCTGAGCCCACGGCAGACAGCAACACCCGCGTCGCAGTTATCCAGGGCAACGTTCCGCGTCTCGGATTGGAGTTCAATGCCCAGCGTCGCGCAGTGCTGCAAAACCACGCCGATGCCACCAATGAACTGGCACGACGTGTCCACAAAGGTGAAGAACCGCAGCCGGACATCGTTATCTGGCCTGAGAACTCCTCCGATGTCAGCCCGTTTACGGATGGGGAAGCGGCACGCATTATTGAAAATGCCGCGATGAATATTGGCGCTCCCATCGTGGTCGGCACCTTTACCTACACCGATGGTGTGCAGAACACCATGGTGGTTTGGGACCCGAGGACCGGCCCCGGCGAGCAACACGAGAAAATCTACCTCCAACCCTTCGGCGAGACCATGCCTTTCCGCGAACTGCTGCGTCACTTCTCCGACATGGTCGATCACGCCGGCGACATGACTCCCGGCGATGGCAATGCCGTGGTCACAACTCCTGGCAACGATGGCTTAAAGCAGGTCAACCTCGGCCTGGCCACCTGCTACGAAGTGGTTTTCGATGGCGCATTCCGCAACGCGGTCAACAATGGCGCAACCATGCTGGCCACGCCCACGAATAACGCCACCTTCGGTTTCACCGACATGACCTACCAACAGCTGGCCATGAGCCGCATGCGGGCCATGGAATTCCAGCGCGCCACAGCCGTCGCCGCAACCAGCGGTGTGAGCGCAATTGTGGATGCACACGGAGACGTCGTAAAGCAGAGCAAAATCTTCGAGCAGAAAGTGCTCACCGAGACCTTGCCCCAGTATTCCCACCTGACTTTCGCCGCACGCTTCGGGACGTGGATTGAGGTTCTACTGACTGTATTCGGTATTCTTTGTGTGGTCGGTGCCGTCCTGCGCCGCCGCGGTGGAGATACCGGGGCAGACGCAGATGAAGTTGATGGCCGCGATACTGAGCAGAACATGCACTAAGGAGAATCACGAGTGACTGCCCTCAATGAGTCGACGCTGGTTGTCATTCCCACTTTCAACGAGCGGGAAAACCTGCCGGGTGTGATTGCACGCCTGCGCGCAGCGGAGCCGAGCGTCGATATTTTGGTTGTCGATGACTCCTCGCCAGACGGTACCGGTGAGCTCGCCGATGAAATCGCTGCCGCTGACAAGGCGGACAACAACGGCGAAGAGCACATCTACGTCCTGCACCGCGAGGGCAAGGGTGGTCTGTGGGCTGCCTACCGCGCTGGCTTCGCCTGGGGGCTCGAGCGCGACTACCAGGTTCTCTGCGAGATGGATGCTGACGGTTCCCACGCGCCAGAGCAGTTCCACCTGCTGCTGGAGAAGCTCGAGGACGGCGCTGATGTTGTCATCGGATCCCGCTACGTTCCGGGCGGCAAGACTGTTAACTGGCCGATGAGCCGTCAGATTCTCTCCCGCGGCGGAAACATCTACATCTCGCTGGCGCTCGGTGCGGGCATCTCCGATATCACCGCTGGCTACCGTGCTTATCGACGGGAAGTTCTCGAAACCCTCGATCTGGAGAACATTGGCAAGGCTGCGTACTTGTTCCAGACAGAGCTTGCCTATGAGGCAGTGCAGGCTGGCTTCCTGGTTGAAGAGGTTCCGATTACCTTTACCGAGCGCGAGTACGGCGAGTCCAAAATGGATGGCAGCTTTGTGAAGCAGTCTCTGCTGCAGGTCACCAAGTGGGGATTCAAGCACCGTTCGCAGCAGGTAAAGGACCTGGGCTCGGAGATTGGCCGCCTGGCTGGTCACGAGATTAAGCAGCGTTTCCGCAAGTAGGACAACCCCAAAAATTGCGGCCTGCCCGTATGAATACGGGCACTATGTTTGAACACGGGCTGCAAATGTGAAACTGTGTGAGTTTATAGCACTTTCAGGCCATTTTTCAGGCCATTTTTGTCATAAACACGGCCAGTAACTCGGATCGGTCCACAACCGCCAGCCATAAACGAAAAACGGGCCCGAATAAGGAGCAAAACCTTATCCGGACCCGAATTGCAGTGTTTGATTAACGGTTATACAGCCGTAGGGCTCAAATCTAACCAGCTCAAAACCCGCAAGCCTCAAACCTTAAGCGTTCTTCTCCGCTTCTTCGGCTTCCTTCTGAGCCTTCAGCAGGCGAGCGGCGTTACGACGACGCTTGCGCAGCAGGTCAATGCGCTCATCGAGCAGCACGTCGAGCTCCTCAATGGAGCGACGCTCACGGAGCATATCCCAGTGGGTCCTCGGCGGCTTGACCGGCTTAGCTTCAGTGCCTTCGCCCTCGACCAGTTCACCAATCTGGCCATTCTTACACAGCCATTCACCTGGAATTTCCGCGTCATCCGCGAACGGGACCTCGAAGATCTCGCCGGATTCGGTGCGGTAGCGGACCATCATTCGCGGCGCGAGGTCATGATCGCGATCGGTCTCATACGAAACGGCGCCCATGCGGCTGCCGCGAAGAACTCGATCTGCCATGTGGAACGTGCCCCCTTTGGTAGAAATACTAGACCACATATTATAACGCCTAATTCGTTATTCATGCCATAATTGACTTCTGTGTCAGATCAAAAGCCGAGCACAACTACCGCCAATTGCCAGTGGTGTGGCCGCGAAATGGAGGTCACCATCCGCGGTCGCCGTCGCAAATTCTGCACCCAAGCCTGCCGGCAGCGCGCCTACGAAAAGCGCGTTGGCGTGGCAAAGGGTGCCTCCAGGCCCATCGCAATTCGCATCAATTCCGATCTCACATCACAGCCCGCCGACGATGTCACGAGTAGGTCGGCGGCGGAGGACGTCGTAAAGCGAATAGGGGACGGGCTCTTTGAAGTGCGCTGTCTCGCCGAGGACTTGCGCACCGCGCTTGACGACGGCATGGAGACCGCTGTTCTACAGGAGATTACGCAGGAATTGATTATGAAAACGCGTGAAGTGGAACGGTTTATCCCATAGCGGATTTAAAGGATAGGATGAGCACTATGAATTCTGGTGTCCGTAAGTCAATTATTACTTTGATAGCTGTTGCAGTTGTTGCGCTCGCAATTGTTATTGTGGGCCCAGTTTTGTATCGCGTTTTCACACACGAAGGGGTGCGCACCGGGGATTTCGAGGCCAACGAGCTACCTGCGGCAACAACTGACGCAAACGGCACCTGGAAGATTATCGGCGGTGATAATTCGCAGAACACATCCGTTGGCTTTACCTTCAACGAGGTCCTGCCGGGCAGCAAGCGTACAACATCCGGTTCGACTCACGATGTCACCGGTGAGCTGAAGGTTGCTGACAACAAGCTTGAGGATGCATCCGTTGTTGTTGATATGGCAACACTGACTAGCGACATCGAGCGTCGCGACATCAACGTCCGCAACAACATTTTCAGTGTCGAGCAGTACCCAGAAGCTAAGTTTGAGCTCTCCGAACCGTTGAACGTTTCCAGTATTCCCGATAACGGCCAGTGGGCGAATATCGAGATTCCAGGGCGTCTAACCATTCGTGGTGTCACCAATGATGTGACAGTCCCGATGAAGGCAGCTCGCACCAAAAACCTGGTTTTGTTGTCAGGTAATCTGCCGATTAACCGCCTGGACTACAACGTGCGCCTGCCACAGTTTGTTGCCGCAGCGATTGATGAGAATGGCGAGCTCAATTTGCGCATTGTCGCGGAAAAGCAGGACGCGTAAGATTTCGGCTGGCAGACACGGGCACCCAAAGAGAATCGCAGCCGAGAATCTGCAGCGCAGTTAACTCATAAAGGCCCCTGGCCAGCGACAACACACCCTGTTTCGTCACTGTGACGTAATATAGCTATTTAGCCGCACACCACATAAGACCCCTAGAAACGATCCTGATGGACCACTTGGGAGATACGACGTTATGAACACCTACGAAGCAATGTTGCTCGCACGAAAGGTGCGAATGGCACTACTGATTATCTTCATTGCATTCGTGGCCTATAAGGGTGTGTGGTGGCTCGTGGCTGTCGGTGCATTGCTAATCGGCATGACATTGTGGCAGAACAAGCGACTGCGCGAAGAGATTGCTGTCCGCAATGCGGATGAGCTTACAGCCGGCGCAAAGACCAATGAGTCCGATGCCACGGACAAGCCAGACAGGTAAGTCGGCCACACACAACGCTACAATAATCAGGCGAACAATCAGACAAGCGCAACACTTGGACAGCCAACACTCGGACACAGTCACCAAGACAGGCAAGCGGCCAACCTGGGAATTCAGAAAACCCCCAGGGCTGACCACTCTTAATATTTGTCCGATAATATACATTATGACATTTTGACTTTAGGGTCCCGCCCTCCCCATTTCCGCGAGATTTAGTAAACTTTTCCGCTATGCCTGAACCCTCAGACACAGCCAGTAGCTCAGACGGTCCCAATACGTCCGAAGATAGATCTGATTCCTCGGACACCCCTGAGCCTCTCGCCAACGTCGACGGACTCTCTGTAGGCGCAGTAAGCACAATCACCGTAGCAACCGCAACAGTCTCAGCAACCGTGGCGCCAAGCTCCAGTCGGTCATGCGACTGATGCAGCGCGCGGGCTCACTTCGCGTTGGTGATATAAGAAAGAGCTCGTCGGCGAAGTCCGCCAGGCAACAGCCTAGCGAGTTTGCCGACGAGCCCCGTCGATTCAAGCTGGTAGCTGACTAGTTCTTCAGCGAATTAGCTGATTACTTCAGTGCAGCCAGTGCGGAGTCGTAGTCCGGCTCCGTAGTGATCTCATCTACCAACTGGTTGTAAATAACCTTGCCCTCTTCATCGGTGACGACTACGGCACGGGCCAGCAGGCCAGCGAGCGGCCCATCCTGCTGGACGACTCCGAAGGCCTCGCCGAAACCGTGGCGGAAGTCGGAGGCAACCTCAACGTTCTCCAGGCCCTCTGCGGCGCAGAAACGGCCAAGAGCGAACGGCAAATCACGCGAAACGTTTACAACGACAGTGTTCTCGAGGCCAGCAGCGTCCTCATTGAAGTGACGCACCGAAGCCGCGCAGACACCGGTGTCTACGGACGGGAAGATGTTGTAAACGACCTTCTTACCAGCGAAGGTCTCGTTGGTGACCTCGCCGAGGTCACCGCCGGTAAGGGTAAACTCCGGAGCCTTGTTACCCAGCTGGGGCAGGTCGCCGGAGAGCTGGACTGGATTGGACTGAAATGCAGTTTGTGTCATAGCGCCCTTTTTACCGCCTTTCGTCACGATCCTCCAGGTTCTCCCATGAAATCAGTAGAATCGTGACAGAAATGAAATTTCTAGCCGCAGTATCTTGAGTATCTTGTGGCCCTGGCCGCGCTATTCAGCGGCTGTTCACGTTTATTCTCCGAGGAAGGCAACAATGAGTTTGATTACCGCAATTGTGTCCATCGATGTCGAGTCCGACAAGATTCCGGAGGCCGCTGAAACCATCGTCGGAATCAACGGTGTGACTGAGGTCTACTCGGTTACCGGCGACTGGGACTTGGTCGTCGTAGTGCGCGTGAGCAACCATGATGATTTGGCGGAAATCATTCCAAACCTCATCAGCAAGGTCGACGGTGTCATCCGCACTCAGACTCAGCTGGCTTTCCGCACCTACTCGCAGCACGACCTGGAAAGTGCATTCTCCATCGGACTGGAGTAGACGCGGGCTGTCCACTTCGTGGCCTGTCTACCGCGCGGGCGAGAACTCGCATATTCTCCCCCGCGGCGTGGGACACGCAAGCTACTTAACAACCTCCGCCATCGCGCGGCCTGCCTGGCGGCCACTGAAGATACAGCCGCCCAGGAAGGTGCCCTCCAGCGCATTGTTTCCATGGACGCCACCGCCGCCGAAGCCAGAGGCCTCACCTGCCGCGTAGAGCCCCTCGAAGGGAGTTCCGTCCGGGTGCAAGCACTGGCCGTCCAGGGTGGTCTCGATACCACCGAGGGTCTTGCGGGTCAGCATGCGCAGACGAATAGCAATCAGCGGTCCATTCTTCGGATCCAGAATCGGTGATGGCGGCACGGAGCGGATGATTTTGTCGCCGAGGAAGTTTCGAGCCACATTGACGTAATTGACCTGGTAGTCCTTTGAGAACGGGTTACCGGTTTGCATGTCGCGCTGGCGAATCTGCTCCTCTAGCTTTGCCAGGTCAATCGTCGGCGCTGTGGCACCGGACGCTGCAGCACCAGGCTCCCCGCCCAGGCTCGCCTCCACAATCTCATTCATCCCCTCGACCAGCTTCGGCAAATTGTCTGCGACTACCCAGTCCTCGCCGTTATCCATGAATGCCTGGATAGGTGCGGCGACACCAGCAGTCACCTTGCCGATTAGCTTTTTGATCTCCTTGTCCGTCAGGTCCGGATTTTGTTCGGAGCCGGAGAAGATAAATTCCTTGGCCACGATGTTCTTATTCAGCACAAACCAGGAATAGGAATGCCCGGTAGAAAGAATATGCTTCATCGTGCCGACCGTATCCGCGCCCGGAATATACGGCGCAGGCAGGCGGTTTCCTTCCGCGTCGAACCACATGGCCGACGGTCCCGGAATAATACGGATACCGTGATTGGGCCACACCGGATCCCAGTTCTTCATGCCCTCGGTGTAATGCCACATACGATCGCGGTTGACCAGATTTGCACCGGCCTGCTCCGCAATCTCAATACCGCGGCCGTCAACATGCTCTGGTACACCGCAGACCATGTCCTTCGGCATTTCGCCCAGTCGCTCGGTCGGCCAGCACTTACGCACGGCTTCTAGGTTGCCGCCAACACCGCCCGTCGCAATGCACACGGCCGACCCGCGGATCTCAAAGTCCTCCCCCGTTTCGGCGCGTGACGACGCCACTCCCCGCTCCAAAGATTCACAGGGAACCAGAACCTTGCCACGCACACCGACGGCGCGGCCATCTTCGACAATCACCTCGTCAACGCGGTGGCGATGGCAGTATTCCACCAGCCCCTTCTTCGCTGCCGTAGCTACCGGCTCTGCGAAAACCCGGACAATCTCGGGGCCTGTGCCCCAGGTCAAGTGGAATCGGGGTACCGAGTTACCGTGGCCGTCGGCACGCCCTTCGCCGCGCTCCGCCCACCCGACGACAGGCAGGAACTTCACGCCGAGATTGCGAAGGTAGTTGCGCTTCTCCCCTGCTGCGAAGTTCAGGTACGCCTTGGCCCACTTGCGCCCCCAATTGTCTTCCTCGCGGTCGAACTGTGCGGAATTAAACCAGTCCGCCTCGGCGAGCTCACGATTGTCCTTGACTCCCAGTCGGCGCTGCTCTGGCGAATCGACAAGGAAGATTCCGCCGAGCGACCAGAAAGCCTGTCCGCCGAGGTTATTGGCATTTTCCTGATCGACGAGGATGACCTTTTTACCAGCCTGCGTGGCCTCATAGGTGGCGACCAAACCGGCGAGTCCGGCGCCGACGACAACGATGTCTGCAGTACGTGTGGTGCTCTGTGCGTTCATAGTTTCGTTTTTAGACCCTAACCACATACGCCGTGGTGGTTTTGCCTAAAAAAACGTCATAAATTTTTGCGAACCTTAATTAACTAGGGATATTTATTTAGAGAAATATCCCTAGTGGGGTCCTCCACCACCCCTAGGACCGACTACTAATGAGGCCTACGCGGCGCGTGCACGAGTTCGACCTGAACGAGCGTGACTTTTTCTGCACGCACAAGCGCTTCAAACAGCGACAGGTAGTAATTCCACAGCCTCCGGAACACTCGGTCGTAGCCAATGCCAGCGGCTTCACGCGCATGAGCTGCGAAGAGATCGCGTTGGAGCTGTAGTGTCGTCGCGAAATGCGTCGGAATGTACTCCTCTGCTGCAATGCGCAAGCCAGTTTCTCGGTCGACCATTTTGCGCAGCTCCTCCATGGTGAAAAGCTGTAACTGCGGCCATACGTAGGCGCGTACGAGGTCCAAGCTCCGCTCGGCAAGCGAATCGAACTTGTCCGTGGCTACAACCATTTGGACGACAATGGTGCCGCGATCGACGAGCAGACGCTCGGCACTCTTCAGCCACCGCAGCGCACCTGCACGGCCGAAGGTCTCCAAGCGCCCGACGTTGATGACCGCCTCGAAGTCGGATTCGAATTCGCGTGGCGACGGAATGTTGCGATCCATCTGGATTACGTCGACCGCACCTCGCAAACCGGACTTTTCTACCCGCTCTGTCACCGTCTCGGTATGGTCATCAGAGACCGTAATGACCTCTGCACCCGCTCCTCTTTCGGCAGCTCGAAGAGCAATTTCTCCGCCAGCCGAGGGCCATTCTGCAACGCGGTCGCCCGCCCGCACGCGAGCAAGGTCGAGCAGGTGCTCGATACTGCGCACCTGCGCATTCAAGAGATCGGCGCGCGTAACTGACTTCGGCGCATCAATATAGGTGACATCAACTGACCAATGAGAAGGTACTCCACCCTTTCCTGCGCCGCGGACATAGTTGGGAATCTGTTCACGCGACGACGTTCGCACCCCGGAAGCGAACAGGCCAGAACCACCCATCAACAGTTCGCCGGCATAGAGCTCCAGCAGTGAGGTCGGCAACTCGCCCGCCATATCCGGCCCATCGAGGCGCGGACGCGAACGCGCAACCTTCATAAGGCTCCGTGCTAGCGGCCCCAACGAGGCAATATCCAACTCCGCACAGAGCAAACGGCTGAGAAGCTCTGGCAAATCATCGCTGGACCACTCACCCGCGAGATAGGCCTCCCCCAATCCGAGCCATTCCGAATCAGCCAGTCGAGAATAAAAAACTGGATCAATGACGCTGAAAACGACTGGACGCAATGAACCAGAATCGTCGGAGGATTCACTGCCACTGCTGGAGCTGATGCCACCGACACCATCGATGGCCAAATCGGCATCACTCGTCGACCGAGTAATGAAAGACTCCCCGACAAACTCACCGGATTCAACCAGTTCAATGCCGTTATTCTGGCAGAGCCGCTCGAAAGAGCGCTCCATCACTTCAGCACGTTTCGTCAAGAAACGCCCCTCTGGAATACGCGCAACCCGAGGCCATCGCTCTGCGTCAATTGCCTGCCGGCTTGCCGAATTCACCCTGCCCGAGCCTCCTAACAATCGCGCCGCGTAAAGGTACGAATAACGAACTGAGTTTGTCCTCGCAGCCTACCGCGCACAGACCCAGAATAGGCGGTGGCGCACCGAGAGGATTACTATTGTGGCTTGCCGGCTAAAAGCCGAATCAAAACTTCGAGAACTTTAAAAGTCTGTGAGGAGAAATTACATGACCGAGACTCCGTACCGCCCGCATTCCGGACGTCCGCACGTGGTCGTCATCGGTTCGGGTTTCGGTGGCTTGTTCGCGGCGAAGAAGTTGCAGGACGCCGAGGTCGACGTCACTCTCATCGACCGCACTAACCACCACCTGTTCCAGCCGCTGCTCTACCAGGTAGCAACGGGCATCCTATCCTCGGGTGAAATTGCTCCGTCTACTCGCACCATCTTCGACGGTGTTCAGAACGTTCGTGTTGTCAAGGGCGATGTCACCGACATCGACGTCGAAAAGCAGATTGTGACTTCGGAACTGAGTCACCAGACTTCCAAGTGGGAATACGACCACCTCCTGGTCGCCGCTGGCGCTGGCCAGTCCTACTTCGGCAATGATCACTTTGCCGAGTTTGCTCCGGGCATGAAGAACATCGACGATGCACTCGAGATTCGCGCTCGTATCATTGGCGCATTCGAGCGCGCCGAGCTGACCGACGATCCGGCTGAGCGCGAGCGTCTGCTGACCTTCGTGGTCGTCGGTGCTGGCCCGACCGGTGTTGAGCTTGCTGGTCAGCTGGCCGAGCTGGCTAACCGCACCCTCGCATCGTCTTACCGCAGCTACAACCCGCACGCTGCACGTGTCGTGTTGCTCGACGGCGCACCGCAGGTTCTGCCGCCGTTCGGCAAGCGTCTGGGCCGTAAGGCTCAGAAGTCCTTGGAGAAGATGGGTGTCATCGTCAAGCTGGGCGCGATGGTGACCGACGTCAACGAAGAGGGCGTCACCTACAAGAATATGAAGGATGAAACCGAAGAGTTCATCCCGTCGTTCTGCAAGATTTGGTCCGCTGGTGTGTCCGCCTCCCCTCTGGGCAAGATGATTGCCGAGCAGACTGGTGCCGAGACTGACCGCGCTGGCCGTGTCATTGTCAACGAGGACATGACAGCTGGTGACTGCAAGAACGTCTACGTCGTGGGCGATATGTCCAACCGCGAGAACCTGCCGGGTGTTGCTCAGGTTGCTATTCAGGGCGGCGAGTATGTCGCTGACAACATTGCTGCCGAGGCAGACGGCCGCGATGTCGCGGAGCGCCAGCCATTCGAGTACTTCGACAAGGGCTCCATGGCCACCGTCTCCCGCTTCTCGGCAGTGGCGAAGATGGGCAAGGTTGAGGTCTCCGGCTTCATCGGCTGGGTCCTGTGGCTGGCTGTCCACCTGATGTTCCTGGTGGGCTTCCGCAACCGTCTCGTCTCCTGCGTCAGCTGGGGTCTGAATGTTCTGGACCGCAACCGTTGGCAGATGGTTTCCACCCGCCAGCAGATGTACGCACGCAACGCTATCGACCGTTTGGCCGAGCTCAATGAAGGCAAGGCTGAGCAGGATTTGCCGCTGGAGGTTCGTGACACCCGTCGCGAGCACCGCGCAAATAAGAACAAGTAGTTAACTTGCAGGTGGCTAGGTTAGAAAACAGCTAACCAAGGTTAACCGCCTGCGAGTTCCCTATCTGGCCCGTTACCGCCTTGAACGACTTGCTACAGCGACCTGCCCTAAAGAGACTTGTCGAGTACCGCAATTCGTAGGTTGGTGCGGGCCAGCAGTTTTTCATCTGCCTTGCGGGTGTGTTCAATGCGCCACAGTTGCATGGTGCGCCCCAAGTATTCTGGCTCGGCCGTGGTAACGATTACCTCGCCAGCGCGAGCTGAGCGGTAAAAATCGGTGTTGTTATTCACACCAACGACCGGCTTCTTCGCACCGCAGGCAACGAAACCGGCAAGTGAGCCAGCAGTCTCACCCAGCGAGCAGTAAATACCTCCGTTTGCCAGCCCCCACGGCTGCAGGTGGCTGGCTCCAACCTCCAGCTCCAGCTGAATTCGCTCCGGCCCAACATGGACAAACTTCGTGCCCAGCAAAGTATCCAGACCACCGATTGCCTTATCGTCTAACGTGCCATTAAAAACAGCTAGCTCTTCGCCGTTCAGCGCTTCCTGACTCGCCTTTGTCACCAGCGCCATGTACTTGCGCAGCCCCTTCATCTTGGCCGCTTCGGCGGCGGAAGCCTCGGAGGCTGTGGAGGCTGTGGAGGCTGTGGAGGCTGTGGAGCTAGAGTCCTGTGAACTGCCATTATTCGCAAAAGTCTCGTTAGTCATGTCACACATTGTGCCAGTTCGCACTATCGTTCGTGGCAGTTTTAGCATGAAAAGCAGCGGCAATTTCTGGCTCTCTGATACACCGAATCCGGACCAGGCTTTAATATGGTGGGCATGACCGATAACAATGAACTCGCACAAATTGGTGTCGTCGGGCTCGCCGTCATGGGCTCGAATATCGCACGCAACTTCGCTCACAAGGGCCACACCGTTGCCGTGTACAACCGCAGCCCGGAGAAAACTCGCGCTCTGATCGCCGATCACGGCGATGAAGGCGCATTCATCCCATCCGAGACCATTGAGGAGTTCGTCGCTTCGCTCGAGCGCCCGCGTCGTGCTCTGATTATGGTTCAGGCAGGTGCCGCAACTGACGCGGTCATCGATCAGCTTGCCGACGCGATGGAGCCCGGCGACATCATCATTGATGGTGGCAACTCCCTCTACACGGACACCATCCGTCGTGAAAAGGCTATCCGCGCCCGTGGCCTGCACTACGTCGGCACTGGCATTTCCGGTGGCGAGGAAGGCGCTCTGACCGGTCCGTCCATCATGCCGGGCGGCACGAAGGAGTCCTACGAGTCCCTCGGCCCGCTGCTGGAGTCCATCTCCGCTCACGTTGACGGCGTTCCGTGCTGTACTCACATTTCTTCCGATGGCGCTGGCCACTTTGTGAAGATGGTCCACAACGGCATCGAGTACGCGGATATGCAGGTTATCGGCG
Source organism: uncultured Corynebacterium sp. (assembly GCF_946998835.1). Lineage (GTDB taxonomy): Bacteria > Actinomycetota > Actinomycetes > Mycobacteriales > Mycobacteriaceae > Corynebacterium. The sequence continues at coordinate 35,192 of NZ_CAMQAZ010000012.1, read as the reverse complement.
AGGCCTACCACCTCCTGCGCGAGGCCGCAGGCCTCACCCCTGCCGAGATTGCGGACATCTTCCGCGAGTGGAACGAGGGCGACCTGGACTCCTACTTGGTGGAGATTACCGCTGAGGTTCTCTCTCAGGTCGATGAGAAAACCGGCAAGCCGCTGGTGGATGTCATCGTAGATGCCGCTGGTCAGAAGGGCACCGGCCGTTGGACGGTGAAGGCCGCTTTGGACTTGGGTATTCCGGTCACGGGTATTGGCGAAGCCGTGTTCGCTCGCGCACTGTCGTCCTCTCTTGCTCAGCGTGAGGCTGCACGCGACCTGCCGTCGGGAAGCCTGGCCAAGGCCCCGGAGGATCGCGATGCATTTGTGGAGCGTGTGCGTAAGGCTCTCTACGCTTCCAAAATTATTGCGTACTCGCAGGGCTTTGATGAGATTAACGCTGGCGCCAAGGAATACGGCTGGGAGATTGACCGCGGTGCACTGGCAACCATCTGGCGCGGTGGCTGCATCATTCGTGCACAGTTCCTAAACCGCATCAAGGAAGCATACGATCGCAATCCGGAGCTTCCGGCTCTGGTGCTTGATGAGTACTTCCGGGACCAGGTCACTGAGTGCCTCGACGCATGGCGCGATGTTGTTGTCACCGCGGCGCAGATGGGTATTCCGGCTCCGGTGTTCTCGTCTTCGCTGGCGTACTACGACGGCTTGCGTGCGGAGCGTCTGCCGGCGGCCCTGGTTCAAGGGCAGCGTGACTTCTTTGGTGCGCACACCTACCAGCGCGTTGACCGCGAGGGAGCTTTCCACACCCTCTGGTCGGGCGACCGCTCCGAGATTGAGGCGTAAGCCTTAGAAACCTAGGGCCCAAATATTGTCGCTTCTCACTTTTGAAGTTAGAGAGTTCTGAAATGCCGTTTTCAAAGAAAGCACACCTTGATTTTGTGCCACGCGTTCTTTCCATCGCTGGCACGGATCCGACGGGTGGAGCTGGCATACACGCCGATTTGAAGTCCATCGCCGCCGCCGGCGGTTACGGCATGGGCGTGGTCACTGCATTGGTATCTCAGAACACCGTGGGCGTGCGCGCCGTCCACACCCCACCTGTTGACTTCCTCGTTGAGCAGCTGGCTGCAGTAACCGAGGACGTCACCATCGACGCGGTGAAGATTGGCATGTTGGGCTCACGCGCGCTCACACGGGCCGTCACTAACTGGGTTCAGGAGACCGAACCAGCCGTGGTCGTTCTCGATCCGGTTATGGTCGCCACCTCCGGTGACCGTCTGCTCGACGAAGATGCCATGGGCGCGATGCGCGACTTGGTCGCCGAGGCCACCGTCATCACGCCGAACGTTCCCGAACTGGCGCTGCTTGCCGACGTCCCGGAGGCCAGTGACCTCGATGAGCTCATCGAGCAAGCGTTGGATTTCGCGCAGAAGAACGATGTCATCGTGATTGCGAAGACCGGTCACTTGAGCGGCGATGAAGCGGGAAATGCCGTGGCCTTCCCCGATGGCCAGGTTTCTTTCAACTCTTCTCCCCGTATTCACACCGAAAACACCCACGGCACGGGCTGTTCGCTGTCCGCTGCTCTGGCTACACGGATCGGTGGCGGCTCTGCGGTTGATGACGCACTTCACTGGACTACTCGTTGGCTCAGTGAGTCCATCCGCTTTGCCGATGACCTCCATGTCGGCCAGGGCCACGGCCCCATTGATCATGGTCACCGCGCTCGTCGTTTGGAAAGGGTCGCGCTTCGTCGGATGCTGCCGGTCCGGCTGAATTCCAATGTTGCCCAGGGCAGCTTTGATGCCAACGAGATTGAACAGTCGATGGAGGAGGCGAAATCGTTCTTCGGCAACTCACCGGAGCTAGCTCCGGTTGGCCCCTTTACTTCCATGTTGTGGCGTGACCTCGAAGACATCATTGCCGAAATCGGCGACATGTTTAGTGTGCATTCGCTGCTCCGCGGTGATCTTTCTTCTGAAGACACCAGATTTTTTGTGGCTCAAGAAGCCTGGTACCTGCAGCAAATCTTCCCAGTTCTTTCGCATCTGGCCACTAAGGCATCGTGCCCGAAGGAGCAGGTTCTGTGGTCATCAGTCGCACAGGAAGCTCTTGTGCGCGCGTTGGAGTTGAGTAATAACACACTGGAAGAGGCCTCTTCGACACTCGAAGACATCGAGCCGACAACAATTACCCAACTTCTATTGGATATGCACACTTCCTGTAGTGCCTTCAATCCATATCGGATTGCCGTGACAAGTATCGTCGCCGAAATGTGGATCTCGGCCGAGTTGAATGCTCAGGGCAAATCCCTCGTCGACGAGGACTCCAAGATTGCGGATTGGGTTGGGATGTATTCTGACCCGGCTTTTGTCGACAGCGTTAAGCAGGCGCTCGAGGTTCTAGAGGAGAATATGTCGAAGGCTAGCGAGGCGGAACTGAAGACCATCCGCAACATCTTCCGTCGTGCCGCCGTTCTTAAGCGTGAGGCCTATGCCCAGCCTGGACGCGGTTGGTAATTTTCTTCGGCTGGTAATTTTCATGTTCCCCGGACGTGCCTATTACATGGCAATCCGAGGATAGCGGTATCCTAACAAACATGCCCCGTCCTGCTGAGTCCAGTGATTTCAGACAGTTGGGCACGCCGGAAGCGATTGTGAGTATTCTGCGTGCCCAGCACATAACTTCGCCTACCGCCGTACAGGTCGCGACATTGCCAGATGCTTTCGCTGGCAAGGATGTTCTCGCACAGGCGCCCACAGGCTCGGGAAAGACGCTCGCGTTCGGTATTCCGCTGGTCGCGTTGCTCAATGATGCTTCTCCGGCACTTCCTGGTTTTCCGCGTGCACTAATCATCTCGCCGACGCGTGAACTTGCAGACCAGATTGCCGACGTCCTCGCTGACATCGGTGCCGCCGCCGGGCTACGTGTCTTGAGCTTGGTCGGCGGAGACTCCGTGGCCAAGCAGCAGACGCTCCTTGCTGCCCCTGTCGATATCGCCGTGGTCACTCCGGGACGCGCACACGATTTGCGCCGCCGCGGCGTACTCAGCCTTGAGCACGTCCTCACTGTCGTCGTTGATGAAGCGGACATGCTTGCTGACATGGGCTTTCTGCCCGATGTTCTCGGCCTTGTCCGCGCATGCCCCAAGGCGGCACAGCGCATGGTTTTTTCGGCCACGATTAACGACGATGCCGCGAACCTGATTCGCGATCGCCGTACAAGTGACACCGAAATTGCGAAGCACAAGGTCACCGCATCTCGGTTGACCATGCGCAACATGCGCCATCTGCTGCTGCGAGTGGAGGACAACAACGAAGCCGACGAGGTTGTCGCCTGGATTGCATCCCGTAAGAATCAGTGCGTCATCTTCGCCAATTCAAAGGCTCGCGTTGTGCAGCTGGCCAAGTTTTTACAGTTCTACGACATCAACTTTGGTTTCCTCCACGGCGACCGTGGCCAGGCGACGCGCCGGGCGGTCCTCAAGGCGTTTACCGACGGGGAGATTAATGTCCTGATCACCACGGATGTGGCTGCTCGCGGTATCGATATTGATGCTCTTGATTTGGTTGTCCACGCAGATCCGCCGCGGGACTCGGCGACGTATATTCACCGCTCGGGGCGCACTGCTCGTGCGGGCGCTTCCGGCACGGTGGCGATGATTGTGCGCGACCGCCAGATTGATCAGGCCCGTGAATTGCTGGCTGGAGCCGGTGTGGAAGCCGAGGAGCTGCGTGCAGGTCCAGGGCTGCCGCGGTTTGTCAAGGAGCTGGGGGCACGACGTCCCCGCCGAGCCCGTCGGGATCAAAATCAGTCGGCAGGCACCGGCAGTGGTGCCGGTTACCGAGGACGCGGCGGTTCGTCGTCAAGCGGAAAGAATCGTGCTGGCGGTCGCGTGCACCGCCCCAAGCGAGGGAAAAAGAAGAAGAGATAATCAGTGGATATTGTTCTCAATATTGTCGCGGTTGTCGGCTTTATCGCGCTCACCGCTGGCACTGGCCTATTTGTGGCATTTGAATTCGCGCTGACTGGGTTGGAGCGTTCGACGATTGACAGCGATCTCGCGCGTTCTGCAGATGCTCCCGCCGAGGCTGTGCACAAGGCACATAATCGGCTGTCCTTCCACCTCTCTGGCGCACAGCTGGGTATTACGCTGACGACGCTGGCAACCGGTTTCCTCGCGGAGCCTGTGCTGGCTCAGTACTTCACGCCCATGCTGCATTGGATGGGGCTCAGCGAATCTGCGGCTGGCCCGACTGCACTGATCCTTGCGTTGGTCGTGGCCACGATGTTGTCCATGGTCTATGGCGAGTTGGTGCCGAAGAACGTCGCAATTACTGAACCGCTGGCTGTGGCACGTGTCACCGCTCGCCCGGTGATGGCGTTTAACTGGGTGTTCCACTACTTTATTCAGTCGCTAAATGCCTCGGCGAACTGGCTGGTCCGCAAACTCGGCATTGAGCCGGCGGATGAGCTGGCTTCGGCGCGTTCCCCACAGGAGCTAGAGGCACTGGTTCGCAATTCTGCGGAGCAGGGTGCATTGGATGAGTCAAAGGCTGCGGTGCTCGAGTCGTCGTTACGCTTTGGCGAAACCACGGCGGAGGACCTGATGACGCCGCGGTCAACAATTACATCTCTCGATGTCGATGACACAGCGCTGGACTTGCTGGCCGTGGCCATTGATTCGGGGCATTCCCGCTTCCCCATCACCGACGGCGACCTCGACGCCACAGTCGGAGTTGTCCACGTCAAGGACGCGTTCACTGTGCCTGCAGCGAAGCGTTCGACCACCACGATGCGGGAGATAGCGCGCCCAGTGCCGACGCTGCCACAGTCGCTGGACGGCGATGCCGTGCTGGAGGCTGTGCGTTCGGCAGGTTCGCAGATTGCGTTGGTCGCCGATGAGTACGGCGGTATCGCCGGCATTGTCACCATCGAGGATGTCGTGGAGGAGATTCTCGGCGAGGTCTGGGATGAGTACGACGACAAGGAGTCCGAGCAGGAGGTCAAGCGTGCAATTGAGGGCTGGAACTGCTCCGGTCTTGTGCGTACCGACGAGCTGCCGACCAAGGTCGGATACTTTGCCCCGGAGGGCAGCTTCGAAACCCTTGGTGGTCTGATTATGTTTGCACTAGGTCGCATCCCGGAGGTCGGCGATGTCGTCTTGCTGCCAGAGACCGAACGCGATTTCATGGACGAGTTCGAATCGGGCATCGCCGGCCGCTGGTACGCCCGCATTCTGGCGATGGATGACCGTCGCGTGGACCGTGCCATTTTGATTCCTGTGACCAACGAGCGAGCTAAGGAGATGTTCAACCTATGAGTGACTGGTTTGGAATCCTCCTGACCTTCTTCCTGTTGTTGGTCAACGCGTTCTTTGTCGGCGCTGAATTCTCGCTTATCGCCGCTCGCCGCGATCGCCTGGAGGCGCTGCTGGCTCAGGGCAAGAAACGCGCACGCACGGTTATTGATGCTTCCGAGCACCTGTCGATGATGCTCGCCGCGGCGCAGTTGGGTATTACCATTGCGTCGCTGCTGCTGGGTAAGGTCTCCGAACCGGCGCTAGCGCACCTGCTGGAAGCTCCCTTCCAGGCGATGGGAATTCCGGAGTCGCTGCTGCACCCGCTGAGCTTTGCCATCGCCCTGCTTTTGGTATCGGTGCTGCATATCATGCTCGGCGAGATGGTTCCGAAGAACATCGCCCTGGCTGGACCGGAGACAATGGCGATGCTGCTTATCCCGGTTCATATGGTCTTCTACAAGCTGACCAAGCCGCTGTTGCTGCTGTTTAACTGGTTGGCTCGCCATACGCTGAGACTATTCGGCATTGAACAGCGCGATGAGCTCGATACCACTGTCGACTCTACGGAGTTGGCATCGATGATTGCGGAGTCTCGTCAAGAGGGGCTCCTTGACAGCGAGGAACACGTTCGTCTTCGTCGCACGCTGGCATCAGCTACGCGCACCATCGAAGAGGTGCTCATTCCGCATGAGCAGATTCGCTGTGTGCCTACCGCACCTACTGTGGGCGACCTAGAGATGGCAGTCACCGAAACGGGATTCTCCCGGTTCCCGGTTGCTGCGGCCAACAATGAGCCCAACGAATACCGTGGCTATGTTCACGTCAAGGATGTCCTCGACCGGGTCATGGACCCAGCTTCCGGCCCGGAGACTGCGATTCCCGATGACGAGATTCGTCCGATGATTGAGATTCCCGTCGATGCCACGCTGGATGAGGGCCTGCGCATCATGCGCCGCTACAGCGCTCATATGGCAGTGGCTGTACGCGCTCGGATGCCGAAGGCTCACCTGCGCGCAAATGCGCCCGCAAGTATCACTCCGAAGACCAGCGTATTCTCCGGTGCCGAGCAGATTGGCATCGTGGCGCTGGAGGACCTCATTGAGGAGCAGGTCGGCGTCGTGCGCGACTGGACCCACGAGGTCTCCCCGCGTCGTAGCGGTGCTGCTAAGAGCGCGAAGACTGGCACCGGCAAGGCTGGAGCCGCGAAGACTGGCAGCGCGAAGGCGCCACAACAGCACCCGACAGTGCAGCCAACCTCGACCTCTCCCCGAACCCGACCGGGCAACTCTCAGGGACCTCAGCAGTGACCTCGGCCGGGACCTCCACAAGCGATTCGTTTTTCAATTGGCGCGAGGCAAAAGCGCAGCACATCGCCCGCGTTGACGCTCTGACCCGCGACCATCTGGCGCGTCGCAGTCGCGGCCAGCGCCACCCGGTCTGGGACTTCATCTTCGAGTACTACCCCGTCAAGCCCGGCCAACTCCGCCGCTGGTCGCCGGGGATTGGCGTGGACCTTCCAGGTGCCACAGCCAAGGACATCAGTCACCTGAAGTTCTTCACTCTCGATGCGGACGAGGCTCCCGACGGTTCCGCCACAGGTGAGCCCACCGATACCGACTCCGGGACGGCGCGCATGGATGTTGCGGCGTACGTCGATAAGCGAGGCACAACGGTGGCGTATATCGGCAACCTGTTGCGTGCGACGCGCGCGAATCCGGCGCACTTTGACTGCTTTGGCCTGCACGAATGGGCGATGGTGTACCATCAGCCCGAGCATCGTCATCCGGAGCCGTTGCGGCTTGGGCAGGCGGGCACGGACGAGGTCGTCGAGGCCCATACGGTGCGGTGTACGCACTTCGATGCCTTCCGATTCTTCACTCCCGACGCCGTACCGCTCAACGAGTTTGCACCCACACGTAAGACGCAGCCGCACTGTGAGCAGGTGGGTTGTCTGCACGCGAATATGGACTTGTATAAATGGGCGACCAAGCTCGGCGAGGCTGTCCCCGGCGACTTGTGGCTGGATACTTTCGAGCTCGCGTGCAGTGCCCGTGAGCTGGATATGCGCGCCGCTCCCTACGACCTGCGCGATTGGGGCTTTACTCCGATTCGCATCGAGACCCCTGAAGGCAAGGCCGAGTACGTCCGCCGTCAACGTGGGCTCAGCGCGCGCGCCGATGTTCTGCGTGGCCGCCTTCTCGAAGTGGTAGATGTGGCTCTATCCACACAGTAGAGTTGGCAGGAGATACATGCACGTTTGTGCTTTACGACGAGCTCCGCTGCTGCGTGGACAGTGCCGAGCACACTCGGCATAGAAAGGGCTAGAACGATATGGGACGACATGCCTCTGGTGAGAACAACTATCGGGTGGCTAAGGGGCCTTTTATCGCTGTCTTGGCCGTGATTGTTGTGGTGGCTGCTGTTATTGCCTGGGTAAACCTGCGCGACACCAACGATTCGGCTATCGATGCCGACCGCGCGCGGTGCACGAAGGGTGACCTGACGCTGGTGGTGACCTCCGACCCTGCGGCAGTGGGCTCCGCGCAGAAGCTGGTGCAGAACTATGGCGAGTCCAACCCCGTGGTGAGGGACTTCTGCGTGCGCCCGCAGATTACTGTCGCGGGCTCGCAGGAGGTTGTAAACGCTTTGTCTGCGGCCGATGGCGCTGAAGCTGGCGAGGGCCCTGGCGGCGCTGAAGAGCCTGCTGCGGAAGATCCAGCTGCGCCCGGGGCCGCTCCCGACCTGATGACTCCGGGTGTCTGGATTCCGGCCGACATCTCCTTCGTGGACCAGGCGAAGAACTCAGACAAGGTAAAGGTCAACGACCCCAAGGTATGGCTGCCCCCGATCACCAGCGGTGTGGCTTTTACAACTAACCGTGCTGACCAGCTGAGTAACGCTACTTGGGAAGAACTGGCCGGGTTGCATGTGGCGACCCCCGGTGGCTCCGATGCCGCACTGTCAGCTGTGGTCAACGGACGGCTGGGCGGAGGCCCGGATGTCGCTCACGAACGCGCTGACCTGGGCGAGGTCTACACCTCCAATACCCTGCTGACCATGCTCAGCCAGAATGTCGCCGAGTTCGACGGCGTGGCCGCGACCCAACCTATGCTGCAGATGGCTGGCGAGGGCCTGAAGCTGGTCTCCCCTGCGGATGCACCGCAGTTGCACGCACCGGTAGTCACCTTCGGCTCCGGCGGTCAGATTGATGAGAATACTGCTCGCGCGGCAGAGGACTTCCGTAAGTTTGCGGCTGAGCACGGTGCCAACGGTGAGGCCGCCGAGAGCAGCTTCAGCCCTGAAGTGGCTGAGAACTTTGGAGTGCTCTCGCAGATCCAGACGGACTCCTTTGCGCTGCCGCCAGCACTTGAGAACCCGGACGCGCAACAGCCCGCAACGGTGGTGGGCTCTGCTCTCCTGCTCGCCGACACCTCCGAGGGCATCGATGCCGGAGCGCTGTCCGCTGCTCTGACCGGCGCTATTGATGCGGCGCCTGGTGGCCGCTACGGCCTGTGGGCACTCGCACCGGAGGTGAACCGTCTCGTGGAGTTGCCTGCCTCCGATGATGAGGCCAACAATGGTGCGGACGCTGTGAAGGGTGCTCTGGCTGAGCTTCCGGTCGGTGGCGAGCCACAGTTCTGGCCGGCACTTATCGACGCCTACCAGGCCGCCCGCGACGCATACTCGTCCGACAAGCCCAACCGTCTTGTCGTGCTCGCCTCGGGCCGAGATGCTTCGGGCGCAGATGCCGCCGAGTCTGTTGAGAAGATCAAGGAACTGATTAGCCCGGACCGCCCGGTAACGATTGAGGTCATTGTGCTTCCCGACGGTGACAGCTCCAGCCCCGAGCTGCAGGAATTAGCCAATATTACCAATGGCTCCCTGCGTATCGCCGCTGATTACGGCGATGGTCTTTCCTCGCAGCTGGCTGCGGCAATCGGCACGGAGTAAGTCGAGGTTAGGTAGCGAAAAACCGCCTTCCATCTGGTTCCACCTCGGGAGAGAGAATCGGAACCTGCGCTGGAAGGCGGTTTTTCGCTACCTAACCGTTTTAATAGCTGTCAGGAGCTGTTAGGAGATGCGGCGGCGGCGACGCTCAGCCAGCTCGTCGATACCAGTGCCGGCGTTCTCCTGAGTGCCGTCAACGCGCTCGGAGGGGAAGGAAGCGATGGTACCAGTTAGCTCCTTCATGATGCCCGGGACAGCGATGCCGAACACACCCTGGCCACCGTTGAGCAGGTCGATGACTTCTTCGTTGGAGCGGCACTGGTAGACGGTACGGCCATCGGAAACCAGCGTGATCGTGGCCAAGTCGTCGACACCGAGGTCGCGTAGACGGTCGACAGCCAGGCGGATGTTCTGCAGGGAAATGCCAGTGTCCAGCAGGCCGCGGACAATCTTCAAAACGAGGATGTCGCGGAAGGAGTACAGGCGCTGGGTACCCGACCCCTTCGCGGTGCGAATGGAAGGCTCGACCAGCTTGGTACGTGCCCAGTAGTCCAGCTGACGGTAAGAGATGCCGGCTACCTGACATGCGATAGGTACGCGATAGCCAACCTGCTCATCCGGCCCCATGTCGAACAGGGATTCCTGGACCGCGCGTGGCTCATGCGAGTCCGACGCACGGAGCTCATTGTCGCCAAAGAGCGAACCGCTGTTGCTGTCGACCATATAAATTCTCCCGAGGTAGTTTCACTGCCGTTATTTATCTTTCGCCAAGGTTAATCGGGTGTCAATACAACATAAGACGACACGCCGAATCCCTAAACTTAAAGTTGAGGTTTAGAGTTTGGCCACATAGTTTCCCCAGGTCAAGCACAACCTGGAGGCAAAACCGCAGGACGCGATGAAACTATAACTTACGGAAAATCACCCCTTTTATGGGGCTATTTGGCGACACGCAAGTGAAAATAAGCGCCACAACTTCCCCAAAAGTTGCCAGGAGATCACTTAAGTCACATCTTTAACTGTCGTTATCGGAGTCCGAATCCGGGCCATTCTCCTCCGCATCACCATGTGGTTCCGCAAAGTAGTCAGCGTCAATGCTGTCGAGGAATTCCGCGAACTCCTCCACCGATGCCTCGACCGAGTCGGTCTCAGCGTCGTCGGCAAGCGAACCGCCATTGGTAGCGACAAGGCGCGCCGATACCGACGTGGCGTCGAGCACATCGCGCGCAACATACAGCGGGACTTCTAGCTCACTGGCGATAAGAATGAGGTCGGAGGGGCGCATATCAATCTCTGTACCGCCTTCAAGGACCAGACTGGCGATGAAAACACCCTCGTGCACGCCCGTAATCTGACCGCGCAGGGCGCTCTGCCCCACCATATCCAGCGTATCGACGAAGACCTCATGCATCCCCGGGCGGCGCTGCGTAGCACCGGTCTCACGGGCGGAGTACTCCGTCGCCGTCGCCAGATCAATCCAAATCGGGATAATCCGATTGGTCTCTTCGGCGTGCAGGAGGAGTACCGGGTCATCCTCAGGAGGATGCGCCATCCAGTCTAGAAACTTGACTTCTACGAGTTTTTCGTCCATAACAGCGTCAATTGTAGCGAGCCGCGACTACAGTCGAGGCTACTTCCCCAGGTCCTTATTCACCTGACGCTTGACCAGAGTGCCGTGCAGCGTGACCATCAGCGCGGTCATCTCACGACCCATCTCTACAGCCTTCTGCTTGCCGCTAGCTGCCCGTGACTTACTCAGTGGGCTAGCCGCCAACGACACCAGATCCGCCTCACGAGCCGCAGCAGTGCGCACGGTCTTGAGGTGACGGGCATCCAGCCCAAACTCCGAAAGCTTGACCGCCGTTTCCGTAATCAGCAGGTCATCACCATCGAACATGTTCAGCGTGTCGGGAGTAATCAGACCGACGCGAACCAATTCAGTGATGAACTTCTCGCTGGCACCCGTGCGCTCAGCCAGCTCGGCCTGCGTCAGCGACACCACCGCGGCTTCGCGGAACTGATCTGCTGTGACCAGCGGGGTGACCGAAGCCAGACCGTCGCCGCCCGCATTGCCCGCATCGATTTCGTCGAGCTGTTCCTTGATGACCTTCAGCGGCAAGTAATTATCGCGCTGGACAGTCAGAATGTAGCGCAGGCGGTCGATGTCCGCCTGGCTGTAGCGGCGATAGCCCGAGGAGCTACGCGACGGGCACAGCAGCCCCTCCGACTCGAGGAAACGAATCTTAGACAGCGTCACATCAGGAAACTCAACCTTGACTTCCTTCAGCACAGCACCGATGGTCTTTTTCTTACCCGTCGAGCGTGCCTGCTTCGCACCGCTTCCCGACGAAGCCGGCTGCGAAACCGCTGATTTGTGTACTGCTGCCACTGGTCTTTTCCGAGCCTTTACAAAAATAAGGGGGTTAATGCCGACAGGTGCCGACAGTAACCGATGCCGAATTAGTTACCGATAAGGAAGACGAGGCGGAACTTACCAACCTGGACCTCGTCGCCATTAGCCAGAACCGCGGAGTTCTTCGGCTCGCGGTTAACGTAGGTGCCGTTCAGCGATCCCACGTCGACAACCTCGTAGGAGTCACCGTTCTTGCGGAACTCTGCGTGACGACGAGAGACAGTCACATCATCGAGGAAGATGTCGCTGTCCGGGTGACGACCAGCGGTGGTAACTGCCTGATCGAGCAAGAAACGCGAACCTGCGTTTGGTCCCCGCTTGACGACCAGGAGTGCCGAGCCTGCCGGAAGTCCTTCAACACCGGAGACCGTGGAGTCGGTGTTAGAGCTGGACTCCATTTCCTTCAGCAAATCTGCACGGAAGACCGAGGTGGTCTCGACCGATGCCTCTGGCTGGCCGCTATTGCTAGTCATATCTTTCCCTCCGGATAACCTTGGGCGATTTACTCGTTACTTTTTAGATAATAGCGCCCCGACCGCTTCCGTGTTGCTATCCAATCCCAACTCTGTCGTGACGCAACTCACCAGCGGGGTGTGTACAACATGATTGATATGCGTAAATACCGACCTTTGGGGCCTTTCTCCGTGGGTGTACCTAAGCCAATCACCTGAAAAATATTTTCAGATTGTTACTAACGGATGGTTGTCGTTTACTTAAACCGTTTACTTAAACATCGCCGCGATCGAGCCGACGACGGAGCCGCCACCATTGCTCAACGGGTTGTCGTTAACCATGTAAGTCCACGTCGAGCTCGGGCGAGCAAGTCCCGTGTCCTCCAAGTGCGCACCGTCACTGTCAATTTCGACCTCCTGGAAGGTCTGTACCGACTCGGTAACCGCATTGTTCACCAGATTCTTGAAGGCACCGATGGCGGCGCGGTGGAATTCATCAATCGGGCTTTCCTTAGCCAGCGCGCGCAGGTGAATCGACTCTCGCAGGTCATCCAGATCCGCCAGGTGGTCCGACCACCCGCGGTCCAAGTGGCTCAGCATAATTTCTCGGGCAGCCTCCTCGGCGACCTCGCGCCCGACTGCGGCTTCGACTTCCTTCGCCCGCGCTGATGCCTGCTTGGAAAGTTCTTCCCAGGCAGCGGCGGTAGTCAGCAGCTTCTCGCGGCGCTCATCCAGAATCTCGCGCTGGTCGCCGATCAGCTTGTTGTACTTCCAGGTCGTCGCATGAATCGACAGCATGGTCGCCTCAGTTACTCGCTGCGCGCGATCGATGAACTGGTAGGCCCTCTTATCGCGCACCCGGCCATCCTCCTCGGGCATCACGCTCAGCGTCTCGCCGGCAGCGCCCTCGGAAATCACCGGATCATCCAGGGAGACAAAGAACACCGAGGAGCCCGGATCGCCCTGGCGCCCGGCGCGGCCACGCAGCTGGTTGTCCAGCCTGTCAGTGCGATGCTTGCCCAGGCCAATGACGCAGAGTCCACCACGCTCAACCACGGCATCGCGGTTGGATTCATCTGCTCCGCCGAGGCGGATGTCGGTACCGCGTCCGGCCATCTGGGTAGACACAGTAACGCAGCCAATATCGCCGGCATCGGCAATTACTTCGGCCTCCAGCTCGTCGTTCTTCGCATTGAGCACCGAGGATTCGATGCCGCGCAGAACCAGCGCATCGGCCAAACGTTCCGATTCGGCCACGTCACGGGTGCCTACGAGTATTGGTCGACCTGTGCCATTGAGTTCCACGACCTCGTCGACAAGCGCGGCGAATGCGTCGTCGGAGGTGGCATAGATGCGGTCGGGCTCGTCGTCGCGGATGCACGGGACGTTGGGCTCGATGACGGAGACGTGGAGCCCGTAGAACTCGCGGAACTGGTCACCTGCGGAGGTAGCGGTGCCGGTCATGCCGCAGGTGATGTCGTAGCGGCCGATGAGTTGCTGGATGGTCATGGAGTCCAGGATGCGGCCGCCCTCGGAGACTTGCAGGCCCTCCTTGGCTTCCACCGCCGCCTGCAGACCGTCCGGCCAGCGCTGCAGTTCCGCCACTCGCCCACGTGAGGCATCAATCAGCTGTACCTTGCCGTCGCGCACGATGTAGTCGACATCGCGCTGCAGCAGTTCGTGGGCGTGCAGTGCGACATTGACTTGCACCAGGGTGGTGCCGACGTGTTCGGCGTCGTACAGCGAGGGGATGCCGAGCAGCCTTTCGACGCGTGCGGCACCAGTGTCGGTGAGGAAGACATTGCGGCGGCCTTCGTCCACGGTGTAGTCGTCGCCGAGTTGCAGGCGGCGCACCACGTCGGTGATCTGTCCGGTCGGTGCGGCGCCAGGCTCATTGCCGGCGAGCACGAGTGGGACCAGCGCTTCATCGACCAACACGGAGTCGGCCTCGTCAATGATGGCGACGTCAGCTGGCGACTGCACGCGCTCTTCGATGGTCGGTGCACAGCGGTCGCGCAGGACATCGAAGCCGAGCTCGTTGACAGCGGCGTAGACGATGTCCGCCGCATATGCTTTACGACGCTCCCCCGGACCATCCTGCGGAGAAATAGCCGCTACCGAGAGTCCAAGGAACCCGAACAGCGGTTGCATCCACTGCGCGTCGCGGCCTGCGAGGTAGTCATTGACGGTCACGGAGTGCACGCGGTGGTCGCGCAGGGCGAACCCGGCTGCGGCCAGGGCACCTGAGAGAGTCTTGCCCTCACCGGTGGCCATCTGGATGACGTCACCCTCCATGAGCGCCAGTGCGCCTTGGAGCTGCACATCGAAAGGGCGCATGGACAGGGTGCGCTGGGAGACTTCGCGGAGCGCGGCTAAAAGCTCCGGGGCATCAGTTGCGTGTTGGCGGGCGAAGTCGGCGAGGTCGGCGTCGGAAAGCGCTTGTACCTGCGGTTCCAGCTCAGCGGCGCGTGCCACCAGCCCTACGCTGCGTTTTTGGTTGCGCCCCTGCTTGCCGCCGAGAGCCTTCCAAAACCAATTAAACCCAGCCATCTTCTCCCCTTTCCTGCGCACGTGTGGTTGTCGGCGCGTTCTGACTCACCAGAGTAATCAATCTGGACCGGCCTGCGGAGCACCAATCGCTGCCAGCGAATTTGCACCATATGTCTTTAGTCACATCTTGAGTTTGAAACAATGGTGTTAACACTTGTTGTGAGCATTTTCTTTTGAGAACCTTCGGAAGGATTTAAATCCCTATGGCAATCGAATTCATCCCCACTGCTGACTTGGTAGACGAAATCGGCCCGGACGTGCGTTCCTGCGATACGCAGATGCGCAACCTCGGCGGTCGCCTGGAGTTCTGCGGCACGATCTCCACGGTCAAGTGCTTCCAGGACAACGCACTGCTGAAGAAGGTTCTCTCCGAGCCGTCTGAGGGCGGCGTGCTCGTCATCGATGGTGACGCTTCCGTCCACACTGCGCTGGTCGGTGACGTTATTGCGGGGCTCGGCAAGGACAATGGCTGGGCTGGCGTGGTCGTCAACGGCGCGATCCGCGACTCCAAGCTGATTGGAGAGATGGACTTCGGCTGCAAGGCTCTGGGTACCAACCCGCGCAAGTCCACCAAGACCGGTGAGGGCGAGCGCGATGTCGTTGTCTCCTTCGGTGGCATTGACTTCGTGCCAGGCGAGACCCTCTACGCTGACTCCGACGGCATCGTCGTGCGCTAACGGCAAAATACACCGTAGACACAACCGCCGCCTCCCGGGAATTCCCAGAAGACGGCGGCTACTTTTGTTGTCGGGCTGACCGGATTTGAACCGACGACCCCCTCACCCCCAGTGAGGTGCGCTACCAAGCTGCGCTACAGCCCGCGTGCACCAAAGTGCAACGAGCTATAGGTTACACCATTGGTGTTTGAAGGCGGAAATCGCCCCAGGCCTCCGCCCCGCCTGCCGCGTTACTGCAGGTAGATAGTCACAGGAGTGGAGGTATCAGCCTCTTGTCCCTCCGGCGGGTCAATCGAGGCGACCTTGCCCAACAGCGCGGCCACTGAGCTGGTCTGGTTACCCTCAGCATCGACGACGGTGATGTTCTGGTAGCCGCTCGTGCGCAGCTCAATTTCAACGGCAGCCGGGCTCTTGCCCACAACATTGTCCGGGATAGTTGGCGTATCGCCACCCTGGCCTGGTCCCGGAATCGGCGGTGGCGTTTGGCGCAGGTTTTCCAGTTCCTTCTCCAGACGCTGCCGCGCATCATCGACCGTGCCGGACGGATCAATGCTCTCCAACGGACTGGTCGTCGTCTCGTCCGTCGTAGTCGTCGGGCTTGACGACGTCTCCTGCGTCTGTTCCCCCGCATCGTCCTTGGTGCCCGAGTTGAAGGAAAGGACCAGGGCTACCAGCGCGACGACGGCAACAATCGCAGCGATGGCCACAATGGCCACGGACTTGCCCCAGCCCTTCTTAGAGTCATCAGTGTTGCGGTTGTCGCTGCTTCGGTTGTCAAAGTTGTTCGGGTCGTCGTAACCGCCTGCGCCGTAACCACCTGCGCCGGCAGCGTACTGCTGACCTTGGTATGGTTGCTGGCCGGCCTGACCATAGCCTCGCTCTTCCTCCGAAAGCGGTGCCCAGTACTGGCCACTTCCCTGCGCGCCACTGCCCTGGCCAGATCCATAGCCATAGCCGGAGCCATAGCCAAGCCCATAAGCAGTCTCGTTACCCGGGCCAGCACCTGTACCACGCGAGTCATCGAATCGTGTTTGGTTGTCGCGCTGTAGGTACTGCGTCTCGGAGGCATCGTTGCCGAAGTACTCGGTCGGCTGCTCACCCGCGAAGTCGCTATCTGGGTTGTAGCCACGGCCGTCACGTCGCCCGCCATCGCGTGGAATGTAGTGAGTAGCGGAGTCGTCACCATAAGGGCTAAAAGGTTCGCGCCCATAGCTATTGTCCCGACCGTCGTGCTGAGCACCGTCCCGGTTATCGCCGCGCCTGACCATAGTCAGTTCTCCTTATCGCTAATTTCTTAAGACTCCAAATTGCCAACGAAAAGCCCAAAATGCAATCTGCTAAATCACATTTTGGGCTTTTCTCGGCTTTTCTCGGCTCAACTTGCGCAACTAGCGCAGCTAGGAGTGTCTAGCGACGCTTCTTCTTCTCGCGGACACGCACCGCGATGCGCACCGGCGAGCCCTCGAAACCGAATTCTTCACGCAGCTTGCGCTCCAGGAAGCGACGGTAGCCGTGCTCCAGGAAGCCGGTCGTGAACAGCACAATCACCGGCGGGCGCGAGGATGCCTGGGTGGCGAACAGCACGCGCGGCTGGCGACCACCACGCAGTGGTGGTGGGTTCTGCTGCATGATCGCGCGCAGCCAGGTGTTCAGGCGACCGGTGGAGATGCGCTTATCCCACGACTCCACAGCCTCCAGCATTGCCGGCTCCAGCTTCTGCACAGCACGGCCGGTCTTAGCGGAGATGTTCACACGACGGGCCCACGGCACGTGCGAAAGCTGTTCTTCAATCTCGCGTTCGAGAAGATCGCGGCGGTCCTCATCCATGAGGTCCCACTTGTTGTAGGCCACCACGAGTGCACGACCGGAGTCGAGAATCATGCGCAGCACGCGCTGATCCTGCTCTGTAATCTGCTCGGAGGCATCAACCAGGAAAATCACGACTTCGGCGTTATCGATGGTTGAACGGGTACGCAGCGAAGCGTAGAACTCGTGGCCCTTGGCGGTCTTGGTCTTCTTGCGGATACCTGCGGTATCCACGAAACGCCACAGCGCCTCGTCCATCTGCACCAGCGAGTCCACCGGGTCAACCGTGGTACCAGCCACGTCGCTGACCACTGCGCGGTCTTCACCGGAGAGCTTGTTCAGCAGCGAGGACTTGCCCACATTCGGCTTGCCCACCAGCGCCACGCGACGCGGCCCGGTCGGCAGCGACTTCGCACGCGGCACCTCCGGGAAGGCGGCCACGACTTCGTCCATCACATCGGCATTGCCTCGGCCGTGGAGGGCCGAGGTTGGGTGCGGCTCGCCGAGCCCGAGGGCCCAGAACTCCGCGACGTCGCCAAGCTGCGAATCCGACTCAAACTTGTTGGCGGCGAGAATAACCGGCTGCTCTGCGCGCTGCAGGCGGCGGGCCATGACCTCTTCCGTGGCGGTGATTCCGACGGTGGTGTCGACGACCATGACAATCACATCGGCGGTCTCCATGGCGGTCTCCGCCTGACGAGCAATCGCCGCGTGCATACCCTTCGCATCCGGATCCCAGCCGCCGGTGTCCTGCACCCAGAAGCGACGTCCGCCCCATTCTCCCAGGTAGGAGATGCGGTCACGGGTCACGCCCGGGAAGTCTTCGACAACTGCTTCACGACGGCCAATGAACCTGTTAACCATGGTGGACTTACCTACATTCGGTCGTCCCACAATGGCCACGGTCGGAAGGGCTTCTTCCTCTTCGTCGTTTACACCAAGTGCTGCGAAGGCGTTTTCCAGCTCTTCCCAGTCGGCATCATCGTCAATCTGGCCGGTTTCGGCGCGCTCGATGGCCTCGGAGATGATCGTCTCGTGGTCGGCAATCGTGCGGTCGATGAACTCGTCTGCGCTGGTGTGGCTGCTGGCTGTGCCCGGCGCGTTTTTGGTCTCCACGTTTGCGACCAGGTGTCCGGCGGTGTCGTCCTCGGAGTCTTCGGCGCCGTCAGCGTCTTCGTAGTCTTTGGAGTTCTCGTAGGAGCCCTCGAACTCTTCGTTGTCGACCTCGTCCCAGTCCATGGTGGACCCCGGGTAGCCGGCCTCCACGACATCGAGGACGTTTTCCACGACCTCGTCGATGTCCATCTCGGAGGTGTCCAGAATGAACGCATCCTCGGCTGGCTTCAGCGGAGAGGTCGCACGGTTGCTGTCGAGTTCGTCGCGGCGGATGACGTCGGCAAGCACAGTGTCGTAGTCAGCCTCACGACCAGCAGCAATGTCCTGATCGTAGCGGCGGCGGGCGCGCACCTCAGCGGAGGCGGTCATGAAAATCTTCGCCGGGACATCCGGGAGCACCACCGTGCCGATGTCGCGGCCCTCCACCACGCAGCGCACCGCCGATGCGGCCAGCGAGCGCTGGAGCGCGACCAGGTTGGTACGCACGGCCGGAATCGCGGAGACAGCCGACACGTTGCGGGTCACCTCCGGGCCGCGGATCTCGCCAGAGACATCCTCGCCGTCGAGGAGGACCGCAGTGGAATTCGGGTCATCGGAGACTTCCAGCGGCAGCGCGGCCGTCGCCTTGGCCACGGCTTCCTCATCGGTCGGGTCGATGCCCTGGCGCAGCACCCACAGGGTGGCCACGCGGTACATTGCGCCGGTGTCCAGGTACTTTGCACCCAGCTCGGTTGCGACCATCCGGGAGACAGTCGACTTGCCAGTGCCGGAGGGGCCATCAATGGCAACCAACAGCATGTCGTCAGTGTTCTGCTCGCTCATGTGGGCTCCTTCAGCTCCGTGTTGTTCGGCTGCGCGGTTTTCTTCGTTCTTTTTCACTAGTGCCATTTACAGCCCCACCGCGTTGTAGAGGGAGGTCAGCTCAGCGCGGTTGAGTGCGCGCAGCGCTCCCGGGGTCTGCTCGCCCAGTTGGACAGTGTGAATCTTAGTGCGCACCAGGCGCTCGACGGGGAAGCCGGCGGTCTTGAGCATTCGGCGCACGATGTGCTTGCGGCCCTCGTGCAGCTCAATACGGACGATAGAGCGGCCCTGCCAGACATCAATGACCTGCGCCATGTCCGCCTTGGCGATGCCGTCATCGAGCTCAATGCCCTTTTCCAGCTCGCGCATGACCTTGGCGTCGACCTCGCCGACGACGGTGGCCATGTAGGTCTTGGTGACCTCGTAGCTCGGGTGCATCAGTCGGTTGGCCAGCTCACCGTCGTTGGTCAGCAGCAGCAGCCCCTCGGTGGCCGCATCCAGACGACCAACGTGGAAGAGACGCTGACCAGCGCTGATTTTCTCACCGATGATGTCGCCCACACACGGGCGGCCCATGTCATCATGCATGGTCGACTGCACACCACGCGGCTTGTTCAGGACGAAGTACTGCATGTCCTCATTGACGATGACGCGGGAACCATCGACGCGAATCACAGACGTGTTCGGGTCCACCCGCACGCCCTGTCGCGTCACGATTTTGCCGTCGACCTCGACGCGGCCTTCGTCGATAAGCTTTTCTGCCATACGACGCGACGCCACGCCTGCCTGTGCCAGCACCTTCTGCAGTCGCACGCCCTCGCCTGCCTGGCTGTGAGCACGCTTGCCCGCACCGCGGCGGTCTGTGTCGACGTGCTGGTGGCGCGCCGGGCGGGCATTGGATACGTAGATGTCCTTCGCGTGGACGTTGGAGGTTTCCATCTTCGCACCGCTGTCACGACGGCTGCGATTGCGCTGGGCATTAGTCGAGCCGTGTGCGCGGTTGGAGTGATTCTTACGGTTCTTGTGTGCCGGTGTGCCTTCTCGGCGAGCGGGTTTAGCCACTTGACCTACATCCTTTTCAAGCGTTGGAGATTGTTCTGTTTGCTAGAACTTCAGCGCCAGGCGACGCTGTTCTCTCCCCCGTGGGCCCAAAACGGCCGGTGGAAGCAGGTTACTAAAGAGAATTACAGAGAAAGCCTCGCGCCTTGTCGACTAGCCACCTTAGCACGTTTTTCGCAAAACACCAGCTTAACGACGTCCCGCGCGGCCTCTCCGCCGGAGCTGCCTTAAAGCCGGAGCTGCCTTAAAGCCGGAGCTGCCTTAAAGCCCGGCGGCCCACTCACGCACGCCCGGCAGCCACTGCGAAGCTTTCGCCACAAACTCCTGCCGACCCAACCTGCCCGCTCCCGCCTGCACCGAACCCAGCAGCGGCACCCCGGTGATGCGCGGCAATTCTTCCAGGTTGGTCTCGATAATTGGATCGTTCTCTGTCGGCAGCGAACCACCGACCAACGCCGTGACATTGACCCCACGGCCACGCGCCACCTCCACAGTGAGCTCCGCCTCGTTCAGGCACCCCAGATCCAACCGCGTCACGACCACCATCTGACTTCCCTGCAGCAATCCCGCCAGCTCCGGCAGCGCCCAGTCCTCGCCGAGCCTCACTAGCAGCCCGCCCGCGCCCTCCACGAGGACAACGCGGTTCGGCCCGTCAATAAGCTTGATCTTCTCCGCTATCTCCGTGGCCTCCGGCAGGCGCATACCCGCACGCTGCGCCGCCGCCACCGGTGCCATCGGCTCGGGGTATCGCTCGAAACCATGCAGGTTGTCAATCCCCGTCAGTTCGGCGACAGTGTCCAGATCGCCGCCGTTTGGTCCCGGAAAACCGGTCTGAATCGGCTTGACGACGTGCACCTCCTTACCCGCCTCGCGAAGTGCCGCCGCCAGGGCTGCTGTGCCGATGGTCTTTCCAATATCGGTGCCGGTGCCGGTGACAAGGACGATGCTCATGGTGGTTGGTGCTCCTTTTGGTCGTTGTGGTGGTGTGTGGGCTGTGGTGGTGTGCTTGTTGTGTTGCTCTGCTCCGCAGCGTTGCTCTGCTCCGCAGCGTTACCTACGTTTTTCCTCCGCCGCAACGACGGCAGCGATGGCCTCGCAGATGCGGTCGACCTCGTAATCGGTGCTGATGTACGGAGGCATCGTGTAGACCAACTTGCCGAATGGCCGCAGCCACACCCCGGCATCAACAGCCGCTGTGGTGGCCAGCCCCATGTCCACCGGGCGCTGCATCTCCACGACACCGATAGCGCCGAGAACACGAACATCGGCTACGGCATCGCTGCTGGCTAGGGGCTGGAGCTGGTTGCGGAGTCGGGACTCGATGCGCGGGACATCCTCACGCCACTGCTCTTCTGCAATCAGGTCGAGCTGCGCACACGCCACCGCACAGGCCAAGGGGTTGCCCATGAAGGTGGGGCCGTGCATGATGCCTCCGCCTGCGCCACTGGAAATGGTGCGGGCCACGTCGGCGGTCGTGAGGGTGGCTGCGAAGCTCATAAAGCCACCGGTCAGCGCCTTACCGACACACATAATGTCCGGCACAATCCCGGCCGCCTGCGTCGTGAAGAGGTCCCCAGCACGGCCGAAGCCGGTGGCAATCTCATCCGCGATGAGAAGAATCCCATGCTTGTCACACAGCTTCCGGAGTCCCACAAGCAGCTCGTGGTCATGGAACCGCATGCCACCAGCGCCTTGGACTACCGGTTCAATGATGATGCCGGCGACGGAGTCGTCGATAAGCGAATCGAAGTGCGCGAGATAGCGTGCGCGTTCCTCTTCGGTTGCGCCGCGGACGGGTGGTTTGTCGGCAAAGACCTGCGGAGTCCACTGCCCCGTCCACAGCGAATGCATGCCGCCCTCGGGGTCGCAGACGGTCATGGGCGCGCGGGTGTCGCCGTGATAGCCACCGCGCCAGGTGGCCAGGCGGGTGCGCTCGGGATGGCCTTTGGCCTGCTGATACTGCAACGCCATTTTGATGGCGACCTCCACGGAGACCGAGCCCGAGTCCGAGTAGAAGATGGCATCGAAGCCGGGGCCCGCGAGCTTCAAGAGCTTCTCCGTCAGTTCAATGGCCGGGCGGTGTGTGAGGCCGCCGAACATGACGTGCGACATCGTGGTGGCCTGCTTCTTCGCAGCTGCGACCAGCTTCGGGTGCGAGTGGCCGTGGCAGGCGGCCCACCAGCTGCTCATGCCGTCGATGAGGGTGCGGCCGTCAGCCAGGTGGAGGTAGACGCCCTCTGCGGATTCGACCAGTTTGGGCGCGACCGGTGACGGGATGGGGCCGTATGGGTGCCAGATGTGGTCGGCGTCGAAGCCTGCGAGGTCGGCGGCAGATGCTGGTGCAGGCGGCTGTGTGGGCGACTGGGTTGCCGCTTGTGAAGGTGGCTGGGCGTGCTGCTGGGTTTGCGGCGGGGTGGTTTCCGAGGCTGTCATGATACTCAAGCATAGTACCTGTACAGCGCCAGACTTGAACACCGTTCGGGGTTGGTGTTTGGGACTGAGTCGGTGCTTGGCTAGGACTTCCTAGGGGCTTCCAGCGAGCCCGGCGAGCCTCGGCGCCCCTCAGCGAGCCCGGCGAGCCTCGGCGCCCCTCAGCGAGCTTCGGCGACTTTACGACAGCTACGTCACCTCGTGGCAGCTGTGGAGGTGGCATGAGGTGACATGGGTGTCGTGAAGTGGAGAATTGGCCTGCGGATGACAGCGGGCGCGGGGAGCGAGAGCGGAAGCAGGAAGCGGGAGGGGCCGGCAGCGGCAGCGTCAGCGTCAGCGCCAGCGGCAAGCGGGACAGGAGCTAGTACAGCCGCCCCGCTTGGCTCCACACTCGCCGGCGACGCATAGCCAGCTCGGCCGCCTTTCCTGTAATCGTGATGGGCGGCCGAGCGAAGGCGTAGTTACCTCGATAGCAACTGCCTCCATTTGCTAGATGACGCCGGATTTCCGCGGCCACTTGCCGCAAAGTGGCTACGGCGGAGCCGTCGAAAAGCTGTGACCAAACGATTCGGATGACATTCAGCCCGAGATTCTTCAGGCGCTTTTCGCGCTCCAGCTCCTTTGCGATTGCCACCTGCGTGTCCGCAACCCCGCCGTCGGTGTATTTCATACGGCCATCAAACTCGACGACCAGACCAAGTTCGGGGAGGTAGAAGTCCACACGCGCGATGAAGCCACGCTCATCCCGAAAGGACACCTGCTGAAGCAACGGGGCCCGAGAATCATCGACGGCGGCTATGCCCGCCTGAACGATTGCCCCTTTAGTAAGCGATTCACCAATACTCTCCGACAACGCTGTCGCTTGCCTCAACAACCTTCTGGCCTGGGCATTTCCCGGAGAACGGGGATACGCGTTCAACGTGGCCAACAGTTCCTCGGTATCGGTGTGGCGCAGGAGGGCGGCGTCGGCAAGCACTAGTGCATTGTGCGGGGTGCGGGAACGGCAGACGTCGATGACAGACTTTGGGATATCGGTGATAAGGCGGCCATCGACTTCGACAATGTCCTCGGGGAGAATCCGGCCGGAGACGCGGAGGAGGCGTTTGTGCGGCTGGTACGGGCCATTCGGTGTGCTTCGCGATTGCCCGCGCGTGCGACCGGAGTTGGCTATTGCGATGGGAGTGCCATTGGTGAGTAGAGGTAAACCGTGGAGAGCGGCGGCGGCATCACGGGTGATTACGGTGGCGGTGCCGCGATGGATGAGCGCTTTGATTTCCAGGACGTAACGTTCGGTGCTGTTTAGGCTGAGCCACCTGTCGACTGGCACGTACGCGCCGTGTGCGAGCCGCAAGAGGCTGCCGGGTTTGACCCGCTGGTGGAGATCTCGGTCGGAGTGCTGGCCGATTCGGGAAATTGCGAATGTGCTGGGGCGGGCACACTCGCGCTGCTGGCCGGTTCGGATGATGTCGTCGGCGTCGTAGATCCACTGCGGCATCGGATTGCGCTCCTGAGGTCCATGAAATTGCTGGTTGGTGGGTGTGCGGCGTTGTTTGCGCTGCGGTTGCGTGAGTGTTTGTGAGAGCTACGTTCTCATTTTTGGGCTCACACGGAGGCTCAGGAGGCGTCGATTTGGCGCTGGCTGTGGATAGTTTGCAGTTTTCGGGAGTTATCCACAGGGCGTGCGGTGAGCGCAGCAGGGGTGCAAAGACCCGCAGTGCGCAGCGAGCGGCAGTGAGCAGCCCCTAAACGCGACTTCACGACACCTATGGCACCTCGTGCCAGCTGTGGAGGTGGCATGAAGTGACACCCATGTCGTGAAGTGAATCAATAACCGTGAAGTGAATCCACAATACCGGAGTAAGGCCCGCTATACCCCACCACGCCCGCCACGCCACGCCTATCCCCCCCCGCTAAGGCCCCACCTAGTCCAGCGGCTCGTCGATCAAGTCGACCTCAGGCAGCAGCGGAGCCAAGTCAGGCAGCTGGTCCAGCGAATCTATCCCCAAAAGCTCCAGGAACAGCGTCGTCGTAACGTACAAATGCGCACCGGTTGCCGGGTCCTCTCCCGACTCGGCAATCAGCCCGCGCGCGACCAGCGTGCGCATCACACCATCGACATTGACACCGCGCACACCGGAGACCTGGGCACGCGTGGCCGGCTGTCGGTAAGCCACCACTGCCAGTGTCTCCATAGCTGCACGTGAGAGCTTCGACTGCGAGCCATCCAGCAAAAATCGCTCCACCGCGCTAGCGTGCGCGGGAGCCGTGTAGAAGCGCCAGCCCTCATCCGTCTCCCGCAGCTCAATGCCGCTGCGACGTGCACGGTATTCGTACTCAATCTCGCGAAGCACGTCACGGACATCACTTGCGGAAACATCCAGCGCACGCGCCATATCCTCTGCCGCCACCGGCGTATCGACCACGAGCAGGATTGACTCCACGCCCGCTCGCAACGGGTCAATGGGCGGCAACTGCGCCGAAGAAGCAGGCGCGGACTCCGTAGCGTGCTCGGATGGTGCGGAACTGGTTTCGCTCATGCGCGTCAGATTACGCAACCTCCCGCGCCGGGCGCTAATCGACCGGGCGCTAATTGGCACGCCCGCCCGAGCCCAACAGCCAGCACAGACCACCAGCCATCTACTCCCAGTTCGCCGCCGCCACGACGGCCGGGTCCACGTCCAGCCCGGTCCACGCCACGTGGATTTCCTCCAGCGCCTCTTCCTGCTCCACACCGATCGCCTGGGCGCGGTAGAGCTCCAGCAGCGCCAGGAACCGCCCGACGACTTCCATCGACACGCGACACTCCGATGTCAGCTGCGTAAAGGTCAGCCAGGTCCCCTCACCTGCCAACCGCAGCGAGTCCAGAATCTTGCCCGCCTGTTCCGGCACGGACACGGGCACGCCGTGGATGTGCCCCACACCGACTTCCTCTGGTGGCTTCGGCCGCATCACGACGGCCGCAAACTCGGCAAACTCCCCGAGCGTCATGCCCAGGCGCACGGGCGGCAGTAGTTCCTCGAATTGCTTATCGGGCCCCACGGCCCGCGGATAGCGCCGCGGCGCGGTCTTTTGCCACTCTTCGAATTGGTCGGCCACCTTGCCGTAGGCCTGGTACTGCAGCAGTCGGGCGAACAGCAGGTCGCGCGCTTCTAGCAGTTCGAGGTCTTCTTCGCTGTCGACGTCGCCACGCGGCAGAAGCCGTGCGGTTTTGAGGTCGAGCAGCGTCGCTGCCACGACGAGGAATTCAGTAATCTCGTCGAGGTCGCTAACCGCATCAAGGCTGCGCGTGTACGAAATAAACTCGTCTGTGACCGCCGCCAGCGCGACCTCGGTGACGTCCATTTTTTTGCTGCTAATCAGCTGCAACAGCAGGTCGAAGGGCCCGTTGAAGTTCGCGAGCGCGACGCGGAAGCCCGTAATCTCTTCCTGCACGCCCTCGCTTGACGACGGTTCGGGAGTGTAACTATCCGGGGAAGTCACCTATTATTTGCGGCCTTTGCGCTCGATGACCTCGCGGGCCAGGTTGCGGTACTGTGCCGCAGCTGGGGTGTTTGGCGCCCAGGTGGTGATGGGCTCACCGGCGACGGAGGTTTCCGGAAAGCGGACGGTACGGGTGATGACCGTGTCGAAGACCTTGTCACCGAAGACCTCGATGAGGCGTTCCATGACTTCCTTGGCGTGGCGAGTCCGGCGGTCGAACATGGTGACCAGGATGCCGGAGACTTCCAGGTTGAAGTTCAGGCGGTCGCGAACCTTGGCCACCGTGTCGGTAAGCAGCGCCAGACCGCGCAGGGAGAAGTATTCGGCCACCATTGGGATGATGACGCCCTCGGCGATGGTCAGCGCATTGACGGTCAGCAGGCCCAGCGACGGCTGGCAGTCAATGATGATGAAGTCGTAGTCATTCATCACTGGGCGCAGCGCGCGGCCGAGGGCCTGTTCGCGGCCGACTTCGTTGACAAGCTGAATCTCTGCCGCCGACAGATCGATGTTGGCCGGGACGAGGTCCAGGCCGGAGACCTTGGTATGGTGGATGGCATCGCGGACATCGGTGGTGTCGTCGACGATGAGGTTGTAGACGGTCAGGTCCAATTCCTCGTGCGGGACACCGAGACCAGCAGATAGTGCACCTTGTGGATCTAAGTCAACGAGCAGGACTTTACGTCCGAACTCCGCCAGTGCCGCACCCAGGTTAATGGTCGAGGTGGTCTTGCCCACGCCGCCCTTCTGGTTACACATTGCCAGGATGACCGCGGGGCCGTGACTGGTCAGGGGTGCGGGTTCCGGCAGCTCGCGCACCGGACGACCGGTGAGACCGAGTTCAACTCGATCGGCCTCAAACAACCCTTCTTCAGCCACAGTCAATCCCTCTTCCTTGAAGATTTCTCATCAATTCTACTGCGCCATAATATTACCGCCACGGCCTAATGCCACGTATTACCGCTACATATTACCGCCGCCTACTAGCACCGCGTATTACCGCCGCATATTACCGCGAGTATTCCGCCCGCGGGTGAGCCCCTGCCCAGACTCGTCGCATATTCTCCGCGGTGATCATGGTGTAGATCTGGGTCGTCGTCACGGAGGCGTGCCCGAGCAGCTCTTGGACCACGCGCACATCGGCACCACCTTCAATGAGGTGTGTGCCGAAACTGTGGCGCAGGGTGTGCGGGGAAATTTTCACGCTCAGCCCGGCGCGCTCCCCCAGCTCCGCCAGCGTATTTCCGGCCGACTGTCGCGACAGCCTGCGTCCCAGCGAGTTGATAAACAGCGCCGGTCCGGAGTTTGACCGCACCCAGCTCGGCCGCCCGCGTGTCAGCCACGCATCGAGCGCAACCATGGCCGGCGAGCCCACTGGCACAATGCGCTCCTTGCCGCCCTTGCCTCGCAGCAGCACGAGGTTCTTTTCGCGGTCCACGTCATCGATATCCAGGCCGGTGACCTCGGACACTCGCGCACCTGTCGAGTACAGAAACTCCACCAGTGCACGGTTGCGCAGATCGGTCACGTCTGCGGTGTCGTCGTCGGGGATGGACTCGATCAGCCGGGTGACCTCATCAATGCTGAGTGCCTTCGGATACCGCGAAGGCTGCTTCGGCGGCGCCACCCGCTTGGCGACATCCACCTCCAACGCCCCCTCACCCACCGCAAACTTGTGGAAGGTCCGCACCGCCGAGAGCGCCCGCGTCACCGAGGTTGGGGCCAGCGCCGGCCTGCCCGCCGACTTATCTCCCCGCGCCAGATACGCCAGGAATTCTGTCACATCCTGCTCAGTGACCTGCGCCAATTCCTTGCGCCCAATGCCCCGCAGATAGGTGCGGTACTTCTCCAAGTCGCGCCGATAACTGGCGAGGGTATTAGCCGACAGGCCCTTTTCCACCGCGAGGTAGGTCACGAAGGCGTCGACAAGCGGATCAATTGAACTCATCGGATGCGTTTCAGGTCCGCTCCGACGCCGAGCTGCTGCGTCCGGCGTTTTGCCAGAGCTGTCGGCCGAATCGTAAACGGCTCCGCGACCGCGCGCGGCGTGGCACCATGCAGCAGCACCTGCCCCGCCAACAGCACACCCGACAGCGCGATGCCGTTGGAAATCTCGCCGCCCATCGCCATCGCCACCGCATCCTCGACCGGAACCCACGACGCAGTCATGTCTGCTTCCTCATCGTGGGCTTCCGGCTTATCGACGGCACGGAGCCCCCTGGCCAGGTAGATCCGCACCGCTTCCTCTGCGAAACCGGGCGAGCTGAACATATCGGTAAGCAGGGACCAGGACTCGGCCTCCAGCCCGGCTTCCTCAACCAGCTCGCGCTTAGCGGCCTCCAGCGGGTCTTCGTCCGCGACATCGAGAAGCCCAGCGGGGAGTTCCACCAGGCGCCGCCCCGCCGCCTGCCGCCACTGATTCAGCAGGTAGAGACGGTTATTCTCATCTGCGGCAACAATCGCGACAGCGCCAAAATGCTCCACGATCTCGCGGGCGGACACCTTCCCGCCCGGCATTCGCACCTGGTCGCGGCGAACCGCGAGGATAGGTGCCTCGAGAACAATCTCGGAATCAACAACGTCAAATTGGTGCGCCATGAGATTTACTCTAATAGGTAGGCCGGATTCGACCTCGCGGAGCCAAGGTTAGTTGCGCTTGAGGGCTGCGGCGATGAGGCCGTCGAAAAGCGGATGGGCGTTGGTGGGGCGTGACTTCAGCTCCGGGTGCGCCTGCGTGGCCACGAGGTATGGGTGCACGTCCGTGGGGTATTCGACGAATTCGACGAGTTTGCCGTCCGGCGAGGTACCCGAGATGACCAGGCCTGCCTCTTCGAGCTGGGCGCGGTAGGCGTTATTGACCTCGTAGCGGTGGCGGTGGCGCTCGGTAACCTCGGCGCTGCCGTAGAGACCGGCGACTACGGAGTCTTCGGCGAGCTTCGCCGGATAGGACCCCAGGCGCATGGATCCGCCCAGGTCAGCCTCACCGGAGACGGCCTGGAGCTGCTCCTCCATCGTGGCGATTACAGGCTCGGTCGTGTTTTCGTCGAACTCGGTCGACGACGCCCCCTCGACACCTGCGGTGCGCGCCGCCTCGATGACGACACACTGCATGCCCAGGCAGATTCCCAGTAGCGGCGTGCCGGTTTCCTTGGCATATCGGATGGCCGCGATCTTGCCTTCGATTCCGCGCCCGCCGAAGCCACCGGGGATGACGATCGCGTCCACGCCGGCCATGTTTTCTTTCAGCCCCTCGGGGGTTTCGCAGTCGTCGGAAGCGACCCAGCGGATGTTCGCTTTCACGCGGTGAGCAAAACCGGCGGCGCGCACGGCTTCCGCGACGGAGAGGTAGGCGTCCGGCAGGTCGATGTATTTGCCGACCAGAGCCACCGTGACCTCGCCCTTCGGGTTGTGGACGCGCTCGAGCAGGTCGCCCCACACGGCCCAGTCCATGTCGCGGAACGGCAGGTTGAGGCGGCGGATGATGAAGGTGTCCAGGTGCTCGTCGTAGAGGACCTTCGGGATGTCGTAGATACTCGGCGCATCCGGGCAGGACACCACGCCCTCGCGGTCGATGTCGCACATCAGCGCAATCTTGTTTTTGAGGGAGTCGGGGACGTCGCGGTCGCATCGCAAAACGACGGCATCGGGAACCAGACCAATCGAGCGAAGTTCGGCCACCGAGTGCTGGGTGGGCTTGGTCTTCAGCTCCTTGGAGGGGCCGAGGTACGGAACCAGTGACACGTGCAGGTAGAAGACGTTTTCGCGGCCGACGTCGTGACGCACTTGCCGCGCGGCTTCCAGGAAGGGCTGCGATTCGATATCGCCTACAGTGCCGCCGATTTCGGTGATGACCACGTCGGGCCTTTCGCCGTTTGCGTCGGCATTCCCCATAGCCACGATGCGGGATTTGATCTCGTCGGTGATGTGCGGGATGACCTGGACGGTCTGGCCGAGGAATTCGCCGCGGCGTTCCTTAGCGATGACCGAAGAATAGACCTTGCCGGTGGTGACGTTGCCGCCGGCGGAGAGGTTGCGGTCGAGGAAGCGCTCGTAATGCCCGAGGTCCAAATCGGTTTCGGCACCGTCTTCGGTGACGAAGACCTCGCCGTGCTGGAAGGGGTTCATGGTGCCCGGATCCACGTTGAGGTAGGGATCGAGCTTTTGCATAGTCACTTTCAGACCACGCGAGGTAAGCAAGCGGCCGAGCGACGCCGCGGTTAAGCCTTTGCCAAGGGAGGAGGCAACGCCTCCCGTAACGATGATGTATTTCGTAACCACGGGACTTCAGATTATCGCCTGCGCGGGTATGAGCGCAAGCGATTTTTCACAATGGCGGATATTTGTTTCATATTTGGGTAACTTTATCGGGTTTTCCACAAGGCTTGACGACGGCCGTAGCTGCAGCCACGGTTGCGGTCGCCTGAATGCATAAACGCGACTGTGCCGTTACCCTCGGGGCTATGACTGATTTAACGAATAAGACCATTGCAGTATTGGCCACCAACGGTTTCGAGGATTCCGAGCTGACGAGCCCGGCTGAGGCCGTGAAGGATGCCGGCGCCACCGTGCATGTGGTTTCCACGGAGGAAGGCTCCATTGAGGGCAAGAATGGTACAAAGGTGGACGTCGATAAGCTCACTAGCAGCGTTTCCGCCGACGATTACGATGCCCTAATCCTGCCGGGTGGCACCGTGAATGCTGACCAGATTCGCATCGATAAGGATGCCGTGACACTGGTGAAGGGATTCGCCGCAGCCGACAAGCCGATCGGCGTGATTTGCCACGGCGGTTGGATTCTCACCGACGCGGATGCGCTGAAGGGCCGCACGATTACTTCCTACATCAGCGTCAAGACTGACCTGATTAACGCTGGTGCCAACTGGGTCGATGAGGAAGTTGTTGTTGACGGCAACCTGATTTCCTCGCGTACTCCGGCTGACCTCGAGGCCTTCAACAAGGCACTCGTAGAGAACTTCTAATCCACTCGGCTTTTAGCACCACCAAAGGACGGCTGTTGCCATGAGTTCATATTGGGATAACCCAGAGTCGCTGTGGGATCAGATTCCACAGAACGGGCGTTACCGGGGATTGCTCTCGCACAACACCGTTGTTATCCAGCAGATTCGAAACTTCATGGCAGATGATTTCGACATCCTGGACACCGAGGGCAATTGCATCGGAAAGATTGAAACTACTGGCAGCACGCTGAGCCGAATGTTTATGGGCTCTCGTCGCCTGACGGTGTCCGAGCCAAACGGCACTCCGCTATTCGTCATTACTGATCCGACCGATCTCACCCTGGACCGCTATGAGGTCTACTACCCCGACCCGCAGGCGACGGATTCCGCAGGCAAGAATCAAGGGCCAGTTGGGCAGGGTTCACCGCGTCTACTGGCGACTATTCAGCAACAATTTGCCTTCTTCAAGCGTCGCTTGGAAATCTCCGTTCCAGGATTCGCCAATTGCAGTGTCGACGGGAACCTCTGGCACTACGACGCCACCTTCACCATCAACGACATTGACGTTGCACAGATGTCACGCAAGTGGTCGGGTTTTGCGAACCTACTTACTGGCCATGAGCGCTACGTGCTGCAGCTCAAAGACGACCTGCCGCCACAATTGCGCGCCGCAATTATTAGCGCTGCGATTGCGCTGGATTTGATGGCGAAAAAGGAGCGCTCTGACTAGTTAATTGAGAGTGCCTAACTTTTTGACTCTGCGTATGGCACGCTGTCGCATCTGGGGAGACAAGAACAGGCGTTCTAAAAGACCTCAATCCCAATCCGGCCTTCTTACTAGTGTTCAGTGCATGACCACGTTTGATTCGCCAATTATTAGGGCGTTCTTCACTGAAGATGACGTTAAGGCGGCGCAGAAGCTTTCAGTGCAATCCCCGTTGGTCGAGGTTGCAGCTGGCACCTACCGCATTACCGTCGATGGCTTCGAGGTCCAGGTTGATGGGTTCACTTTTCCTGGCTGTACTTCATGTCAGTGCGATGACTTCGGCACAAGGAAGTCGTGTGCACACGTGTGCTTCGGTGTCGCAACAATGTTGGCCGAACACCCCCGCATCGAAGAGGTCCTGTGGCCAGATCCTGATGCGGCTATGAACCCGAATCTGTTGGAACCGGATTGCTACTACGAGCTCAAAATGCTCCCCATGACATACTCCCCTTCGTGCCAGGGAGGCCGCACATTGGCGGAGTCAATATTGGATAAGGCGAACCAATGCCACGGGGTTGTTGACGATGCTCAAATCGCCGATGAGGTAAAGCGCCTGTTCCACGATTATTTCGAACAATCAGGGACGTGGGATCTCGATATTTGCAGTGAGGAAATTGAGGCGCTAATCGCCAAACTTCACGGCCTTGGTGTAGACGACAGCGAGATTCGAACTCTCATATCGGACTACCCAGAGTATTCAGACGTAATTCCTCGCCGCTGGTGGCCACGGAGTTGGTGGATAACTCAGTTCTTGCCATCTAATTGGCCTAATTGGCGACTGTCTAATTGGCAGCCATAAACATAGAGGCCGCGCAGGTTGCGAATCCGAGATAGATCGCGCCGACCTCGCGTTACAGAAAAACCCCTTTCCACCTGCTCTTACATTAAGGTAGTTCACATGCACAAACGCCACGTTTTCGCTCTCGCACTGACTATTCCAGCACTGTGCCTTTCGGCTTGCGCCAACGGAGAACCAGAAAAAGCACCGGAGCCGACTACAGTTACCAAAACTGTCACCCGCCCAGAAAGCAGTACAGAATCGACGACGCAATCCACCACCAAATCTCCTACCCCGTCGGCGTCCCCGACCCGAACGACGGAAAGCTCCAAACCCACTGGTTACACCGGCGCGCCCAATGGCGAGCCAACAGCTATAAACAAGACGATTTCACATTGCGCGAAATCCTCGCAGGGCCTATACGAGCAAGGCACCACCTGGTTTACCGACGGCACCTCCGGATGGACGCAATATTGCGCCAACAATTTCTATGATGGGCCTTCCACAAACACTGCCCCAGAACCTCAGAACAACGAGCCATCCCCGTGGGTTCAGGGACAAATTGACTGGTCTAATTGCTTAAACTCTGGATATTCAGAAGAAGAATGCCGCACGATGTTGAATTAGATGATGCCAGTTGAAAAGCAACAGTAGAAGGCACGTCAAGGCTAACCACTCTTAACCCTGCAATCGACCAGTAACTCAAGAGAGAATACAATTTTCCTTGATCCCAGCACAGTAAGCAGTTTTCCAACGCTAGACATACTGGAGAAATATAGACATGGCTCAAAGCATGAATTCAAAGTACACAGACATGACATCTGCCGTTCGGCACAACACAGCTGTCCAAGAAGAAGCAGCAAGAACGGCGAAACAGCAGCTCCACGCAACCTATGCGGGAAACATCATTATGGCTGCGGGCTTTGCCTCAGCCCACCGAGATGCTAAAAGAACTCACGGACTTCAGCAAGAAACTATTAACAAGCTCGACCAGCAAATGCGCCAGTCCGAGCGCCACCATACCGAAACGCTATCTGCAATTCAGGGTATACAAAGCGAACTAACTCAATTCCGGGTGCAGAACCATGAAGACATGACGCATATGAAAAATATTTCATTTGCGCAATGGCGAGATGGAGTAGGTAGTAAATATTATTATGAATACCGGCCAAAAGCTCTTGAACACATTCAAAAGCACAAAAACCTAAGCGCAATATGGCAAAATGTAGTCGCAGACCGCGCTGATGAAATTGTTAGCCAATTCCCGAGCTGGAAAAACCCAGAATGGAATAATGATGCCCTTGTCAGCGGAATTTTTCTACCAGCGCCACAATACCCACCAAAGCCAGAAATTACCTTAAACTCATCGCATAGGGAAGTTCCAGAGAAATATAGCTTTGGTGCATTGGTTGGCATGGCGTTAGCAGCTCTCTTCATCGTAGCTGTCCTAGCAGTCCTCGTAGAGGTTCTGCCCGGCCCCCTAAGCGCGCTTTTTGGCCTACTTCTTATACCGCTCATGTTGATTGGGCCAATTGTAGCCCCATTCTATTTCCGGTCGAAGAGAAATGCCGAGATTGAGGAAGCCCTCAAAAATAACGAATACCATTCCTTTAATGTGGGATCTGCCCGAGCAGTACAAGCAGAATGGGAAAATAACGTGAAAAATATCAGCCAAAAATATATTGCAGATAATTCACGTGCAGCTCAGGAAGCCTCTGAAGTTTTCAGCAAGATGATGGGGATTCCACTGGACAAACGCTTGGCTAGCTACTGGGCAAGCAACTCCACTAATACCGAAATTAAGGCTCTCCAAACAATTATTCAAAATGAGTTTACAAATCCGCCCGCTTACGACGAACTTGTCGCGATAACCCCTTTTTCCATACGACAGTCGTTGCCAGTAAACCTGCGGAACGCATTTGAAAGCAAGCTGCGTGCTAGCTAGTTTTTGATGCCTTTGGGGCTAAGGGCGGGGTGGCGGTGAAAAACGCGCGCGTTGAACCTGCTGGTTTTAGGCATCGGAACATTCATAAGGAGCACTACTGGTCCTCTTCGAAAAAGTCTTCATCCAGTTCGTAAAGAGTAATCTCATGTGCTTTTTGGACCGCGACGCCATAGTCAATCATGAGTGCGGATAGTTTCACGCCATCAATCAGGACGATTGTTCCGTGCCGATAGTTCGCTGCAGCTTCTACTGCCCCGCTGGTAAAGCGGGAAGTTGTGATGAATACGCCTTTATTCGCGCCACGAGAATCTAGCGCCCCAATGAAGTTTCTTATTTCTCCATTCCCAACGGAATTTGAGTCAGCATAGCGTTTGGCTTGCACATAAACTTTCCCTAGTCCCAGGGCATCTTCACGAATTACTCCATCGACGCCACCATCATTCGACCGTCCCAGATGCTTTTTCTGTCCGTGGACACCGCCGTATCCCATTGCCCACAACAGTTCAATAACTGCGCGTTCAAAGAATTCTGGGGTCGAGTCCTGCAGACGCTGCCGTAGATCAGTGGAAACCTTCGCGTTCCAATCAGCTTGGGCATCTTCCACTATTTCTAATGGAGACATTGCAGGACTTATAGAAGCCTCTGCCGACTCGCATAGAGTTCCTCGGTTGTGCGCAGGAGATGCTCGATCATCGTGCTCTTTGTTTCGCGAATCATG